>JAWWPG010000032.1:0-5795 GCA_033850885.1 Nocardioidaceae bacterium
CGGTACGGGACAGTCCTCGACGCCGTCTACCTGTTCTCGTCGACGAAGCCCAGCGCGGCGAGCCTGACCGCCGTGCAGGCACTCGCCCGGCTCACCGGGCAGCGGCTCGCCGCAACCTGAGCGGCCCACGCGGCGAGGTCGGTTAGCCGAGATCCTTGACGTGGGCCGGAAGTTGTTGTCGCCGAGCCGGCTGAGGTGGTCGAGGATCGCCGATGGGTCGGTCAGGGCTGCGAGAGCATCGGCGGTTAGGCCGAGCGTTGCCGGACGCGAAGGATCTGAGACGAGGTAGCTCCACGGTTCAATTCGAAGCCTGCCACCTTCAAGGTCTGGACCCATCGGTCCCGATAGGCGTCGGCATCGAAGCCATGCCCACTCATTCTGCGCGCGATGTTCTGAACCAGGTCGCTATAGACGCCCATGAGTTTCGTGTGGTCGGAGGGGTTGCCGAGATTGAGGGAGGCGAGGTATCGCCGCATCCTCTCGCGGCGCTCCCCCGGATCGTTCTCGTCCAATGATCCGCTTGTGACCTGAGAAAACGTGCCATGACCTGCGGCTTTGGGATGCACGGATCGCTCATTGTTCATGGGCAGTTGATGGACATTGTTGGCTGGATCGGGATGTAATGCGGACTAAGTTCGGACTTCGTCCGGATCCAGTCGGTGTGCCGTACTGTTCGCGGTTGGGTTGGAGTGGGCCATGGTCCGCGATGCCCCGAACTACAACAGGGCAAGCGGGCCGACGTTCGGCCATTTCCGCTGCGAGAGATCACTACTCTCCAAGGTCCAGGGTTAGGAGGCGTCGGTGACGTGGGGGGTGTCCGCGACGTCGGTCCGGTCGCCAAGAGCTGCGAGTCATTCGAGTGACTGGGCGTCCCTTGGCGGTGCAGCGATCCCGGCTTCCCGAGCTCGGATGATGGCGGCTGGCCGGTCGGCCGCCCTCATCTTGACGAGGATTGCGGATACGTTGTTCCTCACGGTTTTTTCTGACAGCCCAAGCTCGGCAGCGATGGTGACGTTGGAGTGGCCGGCAGCCAACAGCTCTAGGACATCGCGTTCGCGACGGCTCAGCTCCGGGAACGGGTATGGCCGTCGCCCTCGGGTCACCAGCGCGGGAAGACGATCGGCCAGTTCGAGGTCGAAGATGGCCTGTCCGGCGGCGACGGCTCGGACCGCTCGCAGGATCTCTTCTGGCGCAGCGCCTTTCAGGACATAGCCGCGGGCGCCGGCGCGCAGAGCGGCGACGAGGGACGTGTCGTCTTGCAGCATGGTCAGCATCAGCACCCGGACGCTGGGCAGCTCCTCGGACAGGGCCGCTGTGGCGGCGACGCCGCTCGTGTTGGGCATCCGCAGATCCATCAGCACTACGTCCGGCGGCGATGCCCGGCACAGATCGAGTGCCTCTTGGCCGTCGCGAGCCTCGCCGACCAATTCGAGGTCTGGAGCCTCCTCGACCATCGTCCGCAAGCCGGAGCGAAAAACGGGGTGGTCGTCAGCCACGACGACGCGGATCGCCGAACGCTCGATCGTGGTGCCGTGGCTCCGTTCGGCCATCATGCCGGCGACGTCACAGGCAGGACGGCCAGAACCGTTGTCCCCGTGGGGTTTCGTCGGGTGATGGAACAGGTCCCCCCGAGCTCGGACGCCCGTTCCCGCATGGAAGTGAGCCCGACGCCTGCCCGGAATTGCTCCGGCAGCCCGATCCCATCGTCCTCGACTACCACATGCAGGGCACCGTTCAGCTCCAAAGCCACCCGACACCAGCGACCGCCGCCGTGGCGAACTGAGTTCGTCATGGCCTCCAAGGCGATCCTGTACGCCGCGACCTCCACCGCCGCCGGCAGGTCGCCGTCCACGACGCCGTGGACCTCCACCCCGCCCATCACTTGTGCCTGTTCCTTGATCGCACCAACGAGGCCGAGATCGTCCACCGCCGGCGGCCGCAAGCCATAGACCAGGCGTCGTACATCAGCGACCGCTTCCTGCACCTGACGCGCCAGGTCGTCCAGTTGGGTCTGGGCCACAGCTGGGTCGACCGCCAGGCGCTGACGAGTCCGGTGCAAGCCCAGGACGACTCCGGCGAGCGTCGGTCCCAACCCATCGTGCAGATCGCGCCGCAGCCGACGTCGTTCCTCCTCGGTGGCCGCCACCAGTCGCTCGTGGGAGCGCGCGAGATCGCGCGTCAGCGACACCGCGCGGGCCGCGGACGCCACTTGTCGGGACAGGTCGGCCAGTAGCCGGCGCTCCGCCACCGTGAGCACTCGGTCCGGACCGGCGTGGGCGACCAGTCGGCCGATCCGTTCACCGGCGAACATCAGCGGTAGCTCGACCCGCTCGCCATCGGGCTCCGGAGCCTCAGCATCGTCTGACGCGAAAGTGGCGCCGGCTGCTGCGACTCGTGTGCCGTGGACGTCGACCTGCACAGCGGTCAGACGCAACGAGTCGCGAACCACGACGGCCACGGCGTCGAGGACCTGCTCGGTGTCGGCCGCATCCGTCAGCCGCTGTCCCAGCCGGTCGATGGCCCGACCCGGGTCGTCGCGGTCGCCGAACACGAGCCGGTTCACCTGTCGTTGCAGCGTCTCCCGCAGCGGGAGGGCCACGAGCAAGGCAACGACGGCGCCGACCGGTCCAGCCGCCGACGTGGCGACGATGCCGACGACGGCAGCGATGATCAGGTAGACCACGACCACAGCCGCCGTCAACAGCGTGTAGAGCGCGACCCGACCGAGGACGACACGCACATCGAGAAGGCCGTAGCGGCGGATCCCGATCCAGCAAGCGATCGCGACCGCGAGCATCCCGGCTGACTCGAAGGGCGCGGCCACCACGCTGTCGCTATCCCCGAGCGTCGAGGTGACCAAGATGCAGCCCCACCAGGAAAAGGCACAAGCCCAGGCAGTCGGCACTACCAGAGCCAGACCACCTCCCATTCGGGTGCCGCGGTGCCGTCGCCAGCGCAAGGTCACGGCTATCGCCGAGACGGTGGTCAGAGGCGCGACGAACGCGATCGCCACGAACACCGCGGACATGGCCCGACCGGCTGCGCCGGGCAGAGCTGTCGGGTTGGGGCGGTTCGGGAAGTCGATCAGGTCGGCCCCGAAGACGGTCCACAGGAGCAGGCACAGGACGACCAGGACATCGAGGACCAGGACCGTTAGCCATCGGTGCGACGGGAGCCGACCGTCGGGGAAGAGCAGGACGCCGATGGTGGGGACCAGGACCACTGCGGGTATCCAGGGCCAGCCGTCCAGCCAACCGGCCCAGCTGGCGCCCGGAAGGCCTTTGGCGAACCCAGCTCCGGCGTAGATGTATGCGGCGCTCGCAAGCGGCAACGCAACTCCGGCGCTCAGCAGCAGCCAGCCCGGCGCCCCGCCCGTCTTCGCCCGGACCGCGGCCACGCCCACCAGGGTGACCGGCAGGACGAGCGCAGCCATCACCGCAAGCAGCAGGTCGGTCGGCGTCGGCCGGAGCAGGACAGCGGCCAGCAGTCCGGCCGCCGCGAACGCGAGCGACAGGCTCAGCGCAGCGCGGGCCACCAAGTCCCTCAGCCCGGCCGAGCGTCCCATGAAAACCGATTATCTCGGCCCGACGGCGTTCCTGTCTGCCCCCACCCGACATCAAGTCCGAGCCGAGACCGTGGCCGGAGCTGGGATTGTCGCGGTCCTCGGACGGGCGACAGCTGCGGCGCAGGCACCGAATGCGGCCATCAGCAGCAGGTAGGCGATCACGCCCAATGGCCGGACATCCACGGCGGCGCTGCCGATCTCCAGGCAGGGGCTCACGGCCAGGCACACCGCGGCCCACCGCGGGACCGAACCCACCCGCCACAGCGCGACCCCGAGGAGGACCATCCCCAGTACGTGCCCGATCAGGAACACGATGGTGGCGGCCGTGACGACCCCCGAATTGTTGTACGCCGTGATGGTTCGGGCAGTCACGTCCCCGTGGATCGCGCCGACGTACAGCACATCAGGCGCCAACACGTACGCGATTCCAGGCACCGTGGTTCCGATCGCCACGACCGAGGCAACCCAGCCAAGAGGAGTCGTCCGGGCTCCAGCCAGAGATGCCACGACCACCAGAGCCGGCAGAAAGAACAGGATGGTCAGATCCAGCCAGGCGGCCGACTGCATCGCCGTCGGATGGGCCACTGCCTTTGCCACATTGCTGGCCGCTGATGCCTCCTCGCTGCCCAGCGGGGTGACCAGATACTGCGCCAACTGGCCGGCCGAGCCCAACACCAGACAGGTGACCGCAACGACAATCTCACGTTTCTTCCACATTCTGTTCTCCCTCCCTGTCCCGATTGATCGACCACCGATCGAGGAGAACCTGCCGGGCAGTCTGTCCCGCCGACGAGGGGCAACTGTCCCGGCTCGCCGGGATTCTCGAACCGCAACCGGCCCACCCCTCGTGCCGTGCGGGACTGCTTCGCAGAGACAAGCGGCTTGTTAGTGATGGTCTCCTGGGAGGAGGAGGCATCACTTGCCAACGCTCGCGTGAAGCGAGGACATGCTGTCGAGTTGCTTGGTCAGGGTCTCTCGTTATGACGAGATCGCGCACCAGGCCGGGTTCACGAACCGGGGATCGGCTTACCGTGCCGTCTCCAAGGCGCTGTCGAAGCGCCAGGCCGAGAACATCGACACTCTACGAGCCGTTGAGGGAGATCGGCTGGATGCGCTGCAGTCCTCGCTGTGGCCCCAGACCATGGCAGGGGACATCGGGGCGATCCGCTCCACCCTGCGGGTCATCCAGACCCGAATCCGCCTCTTGGGACTGGCTCGCCGCATACCAGCGACGCCGCGATCGGGATGGGATCCACGATTGCAGTCAGGCAAGGTGCTTGGCGGATCGATCGAGTCAGGGCCAGTCGCCTTGTCCGCTCCCAGAATGGTGACGATCTGTCCGGCCAGTCGTCCTACGTCGACGGCGCCGAGCGTCTCCACCTCGATCGTCGCACCCAGCCCCAACGGAGCGATCGCAACGGCGGCAGCCTCGATGCGTCGGACCGTGTCGTCGTCCGGCGGCAGATGCGGGCCGCTCCGGCGCCTAGAGCGGTAGCGATCGACCGCCACTGCGCCTGGGATGCGGCACAGCACCTCCACCGCGGGCCTTCCGAGCAAGCCGACCCAGTGTGCAGTCCGCTGCTCATCGCGGCCAGGAGCCACCCAGATGTCGACCACGACAGCGCGAGACTCCGCTGCTATCTGTTGAGCCAACTCGTGCTCCGCTGCAAGTCTCAGCGCGCCCAGTTCGCGCATGTGGACACCCTCAGCGTATAGCGACTCCTTGACCTCATCGAGCGACAGAAACCCCGCACTCAGCGCGGTAGCCAACTGAGCGGCGAGGGTCGACTTGCCCGCGCCGGGCACACCAGTCACCAGCACGACGGGCGCTGCGGTCATAGCCGCATGGTTTCAGCAGTCCCCGTCGATAGCCACTGGCACGGCGCGCCAGACTTTTGGCTACCGGCGTCGTCATAAGACCACTGCCGTTTGAGAAGGGGCGTCGCTCATCGCTGCGTTGCCCAGAGTAGCGGGTCGAGACTCCGGTCGGTGCACCAGCCGAGGTAGCCACGAAGGTCAGACTCGGCGTGCACGCGCGACTGGCCTTTGAACCGGGCCAGATACGCAGCCACCGCCAGACGCAGCGACGGCTCAACAGGAACGATCACGCCGGAGACGGCCGGCACCCGTTCAAGACTCTCCATACCCCAGTAACCGAAACGGGCGTCACGCCGTCAAGCCGCACGGGATACAGGTCCATAGCGTCGCGCGTAGCCGAACCGCGAGCGCC
>JAWWPG010000036.1:0-8435 GCA_033850885.1 Nocardioidaceae bacterium
TTGCGGTAATGTGCACCTCGGGGGGGACTCCGGGTGGGGCACTTTCCCGCAATTCGCGGGGGAAGGGAAAGGGGAGGGGTCAGATGCTGATCTCGCTCACCTGCGATGCCGGCGGGGCCACCACGTGGACCTGCTCTCCCCACCTGGAGAACTGGAGCTGAATGGTGAAGTGGGGGTTGATCATGCTCAGCTGGACCGGCCGGTTGTCCGCATCGACCCACACGTTGTACGTCAGCGTCTTCGGCAACGCCGCGGATGGGCCGCCCGCGGGGAGACCTAGCAGCGACCCGAGCCTGGAGGTGTCGACCGAGACGCGATAGTGGGTCGACTGGAGGCCGTCGATGTTCTCGGGGCCGACCCTGCTCAGCTTCGTGATGGACTTGAACGCGTCGGCCAGCTTCGACGGGTCCATGTTGTCGGTGATCTTGCTGAACATCTGTCCGAGGGGGTTGGTCGGGTCCGTCAGGTCCACCTTGACCCACGGCCTGCCTGCCTGCTGGCTCAGGCCGAGCTGTGGTCCGTGGATGTAGAGGACGCCGCCCACGAGCCGGAGCTCGACGGCACCCTTACCCGGGAGCGTCATCGTCATCGTCGCCTGAGCGTCCTTGAAGGACGTGCCACCCATCGACTCGTCGGCCCTGAGCGTCAACGCCTGACCCTGCACCCTGAAAACACCCGAGATGTGCACCGAACCGGCCCGGCTGCTCGCGGTGGACATGGTCGACGCGAAGTTGTCCTTCGTCAGGACCACGGCTCCGCTCCGGCCAGCCGAGATGTCAACGGCGCTGCCGCAGCCGGCGACGGTCAGGGTTGCCAGCACCGCCGTGGCGCTCACCAGCGCCTTGAGGTTCATATCGTTGGCCCTCCCTCGTCGATCCCGCCTGGCTGGCAGTCTACGCCGCCATCGCCGCCGGACCTGGCGGACCAAAAAGCGCATTCGGTCAAGGAGGAGCCGATCGTTCAAGCTGGATTCGCACGGCAGGCTGCTCCGTGCTCAGCCGAGTTGGGAGCTGCTGAGCGCTGCTGCTACGTCAGGGGCGGGCCGCAAGCGTCGTGACTTCGGTACGTCGACATGGCCCGCCTGCTGAGATCCCCGCAGCGCAGCGGAGTGGATCGAGGCTGACCGTGGCGAGCGTCGAGCCGCGGTAGCCCAGAGTGGCTTCGCCATCCGGATGGCGACAGACGGGGACCCCGTCCTCGTCATGGGCGCAGAGCAGAGCGGCCAGCTCCTCGACCTCCAAGGGTGCCGCGACCGCCTTGACCCGCGAGCGCAGCAGGTCCTCGCGCTCGAACGTCGTCGTGACCTCCTCTGTCACCCGCTCCCCGGCCGCCAGCCGAGGCTCGAGGAAGTGGTTCGTGTGCACGAGCCATCCGTCGGACGGCTCCACGAGCCCGACTCCCGCCGGGCTGATCTCGACGCAGACCGCCTCCTCGCGGGAGACAACCGTGATGACACTCGACGCGCAGACGGCTGCCGAACGGGCATGCTCGACGGCCTCCGCAACGCTCGCCGCGCGGCCGAGGATCTGACGCGCAAGTAGGTGAACCGGGACGCCGCCCGCGGGCCTGGCCCGCTGGTTGTCGTACCTGCCGCGGGCATCGCTCGCGTGCCGCAGCAGGTTCAGGTGCACACCGAGGCCCGCGTCGTTGACGCCGATCTTGGCCAGCATGCCGTACTCGGTGAGCCCGACGAAAGTGTGATCGTCACCGCGCACGGTGTGCAGGTGCCAACCGCCGGCCAGCTCTTCGTGCCAGTCCCACGTCTGTGCGCCGATCGGCGAACCGTCGCCGCCGTGCAGCTGGACGAGCGTGGAGCACTCCGTCGCCCCCGCGCTCCGTGCCTGTGCCAGCACCTCCGTCCGCGCGTTCAGGGCCATCACCGTGGTGAGGCCGAACCCGGAGCCGGCTGCGACTCCCTCGAGCTCACGCAGAAGCTCCGGCGACCACGTCGAGACGGCGTCCAGGCACGACTCTGCGGTCGCGGGTACGTCGACGGGCGAGCGCCCGGCATCGCGCGCCGTGACCGCGAACAGGGACTGGTAGATCGGCCAGGTCTCCCGCAGCCTGGCTGCCACCTGGACGCCCCGTTGTCGACCGCGCTCGAACGGGTCCGTCGAGTCGATCTCGGTGTGCACTCGGGTCGACATCTCAGACTCCTTGCGATGACGCGGCGTGAGGTGGCAGCGTGAACCAGCCTTCGATCTCGACCCAGATGTCCGGACCAGCGAGAGCCTGCACGACCAGCAGCGAATGACCTGGATACCCGCCCTGACCGTCGGGGAACCAGCGCTCGTACGTGGCCGACAGTCCCTGCCGGAAGCCATCCAGGTTGAACTTTCCGGCGACGAAGCTCTGCAGCCGGAGGATGTTCGCCGGGGTGGCTCCTTCGGACGTCAGCAGGGTTTCGATGTTCACCAGGGCCTGTTGGGTCTGCGCCGACGCATCCGGCCCGACCAGGCGCCCATCGGGCGTGTTGCCCACCTGACCCGAGATGAAGAGCAGCCGGTGCCCCGGCGGCACCTCAGCCAGGTGGCTGTACTTTCCGACCGGAGCGGCCACCTCGGCCGGGTTCCAGTGACGCGGCACTTCTTGCACGCTTCCTCCGCACGATGAGCGTCAGTGTCGAGTTCAGCCTCGCACGCCGGGAGGCTCCAACCCAATGGCCGACGGCCTGGCCGCCGCTGTCACCCTCACCTCCGCGACTCGGCGACTTCGGGAATCCTACGAGAGGGCAATGCTGGCGATGCCAGCCAGTACGATGAGCGACCCGACCAGGCGGCGCACCGGATTGGGCTCGTGGTAGAGGAGCCAGGCGCCGAGTCCACCGAACACGATGCTGAGCTCGCGCGCCGGCGCCACCAGGCTCACCGGTGCCCGCTGCATCGCGTACAGGACAAGCAAGTAGGCAACCGGCGAGAGGATCCCGACGGTCAGGACCTCGCGGCGGTGCCGTCGCCAGATCTCGGCCGTGGTGGGCCGGCGTACGGCGTACGGCGCCAGGATCGCACTCTGGAAGACGACCGCCACGGCGAAGTAGGGGAGCGGCGGAACAGCCAGAGCGTTGACGGAGTGGTTGTCCCACAGCGTGTAGGCCGCGATCGTGCAACCCGTGAGGAGCCCCCAGACAACCCCGCGCCGGCGGGCCGCACGCCCGGCGCGTCCTCGACCCGCCGTCCCGACGACGAACACGCCAGCAACGATGAGCAGCGCACCGACCAGGCCGAGGACCCCGGGCCGCTCCCCCAACAGGACCACGGCGACCAGCACGGTGATCAGCGGCCCGGAGCCGCGCGCCACCGGATAGACGACCGTGAGGTCGCCCACCGTGTAGCCGTGCTGGAGCGCTGTCCCGTAGAGCACATGGCAGGCAGCGGTCACCAGCGCAGCGGTCAGCCAGACCCACTGCGGGCGCTGGCCTTCTATAACGACGTACCCGACGGCAAGCGGCAGGCAGGCCGCACTGCTCACCGTCACGTAGAGGAACACGAACTCTGCCCCGTTGCCCTGCACGTTCTTGGCCGCCAGGTTCCAGACAGCATGCACCAGGGCTGCTGTCAGCACGAGGGCGAGAGCGGTTCCGTCCACAACCGAACCCTAGGGACAGCCATCGCACGACCCTGCCCACGCCCGGGGACGGCAGGCTTGATCATCCACGACGGCGACGCGAGCGCCGCTTCGAGCGAGGCCGGCCCAGACCGAACGCTAGAGACCGAGCAACCCCTTGACGTCGTCCGCGGTCAACGGCGCGGACAGCAGCGCGTCGTCGTCCATCACCTTGTCGAAGAGGTCCTGCTTGCGTGCCTTCAGCTCCATCACCTTCTCCTCGATGGTGTCGAGGGCGACCAGCCGGTACACCATCACGGTTTTGTCCTGGCCGATCCGGTGCGCGCGGTCTACGGCCTGCGCCTCGACCGCCGGGTTCCACCACGGGTCGAGGACGAAGCAGTAGTCGGCCTCCGTCAGGTTCAGCCCGAATCCGCCCGCCTTCAGGCTGATCAGGAAGACCGGAGCGTCGCCACGCTTGAAGGCATCGACCTGCTCGGCCCGCTTGCGCGTCCGGCCGTCGAGGTAGCAGTAGCCGATTCCCTCCGCATCCAGCCGCTCCCGAACCAGCCGCAGGAAGCCGGTGAACTGGCTGAAGACGAGCGATCGATGCCCCTCGCGGACCACCTCGTCGAGCTGACCGTAGAACGCGTCGACCTTGCTCGAGCGGACGTTGGAGTACCCGGCGTCGACCAGCGACGGCGCCAAGCTGAGCTGGCGAAGAAGGGTCAACGAGCGGAAGATCGCAAAGCGGTTCCGGTCCATGTCACCGATCAGTCCGAGAACCTTCTGCCGCTCGCGCTGCAGATGCGTCTGGTAGATCTTGTGATGCCGCGGCTGGAGGGTGACCTCGAGCACCTGCTCCTGCTTGGGCGGCAGCTCGGCAGCCACCTGCTCCTTGGTACGCCGGAGCATCAACGGCCGGATCCGACGGCGCAGCCGGCCCAGCAGCTCCGGGTCCGTCCCGCGCTCGATGGGCTTGCGGTAGAGCTCGGCGAAGCGCTGCGGGCTCGGAAAGAGGCCGGGCGCGACGATCGAGAGCAGCGACCACAGGTCCATCAAGTTGTTCTCGAGCGGCGTGCCCGTGATCGCCAGCTTGAAGGGCGCCTCGAGCCGGCGTACGCACTGGTAGGTCTTGGCCTGGTGGTTCTTCACGATCTGGGCCTCGTCGAGGACCAGGCCGCTCCACGCCACAGCGGCGTAGGCGTCAAAGTCGATGCGGAACAGGGCATATGACGTGACGACGAGGTGCGCGCCTTTGACCCGTTCTGCGAGCCCCATGCCTCCACGGGCCTCGGTCTCGCCAAGGCAGACGACGTCCAGGCCGGGTGCGAACCGCTCGGCCTCGACGGCCCAGTTGTGTACGACGCTGGTCGGCGCCACGACGAGGAAGGGGGCGGCCAGCGGGTCCTGCTCGACGGCCGCGCTGACCAACGCAAGAGCCTGCACGGTCTTGCCGAGTCCCATGTCGTCGGCGAGGATCCCGCCGAGGCCGTGGTCGCGCAGGAAGCTCAGCCAGCTATACCCCTCCCGCTGGTAGGGCCGCAGCGTGGCGAGCAGACCGGACGGGAGCTCCGGCTGCGGGATCTGGTCGAGGTCGAGCAGCCCCTTGACGGTGCGCGCCCAGCGCTCGCTCTGCGCCTCGACGACTCCGAGCCGGGTGAAGTCCTCCCACAGCCCCGCCTGGTAGGTGCTGAGCCGTAGCCCGTCGGACTCCTTGTCCTGTAGGCCACGCGCCTCGTCGATCAGGCGCCGCAGCTCGTCGTACTCCGGTCGCTCGATGCTGAAGAACGTGCCGCTGTCGAGAATCAGGTGGGTATCGCCCAGTGCGAGCGCGGCGAACAGGCTCTGGAACGGGATCTCTTCGTCGTCGACGGAGACCGTGACGGCGAGGTCGAACCAGTCGGAGCTGCCGGGCGCCTCGGTCGCCGAAACCCGAACCAGGGGCGGGCTCTCGGACTGCCGATAGTCGGGCGCTGACCCGACCACTTCGACGTCGACGACGGAACCAGCGGTCAGCAGGGGAAGCAGCTTGCTCATGAAGTACACCGCGTCGAGGCCGGCCAGCCGCACCGACGGCGCGAGGCGGCGCGACCCGTTCACCATGGCGCGCAGCTGTGGCAGTCGGTTGTCCGGGAGCTCGAGCGAGTCGAGCGCGGCCCGCTCCGCCTTCGGGTCACGCAGTCCGGGAAGCGCGCTCGCGTCGCTCAGCCCGATCCGCGTGGTCGAGCCACCCACGGCGTACGTGAAGGACCAGTCGAGATCCACCTGGTGCTGCGGGAGGTGGGTCACGGACAAAGCAAGTCTCGGGGGACGGATGGTCGGGAACTCCACGCTGTCGTCGGAGGAGACAACGGTGACGCTTCGCCGCAGTCGCGGGTAGTAGTCCCGGAGGAACCGCGCCAGGTCCTCCCCCGGGATCGAGATCGACCGGCCGGTCGAGAGCAGCTGGCCAACCGCCTCGGACAGTGGCTCGGACAGCGGCGCCAGCGTCAGACCGTGACTCCTGCCGTCGGTGTACGTCGACCAGTCCAGCAGCAGGCCGTGCGGCGGGCGGCCGAGAAGCTGCACGGCATCGGCGGCGACCGCGGCCCCCTCGAGCGTCACGACGGGCCGCAGCCGTGCCGGTGCCGACTCGGTCGGGCGCGACAGGTCGAGCGCGACCGTGGCCGGCTTCGCGGCCAGCTCCACCGGCCCGAGGGTCGCCTTGGCGGGGACGAACGCCACTCCCGCATCGCGGGCCTGCGACAGCAGTGACCACAGCGAGCTGCCGAACTCGTCGAGGTAAACCGCCACCTCGGCGTACGAGTACCCGTGGGAACCGGACCGATGCGCCGAGTAGAGCTCCCGAAGCGCCTCCCGATGGGCAGGCACCCGCGGGTTCCACACGTCGTAGGCGAGGTCGCGCCAGGACACGCCGGTCCGCACCCACGCACCGCTTCGACCGGGCACGAGCGGGCGAATCCTTGTCCGCCTGCGGGGGGCCGTGGGCTCGCCCCGGGAGTAGGCGAACCTGGTCCGGGGAGGCGTGCCGGGCCGTGGAGCGTCGAGCACCTCGAACTGCAGCGCCATCGGACTGCCCGGCCGGCTCTGCTCGGCCTCCGCGCTGACCAGCGCGTTGAGCGGCTCCTCCCAGCCGGCAGACGAAGGCGTTGTCGGTTGCGCCACCGAGGCGGCCCTGCGCGCCGTGATCATCGCGGCCGCAACGTGCTTGCAGGAGACCGCGACCGGGCACGTGCAGACGCCACGCACGTTGACCCTGCCGCCGGACCCTTCCTCGATGCGCACGATCGTCTGGTAGGGCGCCGGGCGGTTGCCCTGCACGGTCGCCACCACGAACCGCTCCACGTCACTGACAGCGACAGCGGACACGTTGCCCGCCGATGCGTAGTCCCTGCCGCGGAGGAACGCGTCGGTGCCCACCGTGTGCTGGACGAGGTCGTCGGTGAGGAGCTCGACCATGCGGGGGCGCATGACGGGGAGCCTAGGCGCCGCCGGCGACACTTTCGCTGAGCCACCCCAGCGCAGCCGTGTCTCTCGTTAAGACGTCTCACACCCCGCTGGCATTTGCCCGAAAGGGGGTTGCTCGGCCCGCGGTGGTGATCGGGAGCCATTCGTCCCTTTCCCGATGCTCAGGCACGATGGGACGCATCATGGCTCTGCCGGCACCCCCGTCCCTCAGCAGCCGCATCCCTGGCGACCCGACCCCGGACGCGCTGTACGACGCCTTCGAGGCGTGGACCGACGAGCAGGCGCTGACCCTTTATCCTGCGCAGACCGAGGCCCTCATCGAGATCGTCGACGGCGCCAACGTGATCCTCGCGACCCCCACCGGCTCGGGCAAGAGCCTGGTCGCCGTCGGGGCTCACTTCACTGCGCTCGCGCAGGGCAGGCGGAGCTACTACACCGCACCGATCAAGGCCCTCGTCTCGGAGAAGTTCTTCGCCCTCTGCGACATCTTCGGACCGGAGAACGTCGGCATGCTCACCGGCGACGCCGCCGTCAACCCGGGTGCGCCGATCATCACCGCGACCGCCGAGGTGCTCGCCAACCAGGCGCTTCGCGAAGGCGCGGGCGCCGACGTCGGACTTGTCGTGATGGACGAGTTCCACTTCTACGCCGAGCCCGATCGCGGCTGGGCCTGGCAGGTCCCGTTGCTCGAGCTGCCCCGGACCCAGTTCCTCCTCATGTCGGCGACTCTCGGGGACATGACGCGCTTCGAGGCCGACCTGGTCCGACGTACCGGTCGCCGGACCGCGATCATCGCCACCACCGAGCGCCCGGTACCCCTTCTGTTCAGCTACGTCACCACGCCGATCCACGAGACCCTCGAGGAGCTGCTGACGACCCACCAGGCGCCCATCTACGTCGTGCACTTCACCCAGGCAGAGGCGATCGAGCGAGCCCAGGCCCTGTCGAGCCTGGCTTTGGCCACCCGAGCCGAGCGGGACGCGATCGCGGAGGCGATCGGCGACTTCCGCTTCACCGCCGGTTTCGGCAAGACCCTGTCGCGCCTCATCCGCCACGGCATCGGCGTCCACCACGCGGGGATGCTGCCGCGATACCGGCGGCTGGTCGAGACCCTCGCTCAGGCCGGCCTGCTCAAGGTCATCTGCGGCACCGACACCCTCGGTGTCGGCATCAACGTACCCATTCGCACGGTGCTGCTGACCGCACTCACGAAGTTCGACGGAACCCGGATGCGCCAACTCAGCGCACGCGAGTTCCACCAGATCGCGGGTCGCGCTGGACGGGCCGGGTTCGACACGGCCGGTACCGTCGTCGCGCAGGCACCCGAGCACGAGACCGAAAACGCCCGCCTGGTGAAGAAGGCGGGGGACGACCCCGTCAAGCTCAAGCGGATCGTGCGCAAGAAGCCGCCCGAGGGCTTC
>JAWWPG010000047.1:0-35285 GCA_033850885.1 Nocardioidaceae bacterium
AGGCCATCGGTGGGACTCCTTCGGTGAGTACTTGGCCGTACACACCGACAATCCCGCCGATGGCCCCTACACACCCGGAGCCACACCGGCTACCCACAAACCCCACCACTCCAAGGGACGCCTACACTTTCCGACGGCTGAACAGCAATTTTGCGACGGCTGAACAGCAATTTTCCGACGGCTGAACGGGGTGGTCAGCGGCGGACCGGTACGACGGCCACCGCCGCGTCGTGGGGCATGCCGCACACCTCGAGCAGGTCCACCACCAGGGAGCGGATCTGGCCGAGGACGACGGCAGCCGACAGGGTGAGCGGTTCCGACGCCTCACCCGACCGCTCCCCGATCTCGATCAGGCGGGGCTGCAGGGCGTCGGCAAGCCGGTTGTCCGCGAGCGCGACGGCGATGCCCTGGGCCACCTCGGCCAGGGCGTCCATCAGCTCGAGGTAGTCGGGAGGCATCGTCTCGGAGAGCCGGGCGCTGACGTCGACCCGCCGCACCAGTACCCGCGTCGTGCGCAACGCCCGGTCCAGTGGCTCGACGAGGTCGGCCACCGTCCGAACCTGGTGGTGGGTGTGACGGCGCAGCGGCGACGTCCGGACGATGTCCACGCCCTCCTTGGCGGCCGCCCGCAGGTCCCCGAGCAGCGACTCGGTCTCGCGGGCCCGATCGAGGGTCTCCCTGGCAAGCGCCTCGTCCTGGTCGGAGGCACTCTGCCGGGCGAGCCTCAGCAGCCTGGCCAGCTCGGCCGCGACCTTCGCCGCGGCCTGGCGCGGGCGGCGCAGCGGCGCTCCCGGCACGATGGCGGCGGCCACCAGCGCCACCGCGCCGCCGATCATCGCGTCCAGGATCCGGCTCAGCCCACCGTCGACCGGCAGCAGGGTCGTGACCACGATCGACTGGACGGCCGCCTGGGTCGTCAGCAGCGCGCCTGCGTCGAGCAGGATGGCCGAGCTCATCGCGATCGCCACCACGACCACGATCTGCCAGGTACCTCTGCCGAAGGCGCTGGTGAACAGGTCACCGACCGCGACGCCGACGGTGACCCCCGCGGTCATCTCGGCGACCCTGCGCAGGCGCTGCCCGTACGTCGTACCTAGGCACACCACGGCGGCGATCGGGGCGAAGAAGGGGGACGAATGGCCCAGCAGCCAGACCGCGGCTACCCACGCCACGCCGGCCGCCAACGAGCACTGCGCCACCAGCCAGGCCTTGGAGCGCAACCGGTCGATCCGGGCGGAGACCGACAGTCGCCCCCGGTCCCAAGCGCGGTCGCTGAGCGCCGACAGGTCCACCGCATCATTGTCCCAGCGACGCGAGGAAGCGCCCGCCGCCGTCCTGGACTTGCCGGGTGGCCCGACCTCCGTTAGCGTACTAAATGTCCCTTCGCTGAGGGGACTCTCCGCGCGGTACGCCGAGTCCTACCCGCCACGCGAAGCAGCAGAGATGCCGACGGGTAGGAGCGGAGGACCCGTGAATGCGGCGCAGGTGGCATGGCCACCGGCGCCTTGGGGTGAAGTCCCACCGTCTCGACGGTGGAGCCGGGCGAACCTTTCCGTCCGAATCCGACAGCTCACTTCGCAGGCGCCGGAGAGGTTCTGCCATGGCAGACGCGCCACGACCCTTCTCGCGGGTCCCCCGACCCGCACGGCGGCGTCTTCGCCGAACGCTCGTGGCGGTCGCCTCCGTGCTGGTGATCGCGACCCCGCTGCTCAGCGCCTCCGGCCCCGCGGGCGCGGCGACGTCCCGCACCTGGAACCGGCTCGCCGGGTGTGAGTCCGGGGGCAACTGGCACATCAACACCGGCAACGGCTACTACGGCGGCCTGCAGTTCTCGCAGGGCACCTGGGTCGCCATGGGCGGCACCAAGTACGCGCGCCGCGCCGACCTGGCCACGCCCCATCAGCAGATGGCGATCGGCAACAACCTGCTGCGCGCCTCGCACTGGTCGTGGGGCGCCTGGCCGGTGTGCTCCCGCAAGCTAGGTCTGACCAGGGCCGAAGCCAAGGCGATGGACCACAGCGTCAACGGCATCTTCATCCATTCCTACGTCTACCCGCCCACCCATCCCGTCCCGCACCACAACCCGCTTCCCAGGCTGAACTGAGTGACCGCACCGGTCGCCCCTAGGTCAGCGACGCCAACGTGTCGGCCAGCGGCCCCGCGGTCAGCCCCACCTGCCAGTCCCGGGCACCCGCCGCTCGCAGCGCCTCGGCGACCGTCTCGCGGGTGATCTCCTCCGGCGGCGCCCAGGTCAGTCGGCGTACCGCATCGGGCTCGAGCAGGTTCTCCTGCGGGAGGTCGAGCTCGGCCGCCAGCGCATTGACCAGCTCCCGAGCGGCCGCGAGCCGTCGGGCGGCCGCAGGGAACTTCGACGACCAGATCCGGGCCGGGGGTGGACCGTCCTGATGAGCGGCCACCGACGGCAGGTCGCCCTCAGGCAGCTCGAGCGCCCGGCTGAGAGCGGCTGCGAAGTCGCGCACGTAACGCTGCCCGAGACGGTTCGAGAACCCTGGCAGCCGGCCCAGCCCGCCGCGTGACGTCGGGGCCGCTCTCGCCGCCTCCACGATCGCGGGGTCGCGCAGGATCCGGCCGGGCGCGATGTCGCGGCTCTGGGCGATCTGGTCGCGCAGCTGCCACATCTCCCGCACGATGGCGAGGCCTCGGCGGCCGCGGACCTGGTGGATCCCGGAGGTACGGCGCCATGGCTCGCGCCGAGGAGCCGACGACTCCATCCGGGTCCACCACTCGAACTCCTGGCGCGCCCACTCCGCCTTGCCGGCCGCCTCCAGCTGGTCCGCCAGCACGTCGCGGAGCTCGATGAGCAGCTCGACGTCGAGCGCGGCGTACAGCAGCCAGGAGTCCGGCAAGGGCCGCCTCGACCAGTCGACCGCGCTGTGCTCCTTGAGCATCGAGTACCCGAGCAGGTCCTCGACGAGGATCGCCAGCCCGACCCTCGGGTAGTTGAGCAGCCGGCCGGCCAGCTCGGTGTCGAACAGCCGGGTCGGTCGCAGCCCGAGCTCGGCCAGGCACGGGAGGTCCTGGCTGGCCGCGTGGATGATCCACTCCTCGGTGTCGACCGCCGTCGCGAGCGGCGTGAGGGAATCGTTAGGTACGTCCCCGAACGCCAACGGGTCGATCAGCAGCGAGCCCACCCCGGCGCGGCGGAGCTGTACCAGGTAGGCGCGCTGCGAGTAGCGGTAGCCGGACGCCCGCTCGGCATCGACCGCGAGCGGGCCGGTTCCTGTCCGCAACGCCTCGACGGCCTCATCGAGCTGCGCCTTGGTGGTGACGACAGGCGGCAGGCCGTCGCGCAGCGCGAGCAGCGGGGCCGCGACCGGGGCGGGAGTCACGTCTGCCGGCGGGGGAGCGCTCACGTCTGCCGGCGGGGGAGCGCTCGGGTCGGTTGGCGGGGGAGCGCTCGGGTCGGTTGGCGGGGCGGTGTCCGGGACGTCTTGGCGCTTCGAGGGGCTGCTGCCCTCGGGGGGGTCGTCGACGTCGTCAGCGCTCATCGAGCGCGCTGGCCTCGCCTGTTGGGTAGGGCGACGACGCCAAGTGGTACGGGAGGCAGCCCGGCCGCCGTACACAACAGGTCGCCCCAGGCCTCCACGTGCGGACCGAGCGGACCGACCGGTGACCAGGAGGCTCGCACCTCGATCTCGGCGGAACCGGGCTCGTCGGCCATGCCGCCGAAGCTCTCCGAGGCCACCCTGGTCACGGTGCCGCTCGGCGCCACGAAATCCGCGTCCCGGCCCTGCAGCGACTCGATGAGCCAGGTCCAACCGACGGCGCTCAGCAACGGGTCGGTGACCATCTCGGGGTCGATGTCGGCGCGCGCATAGGCGACGCAGCGGAAGTTGCCGAGCCAGGCGTCGTTGCCTGCCGGGTCGTAGAGCAGCACGATCCGGCCGCCACCGACCTCCTCGCCGCCCACGTTGACATCGGCGCTGAGGGCAGCCGAGAACGGCGCAATTCGCTGGGGTGCCGGCATCTCCTCACAGAGGATCTCCGGCCGAAGGTGTGCTGACCTGAACTGGTCGAGAGCGCGGCGGAACTCCTCCGGCGACGCGTCGACATCGATGCGCGCGGCCATGCGGCGAGCCTATGTCGTTCCGCTACCGCTCGTTGACCGACGCGCCGGGCCGCCGGTCGAGGCCCTCGTGCGAGGATCGGCCGGTGACGAGTCCGCCCGACGGCCCGCAGAGCGGACCTTTCGTCCGGGCCGCCCGCGGCCTCCCGACCAGCCACGTACCCGTGTGGTTCATGCGGCAGGCGGGCCGTTCCCTCCCCGAGTACCGCAGGCTCCGCGAGGGCGTCGCCATGCTCGACGCCTGCATGCGTCCCGACCTGGTCGTCGAGATCACGCTGCAGCCGGTGCGACGATATGGGGTCGATGCGGCGATCCTGTTCAGCGACATCGTCCTCCCGCTCAAGGCGATCGGGGTCGACCTCGACATCGTGGCGGGGGTTGGACCCGTGATCGCGTCGCCGGTGCGCGACCGGGCCGGTGTCGAGGCGATCCCTGCCATGGATCCGGGTCGGCTTGCCTTCGTCGTGGAGGCGGTCGGCGCGCTGGTCGACGGGCTGGGCAGCACACCGCTGATCGGGTTCGCGGGTGCGCCCTACACCCTCGCGTCGTACCTGATCGAGGGCGGGCCGTCGAAGGACCACGCCCGCACGAAGGCTCTCATGCACTCGGACCAGGCACTGTGGGACGCCTTGCTGGCGAAGCTAGCGGACATCTCCGGCGCGTTCCTCCGGCTGCAGATCGAGGCCGGAGCCTCTGCGGTCCAGCTGTTCGACTCGTGGGCCGGGGGGCTGACGCCCGGCGACTACCGGCGCTACGTGCTGCCGCACAGTACGGCGGTCTTCGGCGCGGTGGCGGACCTCGACGTCCCCCGGCTCCATTTCGGGGTGGCGACCGGCGAGCTGCTCGGCGACATGTCCCGCGCGGGCGTCGAGGTGATGGGCGTCGACTGGCGGGTGCCTCTGGACGACGCGGTACGGCGGATCCAGCCCGGTCAGGCGGTCCAGGGCAACCTGGACCCGGCCCTCGTGTTCGCCCCGCCGGACGTCATCGAGACGGCGGCAAGGGACATCCTGGCTCGGGGCCGGGCCGCCGCGGGACACATCTTCAACCTGGGTCACGGGGTGCTGCCCGACACCGACCCCGACGTGCTGGCCAGGCTCGTCGACGTCATCCACTCGTATCCGGGTGCCGGCGAGGAACCCGACGTACCGCAACCCAGCCGAGGAGCGCGAGCACGGCGAGGACGGCCGCCAGGGGAATCGCCGCGCCCAGGGCGTGAGAGACCGCCCGGAAGGCTGTGACCAGGCCATTCCATCCCTGGTGCAGCCCGCCAACGAACCCGGAGGTGTCCTCGTGGTGCGGCTTCGCCGGTGGCCGATGGGGCCGCGTGACGAGCACCGAGATCGTGGAGAGGCTGGTCTGGTCGCTGAGGGCACGCTGTTGCGCCTGCAGGGCTTCCAGGTCGGACTCGCGCGCCGACAGCTCCGACTCGAGCGTGATGATGTCGCTGAGCTTCGTCGCCCGGTCGAAGAGGACACGCAGCTGGGCGATCGAGTCCTGGGCGCTCTTCACCCGGGAGTCCACGTTGGCCACCTGACCGGTGACGTCCACGGTCGTCGTCTTCTTGCTCGCGAGCTGGCCGAGCTGGGCCACTGCGGTGACCGCGGTGTCGAAGTTGCCGACCGGCACCCGAAGCGTGATCGACGAGGTCTGCGCGACGCCGTGCAGGTCGGTGGCGGTGTTCTCGCTGTCGACGAAGCCGCCCTGCGCCGTCGCGATCCCCTCGATGGTGGCCACCAGGGTCGCTACCCGCTGCGACCGGAGGTCGATCTGAGCCGTCTTGATCTGGGATCTTCCGAAGCTGGCCAGGTTGATGTTCTGCAGGCCGTCGCTTCGCCCGGATGGTGACCCGCCCGCCGCCTTGACGCCGGGCGTGGATTTCGGCGCAGGTTCGGCCGCCTGTTCCGAGGTTCGGCCACTGCTGTTGGCCCCCAGTCGCAGTACCTGAGGGGGGCCGTTCACCGGGGCCGTCCCGGCAGCGGAGTCGTTGGTCGGCGAACCGCCGCACCCGGTCACGGTGAGGATCGTGCCGACAGCAGCCACCGCCGCGTAGGAGAGCAGGCGGCGACGGCGGCGGGTGGGTCGAGCACGATGGTTTGTCATGGTGGTGGGACGCGGGTCATCCCGTTCCGGTTCCCGGTTGCGCGGCTCGGCCCCCTCGGCGCACCGGGGTGACCTCTCGGCGAGACTGGGGACCGTGGACTCGCAGACCCACCCCTTGGACCCAGCTGGCGACGGCCCGCCGTCGCCTCACGTGGTCGTCGTGGGGGGCGGGATCGCGGGTCTGGCGGCCGCGCACGCCGTACTCAGCCGGGTCCCCGCGGTGCGGGTCACGGTGCTCGAGGGAGCCGCCCGGACCGGTGGGAAGCTCAGGTTGGGCGAGCTGGCCGGCCAGCGGGTGGACCTCGGCGCCGAGGCGATGCTCAACCGCCGCCCCGAGGCCGTCGACCTGGCCCGCGCGGTCGGGCTGGCCGACAGCCTCGTCTACCCCAAGTCCACGGCTGCGGGGGTATGGACCAGGGGCGCGGTCCGCCGGCTCCCCAGGAACGTGATGGGAGTCCCGGCAGATTTGGCTGGACTCGCAGCCAGCGGCATCGTCGAGCGGCCGGGGGTGTCGCGGGCCCGGCTCGAGCGGACCCGGCCCAGGCTCGACGTGAGCCAGGACGTGGGGATCGGCGCCCTGGTCGCGCAGCGGGTCGGGGGAGAGGTACGTGACCGTCTCGTGGAGCCGTTGCTCGGTGGCGTCTACGCCGGACGCGCCGACGAGCTGTCCCTCCACGCGACCGTTCCGTCGCTGGTGCCCGCGATCGCCGAGTACGGCAGCCTGTTGGCGGCCGCGGAGGCCATCACCGACCAGTCAGCAGGCGCCGAGGCAGTGCCCGTCTTCGCCGGCATCGACGGTGGAGTCGGCCGTCTCGCCGGAGCCACCGAAGCCGCGATCCGGGCGGCCGGCGGCGTCATCCGGTGCGGCGCCACGGTGCGGGAGATCATCGCGACCGGGGCGGGGTTCCGAGTGGTCGTCGGGCCGACCATCGCCGCCGAGACCGTCGAGGCGGACGCGGTGATCGTGGCGGTACCGGCGACCGCCGCGGCGCGCCTCCTGCGCGATGCGGCCCCGCGCGCAGCCTCGGAGCTGAGCGGCATCGACTACGCGTCCATGGCGATCGTCACGGTGGCGCTGCGGGCGTCCGAGACGGTCGGCGACCTGCAGGGGTCCGGCTTCCTGGTGCCGCCCGTCGACGGCCGCCAGATCAAGGCGGCGACCTACTCGACGGGCAAGTGGGGATGGCTGGCCGGCGAACTCGTGGTGATCCGCTGCTCGATCGGCCGGTACGGCGAGGAGCGCCAGCTCCAACACGAGGACGCCGAGCTGGTGCAGGCGGCGCTGGCGGATCTTCGGGAGGCGGTCGGGCTGCGCGGGCCGGTGGTCGACACCACGGTCACCCGGTGGGGTGGCGCGCTTCCGCAGTACACGGTCGGCCACCTCGACCGGGTCCGCAGAGTTCGCGACGCGGTCGCGCTCGTCCCGGGGTTGGCGGTCTGCGGGGCGGCGTACGACGGCCTGGGGATTCCGGCCTGCATCGCGACCGGCCGGCTGGCGGCCACCCGGGTGGTCGACCACCTGCGCCCGAACGAGACAATGCAGCCATGACGACATCCGCCGGCGAAGCCGGGAAGCGCCCGCAGCAGGGCAAGACCGCGCGTGAGCTGAACGACGTCATCCGCTACACGATGTGGTCGGTCTTCGCCGCGGTCGTGCCGCGCCCCGACGATGGGTCGGCGGTCTCGGCGGAGGTGGCGGAGGTGGACGGCCTGTTCGCCGAGCTCGAGTCGTCTGAGGTGGCCGTCCGGGGTACCTACGACGTGTCAGGCCTGCGGGCGGACGCCGACCTGATGGTCTGGTGGCACGCGGGCGACGTGGAGCGGCTCCAGTCGGCGTACAACCGGTTCCGCCGAACCGCCTTCGGGCAGCGGCTGGCCCCGGTCTGGTCCCAGACGGCGCTGCACCGACCCGCGGAGTTCAACAAGAGCCACATCCCCGCGTTCCTGGCGGAGGAGGAGGCGCAGGATTTCTTGTGCGTCTACCCGTTCGTCCGGTCGTACGAGTGGTACCTGCTGCCGGACGCCGAACGCCGGGCGCTCCTCGCGGAGCACGGCAAGCTGGCCCGCGACTATCCGGACGTACGCGCCAACACGGTCGCCTCGTTCGCCCTGGGTGACTACGAGTGGATCCTGGCCTTCGAGGCCTCCGAGCTGCACCGGATCGTGGACCTGATGCGGCACCTGCGCGGAAGCGAGACCCGTCGTCACGTCCGCGAGGAGGTGCCGTTCTATACCGGCCGCCGCCGCCCGATCGCGGAGATCGTGGCCGCCCTGCCCTGAGGGAGCCGCCTGATGAGGCGGCCTGATGGGGCCGCCTCAGGCGTCGTCGTCCTCCGCCGGCACCAGCTCGAGGCAGACGCTGTTGATGCAGTAGCGCGCGTCGGTGGGCGTCTCGTAGCCCTCCCCGAGGAACACGTGACCGAGATGGGAGTCGCAGCTGGCACAGCGGACCTCCGTGCGGGCCATCCCGAACTTGCGGTCTTCGATCAGCGTCACGTTGTCGCGATCGCTTGGTTCCCAGAACGACGGCCATCCGCAGTGGCTGTCGAACTTGGCGGCGGAACGGAACAGCTCGGCGCCACACGCCCGGCAGCGGTAGCTGCCGACCGTCTTGGTGTCCACGTAGCGTCCCGACCAGGGTCGCTCGGTGTCGGCCTTACGGAGTACGGCGTACTCCTGCGGGCTGAGCTCGGCCTTCCACTCCGCTTCGGTCTTACTCACCTTCGTCGTCATGTCTTCACCTTACGGGTGCCTACGAGAGCGGACGAGGAGGGCCAGTTAGGCTCTTGGAGATGCCGACTCCTGAGACGCAGATCGAGGTGGGCGGTCGCCCGGTCCGCGTCACGAACCCCGAGCGGGAGATCTTCCCGGCGACGGCATCGACGCCGGCAGCGACCAAGCTCGACGTCGTCACGTACTACGCGAGCGTGGGCGACGCGATCTTCAACGCGCTGCGCCTGCGCCCGACGACGCTCGAACGTTGGCCGAAGGGCGTGTACGAGGGGATCAAGCGGGCTACCCGCACAGATCGCCACGGCGACGCGTTCTACCAGAAGCGGATTCCTCAGGGCGCCCCGGACTACGTGGAGACGGCCCGCATCGCGTTTCCGTCCGGGCGCTTCGCGGACGAGGTGTGTCCGACGGAGCCAGCCGTCGTGGCGTGGGCCGCGCAGATCGGCACGATCACCTTCCATCCGTGGCCGGTACGTCGCGACGATGTCGACCACCCCGACGAGCTGCGGCTCGACCTCGACCCGCAGCCGGGCACCGACTTCGCCGACGCGGCCCGGGTGGCGGGACAGGCTCGGGCGCTCCTCGAGGAGCTCGGCTACCGGGGTTTCCCGAAGACCTCGGGCAACCGAGGTGTCCACATCTACCTGCGGGTGCTGCCCCGGTGGACGTTCACCGACGTGCGGCACTGCGCGATCGCGTTCGGGCGGGAGCTGGAACGACGGATGCCGTCCGAGGTGACGACGAAATGGTGGAAGGAGGAGCGGGGCGCCCGGATATTCATCGATTTCAACCAGAATGCCCGGGACCGGACCATCGCCAGCGCGTACAGCATCAGGCCGCTGCCTGGGGCCCCCGTGTCGACGCCGGTGCGCTGGGAGGAGCTCGACGGTCTCGACCCGCAGCACTTCAACCTATGGACCGTGCCCGAGCGGGTGGCGGAGATCGGGGACCCGCACAGCGAGATCGACGACGTCGCCCACTCGCTCCAGCCACTGCTCGACATGTACGACGCCGACGACGCCGCCGGGCTCGGTGACCTGCCCTACCCGCCGGAGTACCCGAAGATGCCGGGTGAGCCGGCCAGGGTCCAGCCGTCGCGCAAGAACCCGCTGAACTGGGAGAAGGAGTAAGCAGAGCCACTCCCTCGGCAGAGGGCGGCCGAGACGATTCCCATCCAGCTAGCCCTTTGCCAGGCACCTGCGAGTCAGGAAGGTTTGCACCGAGCGACGGCCAGGCATAGGCTCTGTCGCCGTTGGAGGCCATGTCCTACGGCAGATTGGGGACGATTGTGCTCACCAAGCACCGGATGACCACATGCGCCGTCCTCGCTGCGTACGCGGCCATCGGTCTGGGTCTCCAGCCGCTGCTGATGCCCTCCCCAGCGTCGGCCATCACATACCAGCTTACGGTTACCTGCAAGGTGCCGAAGACGTCCCCACAGCGACAGCTGGCTCCGAACTGGTGCTTGAACTACCTTCCGGACGAGACGCAGACCTATACCGCGCACGTCAAGAACGGCGACGGTCACCCCGTGGCCGGAGTAACGGTGAAATGGAGGGACTCCGACGACCAGGACGCTTGGTTCCGGGTCACGAACAATCCCTGCGTCACCGGATCCCACGGCAAGTGCTCCGACGAGCTCGTCGACAAGAACCCTCATTCCGCGGAGAAGATCACGGTGACCGCAACCGCCGGCGGAACCACCGCAAAGGGATACCTTTCCTTCCACTAACGCTCCGCCGCTTGGTGCGCTGGCGGTCGCTCTGCTCGCTGTCGCAGGCGAAAGTCAGGTTCGTCAGCTCGGCCAAGGCACCGCTACCTTCGAGCGCCACCGAGCGACTCCCTGGCGCGACGGCGCGAACTAGCCGCCGCGCCAGACCCTCCGGGCGCGGTCGACGGATATCCTTAGTGGGCGGGCTTGTACGACACCTGGATCATCGCGGACACCCCAGGTGGTGGATTGAACCCGAAGATCTCACTCGTCGAGTGGTGGCCGGGCACCAACGGAATGCCTGTGTCGTTGTTGGTGATGGTCTGCACGTCCTTGTGGCCGCGGTAGGTGGTGGTGTCCACCTCATCCGTGAACAGTGTGGTGGGACCCGCGCTACCCTGCGCCGTCCACCAGTCGGTGACATCGATGCTGGTGTGAGCGGCGCCTTTGAATGTGCCGTGCGAGCACCCGGTCAGCTGAGCGTCCCCAGTGTGGGCTCCGGTCGTGACGTTCTCGTCGACCTCTGCCCAGCCCCAGAACCCCCCGAGGTTCTGGCCACCACAGAACGCCTTGTTGTTGCAGTTAAACGAGATGGCGATCTGGTACACGTTCAGATGACCGCCGCCGCCGTATGCGTGCGCTGCGCCGCTTGCACTCAGGACTCCAGCCGCAACGAGTATCGTCGTGGCTACGGTCGATGTGAGCCGTCGCATCTTCATCGGACGTCCTCTCAAAGATGGTTGTGACGCGGCCGCCCAGCCCCAGCCGCCAATGGTGAGGGCGACGATACGCGGGCGAGTCCTTTCGGTGCGATTTTTTGCAAAGGCCCGCCAGCACTGCCTCCGCTCGCCCTTCTCGCGCGCGGTGTGCCGCGATGATGACGCGACGGGAGCGCCCGATGGTTCCCCTTCGGGTGCTCCGCGTCTGCGATGGTCGAGAATGAACGCGGTGGCCGGCGCGAGCGACCTACACGTGTCGGCTATCCGTCGAACTCGTCGGCGAGCGTGACCAGCACGGCGGCAAGCCGCCGAGCCTGGTCGGCGGTGATGTCCCAGACATGGTCCGTGGCGTTGGCGATGTAGATGCCCGCCAGGTGACCGTCGGCATACTCGTCGATGGCGCGGATCCCGGCGATACCGCTCCCGTCGTCCGACCAGGTGAGCACGTCGGACTCGTGGAGGGCGGTGACGCCACCGCCGAACCTGTCCGATGCGTCGAGACCGTGGGATCGGCACCAGTGGGGACAGCACAGATCGACGGCGTTGGCGGCTTCAGTCATGCGGCGCTCCTCGAAGACCCGTGTCCCCCTGATCCCTCGTCCGGTTGGTCAGTCACCCGGCGGGGCGTTACTCATCATGCTCTGGATCTCGCAGCTTTGCACAGCGGATCTGGGATGACGCAGAGCTGAGAGCGAGGTTGACGATCACGCCGATGATGAAGGCTGAGGCGGTGGCTGCGAACCAGATGCGCGCCTACCGGGGGTTCATGGCTGAACCGTACCGCCGATCGGCGGAAGCTTCCCGCAACTAGCGCCTCAGGCTCCCCCCTCCGAGAGCCTGGGGCGCTAGTTGTTGGTGACCCTGACGTGGATACCGGTGCATTTTGTCTTTGGGCTTGTCACGGACGGTACAGGGAAACTGCCGCCCGGTACGCCTCGCTTCGCAGTCGCTTCCTGTTGGGGGGTCTTATCGTCTACACTCCAGTCAGAAGCAGTCATGTTCTGAGTCAAGCGGTTTTGGAAATGGGATGTAGTGATCAGCGACGCGGTTGAGCTTGGCTCAAGGATCAGATCCGTCCGACGGGAGCGCGGGCTCACCCAGGCTGAGCTCGCGGGCCCAGAGCTGTCCGAAAGTTACATTTCGCTCATCGAGGGTGGGAAGCGACAGCCGGGCCGCAGGACTCTGCAGGCCATCGCCGAACGCCTCGACCTGTCCGTCGACGAGCTCACCAACCGCTCGGTTCCCGCCGACCCGCAGATCGGCTTCGCGCTGGCGTTCGTCGAGCTCGCCGTGATGAACGGTGATGCCGGCTCCGCGCGGTCGGCGATCGCGGCGATCTACGAGGACAGCCGGCTGGACGGACAGTCCGCCGCTCGGGTGTTGGCCGTGGAGGCCAAGCTGGCGGAGGCGGAGGGCGACCTGGAGACCGCCATCAGCCTGTTCGAGAAGCAGCTGGGGGACGAGTTCACCGACGCCACGGCCTGGGCGGAGGCCGCCACGAGTCTGGTGCGCTGCCACCGCGAGCGGGGCAACCTCTCAGAGGCCATCGACGTCGGCGAGAAGTGCACCGCCCAGCTCGTCGCCGCAGGTCTGTCCGGGACGCCGCAGCATGTCGGCGTCGGGCTCACGATGGCGTCGGCCTACCACGAAAGAGGGGACGTGGTCCGCGCCGGGCGGATCGTCGAGGCTCTGGTCGCCGAGTCGGAGCGCGTCGGATCCCGCGAGGCCCGTGGCTCGGCGTACTGGAACGCCGCCCTGATCGCCCGCAGCGAGGGCAGGCAGATCGACGCCGTCAAGCTCGCGGAGAAGGCCGTCGCCTTGGTCTCCGAGGGGGACGACACCCGCCGGCTTGCTCGTCTGACCGCCGCTCAGGCCGGGATACTGCTGTCCGTCGACGAGCCGCAGGTCGACAAGGCGATGGATCTCTTGCGGAGGTCGTACGCGCAGATGGAGGAATACGGTACGACGGTCGACCAGGCGTCCATCGCGACGGAGCTGGGCCGGGCCGCGATCCTCGTGGGTCAGGCAAACGAGGCCGAAGGGTGGGCCCGCCGATCTCTCGAGCTGCTCGGCGAAGAGCCGCGCCTGGAGACCGCCCACAGCTGGATGATCCTGGCGCAGGCAAAGGCAATGCTCGGAGAGTCCGAAGAGGCCAGCCGTACTGCTCGGTTGTCAGCCTCGATGCTGGACGCGATGGGTGCATCCAGACAGGCGGCTCAGATCTGGAAGGACCTCGGCGACCTCATGCGTCAGCAGGGTGAGCATGGGGAGGCGTGCGTCGCGTATGACCGGGCGCTCGAGTCGATGGGACTGAGTCCGACGGCCAAGGCTCCGGTGGCAGCCAAGGCGAGCCCGAGCTTCCAGCTGCAAGAGCTCAGCTCAGGCAGGATGCCGGCGTAAGACTGGCAGGATGCCGGCGTGAGAACTCAAACCGCGTTTGCGCGGTTGTTCAGCAGCACCAGCCGGGACCTTGGATGTTGGCCGGGCCCTGCTGCACGGTGCTGGAGCCGTTCGAGGAACCAGCGATGGCAGACGTGGGAACGAAGCCGATGAGGGCGATGAGCCCGGTGGCGAGAGCGAGACCAACCTTGGCAAGACGGTGAGATTGTGACATTTGGTGCGCTCCCTAGTTTGTGGTCTAACTTCGCGTGATATCGCAAGAGTCACACAAAGTCTTGCCCGAAGTCAACAAGAGTCATGTGAACTCCTTCACAGTCAAGTCTGAAAGCGGCCTCGACGGGTGAACCAAGCTGCTCAGGCCGGTTCGGATCTGAGTGCTGTTCCGCAAGGTCGTCCTGGTCGATGGCTTTGGAAGCGCGTGGCACCTGGGCCGAGGCACGGATCTCGGAATCCTCGGCCCGAGCCGGACTCCACGGACGCTCGTTTGAGGGCCCGAGGGCAGGGGTATGTTCGCCGCATCCGCTCCGGGCGCACGAGGGCCGAGGGCGAATCGCTCGACGAAAGGCAGCAGATGAACGACCAGGACTCGAGGTCCGACGGCCCCATCGAGGATGTCGTGTTCGAGGCGGCGCAGCGGCTCCTCGCTGAAAGAAGCATGGAGGAGTCCGAGGTGACGGCTTGGGTCACCGGGTCGGAGATCGCCCATGACACGGGCATCGACAAGGCCGCGGTCCTCGACGCGCTGAGGTCGTTGGGAGACGGCCGCCTGCACATCAAGTCAGCCGCAGCGGACAAGGACATCGAAGTGCTCGGAGTCGACGAAGGCCAATGAGAGCCAGCTGCGTCCGCCTCCCGCGACGCATCAAAGCCGGCAGCCCCGCTTCGGTCGCCACCTGAACGCCTTCACGCACTACTCCTGAGTGACGTGGCCACCAGGCTGCACGTGCTCCTCGTTCGGTGGTGACGGTGCCTGGATCCGGTTAGGCACCTCGTCCGGGTCCTGGCGCAGGGCCTCCGCGTTCTGGGCGGAGCTGAGATCCTCACCCTCGCCCACCTCTGGTGCGAGCGCCGAGTCTTCGCCTGCCTCCGCCTCTTCAGCGGGGGTGCGCTCGAACCGCTTCCTCAGCGTCTCTTTCGGGTCCATCGAAACTCCTTCTCCACACGCGCGCCATCGACTTTGCGACTACCCAGGGGGTGGCGCCGTGAAACCCCGACGGCGCCGGGCCTACATCCCCGAGATGCCCTGCCCGTACCCCGCCTCGGCGTCCAGGGGCTCGTGCTCGAGCAGGTGGAGGATCGGCACTCCGAGGCGGCGTCGCGCCTTCGACGTCCAGTCCAGGTGCAGGAGCTCCGAGACGGAGTGCGGGAGCGTCATCACGACGACCTCGGCGGCCCCACGCTCGGCGACGACCTCCGTGAGCCTGGCTACCGGGTCGGCCGAGGTGAACTCGCCACTCGCCTCGACGCCCTGGGAGCGGATCGCCGCCACGCTGGCGGTGACGGCGTCGCGAGCGCCCCGTTCGATCTCGTCCTGCGCGGTGGCGACGTCGACCTCTGCGGTGAACACCTGCGGGGCGGTCACGGCCTCGCTCGCGGCCACGGTTCCCAGCGCGGCCCCGACGTCTTGGGCCGCATCGGCACAGGGGACCAGCACGTGGTAGTGCCTGCTGTCGTCGATGTCCTCATGGAGGGACACGACCTCGTGGGCGTCCCCCGCGGTCATCGCCTGCTCGGCGAGGATCACGACCTCGTACATGGGCTGTCTCCTTGGCTCGGTGGTGCTATCTTCCCGCTCGTCCGCCACGCCCTCCGCCTCGACCTGTCAGACGCCGAAGATCTCCGCCAGGTCATAGCTGACCGGCTCCTCGAGCTGGGTGTACGTGCACGACTCGGGGGTCCGGTCTGGCCGCCAGCGCTTGAACTGCGTGGTGTGACGGAAGCGGGTGCCCTCCATGTGGTCGTACCCGACCTCGGCGACCAGCACGGGGTCGAGCGGCGTCCAGGAGAGGTCCTTGCCCGAGTTCCAGCGGGACTGGGCGCCCGGCATCCGGTCTGTCCCCTCGGCGGCCGCCCATTCGCCCCACGGATGTTTGGCGGGGTCGATGACGAGCGGCGTGAGCTCCACGACGAGCTCTGCTCGCCGGTCCTTCGGGAAGGCGGCCGAGACACCGACATGCTGCAGGCGCCCGGCGTCGTCGTACAGACCGAGCAACAACGACCCGAGCAGTGGTTCCGCAGGGGTCGACGTCTTGTGCAGCCGGAAACCGGCGAGGACGACATCGGCGGTGCGCACGTGCTTGACCTTGACCAGGGCCCTGACGTTCGGCTGGTAGGTGAGGGCCTTCGGCTTCGCCACGATGCCATCAAGCCCCGCACCCTCGAACATCGTGAACCAGCGCTGCGCGACGGCGACGTCATCGGTTGCCGGCGTGATGTGGATGGGCGCCGGGACGTCGGACAGTGCCGACTCGAGCGCGGCTCGCCGGTCACCCTGTGGCGTGTCCAGCAAGGAGTCGTCACCGTGCGCGAGCAGGTCGAAGGCGACGTACGACGCCGGCGTCTTCCCGGCGAGCATCTGGACTCTTGAGTCGGCCGGATGGATCCGTTCCTGGAGCCGCTCGAACTCGAGGTGACCGTCGATCGCCACCACGATCTCGCCGTCGAGCACGCACCGCTCGGGCAGCAGCTGACGCGCCGCATCGACGACCTCGGGGAAGTAGCGGGTCAACGGACGTTCGTTCCGGCTTCCCAGCTCCACCTCGTCGCCGTCCTTGAAGACGATGCACCGAAAACCGTCCCACTTGGGTTCGTAGAGCAGCCCGCCGTCGTACCTGTCCGGGGGCGGCACCGCGGCCGCCGACTTCGCCAGCATCGGCGACAACGGCGGCATCACAGGAAGATCCATGCGGGCAGCCTCTCATGCCCCGTTGTCGACGAGGTAGCGTGCGAACAGCTCACCGTCGTGCTCGAGGAGATCGGCCAGCCGCAGCCGGTGGGGCGGGTCCAGGCCTGGGCCGTGCAGGATGCGTCGGAGGTCTCCGCCGACCAGAAGCGGGGCCGTCGTAAGGCACAGGTCGTCGAGGCGGCCGGCGGCGACGACCTGGGCCAGCAGGCTCGGCCCGCCCTCGCAGAGCACCCGCCGATAGCCAAGACCGAGCAGCCGGTCGAGCGCTGCCGGGATGTCCACCTCCGTCGAGCCGGTCACGATCACCTGCGCCATTTCGGCGGTGGCGGCAATCGCGTCGCTGGCGGCGGACTCCGCGGTGACCACGAGGGTAGGCGCCTCACCTCCGAGCAGCAGCCCGGGTTCGAGTGTGAGCGACCGGGAGACGACAGCGATCGCGGGCACCGGCGCCAGCCCGAGGCGGGTCCGCAGGTCAGCGTCGACCTCGGAGCGCTGCACGGGCCGGTAGCCCTCCACCCGGGCCGTCCCGGCTCCCACCAGGACCAGGTCGCTGAGCGAGCGCTGGAGGGCGAAGATCCGCTGGTCGTTCTCACTCGACAATGCCCCGGCCCGGTGGTCCGGCCCCTGTGCCGCGCCGTCCGTGGAGCTCACGAAGATGGCGCGCACCCACTGGCCCCGAGGGCTGACGTCGGGCGAGATGGCGTACAACCCGACGAGGTCGTCGTACGAGAGGTCTGCGCCGGGCCGGGCAAGCAGGGAGCGCACGTTCAGATCCTGCCATCTCGAGGACACTGCGACCTGATGGTCGACAATCGTCGCCATGACAAGGACACTGAGCGAAACCCTGCGGGTCGGGCCCGAGCGGGTGACCATCCGTGACGACGACAGCGGCGCCACTCCAGGTTTCGAGGGTGGCAAGAAGGCCGCGGCGTCGGCTCTCGCCAAGCTCGCGAAGCCGGTCAGCGACCTGCAGGAGCGCCTCTACGCCGAGTCGCGGGTGGACGGTCGGCGCAGCATCCTCCTCCTGCTGCAGGGAATGGACACCTCCGGCAAGGGCGGCGTGGTCCGTCACTGCGGCGGGCTCCTCGACCCGCAGGGCGTGCGGGTGACGGCGTTCAAGGCGCCGACCGAGGAGGAGCGGCGTCACGACTTCCTCTGGCGAGTGGAGCCGCACTCGCCCGAAGCAGGGATGATCGCCATCTTCGACCGCAGCCACTACGAGGACGTGTTGATCGCGCGGGTACGTCGGCTTGCGGACGAGTCCGAGATCGACCGGCGCTACGGCGCGATCAACGACTTCGAGCGGAGACTGACCGACGCCGGCACCACGGTCGTCAAGTGCTTCCTGCACATCTCGTATGCGAAGCAGGGCGAGCGGCTGCGCAAGCGCCTCGATAACCCGGCCAAGCACTGGAAGTTCAACCCCGGCGACGTCGACGAAAGGCGGCTGTGGCCCGACTATCACGATTCCTACAAGATCGCCCTCGAGCGCTGCACCACGTCGTACGCGCCCTGGTTCGTCGTGCCGAGCGACCACAAGTGGTACCGCAACTGGGCGATCACCACGCTGCTCCACGAACACCTGGCAGCGCTCGACCCACAATGGCCGAAGACCAGCCTCGACATCGACGAACAGAAGGCGAGACTGGCGCAGTCCTGAGGGCTGAGTCCGTTCGCCGGCAACCGGGCGGCTCGGCTACACGGGGACGAGCGCCAGCGCACCCACGGAGTAGCGCGACACGATCAGCCGGCTCAGCTCGTCGTGGGCCCCGAGCGGTCCCGACACTGCACAGGCACCGGCCTCGAAGGCGAGCTCGGCGGCGCGGTCGGCATGTGGTCCGGACGTGATGAACAGCGACCCGACCGCGACGTGTCTCTTGCCCTGGCGCCTCCAGTCGCGCACCGCCTCACCCGTTGACGGGGGCGACGCGTCGGCGAACGCGATGCTGGTCGGCAGGTGGTGACGGCCGCTCCAAAGCCGCGCCAACCGGGCGATCGAGGCGGTGACGCGGGCATCGCTCGAGCCGGCGGCTGCCAGCACCAGCGCGTCCAGCTCGCGCACTCTGGCGGCCCGTAGCGCCGCGCGCAGCCGTTCGTCCAGCACCGCCAGCAGGGCGGCATCTGCGCCGATCATGCCGGCCGCTCGCACGCTGACGCCGGGGTTCGACCGCAGGGCGACGTCGACAGCAGTGAGGACGTCCAGCTCGGCCTGGTCCGTCGAGGCGGCGAGCAGCGGCACGACCACGATCTCCTCATGCCCGCGCGACGCCAGCGCCCCGACGGCCTTCTCCAGGGATGGCTTGGCGCCGGTGCTGAACGCGGCCTCGGTCCGCAGATCGGGGCGGAGTCGTCTGGTCGTGGAGACGATCTCGTGAACCGTCCGGGCCGAGTCGGCGTCGACGGGCCCGCAGGCGAGCGCGACGAGTGCGGGGGCCGTCATGAGCGGGCCCGGCGTTCGGAGACGGGGGTGATGTCGGTGGTCATGCGGTTCCTCAAGGGGAGAGGACACACGGTCTGCCGCGAGCTTCGGCTGATGTCCGCCGGGCGTCGACCGCGCGCCCGACGGATGTTGCGGGCGAGGTCAGGCCGACATACACATCATGCTGCGGGTCAGGCCGAGGTCCACGTGGCGTCGGGCCACGAGGTGGACGGCGGTGTCCGCAGCGATACTCATGCGAAAAGCCTGCGGGTTCGGTGGCCGTTCGCGCAAGCGTGCTTCTCACTATGCGAGACCGCGTATCACCATTCGGATGGCGCTCGGGCCGGGGGCCAGGCCTTGGCGTGCGGAGCCCAACCGCCTCAGTTGAGGTCCAGGCCCGGGTACAACGGGTGCGCGTCGAGCAGCTCGGCGGCGGCGGCATGCGTCTTGCCGGCCACGCCGTCGGCGAGGCGGTACGTCGCCTTCGACGGCGTCCCGCTCTTGGTGCTCCCAGGGGTCGTGCTCGTCAGTACGTCGACCACCAGCTCGGCCACCTTGTCGAACTCCTCGGCGCCGAAGCCGCGCGTCGTGAGCGCGGGTGTTCCGAACCGGATCCCGCTGGTGTACCAGGCGCCGTTGGGGTCTGACGGGATCGAGTTCCGGTTGGTGACGACCCCCGAGTCGAGCAACGCCCCCTCGGCCTGCCGGCCGGTGATCCCGAACGCCGACACGTCGAGCAGCACGATGTGGTTGTCGGTGCCGCCGGTCACCAGGCGCGCGCCCCGACGCAGGAAGCCCTCTGCGAGCGCCTTGGCGTTGTCGGCAACCTTCTGCGCATAGTCGGCGAACGCCGGTTGCCGGGCCTCAGCCAGGGCGACCGCCTTGGCCGCCATCATGTGGGAGAGCGGACCGCCGAGCACCATCGGGCAGCCCTTGTCGACGGCGTCGGAGAACTCGGAGGTCGCAAGGACGAGACCGCCGCGAGGACCGCGCAGGGACTTGTGCGTGGTCGTCGTGACGACCTGCGCGTGGGGGACCGGGTCCTCGTCGCCGGTGAACACCTTGCCGGCGACCAGACCGGCGAAGTGCGCCATGTCGACCATCAGCGTGGCCCCGACCTCGTCGGCGATCTCGCGCATCTTCGCGAAGTTCACCCGCCGCGGGTAGGCGGAGTAGCCGGCGATCAGGATCAGCGGCTTGAACTCCCGCGCGGCCGCCGCCACCCTGGCGTAGTCGAGCAGCCCGGTCTCCGGGTCGGTGCCGTAGCTTCGCTGGTGGAACATCTTGCCCGAGATGTTCGGGCGGAAGCCGTGGGTGAGGTGGCCACCGGCGTCAAGTGACATCCCGAGCATCCGCTGCTGGCCGTACCTTGCTCGCAGCGTTTCCCAGTCCTCCTCTGACAGGTCGCTGACGGACCTCTCCCCGAACTCCTCGAGCGCGGGGACCTCGACGCGGGCGTTGAGGATCGCCCAGAACGCCACCAGGTTCGCGTCGATCCCTGAGTGCGGCTGCACGTAGGCGTACTCGGCGCCGAAGAGCTCCCGGGCATGCTCGGCGGCCAGCGCCTCGACGGTGTCGACGTTCTGGCAGCCCGCGTAGAAACGGTGCCCGACGGTGCCCTCGGCGTACTTGTCGCTCAGCCAGCTGCCCATCGTGAGGAGTACCGCGAGTGATGCGTAGTTCTCACTCGCGATGAGCTTGAGCGAGCCTCGCTGGTCGTTGAGCTCGGCTCGGGTGGCGGCCGCAATCCGCGGCTCGACAGCGGCGATCACGTCGAGGGCCGCGCGGTACGCGGTGCTGGCAGTGGCGGCGATGTCCTGCTGAGTCATGCAGCTCAGCCTAGTATCCGGTGGGTCCTGACTATCGTGGGATCGGCCGACGGCGCACGTCGTCGAGTGCCCGGCGGGCACGCGTGTCCGGTCGCGCGTGCGAGCCTTGCTCCCCGCGATCGCTACCGTAAGAACATGGCGACGGAGTCGGTGGAGCCGGCGGCGGCCCACCGGACGTGGATGGCGTCGGCCCGCAGCGCGCTCTGGCGGCTGTTGGCCTCGACCGTCAGCTCCTGCCTGCGCCACCGTGTGACGGGTCTGGCTGCGGAAGCCGCGTTCTTCGCGATCCTGTCGCTACCGCCGCTGATCTTCGGTCTCGCCGCAAGCATCGGGTACGTCGTCAAGCAGGTCGACGCCAACCAGGTGGGCGATCTGCGCACCAAGATCCTGCAGCTCTCCGAGCGGGTGCTCTCGCACGACACGGTGAACACGATCGTGACGCCGACGGTCAACCAGGTGCTGAGAGGACAGCGTTTCGACGTCATCTCCATCGGGTTCGTGCTGGCCCTGTGGTCGGGCTCGCGCGCGCTGAACGTGTTCGTCGACACGATCACGATCATGTACGGGCTCGGCGGACGCCGCGGGATCGTGCGCACCAGGATGCTGTCGTTCACGCTGTATGTCATCGGGCTCGTCGTCGGAGTGGTGGTGCTGCCTCTCGTCGTGGCCGGGCCGCAGCTCGTCGACAACGCGCTGCCACGTCAGCTCGACGTTCTCAACGCCCTCTACTGGCCGGTCGTCATCGTGTTCAGCATCGCCTTCCTGACCACCCTCTACCATCTCTCGGTGCCGGTACGGTCGTCGTGGCGCCACGACGTGCCGGGGGCCGTCTTCGCGTTCGCCATGTGGGTGCTCGGCAGCTATCTGCTGCGCGGAATCCTGCAGAACGCCAGGACGTCGATCTACGGGCCGTTGGGCGCGCCGATCGCGGTCCTGCTGTGGCTCTACCTCACCGCGCTCGTGGTGCTGATCGGGGCGGCCCTCAACGCGGCGTTCGACATGGTCTGGCCGGAGTCGTCGACGGCCCGTGCCAGGTCCGAGCTCGGCAGGCGGCTGCGTCGCCGGCCTGCTCCCAACCGACCGCTACCGCCGGACCAGGGCGGGCTCTGACGCGCCACCACGGAAATCCGTGGCTTCTCCGGCAACCGGCGCCTACCCTCGTCGCGTGACCGAACCACGGGTGCAGCTCGCGGACCTCGGCTGGGAGGAGTCCTGGCAGGAGGCCCTGTCGGCAGCTGCCTCGACCGCCCTCGACGAGGCGCTGCCGACGGGGATGCCCGGCAGAGTCGCTCGTGTCGACAGGGGGATGTGCACCGTGCTCACGGCGGCCGGGCCGGTGCGAGCCACTCTCGGGGGTGACGTGCTGCATGCGCTCGCGGCGGACGCCAACGCCGCTCCCTGTACCGGTGACTGGGCTCTGGTGCGCCAGTGGCCGGATGGTCCGGTCACGATAGAGGCGCTTGCGCCCCGACGTACCAGCCTCATCCGAGCAGAGGCATACAAGGGCTCTCGGGCGCAGGTGCTGGCGGCGAACGTCGACGTGGTGGCCGCCGTCGTCGCACTCCATCCCGAGCCGAACCTCGGCCGGATCGAACGGCTGCTCGCGGTGGCCTGGGAGAGCGGCGCCACTCCGGCCGTCGTCCTGACGAAGGCCGACCTCGTCGTCGACAGCGACGAGATCGCCGAGGACGTACGCGCGGCGGCGACGGGGGTCACGGTCGTGTGCTGCAGCACGGAGACCGGTCGAGGCCTGCCCCAGGTTCGGGGCCTGTTGAGCGGTGGACGCACGATGGTGCTCGTCGGTGCGTCCGGACACGGCAAGTCCACCCTGACGAACGCGCTCGTGGGTGCGGACGTCCTCACCACCCGACAGATCCGCGACGACGGAAGGGGTCGGCACACCTCGGTACGTCGCGAGCTCCTCCTCGTGCCGGGCGGGGGAGCCCTCATCGACACCCCCGGCCTGCGCGGTGTCGGTCTGCAGCGCGACGGAGGATCGCTCGGCGCAGCGTTCCCCGACGTCGAGTCACTCACCGAGGCCTGCAGGTTCGGCAACTGTCGCCATGTCGGCGAGCCGGGGTGCGCCGTTCTGGAGGCCGTCGCGTCGGGCGAGCTGCCGGTACGGCGACACGAGAGCTGGTTGAAGCTCCGACGGGAGCTGGACCGGGCGGAGGCGCGCGTTGCCGCGCGGATGCGGTCTTCTGGTCCCCGACCAAGCGGGCGCGTGACATACTGGAGTCACTAGTCGGGCTACACTCCGTCGGCTTCTTCCGCTCAGAAAGCCGACCATGGCTGTCCCAGCAAACCTTGCCCACGTCATGAACGCAGTCGCGGACTCCCTGGGGGAGCCGGGCGACCTGGAACAGACCCTCATGAGGATCACCCGCACCGCTCGGGACATGGTCCCGCGCGCCGACTACGTCAGCATCTCCATCCGGCACCGCGACGGACATCTCGAGACGGTCGCGCCGACCGACCCGGTGATCGCCAAGGCAGACGAGCTGCAGTACTCGCTGCGCGAAGGTCCGTGCTACGACGTTCTCACCGACGAGCAGGTGACCTACTCGGGAAACCTGGCAACCGACGACCGCTGGCCGACGTACGGTCCACGTGCCTCGCAGATGGGCTTCTGTTCGCAGCTGGCGATGAGGCTGCACACCGATGCCGCATCACGAACCGGTCTCAACCTCTACTCGAGAAGGCGGGCCGCATTCGGCGACTCGCGTCAGGTCGCGGAGATATTCGTCAGCCATGCGCAGGTGGCCCTCGGTTACGCCGAGGAGGTCAACACCTTGATGGCAGCCATCGCAACCCGGAAGGTGATCGGGGAGGCGATCGGCGTCGTGATCGAGCGCAACGACCTGGACGAGGAGCGTGCTTTCGAGTTCCTCATGCGGGTATCCCAGGACAGCAACGTCAAGCTCCGCGACGTTGCTGCCCAGATCGTCGAGATGGCAGACGAGGCGACCAACCCGACCGGCTAGCCCTGGCGCGTCTCGAGAGTGAGATCCTCGTGCAAATGGTTGAAAAACGCTTTTCAGTTGATTTGTACGCTGGGGTATACCGTGACACACTAAACACCTAGTCGGGGGCCCTGCTGGCTATGCGTTCAGGAAGTCGCCAGAATGGCCCCTTGGAGTCTCGTGGATGTCATGGAGACGGTCGCGGATTCGCAGCCCGAGCTCGCGGATCTCGAGCATTCGCTGGTCAGGATTGCACAGACCGCCCGCGATACCATCCCGAGAACGGGTCATGCCGGCTTCTCTGTCCGGTTCCCGGACGGGCACCTCGAGGCCTTGGCTTCATCGGACGCCCTGGTAGGCGAGGTCGCACAGCTGCAGCACAGCATCCATGAAGGGCCGAGTGTTGACGCCCTGACTGACGAGTGGGTCAGCTGCTCCAACGAGCTGGCGAGCGACCCGCACTGGCCGACGTACGGCCCGCGAGCCTCGGCACTGGGTTTCCGCTCACAGCTTGCGATGAGGGTCCTCGACGGACCAAAGACCCGCATCGTGCTGAACCTGTACTCCCGAGAACGCTCGGTCTTCACGCACCCGATGGAAGCCGCCGATGTCCTGGTGAACCATGCGAGGCTCATCCTCGTCAGCGGCCACGACCTTGAAAGCATGCGGGGATCGGTCAGCGCCCGCGAGCACATCGGCGAGGCGCTCGCCATCGTGATGGAGCGGTACGAGATGGTTGAGGATACCGCCGCCGACTACCTGCTCCGCCTCAGCGAGAATGCAGACCTCGGGATTCGAGACATCGCCGGTCAGATCCTCCAGGCCGCCCACGGCGAGGATCTGCACTCCGGTTTGACGTGGCACACGGCGCGGGTGAAGTCCGCTCGGGTCAATGCCAGGGCAACAGCTGAGCGCCTCAAGGTGCACCATCGCCAGCTCGGCGGGCCGGCAGTGCGTCCCTCCATCGATTCCCGTGCGTAGGAGCCCGGCTGTGACGACGTCGATCCTCCCCGGTCCGTCGCCGGCTGGACGCCCTGCCTCCATCGGCCTCGAGCACGTCGGCCTTGCCGAGGCGGCTCAGATCCTTGGTTGCTCCGTCTCGACCGTACGGCGGTACCTCGACGCGGGTCGGCTGACCCGGCGCCAGTACAACGGCCAGGACGCGTTCTGGCGCGGCGACGTGGAAGCCTTGGCCTCCGAGGTCTATGCCTGGCGCCGGCACCTCGAGGAGTCAGACTCCTACTGGGTCACCGGTCAGCAGGCCGCCGATGTACTGGGAGTCAGCCGGTCCCGCCTCGGCCAGCTGGCGATCGCCCATCGGCTGGCTCACGTGCAGCACCAGGACGGCACGCGGCTTTACCCAAGGCATCGTCTCGAGCGTCAGGCGAAGGACGCGCGCCGTACCGTGCAGTAAGCCGGCTAGGCCGACGTCCGTCGAGCGTCGCGTGCGGGATCAGGAGTCCCGAGGTAGGTTCTGGAATACGCGAACCCGGGGCGTGGGACTACGAAAGGGAATGTCTGCTGTGATTATTCTGGGGATTATCTTGCTCGTCATCGGACTCATCGCAAGCATCAAGATCTTGTGGATAATCGGTCTTATCATCCTGGCGGTCGGGGTCATCTTGGCCATCGCTGGCAGCACCGGCCGGCAGATCGGCGGCAGGAGGCACTATTACTGAGCAATGGGCTCTGAGCAATTGGCCGGGCCACCAGACATCTCCCCGCTGATCTGATCCGCCACGAGGAGGCGGCGAAGTCGCAGCAGAGCATCGCGAGTCCTCGTCTTGACCGTGCCAAGCGGAACGCCTGTCAGGTCGGATATCTCCTGCTGCGTGTACCCGTCGAGATAGGCGAGTTCGAGGGCGCTGCGCTGGACTGCCGAAAGCTTGGCCAACGCTGCTCGGACGCTGCCTGCTCCTAGCCGCGCCAATGCGATGTCCGCCGCGTCAAGCTCAGGCCCCACGGCCCAGGCTTGAGCGTGCCGGTGTTCTCGCAGGCGAGTTCTCTCGGCGTGTCGAACGCGGTCGACCGCCTTCCTATGGGCAATGACGTTGATCCAGGCAGCCGGCGCGCCCTCGCGGGAGGCATAGCGGCCTGCCGTGCGCCACACCTCCAGATAGACCTCTTGCGCGACCTCCTCCGCTTGCGCATGGTCACGAAGCACCCGAAAAACAATGCCGAAGACTGTCCGCGCCGTCGCGTCGTACACCTCGGCGAAGCCAGCGTCATCGCCCTGCGCGACGCGGGTGAGCAACCCGGCCAGGTTGTCTTGGCGCTTACCCTCGATTTTTGGTGGCACTCTCGACATACCCTCACCACTTCCCCGGAAACACCCATGGACGTGCGGTCACCGGGGTCTGGGGTGAGCCCTGCCTTGATCCGCTGCCGGGCAAAGAGCCGGACGCGGTAGCGCAAAACGGACTGTACATCGATACAGCGACCAGCGCACTTACGGGGTAAGGCTCCTGCTCCCTCAGCGCAAAGATGCGGCCCCCAACGCCAGAGAGACGAGGGGACCGCCGAGCCGGGTGGGGGTGGGGTAAGCCCCCGGCTGTCACAACCGTACTGGCCCAGGGTGAAGCGGAGGTAACGCGCGAACGAACACTCGGTCGCCGACGGCGGCGACGATTTACGTGGGCGATACTGGGATCGAACCAGTGACCTCTTCCGTGTCAGGGAAGCGCGCTACCGCTGCGCCAATCGCCCTCCGGTCTTTCACCTTGAGGTGGAGACGGGATTTGAACCCGTGTAGACGGATTTGCAGTCCGTTGCCTCGCCTCTCGGCCACTCCACCGCGGGATGGGTCCGCCGAGACCCGCTCCGAGCGGACGACGGGATTCGAACCCGCGACCCTCACCTTGGCAAGGTGATGCTCTACCAACTGAGCCACGTCCGCGCGCACCGCCGGCGCCGGCGGTGCGAATGAAGAGACTAGCCGATTCCCCTGGGCCGACAAACCATAGGGTACTCGTGCCCTATTCTTGGCCCATGCGTGCTTGGTGCAACGGCGAGGTCGTCGACCCGAGAGCTCCGGCCCTCTCCGTCCTGGACCACGGCATCACCGTCGGGGACGGGGTGTTCGAGGCGGTGAAGGTCGTCGAGAACCTGCCGTTCGCGCTGACCCGCCACCTGCGCCGGATGACGAGGTCGGCCCGCGGGCTCGGACTGCCGGAGCCCGACCAGGAGCTCGTCCGGCAGGCGATCAAGGTCACCCTGGCCGACCAGGACCTCCAGCGCGGGCTGATCCGGATCACCTACACGGCCGGCATCTCACCGGTGGGCTCCAACCGCGCCACCGAGTCGCCCACCCTGGTGGTCATCGCGAAGACGGACCCGCCCCGCAAACGGCGTACCGCTGCCGTGACCGTGCCCTGGCCGCGCAACGAGCGCGGCGCACTCGCCGGGCTCAAGACCACGTCGTACGGCGAGAACGTCGTCGCGCTTGCCTATGCCGAGCAGCACGACGCCACCGAGGCGATCTTCGCGAACACCCTCGGGAGCCTCTGCGAGGGGACCGGTACCAATGTCTTCTGCGTGTCCGACGGCGTGGTCGCGACCCCGCCGCTGTCGTCGGGATGCCTGGCCGGGATCACCCGGGAGCTCGTCATGGAGTGGTATGACGTTCATGAGCGCGACATCTCCATGGCCGAGCTGGCGGCGGCGGATGAGGTGTTCCTGACCTCGACGACGCGGGATGTGCAGGGCGTCAAGCGCCTTGACGGCCGGACGCTGAAGAAGGGGAAGGTGACCAGAGCCGTCGCCGAGGAGTGGGCGCGACGCGAGGTCGTCGACCTCGACCCCTGATTCCCCTGACCGCTGAGGGATGGGTCCGCGGGGAGTTGGTCAGCAGAGAAGCCCGTCGAGCAGACGGCCGAATCCGACTGCCACGACCACGTTGACGAGCCTCTCGACCGGACCACGGGTGCCGCGAAGCCGTGCCTCCTCGTGCCAGCGGACCTCGCTGCCCGACCGGGTCGGCGTCACTGTGAGGACAGCCCAGCCCATCACCACTCTGCCCTGCTTGACCAGCCGGGCAATGCCGGGGCCCTGCGGCGACGGTGGCCGGCTGTAGGCCACCAGCATGGGATCGTCGAAGGCCAGTGGGCCGACTCCCGTGCGGGCGACGAACAGCTCGTGTCCGGCCGGGGCAGCCGGGTCCAGCGTCACCGTGGTGAACGGGACATGGTCACCGTGCCGTTCCCAGTCCGTCACCCGAGCCCACGCTTCCGCAGCACTGAGGGGGGTGTGGCGTACGACGTCGAAGCCGGCCACCTCACGCCCGCTGGGCGAGCTGCGCTGACCTCTTGCGCTCGCGGTACGCCGCCACATGGAGCCGGTTGCCGCAGGTGCTGGCATCGCAGTAGCGCTTCGACCTGTTTCGGGAGAGGTCGAACAGCACCGAGCGGCAGGTGGGCGCTTCGCAGACCCGCAGCCGGTCGATCTCCTCGGCGGCGATTACGTGCGCGATCGCCACGCCGCCGTCGACGGCGAGGTGCTCGGCGAGCGAGGCGTCCGGCGCGAAGTAGTGCAGGTGCCAGTCGTAACCGTCGTGGTTCGTCAGCCGGGGTCGCACGGTGGGGCCGGAAAGCATGTCGTTGACCAGGGTCGCGGCGGTTACCGGGTCGTCGACTCCGAAGAACTCGCCGAACCCGCGACGTACCCGCTGAACAGCCGCCACGTCGCGAGCGGTCAGGTGCTCGGCGTTGCTGATGCGGTGCTCGATCACGAACGCGTGCAGGGCCGCCACGTCGGGCAGCCCCTCCCGCTCGTCGAACGCTGGGTCGGTGTTGACGAGGTCGACGATCGTCTCCAGCGAGCGCTCCGTGTCGTGGCTGAACATCACGGGGCCAAGCGTAGCCGCGTCTCGAGACAGGGCGTTTCTGGTTGGTCGGACGCGTGCGCTAACCTGACCCGACTGCCGCTCGAGCGCTTCCGCTCGAGCAGGGGCGGGGCGATTGGCGCAGTGGTAGCGCGCTTCGTTCACACCGAAGAGGTCGCTGGTTCGAACCCAGCATCGCCCACCATGAATGCAGCTCTGACCTGGGCGTTCGTCGAGGGAGCCATGCGGGAGTTCCCCAACTCCGAGCCTCTGGGGGTCAAACCGAGGGTGCCGGCCACCGAGTTCCCAGCTCACACCCCATGAGGAGACAGGCCGTTCAGAGCAGCTTCCGTCGGATCTACGAGCCGACTCGTGCGGTGGTCGACTGCGGGCGCGCGACCCAACCTTGGCCGTCTTCGCGCGCGAGCCCGGGGCAGGTTTCGCCGAGTACCGGCCCCGACGAGGAGCTGCAGCGGTACCTACGCGTCAGAACCGCCTCATCAGTCGAGCAGTTGGCGGGTTCCGCCTGCTGCTCGGCGACATCCTGACCCAAACGCGGCGCTCGTCGCCAAACAGCAGAACGAGGAGATGTAGGCGCCCACCGAAGCCAAGCATCGTCCAGAACGAAGAGGTCAAAGCGGATCTCTGCGTGGCGCCATCCTGCTCGCACTACGCGCTGATCAGCATCGTGAATGGGATGAACTTCATGCCCGAGCCGCACTGGCATGGTGGATAGCCGTTCGCGTTTCTGCTCATGTCCCTGGTCGGCCTTGGGCTCTCGCACCGACCCACTCGTCTACCTCCGCAGAGCGGGGATTGCAGCGGATTCAGTGTTGCTCGGCCGTCCCCACAAGAGGATCGCCAACGGCCATCGCTGCGCCGGTGACAGAGCACCCCAGACAACGGCAACCGCAAGTTCTGCACGTCGTCCTCAAGCACCCATCATCCAAGCACCACGAAACACGCTCATCGGCAGAGTCGCGCACTCAGCGGCATGAGCGGACGATCAAGCGACCGCACCGCCAGCTGTCATGGGTTGAGGCTCGAAACCTAGGCGTCAGAGCTGGACGATGCCATGAGTGTTCCCGTCCGGGTCCTTGAACCATGCCACCCGTTCGTCGCCCAACTCCGCGATCCCCTTCTCGTTCGTCTTGAGCCGATCAGTGTCGTAGTGCTCGAAGGTGACGCCGTTGGCGGTCAGGTCGTCCACAGTCTTCTCCACGTCAACAACCTCCCAGGCTGCGACCGTGGTGCCAGACTTACCGGCGCTGGCGGGCGAGGGATAGATGTGGATCTCACGCCCCCCTCCGCACTGGTAGGTGATCCCGCCGTCGAAGATCGGGCGGCCGTCTGAGAGCCCGAGCTTGGTCTCGTAGAACTCCCTTGCCTGGGTCATGTCAGACACCGGCACCGCCGGTTCGACCTTTGCGTCCCGTAAGCCCATGGTCCCTCCTTGTGATCGCGACTTGGGACCTATGGAATCCCAGAGCCTCACCTCGGTCAAGATCGTCGGTTCTTCGCTCATCGGCATGTGAGGACGTTCCGTAAGCGGAAGGCTGACCGGGGAGCCCGCAGTTCAGCCAGAGGAACCGTCATGCGGGACCAATGAGCGGCAGTACCTGACCCTCGCCCTTCATCATCGACAGCCGCCCCTCGCCGCTCATGAGCGGCCTTGAACGACGGCTGCGCGGCCCTCAATTGGCACGGCCGCCAACAAGGCAATAGCCGTCAAGCGCTGGGCGGTCCGAAGAGGTTATGGCGCGTGTGGGTGGTCCGGAGTAGCGTCTTTTTTCCGAACGGCCAGAATCTGACGAGGAGGGTCACATGCCAGACCGAGAGGACGGCGCACTGCTCGTGCAGCTGTCGCAGTGGGGCTCAGCGATGGGCCTCGAAGAGGCCATGCACGCCGTATGGGCGGATGACTTCGACCCCGAAGCCGCGTCCGCCGAGGACATTCTCGTGTCGCGCCTTCTCAACTGGGGAGAGACGATCGGCACGCTTACCAAGAACGGGCTCATTGACACCGACCTCGTGCTCGACTGGCTGTGGGTGTCCGGCGTCTGGGCGCGCGTCGGCCCGGCCGCCCGGAAGCAGCGCGACAAGCATGGCGTGCAGGCTCTTTATGAGAACTTCGAGGCGCTGGCGGCGAAGCAGGGAAGCTGAGATCTTCGCCCCCGGAATCGGTGAGAAGTCACCGGGGACGAAGGTGAAGTTTTTCCCGGCAGACCCGGCCGCGCGACGCTAATACGGCCAACCCGTGGGTGTGGCTGGCTCTTTGCCGTTTCCAGGCAAGAAAGTCCCGGTGGGCCGTTGGCTTGCCAAGGAGGCGACCCCGCAAGACAACATCCGACCGCTGGTCGTCCACTGCCTACCCCCTGAGCCGTCCGTATGAACGAACGGCTTGCGGTGACCGACGTTGGTCATCCCGGGTCGGCGCAAACGGATGCGAGCCTTGCACCTCACGAAGTTGTTGCGTGTCGGTCGCGGTTATCGTGGCTGCGACTTGTCGGCGAGACCGCGAGAGCGCAGCAGCTCGAGTACGGAGGCGCTGGGCGCTTTCGGCTCTCCCGGGTCAAGTGTGATCTCGTTCGTGGGGGCACCGGCGTCGAGCAGCAGTCGCACGGTGGCGACCCAGTCTGGTGCGTGGGCACGGTCTGGCGCTTCGCCGCTGCCGACCAGTGCCCATTCCAAGGGTTGGCTGTGCCAGCGTGTGTCCCGTGCTGTGAGGTCGGCGCCGTGTTGGAGCAGCAGGTCGACGGTGTCAGCGCTGCCGGCCCAACTGGCGGTGTGCAAGGCGGTGGCGCCGTCGTCGTCGATGGCTTCGCGGCGGGCGTCGACGGGGAACCCGAGTTCCAGCATCAACGCGACGGCGGTGACGTTGCCGTGCTCGGCTGTGTCAACCAACGCCGCGCGTTCGGTGGCTTCGACCCGGTCGATGAGTCCGGGATTGGCCGTGGCGACGCGCCGGGCGCTGTCCGAGTCGCCGGTGACAATTGCCTCCAGCAGCTGCTCGACCGGATCGTTGCTGTGGCCTCCGAGGAGGGCCACCGTCGTCGCGACACCAGCTGTTAGGGCGCGTCGATGCGCCGAGCGGCCGTCGCGGCCTAGAGCGTCTGGGTCGGCGCCGGCGGCCAGCAGCACGGCCACCGCCTCCAGGTCGGCTTCGGCCGCTGCCTCGATCAGCGCGTCTGTGAACGCCTCGGGCGTGCCGGCGGCGGCGCGAGTGAGCAGCTCCAGGCACCACGTGCCGCCTGCGGCGTAGAGCGACGCGACAACTATCTCGGATCGCACCGGGGCGCCGCGTTCGACAAGCATGCGGATCAGCGGTTCATTGTTGCGACTGGAGTTGGCGCTGATGACGGCGCATTCCAGCGGCCGCCAGCATCGGCTCCCGGTGCTTTGTCCGTCGATGCCAGCGCCGGCGTCGAGGAGCAGGCCGGTGACCTGCGTCAGCCCCTTCGCGCGGGTCGGATCGACGTGGAAACGTGAGGCGCATGCCAGGTGCAACGCCGTCCAGCCCGTCTCGGGGTCAACCCAGGTCGCCGCACCCGGGTTGTGGCGAAGTTCGGCCTCGACCCTGGCTGCGTCGCCGAGGACCACCGCCGCCGGAAAGGCCGACTGCGCAAGTGACGGGTTCTCGTGCAGCATGCGGGCGGCGGCACCGATCTGGAGGTTGACGCTGAAGCGCAAGAACCGGATGACGTCCTCGGGGATCGAGGTGGTGCGCGCGTCGATCTCGCGCACCAGCGCTGGCCAGCTCGGCAGACCCAGTTCGCGCGCGGTTGCCAGTTGCGCGCCGGCGAGCGTCAGCGGTGCCGAGACCGCAGAGAGCCGCGTCAGCGCGTGAGCGTCGCCGGACCGCGCGGCGCGAAGCAGTTCTTTGGCTTGGCGGCGTGCTTGGCCGAGGTCGGGATGGTCGGGAAGCAGGGGCATGACATCTCCTCGTGGCCCGGCGGTCCGCGTGCCAAGCCGGAGATGATCACGACACTGCAATTTCAGATCGAGAGGTGAACTCAGTTCAGCCCGCGGACCCGGAGGCGTCCTCACACACCCAGTGCCCAGAGTAACGCGACGACGGCCACAGTCCACCAGGCAGCTGCCGCACCACCCGCGCGCAGCTCGTAAGACGATCCGCATCCGGAGTTGCAGCGGATGAACTCACGGGGTAGCCCACCCGACTTTCTGTGTCGGTGGCGTGGAATCGCGACCATGGCGACGATGTCTGGAGATAAACAGCGCCGGCCTGCTGGGCTTTAGGCTCGGTCAGTGATGACCCTGCAGATCGTGCTCAGTGCGGCGTCGGGGGTGGCGGGGCTCTGGTTGGTCGTGCTGATCGGTCTCGACCGTCTTCCGGGCGACTCGGTGTACGCCGCGCTGGGCCTGATCGAGATCGGCCTCGTGGTGCAGCTGGTCGTCGGGCTGGTGATGGTCTTCGGCGGTCACGACGGCGTCAACGTCGCGGCGTACGTCGGCTATCTTGTCGGGGCCCTGCTCATCCTGCCGGTCGCAGTGCTCTGGTCGCTGGGCGAGCGGACCCGCGCCGGGACCGGCGTACTGCTCGTGGGCGTCATCGTCATCCCGGCGCTCTGTCTGCGCCTGCACGACCTGTGGACTGTCCGGTGAGCCCGCGGGCGCTCTCGACCCGCACGGGCGTCGGGCGGATCCTGGTCTTCGTCTATGGCATCTTCGCGCTCGCCGCTACCGCCCGCGCCGTGGTGCAGCTCGCGACACAGGCGTCGAAGGCTCCGGTCGCATACTCACTGTCGCTCTTCTCCGGCATCGTCTACATCGCGGCCACCTGGGCGCTGGCCACCGACCACCGCCGTATCGCGATCGCAACCGTGCTGACCGAGCTCACCGGCGTCTTGGTCATCGGTACGCTGAGCCATCCGCACGATCTCGACAAGGCGAGCGTGTGGTCGGGCTACGGCAGCGGCTACGGCTACGTGCCGCTCGTGCTGCCCTTCTTCGGTCTGTGGTGGCTGTGGCGCGTCGGCCGCCGCTCCTGACCTACTCGCTGTCGCGGCGCCATCGAGCGCGTCGTCGGACTACTCGTGCTCGCTTGGCGGCGTCATCGAGCCGGCCGAGCTCTGATTCGGGGTTCTCGCTGGTCGTGGGCGTATCCCCTCGCCGAACTCGCATCGGCTTGCGGTCAGTCCGGCGCGCAGATCGCGACCTGAGCGGACGTCCAGGGGGCGGGGAGAGACTCGTCCTGCCCTTCACCGATCATGAACCTCATGGAGGACCAGCAGGCGCCGCAGTCGCCCGAGGGCGCGGCGAAGGTCATCACGCTCTGCGGCTCGACCAAGTTGGAGGCTGAGTTCGCGGAGGTCAACCAGCGGCTCACGATGGAAGGTTGCGTCGTGATCAGCCTCGGAATGTTCAGCCTCCCCGAGCTGCCGGACTACGACTGGACAGCCGACAGCTCGGACCTGAAGGGGCGGCTCGGCGGCGTGCACTTCCAGAAGATTCGCATAGCTGACGAGGTGTACATCGTGGATCCGGGCGGGTACGTAGGTGAGTCAACCCGACGGGAGATTGCCTACGCGGAGTCGCTCGGCAAGCCGGTTCGGGTATCTGAGTCGCGAGCGCTTGGCTCGAAGGGGAGACGGCCCCCAAGAGTGAGGCCGACCGGCGGTCCGCTCATCGGCTGCTTCCGGGCGGTTCCGTAGGGCGAACTCCGATGAGAACTGTGGGTACGGCACGGTCGGATCCCCCGTTCGGTCCCGATAGACCCGTCCGAACGGCGTCCCGGGACGGGGACGTTCTGCGAGGACACTGTTCTTCAGTAGTCCTATCTGGGCAGTGTGACGCGCCCATGGCCACACCTGGATAGGGATGCGACGCCCTCCCGAGCGCAGGACGATTTCGGTCGTAAGGGCTAAGTGCCATTCGAGCTCGACGCTGACGACGCTGCGATCCACCGGCACCTCTCTGGCTGTCATGGCGCAGCGCAGTCGTCGGACGGGTCCTGTTCGCCGTTGCCAGCGCACCGCAACCCAGCTGTGGCTTGCAGGTTGGGGGACAATCTGAGGGACAACCGCCCCGCTCTTCTGGGCTATTAACTGCATCATTATGGACCTGCCCTGAGCGTCAATTGGGGCTGAGACGAGTGCGCTGAGCGGACTTCGGCCGGGTTCACACCGAAGAGGTCACTGGTTCGAACCCAGTATCGCCCACCTCGCGAATGGACGCCTGACCTGCCCGAACGTCAAAGGTGCAACCTGGCATGCCCGCTCGGAAGCGCTGGAGGGCCGCTGAGGGACAAACTGAGGATCTATGCACCGTTAGCCTGACCTTGGTCGAGCCCGCCGAAGAGGTCGTCCATCGCCGTGGCGCCGGTCTGGATCACGGGCCGCAGCTGCTTTCGGTACACGCCTTCGGTCACCTGGCTGCCGCCAATGTGACCGGCCAGAAGTGCGATGCGCACATCCCTCACACGGCGCAACAGCTCACCAGCTTCGGTGGCAAACGGGACTGCCCAGGGATCGGTTGACACCTGACCCGTGAGGATCCGTCCTCGCTGGAAGGATCAGTGTCATGCCGAAGCCCTACCCCAAGGAGTTCCGCAACGATGTCGTGGCTGTGGCCCGCAAG
>JAWWPG010000059.1:0-7617 GCA_033850885.1 Nocardioidaceae bacterium
CCTTCTTCTCGAGATAGGTCGAGTAGTTCCCCTCGTACGGGTAGGCGCGGCCCCGGTCCAGTTCGAGGATCCATTCGGCCACGTTGTCCAGGAAGTACCGGTCGTGGGTAACGGCGAGGATCGCGCCCTTGTACTCGGAGAGGTGCTGCTCAAGCCATTGCACGCTCTCGGCGTCGAGGTGGTTCGTCGGCTCGTCGAGCAGCAGCAGGTCGGGTTGCTGGAGCAGCAGCTTGCACAGGGCGACCCGACGTCGCTCTCCTCCGCTCAGGTTGTCGACCAGCACATCCGGCGGCGGGCACCGCAGGGCGTCCATCGCCTGGTCCAGGCGGGACTCCAGATCCCAGGCGTTGGCGTGGTCGAGGTCAGTCTGCAGGTCTCCCATCTCGGCGAGCAGCTTGTCGTAGTCGGCATCCGGGTCAGCGAGCTCGACGGAGATCACGTTGAACCTGTCGAGCATGCGTTTGACGTCCGCGACCGCCTCTTCGACGTTCTCGAGAACCGTCGTGCCCTCGGTCAGCGGCGGCTCCTGGAGCAGAATCCCGACCGTGGCGCCCGGGTCGAGGAGGGCGTCACCGTTGGACGGATGCTCGAGGCCAGCCATGATCTTGAGCAAGGTCGACTTACCGGTGCCGTTAGGCCCTACGACGCCGATCTTGGCGCCCTGGAGGAACGACAGCGTCACGTTGTCGAGGACCACCTTGTCCCCGTGCGCCTTGCGCACGTTACGAAGGGTGAACACGTAGTCGGCCATGAGCCAAGAGCCTACGTGCCGTCTCAAGCCGCTCCGAATCCGCCGGTCGGCGACTCAGGAGGCGTCGGCGTACCGGTGGCCCTCGATGCTCGTCTGGGCCCCATCGGGCAGCGACGTTGGGCCCTCCTCGAGGTCCTGGGCCGCCCGTCGCGCCGCCTGTGATGGGTGGGGGAACGACTCGGGCACTCTCGACATCTTCGTAAAGCTGGTGATTCCTCGGGTCAGGTCGTGCCCGACGGCGGTCGCCTCCAGGATGAAGCGTGAGCACCGCTCGCCGTCCTTCACCCACTCCTGGGTCTTCAGCTTCCCCACCACGATGACGGGGTCGCCTCGGTTGACCGAGCGGTGGACGTTCACCGCCAACGACCGCCAGCACTGAACGCTGAGCCAGCTGGTGGTGCCGTCGACGTACGCCCCCTTTGTTCGATCGTAGTGACGCGGCGTCGTGGCGAGCCGGAACGTGCTCAGGCTGGTTCCGGCACCGACCTCCCGGCGCTCGACATCACTGCCTACATGGCCCACCACATGGATCACGGTCTCGGTCATCTGTCCTCCTGGTATGCCTGTTCGCTCCAGGCAAGCCTGCTCAGCGAGTGCGGCCGGCTGCCAGCTGGGGATCGTCCCCTGTGGACGGGCTGACGCGACCGGGCGATCTGTGGACAAGGCACGTCGGACCAGGGCCTCGCCCGTCACCAGCTGGACGAGGCCCGGGTGAGCCTCGGAGTAAGGGCATCACCGGTGTCCGGCAGCATCACCCGCTCGCGCACGGCGCGCAGGCGGCGGATGAGCACCTCCTCACGGGGTAGCTCGTCGGCTCCCACCACGCCCCGGACCATTCGGTCGCGGAGCACGCCGAGGTCGAGGCCGGTCTGCTGGAACTCCCGAAGGGTCTCACGTTCGGACCGGCCCGCAGGCCTCACGTAGCGCCGGGCTCGCCGGCGCCCCCGGGCCGTCGAGATGAACGCGACTTCTGAGGATGGCAGCCACCCGAAGGCCGAGTAGTCACCCAGCCTCGCCTGGATGACGCGGTACTCCCACCGCCGTACCAGCAGGACAAGCCCGACGAGTGTCAGAAGCGCGGGAACCAGCAGCGCGAGATAGACCGCCGTCAGGTTCCGTCCTGGCGCGAAGCTCGCCGCCGCGTTGTAGCTCATATGCAGAAGGACTGCCGCGCAGAACCCGGCGACCGGTGCGACGATCCGAACCCCGATGTGCCGATGGCGCACGGCGAGCCCGACGCCGATCCCGGTCAGCATGGTGAACATCGGATGCACGAACGGCGCAGCGACCCCTCGCCATAGAAACAGGTGCTCGACGGCCCGCAAGGCCACGTCCTGGCCGCCCTGGTACTGCTTCACCCGCTCGAACAGCTGTCCGTAGTAGACGATGTTCTCGGTGAACGCGAACCCGATCCCGGCCAGCCCGCCGTAGACCGCCCCCGCGAGCACCGAGTTGAAGTCGTGGCGCCGCCACCACACCAAGAGGAATACCACCGCCCCCTTGCACGTCTCCTCGACCCAAGGGGCGATGTAAACGGCGCTCCGCGCGGTCGCGCCGTACTCGTCACCGACTTGTCTTGCAAGCCACCCGTTGATCGTGAGGGAGAGGTACGTCGCCGCGAGGGCGCCCCACAACAGCGCAACCACGAGCAGGCCGGCCGGCTCGGGGCGGAGGCGGTCGAGCCACAGGAAGGCAGCGGCTAGCGGGACGACCGGGATGAATGCGAACGCGAGCGCGTAGAGCAGCGCGGTTCGGCCGATGAGACCGTTGAGGTCGAGATAGATCGCCCACCCACACAGGACGGCGCCGGTGGCGAGCACCAAGCCCAGGACGATGACCGTGCGCGGTCGACGGCGCGGCAGGAGACCGCCGGCGGCAGGTACGTCCGCAAGGGTCGACACCGTCCGAGGCTACCTGGAATCTGCGAAGCTGTTGCCCGTCGACCGATGTTGCTCATGTCCTCTGTCCTGGCCAGTTGGTGGCGATGAAGGTCAGGATGCCCGGCAGATCGTCGTCGCTCAGACCCCAACGTCCCGAGGTGCTTGCCGGTGGGATCGCGGGTGTTGACAGTGACCGGGCTTGTGGCGTAAGTCTCTTCAGGTTGGTCGTCAATACCGACGAATCCGGCAGGCTTTCCTCAAAGGAGTAGCAGATGGCGAGATGGCAACGTCAGGTGCAGGTCAGACGGTCCGCCCGGGTGGGGGTGGCCGTGGCGGGGGCGTTCGTGCTCGCCGCTGCGATGGCGGCTCAGGCAGCGCCATCGGGGGCTTCGGTGACCTCGGGAAAGACCGTGTCGGTGCGGGCAGACGGGGCCTCGAAGGTCGCCCGCAGCACGATCAGGATGGTGGGCACGAGCGACCCGGCCTCGATCAAGGCTTCGTCTGGCGCGTCTCGCCGCGTGTCCAGGCCGCTGCCGGTGCTCTATCCGCATGGCAGTTCATCTAAGGGCGGGGTGGCTCCCGCGGTATCCGCTGCGAAGCTTGTCGGACGGCCGGGTCACGCCTCTGGGAGCCTGATTCGTAACTTCGACGGGATCGACGCCATCCAGAACAAGGCGACCGCCGGGTTCAACCTTGAGCCGCCCGACGAGGGACTAGGCGCCGGCAACGGGTTCGTCGCGAACTTCGTGAACGTGACGGCCGGCATCTACCAGACGGACGGTCGCATGGTGGCCGGCCCGTTCTACCTGAACCCGTTCTTCGGGGAGCCGGATGCGGCAAACATCTCCGACCCGCGGGTCTTCTACGACTCGTCGAGCCACCGCTGGTTCGCGACCGTGGTCGAGTACCAGTTCAACTCGGACTTCACCGCCATCACTGAGTCTCACGTAGACCTGGCGGTCAGTAGGTCTGCAAACCCGGCTCATCACTGGAACCTCTACCAGATCCCGACCAGCAACCTGACCCATGCCGGGTGCCCGTGTCTGGCCGACTACCCGATCCTGGGAGTCGACAGTCAGAACGTCTACGTCTCGACCAATGAGTTCACCTCGAACGAGTCCTCGTTCAACGGTGCCCAGCTCTACGTGCTGTCCAAGTCCCAGCTCGAGGCCGGGTCGTCGGCGGTCAACCTGGTCTACTTCCAGAACCTCTCCGAGGCTGGAGCGCCGGCGTTCCACGTGCAACCCGCGAACGAGTACGGCGCAACGCACGCCGAGTGGCTGATGAGCTCACTCGACCCCAACAATACAAACGACCACCGGCTCGGCGTTTGGGCGGTCACCAGCCGGCGAAGCGTCACCAGCGGTCACGGCATGCCTGCATTGTCTGTCAAGACCATCCATTCCGAGTCGTATGCGTTCCCGCCGAACGCGCAGACTCCGAAGGGCTTCTGCCCTGGTATCGACTGCCACAACGGTCGCGGCGCTCCCACCACCGGCATCCTGCAGACGGACTGGGACGCTATGCAGGAGACGCAGTTCATGCACGGACAGCTGATCGGCGCGTTGAACACCGGTGTCACCATCCCAGGTGATCCCGCTACCCGTTCCGGCGTCGCCTGGTTCGACGTGCACCCGACTCTCAACGGCGCCACGGTCGCTGCAGGCACGCACGTCGCTCACCAGGGCTACCTTTCTGTGCTCGGCCAGTACATTCTCTATCCGCACATCAACATGACGGACAACGGCGACCTGGCGTTGACCTACGGCCTCACCGGACCCAGCACGTTCCCCTCGGCCGCCTACTCGGTCGCGAGGAACAACAGCTTCAAGTTCGTCAAGATCGCAGCCGCCGGGACCGGACCCGACAACGGCTTCACCGCCACCCGGCAATACGGTGGCGCTGGACGCTGGGGTGACTACTCCAACGGCGAGATCATCCCCGGCACCAACCGCGTGTGGCTCGCCACCCAGTACATCCCCAACTCTGGAACGGGGAACAGCAACTGGGGTAACCGCATCTTCGAGCTGAAGCTGCCCTGACCGGTAGCCGGCCCAACCGGCCGCAGCGTGCATGAGCGGACACCTGCCCCGCCCTCCCTACCAGGAGGGCGGGGCACGCTGCTACGCGCGCACACTTCGGACGACCCGTATGGGATGCGCCGTACGGCGACCAGGCCACGCCTCGGCGAGAGTCGGACCGCCGGGAACGACGTCAGGCGGAGGAGCGACGTCACCCTGACTGGACGCGGCAGGTTTTCGGGGACAGCCCAAGTGGGTACGGGACCCTCAGCCAGCGGCAGACGCTTCGATGCCGCCTTCTGGTTGACCCCGGTTACTTGGGAGGAAGGCAACATGGGTCTCGCGTCTGGTGTGTTCCTCGCAGTAGGCACCTTTGTTCTGTCGCTCGTAGCCATTCTTCATAGCCGACCCACGCTCCGCGTCGGATACCACCGCTACGACAACAGGACTGGTGAGCCGTCCCTGCAGTGACGCCACCCCGCAGACGTCTGCTTGTTTCGTTCACTCTGGTTCTCTTGAGTGCCAAACCGTGGCGGGGTGACACGCGACGTGCTCTTTCGCGTCTCGGTCTCGGGCGTCTGAGGATGCCACGCCGCTTGTTGCTGCCTGGACGCAGATCGCGAAAGAGCGGCTTTGACCTTGCGCAGGAATCGCAGATGTCACATTCCTTCGGACCTCACGACATCGGTGACTCTTCTGCCGCCAGCGCTCCGTCCAGCCCTGGCGGCAGTGCACCCAGGGAGGTCTCTGAGCAAGTCGCACGCTCCGTTCTCGAGACCGAGCAGCTTGTGACGAGGGAGAAGGGGGACGCGTCGAACGATCCGGACGCGGTTCGACCCGGTGCTCCGCTCGACCGGCGATCGCCGTTGTATCTGGGCTTCATGGCGGTTCTCGGTGGTCTGCTGGCATACGGGCTCGTACATGTGGTCCTGCAGCTATCGCAGCTGCTGACCCTGGTTCTCCTGGCCTTCTTCCTCTCCCTCGGACTTGAGCCAATTGTCGCCCGGCTGGTGGGGTTCGGCGTTGGGCGGGGCTGGGCGGTGCTGCTCGTGTTTCTCGGGCTGGTCCTCGTCTTCGCGCTTCTGGGATGGCTGATCGTGCCCACCGTGGTGGACCAGACCACCCAGGCAGCCCAGAGCGCCCCCGACTATTTCACGCACTTGCGGCGGAACCGGCTCGTTGTCGAGGCCAACTCGCGGTGGCATGTCATCAACCGAGTCGAGCATGGCTTGGACAGCTTCGCCACCCACGTGAGCTTCATGTCCCTCTTCGGAGGGGTATTGGGTGCGGGCAAGGCCATCGTCAACGGGATCGTGGCTACCGTAACCGTCCTTGTCCTCACGTTGTACTTCCTGACCGCCATGCCTCGGGCCAAAACGGCCATGTATCAGCTTGTCCCACGCAGCCGCAGGCCACGAGTCGTCTATCTGGGGGAGGAGATCTCAAGTCGCGTTGGAGGCTATGTACTCGGTCAAATCGTCATCGCTTCCATCAACGGGGCACTCTCCTATGTGATCCTGCGCGTTCTCGGTTTGCCGTTCCCCGCCGTTTTGGCCGTGATCGTTGGCCTGCTGGCTCTCATCCCGGTCGCCGGGACACTCATCGGCGGAGCACTGGTCACGCTCGTGGGCTTGGCCTCGGGCTGGACGGAAGCTGTCATCGTGCTCTGTTACTACATCGCTTACCACCTGGTGGAGGCCTATCTCTTGGGTCCACGAATCATGAAACGGGCGGTAGAGGTTCCGGTGGCCGTGACCATCGTCGCCGTGCTCGCAGGCGAGACGTTGCTCGGCATCCTCGGAGCGCTGGTCGCGATTCCGATCGCCGCCGGCCTGCTGCTGATCTACGAACAGGTGGTCGTGCCGAGGCAGCAGCGCATGTGAGGAGCTCGGCCGTCGGCTCCGAGCACATGCGACGCCGCCACCTGCGAGGCTAGGTGGCGTCGCGATCGCCGTTGGGGTGACCTGGCGACCATTCAGCTGGCTTCAGGCGTCGGCATTTCGGCTCGCAGCACCTTGGAAAGGTGGGTATACGCCGTTCGGTGCAGGTCGTCAGGGGGTGGGAGATACTGGGTCGGTGAAGACCATCGAGGGGCGCTTGCAGGTCGTGCTCGAGGTCGACGCAGGTGAGGCCGGCGAAGGCGAACGTGCAGCGGACGTCGTCACGAGGTACATCCGCGAGCAGTACCAGGCGCTGGCGGCGGGTGACGTGTCGTTGCGGCGGGGACGGGACACCGTTCATCCGACCCGGGTCGCCACCCGGAGGTTGCGCAGCACGCTGCGGGTGTTCGCCGCAATGTTCGACCTGGAGGCGGCTGGCCGCCTGGACGAGGAGCTGGCGTGGTACGCCGGACTGCTGGGGCAGGTCCGCGACCGCCAGGTGCAGCGGGCCAGGTTCAGCGCGGCGCTCGCGGAACTGCCACCGGAGCACATCCTCGGCCCGGTGGCGGCACGTATCGAGGCACGACTGCTGGCCGAGCAGGCGCAGCACCTCGCGGAGCTGATGTCTGCTCTGGACAGCGACCGTTATCGCGACCTGCTGAGCACGGTCGCCGCCTGGGTCGAGAGCCCTCCGCTGGCGCCGGAGGCTGACGAGGACGCCGACCACCTCCTTCGCCTCGTCGGCAAGGCACGACGCCGGGCGGTCAAACGCGTGAAAGCCGCGCTTCGCGGTGAACCTGACGCGGAGCCGCTGCACCGCGCCCGCAAGTCGGCCAAACGCGCCCGCTACGCCGTCGAGCTTGCCGCGGAGCTCCTCGACGAGTCGGCGGCGAAGTCAGCGATCGCCTTCAATACGGCCGTCCAGGACGCGCTCGGTGAGCATCAGGACAGCGTCGTCGCCGCCGACCTCATGCGCGAGCTTGGCGCCCAGGCGGGCATCACGCCGGGGGAGAACGGCTTCACCTTCGGTCTGCTCTACGCCCGGGAACAGGCCGCCGCCCAGCGCGCCCGAGAGACAGCGCAAG
>JAWWPG010000012.1:0-115758 GCA_033850885.1 Nocardioidaceae bacterium
GCTCGCGCTCAATAGTTGATCGGGTGCACCGATCACTGCGTTGTAGATGATGACTCCGGGCGCATCCTCGCGGCGATAGACCTCGGTCATTCGGGCACGAAGACCGTCGGGATCGCCGGCGTCGGCCGCGAGCGTGCCGATCCCGGCGCCTGTGTAGGACAAGCTGTCCGCGAGGTCACTCAGCCGGTCGGTGCTTCGAGCGGCCAAAGTGATTCGGTAGCCGCCGACCGCGAAACGGCGGGCGATGGCCATGCCAAGACCCGGCCCCGCCCCCACAAGGAGCAGGTGCCTGCGGCTGACGCTGCCGACGCCGACCGTTCCGTCGGGGTCGCTGGTGGGGGTGTCGGCCATGAGGGCTCCTCACTCGGTGAAGCCGGGCTCAAGGTGGCGAGCCTCAGCGTCTTCGAGGCTATTGCAACGCCCGAACCGAGGCGAGTCCATCCGCACGCTCACGTCGCGATGAAGTGCGTCCTTCCGCCGGAGGTCGGCGCGATCTCATCTGCGTCACTCCGCCGCGAGTGCGGCGACTACGTCGCTCTCCGTTTCAAGCGCCGATTTCCGACCTCACTGTCAGGGCGGGAACGATCAAGGCCCAGATTTGATCGAGGAGGTCGGTGGTAGGTCCCTGAAAGTGAGCTGTGACGGTGACACATGCCTCGTGCTCGCAGACGACCCAAAATCGGATCGTCAAGCGTGAGCAGGCCCTCCGCTTCAGCAATCCCGACCGCTGCCGACGTGAATGTCTTGGACACCAAGAAGACGTCACGGCGAATGTCCGCCAGCCAGTGACGTTCAGCCAACACCTCTCCACGGGCGTAGACGTGAACTCCGTCGACGCCGAGTCGACGGTCACTGCCAAGCGCCTCAACCCCCGCCTCGACCTGCGACCGAGCGTCCACCCCATCGATAGTGCCAGGTTGGGGTTTGCACGTCACATCGCTGCGAGCCGACGCACTAGGAGCTTTGAGCGAGCATTCGAGGCGTGGATCGCGCACCACGGCGGTGTCGACTCGACAGACCATCAGCGCAAAACGCACCACGTGTTCGGGACCGGCACTCGCGGCCACGGTGACGAACTCGTCGAAATCCCAAGAACAAGTAGAACGGCGCACCTGTGTCCGGCTGACCGACAGTGTCAGGATCCTCTTGTGGAGGCAGGGCTCGTTTCGAGTGCGATGGCCGCAGCGACGTCAATTGCCGGAGCGCTGGACCTGCGAGTCGACGACGTAGTCGTGATTCACAATTCGAACAAGCTGGCTCTACGTCTGTTGCCGTGTGACGTCTTCGCGCGGTTGGCACTGGTCGGGCAAGAGGTCTCCGCGCTTGAGGTGGAGCTCGCGCGGCGGCTCGCTGCAATTGCGAGCCCCGTCGCGTCGCTCGAACCCCGGGTCGACCCGCGCGTCTACGAAGGCGATGGCTTCGCGATAACCTTGTGGACCTACTACGAGGCGGTGACTTCCGACCGCGTACCACCGGCCGAATACGCAGACGCCCTCTATCACCTGCATGTGGCCATGCGAAGCGTCGAGATCGCGACACCGCACTTCATGGAACGAGTCTCACAGGCCGAGCGGCTGGTCGCGGATCGGGGCGAAACACCCGCGCTCGCTGAGGCCGACCGGGATCTCCTCCTGAGCACGCTGCGGAGCGCGCGTAAGGAGATCCACAGCCGCGGAGCTGCCGAGCAGTTGCTACACGGCGAACCGCATGCAGGCAACGTGCTCAGCACCCAGGACGGTCCGCTGTTCATCGACTTCGAAACGTGCTGCCGCGGACCAATCGAATTCGATGTTGCGCACGTGCCGGACGAAGTCAGCGCTCGTTATCCGGATGTCGATCAAGTCCTCCTTCAGGAGTGTCGGCGGCTTGTTCTTGCGATGGTCGCCGCCTGGCGATGGGACGCCCACGATGAGTTTCCACATGGGCACCGGCACGGCCGAGACATCCTGAAGCTGCTGCGCGCGGGTCCACCCTGGCCGGCACTCGGATCCCTCTCCAGCGAGTAACGGTCCATGGACAGCAGGCACGACACGCACCGAGAACGCGCGCTCAAGAGCCCAACATCGGTAGCACCACCTTCGCGGCATCCGCAACCCGTCATGCTGCGATGAGGTGTCCTTCCGCCGCCTACCGGCGCCGGATCCAACAAACACACTGACATGCCGATGAGCGTGTGAGCCCCCCGGCACCGCGGTTGCGTGCTCGGTAAGCACCTGCGATCGCACAATCAGCCCGTCGATCACCCGATAGATGACGACAGCGTGCATGCCGGTGGGGAACCCTTCGAAGACGATGCCCGAGGCTCTTTCCTCGTCAATCACCCAGTCTCCGATGCTGATGCGGGCGAGGATGTTGACGTGCAGATCCGGGCTCTTCGCAAAGACTCTGGCGTACAGAGCATTGATGGCCTCGCTCCCCTCCACCATCACGTTTCCGTCAGGCCCGAAGACCGTGGCTTCCGGGTGATAGCAGGCAACCGCGTGGCGTTCTCGGTCGACGACATCGACGAGGCCCTTGAGATCGCCGCGAGGCACGGCTGCCGTCCGCTGCGCGCGGTGGCGACCTATTGGGACGTGTACAAGCTCACCTATGTCCGCGGCCCTAGCGGCATCCTCCTGATGCTCGCCGAGGCGCTGAAGAAGAGCTAACCCGGGATCGAGCCTCTTCCGGCGCCCGGACGGCACTGCGGCCATCTCGAACGGTGTGGCACGAGTGCGCCCTTCCGCCGCGACAGCTGCGTGTGTCATACGTGGCCTACTGAAGGTTCATGCCGAGCTCGCGACGCCAGAGGGTGAGGGAGGCTTGTTCGAGCGCTGTGGGCCATGTTTCGTCGAGCTCTGCGGCGAGGCGACGGCCTCGTGTGAGGTACTCCCGCGCGATGACTGTATGGGCGTTGATCAGCTGCTCGGGGTCCGAGCCGATGGGTGGGATCGCCTGGAGTGCTGCGATCTGCTCCGCAGTCAGGTAGCGATTTAGTCGTTTGGCTCCATCGATCTTTCGGACGCCGTTCTCGGCGAGCATCAGCGGGATGAGGAGAGAGTCCCTGAAGCCGGCAGCGCCTTGGGCGAGAGCAAGCCACTCGCGCCGGTGGATCACGGTGACGGTGACGCCCATGAAGTAGAGGTACAGCTTGATCTGATCGCGCGGGAAGTAGGGCTCGCCCACCATCTGCTCAACCGACGCAGGGATGTCGCGCACTCGACCATCGGTGTCGAACAGCACCCGGGCGGGGAACTCAGCTTGCGAGAACACCTGGCTGCCGTGAACGATGACGTCGACGTGGACCCAATCGGGCGTTACGAATATGAAGCCACCCGGTACACCTGGGATCTCGTCGGCCAACACCAGAGGCATCGTCCGGGCAACCCATTCGGTGATGCCGCTGCCGAACTCCTCGGGGTGAGCGACGAGGAGATGCAGGTCAATGTCACTCCAATCGTCTGCCGTGTCCCGCGCAAGGGAACCTCCGACCCACGCAGCCAAGACCGCAGGGTCGTCCTCGCACGCGGCAACCAAGGCCGCAAGCGATTCTCGCAACCGCGCCGGGATCCACTGCTCGTCCACGTTGTCACCCTCGACTCGAAGGGTTCCCAGGCTATTCGCCACCGCCCGGAGCATGTCTGGTCCTCCGGTTCTGGGTCTACGTTGCTAGTCTCGACAACTACCTCTCCCGATTGCGCGCCGCCTCGGGGCGGCGAGGTTCGATGCGGTTCGGCGCCAAGTCCCACGCGGCCTGCTCGACCCTTGTGGTCGGCCCAGCTGAGCTCACGCCCAGTCTGGGAGCATCCGACATGAAAGTCCGAACGACGGCCTCCGCCAGCACCGGAGCCTGGAAGGAACAGGTTCGCGCAGCCAGCGGCGCCGCGACGCCAGGGAACCTCCTAACCGGCGCCATCGGCCCGGATCTCGAATTCCGCCTGAGCTCAGCCCGCAACCGACCGGGACGACTCCGCGCACCCGTCCGCCATGGATGTCTTCCATTGGTCGGGTTCAGAGAGGGTCGGCTCTGGTGTCCGTGAGGGCTAACGGTTATCCTCATTACGGGCTAACCGTTAGGGGTGTTGATGCAACAGGAAGTCGTCTTGGCGTTGCTGGCGAAGCAGCCGTCACACGGATACGAGCTGCGGGCGCGGATCGAGCGGGCTCTGGGCCCCCTTTCGGAGGCGTTCAACGCGGGTCAGATGTACGTGACCCTGGGTCGACTCGAGCAATCGGGTCTGGTGACCTCCACCCGCGAGGCGGCAGCCGAACGACCTGAACGTCGGGTCTTTGAGTTGACGGCCGCAGGAAGGGAACGGGTCGAGGAATGGCTCACTGACGTCACGTGGCCACGGCCCGACCTCACGAACTTCCACCTCAAGCTCACGGTTGCTGCAGCGGGTCGACTCTCGGACCCGCTCGCCCTGATTGGCTCGCAGCGACACGAGCTGGTACGGCGTCTGAGAGACGCCCAGCGCGCGGCGATGGCCGAGCCGGACGGATCGGATGTGTCCCTGTTGCTCGAGGGAGTCGTCCTGCGGATTGAGGCCGATCTCACCTGGCTCGACGCTTGCGAGCGGGCATGGGGAGTAGGGCGATGAACGCCGCGGTGCGCGTCACGCGCCTGGCCAAGCACTACGGCCGCGGTGAGGCTCTGATCCGCGCCGTAGACGACGTTGACCTCGAGGTCGCACCAGGTGAGTCGCTGGTGGTGGTGGGCCCCAGTGGTTGCGGCAAGTCCACCCTGCTGCAGCTCATGGGCGGGCTCGACCTTCCCACCTCGGGCGAGGTCTGGGTGGCTGGCTTGCGGATCGACCGCACCTCCGAGCGGGCTCGTGCCAGACTTCGGCGTGACCATGTCGGGTTCGTCTTCCAGGACTTCCATCTCATGGAGGAACTGACGGCAGTTGAGAACGTGGAGCTTCCCGCGCTTCTGGCCGGCACACCGAGTGGCCAGGCCCGACGGGCGGCGACAACCCTACTGGAGGCGGTTGGTCTCGCCGACCGGATGCGCCACCGGCCCGGACAGCTGTCCGGCGGGCAGAAGCAGCGGGTCGCCATCGCCCGGGCTCTGGTGAATCGACCCACCGTCCTGCTGGCCGACGAGCCCACGGGAAACCTGGACAGCGCGGCGACGACCGAGGTCCTTCGGCTGTTCGACCACCTGCGCAGTGATGGGCAGACCCTCGTCGTGGTCAGCCACGACCAGCGAACGGCGGCCACCGCGGATCGGATGGCGTCCATGCGCGACGGGGCACTGGCCCATGACGTCGCCCTGCCGTCCGACACGACGACCGCTGCCGAGATTCTCTCCGGTAGCCGCGAGTGAGTCGGCTGGGGCTCGGCGTCCGTCTGGCCATCCGCGACCTGCGTCGCAGGGCGACGGAGACAGTTCTGCTATTCATCGCGCTCGCCGTGGCTGCGACCACCCTGACGATCGGGCTCGTTCTGCACGGCCAGACCGATGCTCCGTATGCCCTGACGCGGGCCAGCACAGCGGGACCTGACATCGTGGCGGCCCTCTTCCCCACCCCGAACAACGCCGTGAGCGCCGCGGGCCGCACACGCCTACGGGCACTCGCCGAACGGCCGGAAGTCGCATCCCGGAGCAAGCCGTTCCCGACCACCTGGGTGCCCATCGTCGCCCACGGCATCTCCGGGGTCGCGGAGCTGCAGGGGCGGGACACGTCCCCCTCGGCAGTCGACCGTCCACAGGTTGTGTCCGGCCGCTGGGTCGGCCCGGACGGCGTGGTGGTGGAACGCGCCTTCGCCCAGGCCATGGGGCTGGCCGTGGGTGATCTGGTCGAGCTCGGCGGCAACCAGGAACGGGTAGTGGGCATCGCGGTTTCGGCCGCGCTCCCGCCGTACCCCCAGCTCTGCACGATCGGCTGCATCCTCGACCGACCCGACTGGTTCTCCGCAGAGCCCGGCCTCGTCTGGGCCACTCGACACCTCGCGACCGCCTTGGCCAGTGCTCGTGAGCCGTTGGTGTGGTTCGAGTACATCAAGCTCCACGACCCCGGCTCGGCACCGGCCTTCGCGCAACCGTACTCGGTGGGCGGCCCGCCCTCAGGACGTCCCCAGCTCGACCCCTGGCAGGAGATCGCGGCTCGTCAGGCCGAACAGCTGGCCAACGAGCGCACGGCGGTGGTCTTCGGCAGCACCCTCCTGGTGATCCTGGCGCTGGCGACACTGGTCGTGCTCGTCGGCGGCCGCATGAGCGACGAGGTACGTCGCGTGGGGATGCTCAAGGCTGCCGGAGCCGGACCGGGCTTCGTCGCCGGCCTGTTGCTGACGTCGTACCTGGCGATCGGACTAGTGGCTGCGGTGGTCGGGCTCGCCTCGGGGCTCCTCCTGACACCGAGGCTCGTCGGCCTCAGCGCGGGCCTGCTCGGGCGGGAAGGAACCACCTCGATGACGCCTACCGACGCCGTAGTGGTGGTCGGCTCGGTCCTCGCCGTCGTCATGCTCGCCACGACCTTGCCCGCCTGGCGAGCGGCACGGACCAGTACCGTTGCAGCGCTCGACGACGTTGGGCACCTCCCACGCAGACACCGCCTCGTCATAGCACTCTCGGCCCACCTCCCGACTCCCGCCCTGCTCGGCCTGCGCCTGGCGGCACAACGACCTCGTCGAGCCGCGCTCACGACGTTGTCGATCGCTGTGGCCTTCTGTGCCGCAGTCGTCGTCTTGTTCGCGCAGTCCAGCCTGCAGGCCGAGCGCGGCAACGCCGGAGGACCGGCCGACCCTCAAGTCGCCCAGCTGCACCTGGTGACGACAGCGCTGACCCTGCTCCTCGCGATCATGGCCGCCGTCAACCTCCTCTTCGTCACGCGCGCCAGCGCTGTCGATGCCCGTCGCGTGATCGCCGTGGCCCGCGCGGTCGGCGTCACGCCTACCGAGGCCGCAGCCGCAGTCGGACTGGGCCAGCTGCTCCCGGCAACGGTCGGCCTGGCGCTCGGCTGGGCCACCGGCAGCGCCCTCTTTCACGCACTGTCCGCCTCACGCCCAGCAGCACCACCGACGACGCAGCTGGCAGGGCTCGCCCTCATCACCCTCCTCATTACCATCGTGCTCACTGCCTTCCCTGCCCGACTCGAGGCACGTCGCCCCATCGCGGAGACGCTCCGGGAATCGTGACCGCGCGACCCACCCTGCCCCGCCCGGTCTTCGCGGTACGTCGTCGCGCCTGAGGCCATTCGCCGAGACGATGCCGCAGCGGGTCGACCCACCGGAGATGGGTTCGCCTGCGGGACGAACCTGGAAGGCTCCTTCGCATGCGCGCGATGGCTAGCCGAGACGTCGAACAGGCCGTGACTGAGATGGTGCGAGTACTCGCGTCGTACGAGTCGCGGGACTGGCAGGGACCGGCTGGGTCGCTGGAATGGAACTGCTGGACGACAGCGGCCCGTGTCGCACAGGCAACGATGCATCGGCTGCACCGCCCGCAAAGCACGTCCGCTGATGCTTCTTATGCACGTGATCTGGGCAGTCGGCCCGCGTCTTTCCCGCCGCGATGGGGCGCCGAGCTGAACGCACGCAACCGTCAATGGGAGTCCGCTGTCCAACCCGGTATCGAGCGCAGAAGACCACATCAGGTTGACTGCTGGCGTGGACACGGACTCGGAATTGATCATGAAGAGCGAGCTTCTCGAGTGGCTCGACGCTCAGCGGGCGCATGTTGCGGAACAGGTGAGGGCGATGCCGGCCGAGGCTCGTCGACGTTCTTGCGTCCCCTCAGGCTGGACGCCGAGAGGTTTGATCAGGCACTTGACCCTGGACGTCGAGCGCGTGTGGTTCAGAGCGGTCATGGCTGGGGAGCGTGTGGATCTTCCCGAGGGGTACGACGGCTGGACCACGCCGGAGCTCACCAGTGACGAGGCGTTGCTCGAGCAGTACGCCAACGAGTGCAGACTGGCGACGGCGGCTGTCGACAAGCTGGATTTGGACGCGGAGCCAGCTTGGTGGTTTGAGGACGGCGGCGACCCTCCGCACTCCTCATTGCGGGAGATCTTGTTGCACGTGATCGTTGAGACCGCTACTCATGCCGGACACCTAGATATCTGTCGTGAGCTGGCCGACGGCGGACAGCGCCTCGTCCTGGACGAGCCGACGACCTGACGGCGCACCTGATGCAGCGATCCGCGCGTCATGAACGGTGGTACCCGGGTGCCTCATTCCGCGTTCAGCATTCGCCATATGCCGAGGACAGCGCGATCGCTGATAGAGGCTACCGGGGGGCCCGGCCGGTGGCGCCGTCTAGGAGTTCTCGTGCGGCGTCAAGGTGGCCAGCGTGGCGTGCGGTCTCCTCGATCATGTGCAGCACTACCCAACGAAGATCGGTGATGGGCTCGTCTGGCCAGTCGAGCCCATGCTCGCCGAGCAGAGCCGCGTGCAGGTCCCGCGATTGCAGGATCTCGTTCGACATCTCGCATTGACGGCGGTACTGCTCGATCACTGCGGCACTGGAATGTTGGGTGGTGAACGGTGCCTCGGGATCGTAGGGCGGGTCGTCAATGCCGTCGTCCCAGGTCACCTTCGGTTGGGTCCCGAGGACGACCCACTGGAACCACATGGCTTCGGCCCCAGCCAGGTGCCGGATCAGCCCAATGGGCGTCCAGCCGGACGGAAGCACCGGCGTGTGCAGCTGAGCCTCGCCGAGCCCCTCGATGATCGTCAACACGGCGTTGCGCTGCTGGTCGAGGAAGTGATGCAGCCGATCGCGCTCGCTGATCCCGGAATCTTTCACGCGCTGACTCTAGGGCAACGTCCACCGGCGCACCGTCTCCTTTGCCAGTCGGCCCTGCCGGGCCACCGCCGCAGCGGTCGCGGTCAACCACGAGTACTCCTGGCGGTGCTCACGCACCAGCCGCACGGCCCGCTCCTTGACAGGGATCGAACTTCCTTGACGGCCAGGGCACTAGGGATTGAGCGACGGTCGCCTCAATCCACGCCGGATCGCGTCGAAGATCACCAGGGCGAGCACATCGATGCGCTCACCGCTCACGAGACAGACCACCATGTACGCGAACCGTCTAAGGAGGACTCGACGGTAAGACTCGAAGAGGATGGCCCCGGCCCCCGGGAACATCAGGAGCCGATCGGCCTGCTCCTTCAGTCGGGCGCGGAATCTGCCCGGCGGTGCCGGGTCGCGCTCGGCGTAGTGGGACGATGTGGCGTGTTCAACAACCTGGGCACTTCCTAGACTGAGCGTGTGCCAACCGAGCCTGAGCGCGACGGTTCCGAGCTGGAGCTGCTCGAGCAGTACCTGGAGGTTCAGCGCGAGGCGCTGCTCGCGAAGACGCAGGGCCTCGACCAAGAGCAGATGGCGCAGCCGCATCCTCCGTCCACGCTCACCCTTGGCGGTCTGCTCTACCACCTGTCGCTGGCCGAGGAGGACTGGATGGAGATCCACTTCTCGGGGCAGCCAGATCGTGACCCCTTCGTCCACGCCGACTGGGACGCCGACCCCGATTGGCAGTTCCGTGCTCCTGTCGATCTGCATCCGGAGCAGCTTCGCCAGCGCTACCGCGAAGCCTGCAGCCGCAGCAGGGCCGTGGTCCGCGAAGCTACGGGCCTCGAACAGTCTTCGAGGAAGCCCGTGCGCGGGGAGCACTTCACGTTGCGCTGGGTACTTCTACATCTGATCGAGGAGACGGCACGCCATGCCGGTCATGCCGACCTGCTGCGCGAGTCGATCGACGGAAGCGTCGGCTAGCCCGCCAGGCTGTCCGGTCTCGGCGCGCTCTGCAGAGATCCTCCTACGGTGAACGACCACGGCGACTCCCAAGCACGGTGTCCCGTCGCACTGTCCTGCCGATGAGCGGATGAGCCCACCTGGTCGGACGCGCCGAGGGCGCTGTGACCGTGCGGAACTTGTTGCGCGCTCGCGGCCAGGGATCCAGACTCGTGGGCATGAGTGCGCCTGAGACCCGTTATGCACGCAGCGGGGACGTGATGGTCGCTTATCAGGTGGTGGGTAACGGCCCGTTCGACGTGGTCCTCACTCCTGGAGCGGTCTCGCACGTGGAGCTGTACTGGGACATTGCGGGGGTTGCTGCTCTGTTGCGTGGAATCGCTGAGCACGCGCGCCTGATCTTTTTTGACAAGCGGGGCACTGGTTTGTCCGACCGGATCGCCGGGGCACCCACCCTCGAGGAGCGCAGCGACGACATTCGGGCGGTCATGGATGCAGCTGGGTCCACGCGGGCGGTGCTGTTCGGCGCGTCGGAGGGGGTGCCCATGAGCGTGGTCTTCGCCGCGTCCCATCCGGAGCGGGTATCCGCGCTCGTGCTATACGGAGGGAAGGCCCGCGCCCGGTGGGCACCGGACTACTTGTTCGGCTCCACCGAGCGCGAGGACCGCCAGAACCTCGAGGAGGGCCTCGAGATGTTCATCACCACCGAGGGCGTCGAAGAAATGGTGCGGTCCGGTATCCCGTCGGCGGACGACAACGAGGTGCGGGCATGGACCCGGGTGTTCCGCTACGGCGCCAGTCCCGCATCCCTGGAGGCGCTGGACCGGATGAACTTGGCCATCGACGTGCGTGAGGTGCTACCCCTGGTCAGAGCCCCGACACTGGTCGTGCATCAGCGTGCCGACCCATGGGCGCCGGTCGAGCACGGCCGATACCTCGCTGAACACATCCCTCGTGCGACGTTTGCGGAGCTCGACGGTGATGAGCACCTTCCCAGCACCGCGTTCGTGCCACGGCTGCTGTCACAGGTGATGCCCTTCCTACTCGATGCCGTCGACCGGGACGCGGCGCCCGTGCCGGACACCGTGCTGGCGACCGTGCTGTTCTCCGACATCGTCGGCTCCACAGCCCATGCGGCCGGGCTTGGCAATGCCAGATGGCGCGACTTGCTGGCTGAGCACCACGCCAGTGTGCGCCGGCAGCTGAGCCAGTTCCGCGGCGTGGAGATCGACACCGCCGGTGACGGGTTCTTCGCCCGCTTCGACGGCCCTGCCCGGGCGATCCGCTGCGCACAGGCGATCCGCGACGCGGTCGGGGAGATCGGCCTGCAAGTGCGACTGGGCCTGCATACCGGCGAGTGCGAGGTCCTCGACGGCAAGGTGGCCGGTATCGCGGTCGCGATCGGTGCGCGGGTGTCGGCGCGTGCAGCAGCCGGCGAAGTACTGGTCTCACAAACCGTCAAGGACCTCGTCGCCGGCTCGGGAATCGAGTTTGACGACCGCGGACTGGTCGACCTGAAGGGTGTGCCAGGACAATGGCGGCTGTACGCCGTCACCTTGTCCTGAGCCACTCCCCGAGGTTCCGTCGAGCACTACTCTTCCTCGCCTGCACCGGCGTCCGGTTCGGCGGAATGGCAGCACTGACGGTGAGGCGGCTGGACTTGACCCGGCGGCGTGCCGTCATCGCGGAGTCGGTGACGCCTGCAAGGCAAAGGCCTCGTCTTGGGCACTCCTAAGTCGCACCAGCACCGTGACGTCTCGATCCCGAACTTTCCGATCACCGACCTTGCTGCCCACGTGGGCTACAAGCAGCCGGACGACCTGGTCTTCGGAGGCATCCGCAGCGGCCAGCCGCTGCGCGTCTCCACGTTCCGGTCAGCCTTCAACGCAGCTGCGACGATCGGCGTTCCCGGACTCCACCCGCACGAGCTGCGCCACACCGCAGCTAGTCTCGCCATCGCGAGCGGCGCCGACGTGAAGGTGGTCCAGAAGATGCTCGGCCACGCGTCAGCGACGATGACCCTCGACGCGTGCGGGCACCTCTTCGAGGACCGACTCGACGACGTGGCCGCGGCGATGGATGCCGCCCGCACCCTGGCGTGGGCCAAGCGCGACGAGGCCGCCGCCGTTGCCAACGGTCGTTCTGCTGTTGCCAATCTGTTGCCAATCTCCTTGCAGCACCGAGATGGCGAAGGCCCCCTGCACTGCATTTATGCAGGTCAGGGGGCCTTTCACGATGGTAGCCCCGACGGGATTCGAACCCGCGCTACCGCCTTGAGAGGGCTTTTGAGGGGGTTGTCGAGGGTCGTTCTGCGACCTGCGAGAAACCCTGACAACTATTGTCTGCAAGGGGTTTCGGGTCGCCCGGACGTCACCCGGCGTCTCCCGTCGTCTCGCGGCATTTTGCGGCATCGTGCGGCACTGAGGGGGCACGGCTGAGACAATGGGATCGTGCCAACATCCCGGATCCGCCACCTAGCGCGGCAGTCGTGACCGACCCACGCCGCGAGTCGGCTGTCATCGCAGCCATCTACCGCGAGTGGGCGCTGGAGCAGCCGACCGGCCGGACCGAGCACCCGGGCGTCGAGGTGGCGAAGCAGGACGGCGTCACACCGTCGCAGTACCCGGAAGGCGAGACGCTGCTGACCGCGTCCAGGAGCCGGCTGGACGACCTACACGCTCGGATCGCCGCCGCCCTCTGAGGCCGCGCGGCGTCGCGCTCGAAGGCTGCCGGGTAACGGCCGAAGGCGCGACTAGTGTAAAGAGTTGGAAATACGCTGTCTGCCATGACAGGCAACCGCGGATGGTCCAGCAGCATGACTGATGTTCACGCGACTCGCTTTCTGTTGTGGATGGCCGAGCGGGAGCGGCAAGGTGTGCAGATCACGAGGTTCGGCGAGTTCGCGGAGACGGACGGCACTCTCGACGCGGACGAGGTCCGGGCCATCGCGCGTCGCCATGTTGCCGATGGGTACATCCGGCTCGGAGACCCGATGCTGGGAGAGCGCGAACCGTCCTCCGCCATCCTGACGGACCGGGGAGCCGACGAGGCTCGGAGGATCCGTCAGCGCAGTCATGACAAGAGGGCGCGGGCCCTCGCCTCCCGAGACGCGGTATTGGCATGGCTGTACGAAGTCAAAGACGGCCCTCCTCCGACCGATGCGACCGACGTCAGAGGCCAGCCCTGGTCGTTCTTCGAGGGCGATCCGTTCACAGATGAGGAACTCAACACGGCCGCCAGATACCTCCTGGACCGGGGTCTCATTCGCGGTTTCACCTCATGGGGCGCCGTGGGCCCTGCCAGACCGCACATCACGAACGACGGCATCGACTGTGTCGAGCAGAACTACGACGGATCAGTCTCGGCCTACATCCAACGACAGCAGAGGGGATCAGGCGTGACGTTCCACAACTATGGAGACAACTACGGACAGCAGGCGTCCGGCGAGACGGTGAACCAACAGCAGAACACCTCGGACACGGCACCGTTGCTGGACCTGATCGGCAATCTCATGACGCGTCTGAACACCCTCGAAAGTCCCGACACTGCACGGATGCGCTCACTGGTGGAGGTCATCGAGGGTGAGGTGACAAGTGCCAATCCGGATGCAAAGAGAGTCAAGTCGACTGGCGAGCGTCTCAAGGAGTTGGCTGGCAAGGCAGGCAACTCTGCTGTGGCTCCCTTAGTCGCAGCCGCGGTAACCGCCGCACTTGATTTTGTCGCTAGGTTGACTTGAGAACAGCGTCGCGGAGGGGCCGGGCGACCCGGATCACACCCGACCCCCCCTGTCTCGGCCGCGAGTAAGCGCGGGTCCGAGACGTTCCCGACCAGCCCGGCAGCCGGCCGGAAACCTCAGCGGGCAGCGTCGACCTCCCGCTGGTTGCGTCTGAGCGTCGCAGCCAACGACCTGGCCTGCGACTCTGCGAGGGCGGCAGCACGTCCCTCCGTCGGGCCGTAGAGCCAGGCGACGGTGAGGGGCAGGTCATCCCGTTCAGGATGTAGGGCGGCGTAGATCCGCAGGGAGAGTTCGCTGGCACGTTTGCCGGTCGGGTCGGCCTGCACCTCGGAGACCAGCTCGCTGAGCCAGACGGCCATGAACGGGTCATCGCAGTCCGGTTCGACGTCGCGCGTGGGGATCATGCTGTCAAGGCGGTCAAGCCGTGATGCTCGGTCGGCTGCCATCGGTTGGCCCTCCTCTCCAGGTCGGTGAGGCGTGCGGCGGTGTCGTCGTCGGTGACCCGCAGACCGAGTTCGAGCAGGGCGATGCCAGCACGGACGGCGACGACATCGGAGGGGCTGCGTAAGGCCCGGACGAGGGTCGTGACCGCTTCCCCTTGGGCGCCGATCAGGCGAGACATCGACTCGGCGGCTGCGTCACGTGCGGCGGCCCGGAGTGCCTGCTGAAACCCGGCGGTACGTCGCCACCGTCTCAATGTCCGTTCAGAGCACCCGGCGGCTCTGGCTGCATCGGAGGGCGCCGCGCTTGCCAGCAGGGCCAGCACGGCCCGCTGCTGCCCCGGAGATACAGCCTCTTGCTGGACGCTGGTGGTCATCGACGGCCACCCCACCGGAGACCGAGGCTGCTGTGGGCCCGTTGGATCGGTAGCCGACCCGGCACCGGCTCCAAACCGGGCGCCGGCTGGTGGACCTCATCGAGGTTCGAGTCGATGAAACCGAGCCGGCGGGTACCGCGATCCTCCAGCAGGTCGACGCCGTACTGCACGGCCTTGACGAGCGTTTCGGCGGTCGGCGCGTTGAACGTCTCCACTTGGGCGCCGCCCACCTGAGGGTTGTTCCGGTCCCGGGCGGCTTCAGCGGACCGGACGTCATAGACGGCGACCTGGAGACGCTGCACCCGCCGCGCAGCATCGGTCAGCGCCTCCACATGTCCACGGGCCTCATCGAGGATCCCGTCGAGTTCCGCCCGGGCCTGCTGCTCGATCAGGAGCCGGTTGTCGGCGAGCACCGCTAACCTCTCATCGGCAATCATCGCGTCTTCGGCCGCGAAGTCGGCGACCTTCCCGGCGTGGTATCCGTCGTCGAGCGGCTCGGGTGGGCGGACCGGCGGCGTCCTGCCATGCCTGATCGCCTCCGCCACCTGCTCGTGGTACGTCTCCACCTCGGACTGGTAGCCGCGCCCCTGCTCGGCCAACCATGCCAGGTATTGCTCCCGGCGATGGTTGACGTCCTCACGGCGGGCAGCGAGCGCCTGAATCTCCGGGAGCAGATCGATCAGCGACCCGGTCACGCCGACCACTCATCCGCCCGGGACTTCCTCGGCTTGCGGGGATGCTTCGCGAGGAGCCGGCCGATCCGGTCCCGCTGGGCGGTATTCGCGGACCGTTGCAGGGCGGACACCTCACCGCGCTGCCAGGCCGTCAGCTTACGGAGCCTCTCCAACGATTCGAGGTGCACGATCTGATCCGGGGTCAGTTCCGGCATGTCGTCACGCCTTCCGGGTCGCCGCGACCAGCACGGCCGCGACCGGGTCTCTGCCGGCGGCTGACCTTGGCCAGTCCGTCACCGGATCCGAGTCGGGGCCGTACCGGACACGTACCCGGGTCTCCTCCGGGGACGTGCCGAACATCGGGACACCTCGCAGCCGACGCCTGACCGCTGCCACTGCTGCCTGCTGAGCCTCATTCATGTCATTTCCTCTCGTGGATGTGAGTTCACGCCGTACGACGGTCGGACAGCCTCTCAGCGACGATCCCGGAAGCGTCGAGAACATTGAGAGCGGCCTCGTGCTCACACTGGGGGCAGTACGGGCCACCGGCCCACGCATCGACTTCGGCACCACTCAAGACACCATGCGGGCATCGGATCTGCCCGGCCCAATTGGGATCCTGCTCGGGTGGTTCCTGGTGAGGTTGCGTCTCAGACTGCGGAAGGGGAGCGTCTGTGACTGTGCCCCGGCTTTCAGACGGCAGTGATGCCAACGGCTCGGGCGCCCGGTCGGCATCGTCGTGGCCGTCACCATCGTCAGGGGATGATGGTGCCTGCGGTTCCGTGGAGCCGCTGCCTGTCATCACGGCGTCTTTGCTTGTGGGGTCAGCGGGTGGCGAGGTTGTCTGCGGTTCGTAACCACTACTTGGGGTAGGGCTGTGGCGTACCTCTGGAGCGTCATTTGGGGTACGCCCTGCCGTACCTCTGTGACCTCCGGTTTTCCGTACCTCTGGATCGGCGGTCAGGGGTACGCCGTGCCGTACCTCTGGATCGGCTGGCAGAGGTGCGCCCTGCCGTACCTCTGACTGAGTCGTCAGGGGTACGCCGTGCCGTACCTCTGGATCGGCTGGGATGGTCGCCTGATAGACCGCCGTGACGTGCTGACGGGCGCGCTTCACGATGTCCAGAAATCCGAGTCGGCGGCCGAGTTGGATGGCCTCGGTGATCCGCTGCGGTTGCACTCCGAGGGCATCGGCGACCGAGTTTCTCGGTGTGGACACGACGCCTTTGGCGTTCATGTTGTCGGCCAGGTACAGCAGCACCACACGGCACCCGTTTGTCATCTCAGGGCGCTGTGCGTACACCGCGCGGCGCCATCGTGGCCGGCGGTCACTCGGTGCCATCACGTGCCCGCTCAGGGACTCGGGCGTCCATCGGGTCAGGCCACCACGCTCGGCTGGTCGCGGGTCGCCTCCAGCCACGCTTCGACGTCGGCAAGGCGGAACCGCAAGTGTCGGCCGACGCGGTAGCCGACCGGCCCGCGTCCGAGGTGGCGGAGGTTGTACAGCGCCGCCTTGCTGAGGCCGACGTACTCGGCGACGTCGTCCAACGTCCAGAGTGGCTCGATGCCGTTGGATCCTCGCCGGGGCTGGGTGATCGTGTCACTCACGGTGGGACTCCGTTCGCTTGAGTTGCCTTCCGAACAGTGTCGCACGGGTGATCTCTATGCGATAGGATAGATCGGAAAGAGATCATCAACTCGGCAGAGGGGTCCAGAATGGCGTCTGAGGGGTTAGCACCGACGACACGAGAGGTGATCGCTCGGCGGGTGAGGGAGGAGCGCACGGCTCGCGGTTGGAGCCAGCAGGAACTTGCCAGGCGGCTCGAAGAGCAGACCGGTAAGAGCGTGGCCCGTATCGTCGTCAGCAGGATCGAGGCGACCGGTGAGGATCGTGAGCGGCGAAACATCGCGGTCGATGATCTGAACGCGCTGGCGCTCGCTTTGGGCGTCGCTCCGGTCATGTTGCAGACCCTCCGTGATGATGAGGCACCCATCCGCGTGATCGGCGAGAGCGGCCCGGTGTTTCCGTCCGGGGACTGGAGACGCATGCTCCGGTCAGGGTTGCCCATGAGCGTCCCGGAGAAAACGGCGGTCGCCCTGGTGCAAGGCCGGGCGGATCAGATCGCGGAGGCGACAACCGACGAGATCCCGATGATCGCACTCGCGATGATCCACGACCTGGAGAACATGCTTCGGGCCTGGCACACGGGGCACAGCCGGCACACGGCTGAGGAGCCGGCGCCCGTACCGATGGCCGACTTTGACACGACAGGGAAGGGCTGACTATGGCGCACGTTCAGAGGCTCGGGACGGGATCCTACCGGGCGAGGTATCGGGGGCCGGACGGCAAAGAGCGGAGCATGGTGCACCATCGGCGCGTCGACGCGGACCGGTGGCTGGCTTCGCAGGAAACGTCGATCGCCTCGGGTTCATGGCTGGACCCGGCGAGGGCTGCGATGCCTCTCGGCGAGTGGGCTGAGCGGTGGCTCCAGACTCGGAGTGATCTGCGTCCGTCGACTCGGGCACGGCTGGAGGGGATCGTTCGGCTCCATGTGGTGAAGCGGTTCGGGCTGCGGAGGTTGTCGAGTCTGTCGAACCATGAGATCCGCGAATGGGCAGCCGCGATGACCGCTGAGGGTACGGGGGCGACGACGGTCCGCAAGTCGGTGTTTGCGCTGCGCCAGATGCTCGACGCGGCGGTCGCGGACCGGCGGCTGTCGGTGAACCCGGCGGCGTCGGTGCCGTTGCCTGCCGAGCAGGTCACCGAGCAGCGGTATCTGGGCGCTGAGGAGGCCGACGCGTTAGCTGAGGCCATCGCCCCGCAGTATCGGGCGCTGGTTCTCCTCGGGGCGTATGCGGGTCTGCGGTGGGGCGAGTTGGCCGGGTTGCGACGTCGCCGGATCGATGTCCTCCGGTCCCGGGTGACGGTCGCTGAGACGGCCGTTCAACTGTCCGGGTCGATCACGTTCGGCGAGCCGAAGACACCTCGGAGTCGCCGGGTCGTGCCGGTTGCCCGGTCGATCATGCGTGAGGTGGAGCGGCACCTGGCCGAGCACGTCGGGCCGGAAGCGGACGCTCTCGTGTTCACGGGTGCTCAGGGTGGCCCGATGTACCGATCGACGTTCCACCGGCACGTGTGGACCCCTGCTGTCAGGTCGGCGGGGCTGGACGGTCTGCGAGTCCACGACCTGAGGCATTCGTTCGTGTCGATCATGGTCGCCGCGCACGCGAACCCGAAGGCGGTGAGCACGTGGGCGGGTCATTCGTCGGTGTCGTTCACGCTCGACCGGTACGGGCACCTGTACGACGATCACGCCGACGACGTCGCCGATCAGATCGACGCGCTCTTGTCGGCTCGGAGAGACGCGGGCGTGGTCCGCTCGATCGGTGTTTTTTAGGTGACGTGCGGCATCCTGGGGGCATCTCAGGCGAGGTCAGCGGGTGAGAGAGGCCGCCCGGCCCGGTGTTTCCGCAGGTCAGACGGCCTTTCACGATGGTAGCCCCGACGGGATTCGAACCCGCGCTACCGCCTTGAGAGGGCGGCGTGCTAGGCCACTACACAACGGGGCCATCGAGCGGACAAGTGGCTGAAGCTCTCAACCTCTCATCGCTGGGGTACTAGGACTCGAACCTAGACTAACTGGACCAGAACCAGCCGGGCTGCCAATTACCCCATACCCCAAAGGCATCGGCACCCCCGTCGCTGAATCCGCTGGGCGCTTGCCGAGGGTCGACAATACCGGAGCGCCGCGGTCGACTCCAAACAGGTCGCCCGGACGGAGCAGTGACGGCCAGCCGGCTGTCTGGCTTCGGGCCGCTATCCGACAGGTGAGGCGCCGGGCGCCACCTCGGGCGGCGGAGGAGGGAGCCGTTGTCGTCGATAGCGGGTGCGGATCCATGGGGCGACGACCGCGAGCAGGACGGCGTCCAGGGCGAACGGCAGCCACGTCACGTTGGTCGGCTCGATCGTCCCCGAGACCTGGCCGAGCAGCGCCGCCGGGATGAACGTGGAGACATTCTTCACCGCATGGATCGCGATCGACGCCTCCAGCCCTCCGGTCGAGGTCGCGAGCCAGGCGAACACGACACCGATCAGCAGTCTGTCCGCGAAGAGGGGTGGCGCGAACTGGCCGTGGGCGGTTGCGAAAAGGGCACCCGAGACGACCCAGCAGATCGGCGCCCGGAGCCCGGTCGCCCCCAGGCTCTGCAGCAGGAAACCACGGAACAGGTACTCCTCCCCTGCTGCCTGCAACGGCGTCGTCAACAGCACCACCATGATGAACGCGACGACCTGACCGTCGAACGTGGCCTGCCCCGACAAGACGGTCACGAAGAGCAGGAACACCAACAGTGTCCCCCATACCGCCGCGGTGATGCCGACGCAGACGGCGAGCCAGCGCCAGCGGACACCCGGCGCGACCGAGCTGAGCCACCGCGGCCGCAGCCCGTAGAGTGCCCACAACAGCAGGCCGGCGAGAGGGATGCACGCGGCCAGGCCGAGGTTCGTCGCCAGCAGCAGGGTTGCGGTGACGCGGTTGGTGTTGACGACCAGATGGTGGCCGGTCAGCCGGACGACGAGGGCGACGGCGAGGAGAGCCACCAGGGTGACCACGAAGAAGCCAACCGTGCCGGCGACCAACCCGACCGCAAGCCGCCACCAGGCACCGCGTTGAGGTCGTGCCAGGCGTAGGTAGCTGCTGATGTCCTTGGGCGCCCGGGTCGTCATCGCACGATGAACGCAGCAGCCTCTCCGGCAGCGCGCAGACGCGCCAGGGACCGTTCCGCCCCGAGCAGGTCCATCGACTCGAAGAGCGGGGGGGAGATCCTCCTTCCCGTGACGGCCACCCGGACCGGCCCGAAAGCGTTGCGAGGCTTGAGTCCCATCCCGTCGACCAGCCTGGCGCGCAGCGCAGCCTCGATCGTCGCCGTGTGCCACTCGTCGAGGCCGGCCAACGCGTCGTACGACGCTCGGACCACGGCTCGGCCGTCGTCGTCGAGCAGAGCGGCTGCGTCCTGCTTGTTCGGCTCGAAGTCCTCCTCAGGGACGAAGAGAAAGCCGAGCATGTCGACAGCCTCCCCGAGGGTGATGATTCGCTCCTGGATGAGCGGCGCCGCGGCCTTGAGCATTGCGAGCTCTTGCTCGGTCGGCTCGGGAGGGAGGATCTCAGCCCGCTGCAAGTAGGGCAGGATGCGCGTTGCAAGCTCGTCGACAGGTAGTGCCCGGAGGTGCGCGGCGTTGATCGCCTCCAGCTTCCTGATGTCGAACCGGGCCGGGTTGGGGTTGACCCGGCGGATGTCGAACGCCTCGACCATCTCGGCCATCGTGAACACGTCGCGATCCTCGGCGATCCCCCATCCGAGCAGGGCAAGATAGTTGAGCAGGCCCTCGGGGAGAAACCCCCGGTCGATGTACTCGAGAAGCCCAGAACCCTTGTCCCGCTTGGAGAGTCGCCTGTTGCCCTCTCCCATCACGGTGGGGAGGTGCCCGAACCTCGGCACCCGTCCGGCCATCCCGAGATCGATCAGGGCCTCGTACAGGGCGATCTGTCGCGGTGTCGACGAGAGCAGGTCGTCGCCCCGCAGGATGTGGGTGATCCCCATCACCGCATCGTCGACCGGGTTGACAAGCGTGTAGAGCGGGTGGCCGTTAGCTCGCACCAGCACATAGTCCGGCACATGCTCGGGCTGGAAGGTGATCTCACCACGGACCAGGTCGCCGAAGACGATCGCGCGGTCCGGCATCCGGAGGCGGAGTACCGGCCGCCGACCCTCCGCGAGAAATGCCTCGACCTGTTCGGGCGTCAGGTGGCGGCAGTGGCCGTCGTACCCCGACGTCCTGCCTTCCTTGCGGGCCCGCTCCCTGCGCTCCTCGAGCTCGGCCTGTGAGCAGTAGCAGTCGTAGGCCCGGCCGCTCTCCCGGAGACGTTGGGCGACGCCCGCGTACAGGTCCATCCTCTCGGACTGGATGTACGGCGCGAAGGGGCCGCCGACCTCCGGTCCCTCGTCCCAGTCGATCCCGAGCCAGCGCAGTGAGCCGATGACGGACTGGAGGCCCTCGGCCGTGTTTCTCGTCTCGTCGGTGTCCTCGATCCGCAGCACCAGGCTGCCTCCGAAGTGCCTGGCCATGGCCCAGTTGAACAAGGCGCTGCGCACGTTGCCGATGTGCAGGGATCCGGTCGGCGACGGTGCGAAGCGCAGCCGCACCTGGTCCGGCGCCAGTCCACCGAGGACGTCGTCGACGGTTTCAGCCACGGGAGACCACCTTGTTCATCAGGGTTCCGATGCCTTCGACCGTCACGGAGACGTCGTCACCCGGTTGCATGGGACCGACACCCGCCGGGGTGCCCGTGAGGACCACGTCACCCGGGAGCAGAGTCATGAACGAGGTGATGTAGGCGATGACACTCGGCACGTCGAAGATCATCAGGCTCGTCCGGCCGAGCTGCTTGACCTCCCCGTTGAGCTCGGTGCGGACCTCGACGTCCGCCGGGTCGAACTCTGTCTCGATCCACGGCCCGAGCGGACAGAAGGAGTCGAAGCCCTTGGCCCTCGTCCACTGTCCGTCGCGCGCCTGCAGGTCGCGAGCCGTGACGTCGTTGGCGACGGTGTACCCGAAGATCACCTCGCGGACCCGGTCAACGGGCACGTCGCGGCAGATCCTGCCGATGACCACGGCAAGCTCGCCCTCGAACTGCACGTCGGTGCTCTGTCGCGGGTAGACGACCGGGTCGAGGGGCCCGACCACTGACGTGTTGGGCTTGAGGAAGACCAAGGGCTCCTCCGGGACGTCATTCCCGAGCTCGGCCGCGTGTGCCGCGTAGTTGCGCCCGATGCAGGCGACCTTGCTGCGCGGGATCACCGGCGCCAACAGGCGGACCTCCAACAGCGGAAGCTGCTCGCCGGTCACCTGCATGCCGGCATACAGCGGGTCGCCGGCCAGCACGGCGACGACTTCGTCGCCCTCGGGGCCTGCGACAACCCCGTACCGGGGATCCTCGTCCGTCGTGAATCGCGCGATCCTCACGACCGACCACCCTACCGGCCGGGCCTAGCATCGTCGGGTGCGCACCGAGACCCTGCCCGAGCACCTCTGGCGGTCTCGACAGGCGGCGCACGAGGAGCGGGTCGACGGCTGGACCCAGCCGTTCCTGCGTCGGCGAAGCCTGGGCGTCGCGAACCCGGTGGAGGACTTCCTGTTCACCTATTACTCCTATCGCCCCGCGGAGCTTCGTCGATGGCACCCGGGCCTCGGCGTCCGGGTTACCGGTCCGGGGGCCGCGACCTTCGCCGACTTCAAGGGGTACGTCGTCACGGCCGCAGGCGCCCAAGTCGACCCGAGCCTTCCCCTCCGGCGCGCGGACCAGGTGCGGCGGGTACGCCGACTGGTGGTTTCCACCGCCGGCCGCGCCCCGATGCTCGGCTGCTTCGGGCTCCACGAGTGGGCGATGGTGTACCACCAAGCCCCGGACGAGCTGCGCCACTCGTCGTACCCGCTGCGATTGGGGTCAGCCGCCACGGATGCCGTCGTGGACGGTCACCGCGTCACCTGCACCCACCACGACGCCTTCCGCGTCTTCACCGCCGAAGCCCGGCCGCGGAACACTGTCTCGCCGACGCGGGCGTCACAGCCAGAGTACGAACAGCCCGGCTGCCTGCACGCGACCATGGACTGTTACAAGTGGGCCTACCACCTTGCTCCCTTTGCGCCGGCCGAGCTCGTCGCGGACTGCTTCGAGCTGGCGCGCGAGGTCAGGGTCGTCGACATGAGGGCGGCACCGTACGACCTCACGTCACTCGGGCTGGCGCCGATCGCGATCGAGACCCCGGCCGGCAAGGCTGAGTACGTCGACGCCCAACGGGGCTTCGCAGCACGCGCCTCCGGTCTTCGTGCTCGCCTCGTCGACGTCTGCGACCAGGCCCTCGAGCGCTCGGCCCGCCTGGGATGTTCCGGAACGTCGTCAGCGGGAGGCGAACGGAAGGTACGTCGTCCCGATGATCTGCTGGACGGCGAAGAGGCCTGACACCAAGGCGAGCAGCATGACGACGACGATGGCGCCGGTGAACCCGGTCCACGGCAGGTTGGATGAGACGAGCCGCCCGCCGCGGCGCACGTCGCGGCTGAACGGGCCGCCCCACGCGACCAGGCCGGCGACCACACCGGCCACCACGAGGGATGACGTCTCGACCTGTGAGGGGCCGAACCTCGCAAGCACCACGAAACCGACCGCACACGCCGCGACGGACGCCGCGTTGGCGAGCGTGGCGCCCAGCGTGCGGGCCGCGAACCACGGAGCCAGCACGAGGGCCTTCGTCGCATCCCCTCGCCGGGGCCCACGCGCGACCCGCCACGCACGCACCGCACGGGTCGCCAGCGCGAGCGTCCGCAGCCCCCATGCCGCGCCCAGCAGCCATAGCGCGCTCACGAGGGGGGCGGCGACGGTGCCCGCGATGACGAGCAGGAACAGGTACGTCCAGAACACGGCCTGACGCAGGCGGCCGACCGCCGGCTCGGCAATGTCCGCGCCCGGGTGGGCAGGTGTCGGTGCGCCCGGGTGGGCAGACGCCGGTGCAGGTGCCGGGGCGACGGGGAGCCGGCTGGTGGGAGGGTGCGTGGGCGCGACCCGGGTGAGCGCGGTCGCCTCTTCGCGTCCTTCCAACGCATCGAGCCACTCGAGGAGCTTGCGGGCGGTCGGCCGACCAGCAGGGTCGGGACGCAGGGCCGCGGCCAGCATCGCCACCATCTCGGCGGGCACGCCGGTCAGGTTCGCCTCGCCCCTGCGCGCTCGGTCCATGACCGCCATCGCGGGGCCGCTCCCGTAGGGTCCATGCCCGGTCGCGGCGTAGACGACGGTGGCGGCCCAGGCATGCACGTCGGCGGCCGGCGCGGGCGGGTCGCCGTACAGGATCTCGGGTGCGAGGTAGCCCGGAGTGCCGAGCAGGAAGCCGGTCTGGGTCAGCGTCACGTCGTCGGAGAGCTGGGCCAACCCGAAGTCGATGAGCACCGGATCGCCTTCGTGCATGAGGACGTTGGATGGCTTCACGTCACGATGGAGCACGTCCGCGCCGTGGACGACGACGAGAGCCTCGGCCAGCCCGCGCGCCAGCCGAGTCAGCCGGCGACCCTCGACCCGGCCTTCCCGCTCGACGACCTCGCGCAGCGAGGGGCCCGGCACGTATCTGGTGACTACGTACGGCGTCTCGCCCCAGGGGTCGGCGTCGTAGACCTCGGCGATGCGCGGGGAGTGCACGCGCCGGAGCGACGTCACCTCACGGGCCAGCCTGGCGCGGCCGCTGGCGTCGCCGACGACGTAGGGCCGCAGCACCTTGACCGCGACCCGGCTGTCGTCGGGGGCCTTGGCGAGGTAGACGACGCCCATGCCCCCCTCACCGATCTGTCCGATCAGCCGGTAGGGGCCGACGGTGTACGTCGACTGGGTCGCGGGGGTGGACACGGAGCTCGCCTAGCCGACTCGATGCAGCCAGCCGTGCGAGTCCGCTGCTCTGCCGTACTGGATGTCGAGCAGCTGGTTGCGAAGCTGCATCGTCACCTCGCCGGTGGGCATGGGGGAGGCCAGCTCGCCGCCTCGCCAGCGCAAGGCGGCGACCGGCGTCACGACGGCCGCTGTGCCGCACGCGAAGACCTCGGTGATCTCCCCTCGCGCGACTCCCTCTCGCCACTCGTCGATGCTGATCGCCCGCTCGTCGACCTTGTGACCGAGGTCCTCGGCAAGCTCGATCAGCGAGGCGCGGGTGACCCCCTCGAGGATGGAGCCGTTGAGCTCGGGGGTCGCGAGCGACCCGTCGGCGTACACGAAGAAAAGGTTCATGCCGCCAAGCTCCTCGAGGATGGAGCGCTCCGCGGCGTCCAGGAACACCACCTGCTCGCAGCCGTTCGCGGCCGCCTCCTGCTGCGCGAGCAGGCTGGCGGCGTAGTTGCCCCCGCACTTGGCCGCACCCGTGCCGCCCGGGGCCGCCCTGGTCAGCTCCTCGCTCAGCCAAATAGACACAGACCTGACGCCGCCGTCGAAGTAGGAGCCGGCGGGCGAGGCGATCACCGTGAAGACGACCTCCTTCGCGGGCCGAACCCCGAGGAAGACCTCGGAGGCGAACATGAACGGCCGCAGGTACAGCGACTTCTCGCTGCCGTCCGCCCCTCCCACGCTCGGCACCCAGTCGATGTCCGTCGTGACGAGCGCCTCGAGCGCCGCGATGAAGTCGCCCTCGGGAACAACCGGCAGCGCCAGCCGCGCGGCCGAGCGAGCGAAGCGCGCGGCGTTGACCTCCGGCCGGAAGAGCCATACCGAGCCGTCAGGATGCCGGTAGGCCTTCAGACCCTCGAAGACCTCCTGCGCGTAGTGCAGGACCGATGTCGCCGGGTCGATGCTGAAGGGTCCGTACGGCTTCACGGTGGCGCCGTGCCATCCCGTGTCGGGCGTCCACCTGCACACATACATGTGATCGGTGAAGTAGACACCGAAACGCGGGTCACTCAGGATCTCTTCGCGCCGGGCGCTGGTCTGCGGCGTACGGCTTCTCTCGATCGAGACCTGAGGTGACGACGTCATGCGAGAACGGTATCCGACGAACGAGCGCGGACCCACCGGCATGTATGCGTGGTCGACCCGTCCAGCCCGCTGATAACGAGAGGCCGTCGTCTCGCAGGCCGAGATGGACATCTCGGTCCGTGTGGGAGACTCGCGATGTGAGTGCGCCGCTCGACCTTCCCGACGTCGTACGACGGGCACTCGACCTGTCACGGCGACGCGGCTTCGTCACCTCGAGCCGGCTGGAGACGGGTCGCCTGCTGGCCGCCCTCGCGGCGAGCCGCACCGGAACCCTGGCGGAGTGCGGCACCGGATGCGGTGTCGGCGCGGCCTGGCTGTCGAGTGCGGCGCGCGAGGGCAGCACGGTCCTGACCGCGGAGCTCGACCCGAACCTCGCAGGCGCCGTCGCGGAGCTCTTCCAGGACGACCCCCGGGTGCGGGTCGTCACCGGCGACTGGGCGGCGTTGCGCGACAGCGGTCCGTTCTCGCTGCTCTTCCTCGACGTACCCGAGGCGAAGCGGTCCGGTGCCGACGAGGTGGCTGACCTGCTCGAACCCGGCGGGGTCATCGTGATCGACGACTTCACACCATCCGCCTGCTGGCCGCCGATCTACGACGGGCGAGTCGACACCGTGCGGGAGAAATGGCTCACGGACCCCCGGTTCACCTCGGTCGAGGTCATGGTGACCGACGACGCAGCCGTGCTCATCGCGACCAAGCGCTGAGCCGGGCGCCGGTTTCAGAGGTCGATCGAGCGCGCGAGCTTGGCGTCCATCAGGTCCGCGGTCCGGTCGAGCACCTGCGACGGAAGGGCCGAGTCCAGGCGCAGCGCCACCAGCGCGAGGCCGCCGCGGGCCTCTCGGGAGACCTGCATGCCGGCGATGTTGATGTCGGCCTCCCCCAGGACGCTCCCGACCGCGCCCACCATGCCCGGCCTGTCGGCGTAGGTCACGAACACCAGATGTCCCGCGGGCTCGAGATCGACCTCGTACCCGTTGACCTCGACCAGCCGTTCGCGCTGGTGGATCCCCACCAGGGTGCCCGAGACGGACACCTGAGTGCCGTCCGCGAGCGTGCCGCGGAGCGTGACGAGGTTGCGGTGGTCCGGGGTGTCTGGCTCGGTGACGAGACGGACGACGAGGCCACGCTCGTCGGCCAGCAGCGGAGCGTTGACGTAGGAGACGGTCTCCTCGACCGCGTCGACGAAGACACCTTTGAGCGCGGCGAGCTCGAGCACCTTCACGTCGTTCTGGGTGATCTCGCCGCGTACCTCGACGTCGAGCTGCTGCGCGACCTCGCCGGCGAGCGCACTGAATATCCGGCCCAGCTTCTCGGTGAGCGGGATGCCGGGTCGCACGTCCTCGGCGATCACGCCGCCTTCGACGTTGACCGCGTCGGGGACCAGCTCGCCGCTCAGCGCCAGCCGCACGGACGCCGCGACGGATATCCCGGCCTTCTCCTGCGCCTCCTCCGTCGACGCCCCGAGATGTGGGGTCGCGACGACGTTGTCGAACTCGAACAGGGGAGAGTCCGTGCACGGCTCCTTGGCGAACACGTCGAGCCCGGCGGCCGCGATCCGCCCCTCCTTGATCGCGTCGTACAGGGCCGACTCGTCGACGATGCCGCCGCGGGCCGCATTGACGATGACGGCGTTGGGCTTGCATCGGGCCAGCTGCTCGGCATCGATCAGCCCGGTCGTCTCCGGGGTCTTCGGCAGGTGGACCGTGATGAAGTCCGCCTCCTTCATCAGATCGTCGAGCGGCACCAGCCGCACCCCCAGCTGCGCCGCGCGCCCGGCCTGCACGAACGGGTCGTAGGCGATGACGGTCATCCCGAACGCACCGAGGCGCTGGGCGACGAGGACACCGATCTTGCCGAGGCCGACGATGCCGAGAGTCTTCTCGAACAGCTCGATCCCCGAGTACTTGCTCCGCTGCCACTCCCCGTTTCGCAGGGACGCGTTGGCCGGCGCGATGTTGCGGGCAGCCGCCAGCAGCAGACCGACGGCTAGCTCGGCGGCGCTCACGATGTTCGACGCGGGCGCGTTGACGACCATCACACCGGTCTGGGTTGCCTTCTCGACGTCGATGTTGTCGAGCCCGACCCCGGCACGTGCGATGACCCTCAGCCGGGTTGCCGCTGCCAGCGCTTCGGCATCGACCTTGGTCGCACTCCGGACCAGGATCGCGTCGACGTCGCGGATCGCGGCCAGCAGCTCGGCGCGGTCCGCCCCATTACAGTGCCGGATCTCGAAGTCGGGACCGAGCGCCTCGACCGTGGCGGGGCTCAGCTCCTCGGCGATGAGCACGACAGGCTTTGTCACAGCGATTCCTTCACGAGGTTGGGGCACTGGTCACCCGGGGACAGTCGGTCAGGGACCGCCAAGCCGCTCAGTCTAGTCCGGCCTCAGCAGCCCTCTCCCAGCCCATCAGGGAGCGGACACGAGCGCCTGCTGTGAGCAGCGGATCGGGGTCAGCCGCGCGTGTGCCCGCCGCGCGATCCGCGACCAGGTCGGCGTCGTGATCCCCTCGGGCGAGCGCGGTGGCGAAGAGCCTCAGGCCGTAGACACACTGAAGATAGGCGACCTCTGGCTGGCACCCCTTCTCGACGAGTGAGTCGAAGCCCGCCCGCACCAACGGGAGCACGCCACCCTCGAGCAGGGTCACCTCGGCAAAGCTGCGGGCTGTCGCGTACTCGTCGTCGGTCGTCCTGATGACGCCCGCTCGGGTGCCACCGATCGCCCTGGCATAGGCCAGCGCGACGGCCCAGGCAGCTCCGGATGCGTCCTGCACCACCGAGGCGAACAGCGGGACGCCGCGGCCCTGGTTGTACTCGTCGCGGACCACGGCGCCTGCGGCCCAGGGCACGATCCGCACGATGTCGACGCCGTCCGGCGGCTCCCGGTCCAGCGCAGCCACCGGGCCTAGCACGACGACGTCGCCGGCGACGAGGTTGGCGACCAGCGCCTCGATGCGCGAGGAGTCGCCCGGCACGGTGGCCGTCAGGACGACGAGATCGGCCTCCTCGCACGCCTCGTACGTCGTGACGACCCGCAGCCCCGCCCCGACGGCCTCGTCCCACAGCGGAGAGCGGGAGTCGAGCCCGACCCTCACATCCACCCCCGAGTCGCGCAGGCACAGCGCCTGTGCCGCAGCCTGGTCGTCGTACCCGAGGATGGCGACGTTGCGGTCCTGGACCAGTGCGAGGTCGGCATCCTCGTCGCCATAGGGCTCGGCCACGCGGCGCGATCCTCCTGTCGGTGGTAGCAGATGAACGGTACCGGAGGCACCGGCGGCTGCCCTCAGGGCAGCTTGGCGGCCCTGACGCACAGCACGTCCGGGAGATGGCTGGCCACTGTGGCCCAGGTGTCTCCGGCGTCGTTGCTCGCGTACAGGTTGCCGTCGCGCGAGCCGAAGTAGAGCCCGGTCGGCGTGCCCCGGTCCGCGCACATCGCGTCCCGCAGGACCGCCGAGTAGAAGCCGTCGCCCGGCAGACCCTTCGAGAGCGCAGTCCAGGTCGCACCCGCGTCTCGGGACCGCCAGACCAGCGCTCGGGCGTCGGGGGGAATCCTTGTCGAGTCCGCTACGAGCGGGAACAGGTAGACGGTGTCGGGGTCGTGCGGGTCGATGACGATCGGGAAGCCGAAGTCGCTCGGGAGGCCGTCGGCGATCGACTCCCAGTGGGCACCACCGTCGTCGGTGCGGTAGACCCCGTGGTGGTTCTGCAGGTACATCCGCTCGGGCCGGCGAGGGTCGCCGGCGATCTTGTGCACGCACTGACCGAACTCCGGCCACGGGTCGGGCAGGAAGTAGGCCTTGACGCCCACGTTGGCCGGTCGCCACGAGTCCCCACCATCGGTCGTCTGGTAGACACCCCCGGTCGACATGGCGACCGTCAGCACCGAGGGGTCCTCTGCGCTGGGCAGGATCGTGTGGATCGCCTGGCCGCCGAAGCCCGCCCCCCACTGGGCACGATGCGGGTGGTCCCACAGGGACCTCACCATGCTGAAGGTCTCACCCCCGTCGGCGCTGCGGAAGAGTGCCGAGGGCTGCGTGCCGGCGTACACCACATCCGGCTCGGCGACGGGCAAGGCGAGCTGCCAGACCTGCTCGAGTGCTGCGCCGGTGCCCTCCGGGAACCTGATGCCACCGTTGGGGGTCTCCTGCCAGGTGGCGCCGAGGTCGTCCGACCAGAAGACCTGCGGTCCGAAGTGGGAGCTCATCGCCCCGGCAAGGAGCCGAGGGCTGTCCCGCCGGGTGTCGATCGCGCACGCGACGACTTCGTTCATCAGGAAGTGCGGCCCGTCGAATGTCCACGACACACGGTCGTCGGAGCGCGCGAGCCAGAGACCCTTCCGGGTCCCGACCATCAGCAGCGTGACGCCCGACATCAGGCGTCGTCCGCAGCTTGGGTGAGGCCGAGGGAGTTCCCCTCGGAGTCCTTGATCTGGGCCCACCAGCTTCCCCACGGCGCGATGGCGGCCTCGTCGACGATCTCCACACCGGCCGACTTCAGCTGCCCGCAGGTGGTCGCGATGTCGTCGGTGATGAGGACGAACGGCGCCATCGCCCCGGTCTCGTTCGGCGCATGGAAGAGCACGAGCTTGGTCTGCGTGCCGGGCGGGCGCACCTCGATCCACTTGGAACCGTCCGGCTCGCCCATCGGTACGTCGGTGAGGAGCTCGAACCCGAGAACGTCGGTGTAGAAGCGCTTGGCTCGCTCCTGGTCGGCGACGTTGACGGTGACGAAGTCTACTGCGGTGATCACTGCTTGCTCCCGGTTGCGTGTCCAGTGGCCCTTTCCCACATTCCTAGCAGATCTCCCCGCCGGCATCGACCGCTCGCGGGTGCTGATGTCATGCCTCGAGGCGGTCGGCACCCGACACGACGTTCAGCAGCGGCCGGTGGTCGGCCACCCGGCGCAGCTGTTCGGAGACGAGGCGGTAGGCCCGAGGCCACATCGCTTGCGAGGCGCCCCCTCGGTGGTGCGAGATGATGACACCGGGCGCGCTCCAGAGGGGATGACCCGGCGGTAGCGGCTCCGGGTCGGTCACATCGAGTGCCGCGCGAAGCCGATGGGTGTGCAGCTCCACCAGCAGGTGGTCAGTGACGACCACGGCGCCCCTTGCGACGTTGACCAGGAGGGCGCCGTCTGGCATGGAGGCAAGGAAACCCTTGTCCACAAGGCCTCGTGTCTCATCGGTGAGCGGGAGGATCAGCACCACGATGTCGGCCTGTGGCAGGAGCGTCGGCAGCTCTTCGACCGCGTGAACCCCGTCCCGCGCTGTTCTGGCAACCATCGTGACGTCGCACTCGAAGCCCGCCAACCGGCGGCTGACCGCATGTCCGATGCTGCCGGCGCCGATGACGAGGACTCGCTGGTCGGCGACCGAGGAGGTCATCTGCTGCGTCCAGGTCTGCCCGCGCTGACCCTCGAACATGGACCAGAAGTCGCGCTGCGCCGCGATCATCAGACCGACCGCCAGCTCGGACGTCGCGGCGTCGTGCACCCCCGCCGCGTTGCAGAGGGTGACACCCCCGCGGGCCGGCAGGTAACTGTCGACCCCGGCGGTCAGGGTCTGAACCACCCGCAGCCGCGGCATGTGCGCGATCACCTCGATGGGCCTCCGGTCGAAGCGGTACGTCGGCACGTAGAACTCCGCCTCGTCGGCCTCCCGCGGCCAGTGCTCGGTGGCATCGGCGACGACGTACTCGAATCCGTCTCGGATGTCGTGATCGAGCAGCGACGGCGAGAATGGAAGGCAGACCCTCATCGGGGCACCTTATCCATCCCAGCGGCACCATCCATCCCGGCGACGCCATCCACCCTGGGCGGCACCGCGATTGACTTGTATGTTACTCAGGTTTCACTACTATTACAGCCATGCCCTCACCTCGCCGTAGACCCCTGCCGGACTTCGTGATCGCCGGCGCGCCGAAGGCGGGATCGAGCGCGCTGCATGCCGCGCTGGCAAGGCATCCGCAGCTGTTCTTGTCCGTCGTCAAGGAACCCAAGTACTTCCTGTGCGCCGACGCTCCCCCGCCGCTCTACACCGGCCCCGGCGACGCACACAGCCGCCGCGAGTGGGTCTGGCGCCTAAGCGACTATGAGGCGCTGTTCGCAGATGCCCCCGACACGGCGGTGCGCGGTGAGAGTACTCCGTTCTACCTGATGGACCAGAACTCGCACCGGCGCATGCGCGACCTGATCCCGCAGGCGCGGATCATCGCGGTCCTGCGCGACCCGGTCGACCGGGCCTACTCGAACTGGATGCACCTGTGGGTGGACGGACTCGAGCCGGAGTGGGACATCATCAAGGCCTGCGAGGCGGAGGAGGCGAGGATCGCCGGGGGCTGGGCCCCGTTCTGGCGCTACCGGGGCCTCGGCCGGTACGGCGAGCAGCTCGAGTCGCTCTACGCGTCGTACCCGCGCGAACAGGTGATGGTCATCCGGTACCGGGAGCTGGTGGACGAGCCGGTCCGCATCCTCGACGAGGTCTGCCGGTTCCTGGGCGTGGCGACCGGTATCCTCGGGAGCGTCCCGCGCGACAACACGCGTCCATTCGTGAGCAACGGCCCGCGGCGAGCGGTCCTTTCCCGCGTTGTGCGCGCCGGTGCAGGCGCAGGCGCCTTCTTCTCGCCTCAGCTGTGGCGGCGGGCCTCCCGCCCCGTGCTGCGAGCGATGCACCTCGGGCACTCCGCGGACCGTCCCGAACTGACCGCCGAACAACGTCGCCTCATCCTCGAGCCGATACTGCCCGACCTGGAGCGCCTGGAGTCAGTCACCGGGCAGAGCTTCGCGGACTGGAAGTACGGATCCGGCAAGGGGTCGTTCGCCAGCCGGGCCCGACAGGCGGTCTGAGCCGGACGCCCGCTCGCGGCTTCAGATGACGACAGTGCGCAGGTCGTGGGCGCCGTCGTCGCGGGCCGCCTCGAAGTAGAAGCGGGTCCGCCCGTCCGGCAGCGGCACGGCCGAGGCGTAGCGAAGCGACCGGTCCGACCACGGTGAACGCGCCGGCGCGTCACCGGACGGCACCAGCACACCGTCGCGCTCGCGGGCGACGCCGGTTGTCTCGAACCAGTTCGCCTCGGCGGTGGCCCGGCCGTCGTAGAGCACGGTGAGCGGGTCATCGGAAAGGACAGCGGTGACCCTGGTGCCTCTGGCGTCCCACCGTCCCGGCCGACCGGCGAGGATCTCGCCCTGCCATTGCCACCCGAGCCCGTCCCGGCTGGTGGCGAGATGGGTCGTCATCCGGTCCTCGTCCCCGGCGTCGTCCAAGGGGTGACAGCAGATGAATGCTCGCCAGTAGCCGTCTCGCTGGCTGATGACGGGATCCTTGACGGCCATTGACGGGCCGCCCGGGAAGACGACGCGGCGCACGCCGGAGGCCAGCCGCGCAGGGGTCTCGGCGTCGAGAGCCTCGATCCACCAGTGCTTCGAACCCGGAGTCGCACAGGACAGGTAGAGCCGCCAACCGCCGGTGGGGAGCACCGTCAGCACCGGACGCTCGAAGGACTCGGCCCCGAAGGCATGGCGGTACACCTCCGTCACGGTCTCGAAGGTCTCGCCGTCACGGGAGCGCGCCACCGAGACCGCGACGCCGCGCCCGACCCCGACCGGCCGGCGAACCCGGTAGGTGAGCCAGAAGGTGCCGTCCACCAGGACCGCGCTCGGCGCGCCCGCCCAGTTGCCTGGCCCCGCGTCCGGTGCCGGTACGACGACCTGCGAGCCTTCGAAGCGCGGGACGGCCAGGTCTGCAATGGTCGGCATGACGATAAGTCTACCAAATCAGTAGGGTTTGAAGTCGACGGGGGCGCGCCAGGACCGACGTACCGAGCTGCTTGCCAAACTCTAGAAAGTTGATAGACTTAGGTTACTCAACCACCCCCCACGGCGGTGGCGTTGTCAAGTCGTCGAGGAGGCTCACCGTGTGGAGACCACCTCGGCTGGGGCTGATAGGCAACGCCACCGCTATCCGCAACGCCCGACACGCATGTAAGGCGCTGGAGCACCTACGACGTGAGCGGGAGGAGGTCGAGGCCTTCCTCGCCGACTGGCGCGAACTGATGGACCGCCCGCACGCGGTGCCCGAGTGACGAGCGGCTGTTCCGTCGTCATCTTGGATCGACTACCACCCCGGCCGGATCAGGTCGACGACACGAGCTGCTCGTCGATGCACCGAGGTGGACCACGAAGCTCGGCTAACCGACTCGACCCCGGCTAGCCGAGCTTCGTTAGTTGAGTGCCACCGTTCCCGGTCCCTTCCCGCACCCTTCCCGCACCCTTCCCGCGAATTGCGGGAAAGTGCACCCGCTCTGGGTCCCAGAAGGTGGACTTTCCCGCAATTCGCGGGGAGGGGTTCGCGGGGCGGGGGGTGGGCTTAGCGGCTAGCCGAGCTTCTGCTGGATCAGCTCACGGACTCGGCCCGCGTCGGCCTGGCCACGCATCTCCTTCATCACCGCGCCGATCAGCGCGCCAGCCGCTGCCGCCTTACCGTCACGGATCTTGTCGGCGACCTCGGGGTTGGCGGCGATCGCCCTGTCGACGGCCGCGGAGAGCGCCCCCTCGTCGGACACCACCGCGAGGCCGCGGGCGGCGACCACGTCGTCGGGCTCGCCCTCACCTGCCAGCACGCCGTCGAGCACCTGGCGGGCGAGCTTGTCGTTGACCCGACCCGAGTCGACCAGTCCCTGCAGGTCGGCGACCTGCTTCGGGGTGATCGCCAGATCGGCGAGCTCGACGCCCTGGTCGTTCGCGCGGCGCGCCAGCTCGGACAGCCACCACTTCTTCGCCGCGGCGGGGCTGGCCCCGGCGGCGACCGTCTGTTCGATCGTCACCGTCGCGCGCGCTCCCACCACGTCACGCATCTCGAGGTCCGAGAACCCCCATTCCGCCTGCAGCCGAGTACGTCGCTCGGCGGCCGGCTCCGGCAGGCTGTGGCGAAGCGAGTCGACCCAGGCGCCGTCCGGCGCGACCGGGACGAGGTCCGGTTCCGGGAAGTAGCGGTAGTCCTCCGCCTCCTCCTTGACCCGTCCCGGGGTCGTTACGCCGGTGTCCTCGTGCCAGTGCCTGGTCTCCTGGATGATGTGTCCCCCGTCGGCCAGCACCGCGGCCTGCCGAGAGATCTCGTACCGCGCCGCCCGATCTATCGACCGGAACGAGTTGACGTTCTTGGTCTCGGTGCGGGTGCCGAGCGGCCCGTCCGGGTCGGCCCTGAGCGAGAGGTTGACGTCACATCGCAGCGACCCCTGGTCCATCCGGACGTCGGAGACACCGAGCCCGCTGACGAGGTCGCGCAGGTGCATGACGTACGCCCGCGCCACCGCCGGCGCCTTCGGGCCGGTACCGACGATCGGCTTCGTCACGATCTCGATCAGCGGGATGCCGGCCCGGTTGAAGTCGAGCAGTGAGTACTCGGCCCCGTGGATCCGACCAGTTGCACCGCCGACGTGCAGGGACTTGCCCGTGTCCTCCTCCATGTGGGCCCGCTCGATCTCGACCCGGACGACCTCCCCGTCCACGTCGACTTCCGTCCACCCCTCGAAGGCGATCGGCTCGTCGTACTGCGACGTCTGGAAGTTCTTCGGCATGTCCGGGTAGAAGTAGTTCTTCCTGGCGAAGCGGCACCAGGAGGCGATCTCGCAGTTGAGTGCCAGCCCGATCCGGATCGCCGACTCGACGGCCTTCTCGTTCACGACCGGCAGGGCACCGGGCAAGGCCAGGCACACCGGGCAGGTCTGGGTGTTGGGCGGTGCCCCGAACGTCGTCGAACACCCGCAGAACATCTTCGAGGCCGTGTTCAGCTCGACGTGGACCTCGAGCCCGAGAACCGGGTCGAAAAGGGCGACCGCCTCCTCGTACGGCATCAGTCCGGTCGTCTGGGGAGTGGTCGTCATACCCCGGCCCCCAGCTCCGGAGCCTGTGCCAGCAGGGGACCGCCCCAGCTGTCCTCGAGCAGAGCCTCCAGGGCGGCACCGACGTTGTAGAGCCGGGCATCCTCTGTTGCCGGCGCCAGGAACTGGATGCCGGTCGGCAGCCCGTCCTCCGGGGCGACTCCGCTGGGCACCGAGATGCCGGGAACGCCGGCCAGGTTGGCCGGGATCGTCGCGATGTCGTTGAGGTACATCGCGAGCGGGTCGTCGAGCTTCTCGCCGATCCGGAAGGCCGTGGTGGGGGCCGTGGGAGAAGTGAGGACGTCCACCTTGGCGAAGGCCGCCGCGAAGTCGCGGGCGATCAACGTCCTCACCTTCTGCGCCTGGCCGTAGTACGCGTCGTAGTAGCCACTCGACAGCGCGAACGTGCCGAGGATGATGCGGCGCTTTACCTCGTCACCGAAGCCCAACTCCCGGGTCGCCCGCATGACCTGCTCAGCGCTGGGGGCGCTCGACCCGGGCGGCGCCACCCGGAGCCCGTACCGCATGGCGTCGAAACGCGCGAGGTTGCTGCTGGCCTCGCTCGGGAGGATCAGGTAGTAGGCCGCGAGCGCATAGACGAAGTGCGGGCAGGAGACCTCGACGATCTCGGCACCGGCGTCGACGAGCAGCGCCACCGATTCGTTGAAACGCGCGAGCACCCCCGCCTGGTAGCCCTCGCCACCGAGCTCACTCACGACGCCGATCCGCAACCCGCTCACGTCTGCGCGGCGGGCGGCGTCGGCCATCGACGGCCACCGCATGTCGATGCTCGTGGAGTCGAGCGGGTCATGGCCGCCGATGACGTCATGCAGCAGCGCCGCGTCGAGGACGCTGCGCGCGACGGGGCCGGCCTGGTCGAGGCTGCTGGCCAGCGCGATCAGGCCGTAGCGCGAGACGCCTCCGTACGTCGGCTTCACGCCCACGGTCCCGGTCACTGCGCCCGGTTGGCGGATCGAGCCGCCGGTGTCGGTGCCGATGGCGAGCGGCGCCGCGTACGCCGCAACCGCCGCCGACGACCCGCCACCCGACCCGCCCGGGATCCGCTCCAGGTCCCACGGGTTGTGGGTGGGACCGTATCCGGAGTGCTCGGTCGAGCTCCCCATCGCGAACTCGTCCATGTTGGTCTTGCCGAGCACCGGCAGGCCTGCCTGGCGCAGCCTGACGACCACCGTCGCGTCGTACGGCGGAACCCAGCCCTCGAGGATGCGAGAGCCTGCCGTGGTGGTGAGCCCCTTGGTGGCGACGACGTCCTTGACCGCCACCGGCACCCCGAGCAGGGCGGACGCCTCCGCCGGCTCGGCCGCCCGGCGCTCGTCGGCGGACCTGGCCTGCGCCAGTGCGCCCTCCGTATCGACCTGCAGGAAGGCGTGCAGCGCGGGGTCGACAGCCTCGATCCGGTCCAGGTGGGCGCGGGTCACCTCGAGCGACGATGTCTCGCCCGCCGCGAGCAAGGCCGCGAGCTCGCCGGCCGACAGTCGGGTGAGGTCGCTCACGGTTCCTCCCCCAGGATGCGCGGCACCTTGAAGCGCTGCTGTTCCGCCTCGGGAGCACCGGAGAGCGCCTCCTCGGGAGTCAGCCCCGGCCGCACCTCGTCCGGGCGCATGACGTTCTCCAGGGGGAGCGCGTGCGACGACGGCGGGATGTCGTCGGCCGCTACCGAGCTGACCGCGGCCACCGACTCGACGATGACGGCAAGCTGGGGTGCCAGCCGGTCGAGCTCGGCGTCGGTCAACGCGATTCGCGCGAGGTCGGCCAGCTTGACCACGTCGTCGCGCGTGATCCGCGCGGAGGAGTCAGCCATGCCCGCATCCTAACGGGGCTTGACTTCCCACCCGATCCCCTGCCAGCGCCGCGGCATCGGGCACGATGGCTGCATGACGACGTACGACGATGCCGACCGCCACGGTCACACCCATCGCCTCGAGCTCGCGGACTCGACGGTCCGCGAATGGGATGCCACCGTGGTCGGCGCCGACCCAGACCGCGGCATCGTGCTCGACCGGTCGGCGTTCTACCCAGGTGGCGGCGGCCAGCCCCCGGACCAGGGCGTGCTGCTCTGGGGCGGCGTCCGGACCAGGATCCTCGGCACGTCGAAGGCGGACGACCTCTACCTCGTGCCCGCTGAGGGCGACCCGGTACCGGGGATCGGGACCGCCGTCCGCGGAGCGCTCGACGACGAGCGGCGGACCCAGCTGATGCGCACGCACTCGGGGCTCCACGTGCTGACGGGAGTGGTGTTCCGCGACTTCGGCGCCCTGGTGACCGGAGGCAACATGGAGCCGCTCAGCGCTCGGATGGACTTCGACCTGGTGGAGGTGCCGTCCGACTTCAAGGACCGGGTGGCCGAGGCGGTCAACGCCGAGATCCGAGTCGACCGTCGGATCGAGGTGTCCACCTTGCCGCGCGACGAGGCGTTCGCCATTCCCGACATCATCCGGACCGCCACCAACCTGCTCCCGAAGGACCTCGAGGTGGTCCGCATCGTCGACATCGTCGGGCTCGACACCCAGGCAGACGGCGGCACGCACGTGGCATCGACGTCGATGATCGGGCGGGTCGAGGTGGTCAAGATGGAGAGCAAGGGTCGCGGGTTCCGCCGGCTTCGAGTCCGGATCATCTGACCTGGCAGGCTCGCGAACATGACCGACCGTCTCATCGAGCTGCTCGAGCTCCGCTCGTCCGTCCTGCTGGACATCGATGGGGAGGGCCGGTTGCTCGTCGGCGACGGCGACTCTGGGGCCTTTCAGCTGCACGAGGAGGCACGAGACGGCACTCGGACCGTGCTGACCGCCTCGACCGAGCCGTGCATCGGACGCTACCTGCCCGGCTCCCGAAGCGTCGCCGTCTCCACCGACGACGGCGGCACCGAACGCGCGCAGCTGTGGCTGCTAGACGCCGACCACCCCGACGCGGCCTGGCGCGCCATCGCCACCGACCCCCAGTTCATCCACACCCTCCTCGACGTGGCGCCGGACCGCGTGGTGTACGCCACCAACCGGCGCAACCAGGTGGACTTCGACGTGATCGTCCACACTGTGTCGACCGGCGAGGAGCGTGTCGTCTGGGACGACGGCGGCTGGTTCGACACGGCGGCAGCGTCACCGGACGGGCGGCTGCTCGCGCTGCGCCGCGAGTCCCTGCTGCCGGCATCGAGCCAGCTCATGCTCGCCGACCTCGAGACGGGCGGGGTCGAGGAGGTCACCGATGCGGGCGAGCCGGGCGACTGGACACCGCCGTACTGGTTGGGAGACGACGTCCTCGTGTCGTCCTCGGACGCCGGTGAGGAGTTCCACTCGGTACGGGGGTTCGACGTCGCCACCAGGACGTGGACGACGCTTGTCGAGGCCGAAGGCTGTGACCGCGTGGGCGTGCCGTCCCCGGACGGCACCCGGCTCGCCGTCGTCTCTACGCAGGACGGCGCCGACCGGATCACGGTTCATGCGCTGGCGGGCCTCGATGTCGGCGAAGGGGTCGCGGTTGGGCTGCCGGATGCCGGCGTGGTCACCAACCGAGGGCCGCTGGTCTGGGCGCCGGGCTCCGACGAGCTCGGCATCACCTTCGAGTCACCCGTGGCACCCCCTGACGTCTACACGTGGTCCGCCGACGCGACGGTAGCTCGCCGTACCGCTCCCAACGACGAGTCAGCGACCGCTGGTCTGGTGCGGCCGGACTCGCGGAAAGTCGCGACGCCCGACGGCGAGCAGATCCCCGTCTACGTGCTCAGGCGGGACGACGGCGGAGGGTCGTCGGTGCTCTACATCCACGGCGGTCCCGAGGCTGCATCGGTGCGCAGCTGGAACCCCGTCATCGCCGCCCTCGCCGTCGGCGGCCACACAGTGGTGGTGCCGAACGTCCGCGGGTCCGCCGGCTACGGACGCCGGTGGGTGTCGCTCGACGACGTCGGGAAGCGGATGGACGCGGTGGCCGACCTCGCGGCGATCCACGCCTGGCTTCCCAGCATCGGCGCCGACCCGGCGCGGGCCGCGCTGTACGGCGGGTCGTACGGCGGTTACCTGGTGCTCGCCGGGCTGGCGTTCCAGCCCGACCTGTGGGCGGCTGGAGTCGACATCGTCGGAATCTCGTCGCTGGTGACCTTCCTGCGCAACACGTCGGCGTACCGACGCGCCTATCGCGAGAAGGAGTACGGCCGGCTGGACGTCGACCTGGACCTGCTGGAGAATGCGTCACCCATCAACCGGATCGGCGACGTCCGCGCTCCCCTGTTCGTGATCCATGGCGCCAACGACCCACGGGTGCCGCTGTCGGAGGCGGAGCAGATGGTTGCGGCGGTACGGTCCCGCGGCATCGAGTGTGAGCTCCTCGTCTACGCCGACGAGGGCCACGGGCTGGCAAAGCGGGCCAACCGGCTCGACGCCTACCCGAAGACGCTCGCCTTCCTACGCCGCCACCTCGCATGACCCGAGAGGTGGAGGAACTCGATCAAGCCAGGGCCTGCAGGCGCTTGCGAAGGTGGCTCCCGACAACGCATTCGACGCCGAGGAGACACCATGCAGCTGCCATATGCCGAACCACTCGTGCTCCGCGAGCCCTCGGAGCCCGTGATCCCGGAGCCGCCTCGGCGCGGTGAGCCGGGAGGTGAGCCCTGCGGGATCTGTAGCGGAGCGACTACCTCCGCCGTCTGGCACGACGACCTGTGGACGGTGCATCCGCCCGTCGGCGGCAGCATCCCGGGTGTCGTCTGGCTGGCCAGCCGCGAGCACGCCGACTCGTTCAGCGACCTGTCACCGCGGGCCGCCGAGGGGTTCGGGGGCATTGCCGCCCGGGTCGAGCGGGCCATCCTCGGACTCGGCGGGTTCGCCCGCGTGCACCTCTACCGCTGGGGCGACGGAGGTTCCCACTTCCACGTGTGGTTCCTGCCGCGGCCGCTCGGGATGCTCGACGCGTCCGGGATGATGCTGCCGCTGTGGGAGGACGTGCTGCCGCACGTTCCGGATGAAGAGCTGGCGGCGGCGGCCGAGAAGGTCGCGGCTGCGCTCGACTCCGATGCCTGACACCGCGTCAGCGCACCAGCCTTCGCTGGTCCGCAGTCTCGGCACCGGCGACGCCGTCGTCATCGGGCTCGGGTCCATGGTGGGCGCGGGCGTGTTCGGGGTCTTCGGACCCGCCGCCCGCGTCGCCGGTGCGGGGCTCCTCCTCGGGCTGCTGGTCGCGGCCGGCGTCGCCTACTGCAACGCGGTGGCGTCCGCGCAGCTCGCCGCGGCCTACCCGACCTCGGGCGGGACGTACCTCTACGGTCGGGAACGGCTCGGACCCTGGTGGGGGTTCACGGCGGGGTGGGGCTTCGTCGTCGGCAAGGTCGCGTCCTGCGCGGCCATGGCGCTCACGTTTGCGGCGTACGCCGTGCCCGGGCCGGCCTGGGCCGGGCGGCTGGTGGCCGTTGCCGCGGTGATCGGCCTGTCTGGGCTGAACTACCGCGGCGTCGCCAGGACAGCCCTGGTCACCCGCCTGCTGGTGGCGCTCGCGATCGCTGCGCTCCTGGTCGTGGTGTTGGCGGTGTGGGCCGGCCACCCCCAGCACACCGACTCGCTCGACCCCGGCGGGTGGTTCGACACCGGCGGGGTCCACGGGGTGCACGGGGTCCACGGAGTCCTCCAGGCGGTGTACGGGGTGCTCCAGGCGGCGGGCCTCATCTTCTTCGCATTCGCGGGCTACGCCCGGATCGCGACGCTCGGCGAGGAGGTCAAGGATCCGCAGCGCACCATCGTGCGGGCGATCCCGCTCGCGCTCGGGATCACCGTCGTGGTCTACGTCGCCGTTGCGGTCAGTGCCTTCGCGGCAAGCGGCCCCACCGACCTGGGCAGGGCCGGCGCGCCCCTCGCCGCCGCCGTCCATGCCGTGGGCGCAGGGTCGCTCACTCCGGTCGTGCGGTTCGGCGCTGCGGTCGCCAGCCTGGGCTCCCTGCTCGCGCTCATCGCCGGCATCGGTCGCACCGCCCTCGCGATGGCGCGGGGCGGTGACCTGCCAGGCTGGCTGGCGGCTGTCCATCCGCGGTTTCGGACACCGCACCATGCGGACGTCGCGGTGGCGGCCGTGGTGGTGCTCCTGGTGATGACGACGGACCTGCGCGGCGTCATCGGCTTCTCGTCCTTCGGGATCCTCGTGTACTACGGCATCGCGAATGCCTCGGCCTTCACCCAGCCTCGCGAGCAACGGCGCTGGCCCCGGTGCCTGAACGTCGTCGGCGCCGTCGCCTGCGCCGTGCTGGTCGTCAGCCTTCCGCTCGGCTCCGTCGTCACGGGGCTTGTGATGTTCGCCGTGGGTCTGGGCGGCCGGCTCGTCGTGAGCGGCAGACGCCGTACCGCCGCCTGACCAGGACGCTTGACCAAAGGTTCGTCGAGGACCGTGCCCTCCGATCCAGGCCGGCCCTGCCGAGACGGTCTGTGGGGAAGCGCTGTCGAGGACACCTTCGCCCTTGCCCCCGGCGAGCTTGGGTGGTGAACCACCGAGACCTCCCTGGAGCCACCCAGATCTGAGTGGCTTGAGGGCCACCTGAGTGGTGCACCACCCAAGCACCCCGAGCCACCCCTAAGGTCCGCCTCGCATCAGGGCGGCCTGGCTGGCGGACCAGGTAGGGACGAGGATCTCGGATCAGGCCATCGACGAGAGGCTAGCTGCTCGTCAGATGGTGGAAGACCACCCAGCCGAGGGTGAACACCAACCCGAGCAGGGCCACCGTGACGGCGAGCAGCAGCACGAAGGCCTGGTGTCCCCCGCCCTCGCGAGGCACTCCGAACGGGTCCACCCCGTCGGGCAGGTCGGGACGGCTCACGCCTCCCCCACCTGGGCCACCGCGCGTGCCGCGTCGGGACCGTCATCCAGCAGGACCGCGAACCCGTCCTCGTCGAGTACCGGTACGTTCAGGGCGAGCGCCTTGTCGTGCTTGGAACCAGGTGACTCTCCGACGACGACGAACGCGGTGCTCTTCGACACCGACGAGCTCGCCTTGCCGCCTCGCGTCACGATGTGCTCCTTGGCCTGGTCGCGCGACCAGCCCGCGAGCGAGCCGGTGACGACGATCGACAGCCCTTCCAGCGTGCGGGGAACCGACTCGTCGCGCTCGTCGACCATCCGGACCCCGGCCGCCTGCCACTTGGCGACCACGTCACGGTGCCAGTCGACGTCGAACCACTCCTGAACCGACTCTGCGATCGTCATCCCGACGCCGTCGACGGCAGCGAGCTCCTCGATGCCGGCCTGCTGGATGGCGTCCATCGACCCGAACGACTCGGCGAGGGCCCGGGCCGCGGTCGGTCCGACGTGACGGATGGAGAGGCCGACCAGGACCCTCCACAGGGGCTGGTTCTTGCGCTGCTCGAGGTTGGTGAGCAGCCGCGCGCCGTTCGCCGACAGTACGGCGGCGTCGCCCTCGCCCTTCTTCGGCGCCCGGGTGAAGAACGGGACGGTCAACAGCTTCTCCTCATCGAGGGTGAAGAGGTCGCCCTCGTCCTGGATGACCGACGCGTCGAGGAGGGCTGCCGCGGCCTCGAAGCCCAGCACCTCGATGTCGAAGGCGCCCCGGCCGGCAACGTGGTAGACGCGTTCGCGCAGCTGCGCCGGACACGACCGCTGGTTGGGACAGCGGATGTCGGCATCGCCCTCCTTGGCGGGCGCCAGCGGCGTACCGCACGCGGGACACTCGGTGGGCATCACGAACTCGCGCTCGTCGCCCGTGCGCAGCTCCGCGACCGGACCGACGATCTCGGGAATCACGTCGCCCGCCTTGCGCAGGACCACGGTGTCGCCGATCAGCACGCCCTTGCGCCTGACCTCCGACGCGTTGTGAAGGGTCGCGAACTCGACGGTCGAGCCGGCCACCCGCACCGGCTCCATCCGCCCGAACGGTGTCACGCGACCGGTACGTCCGACGTTCACCGTGATGTCGAGCAGCCTGGTGGTGACCTCCTCGGGCGGGTACTTGAAGGCGATCGCCCAGCGGGGGGCGCGCGACGTGCTGCCGAGGCGGCGCTGCAGGCTGACCTGGTCGACCTTCACCACGACGCCGTCGATCTCGTGCTCGACGTCGTGACGATGCTCGCCGTAGTAGTCGACGAACTCCTTGACGGCGGACAGGTTGGGCAGCACCTTGGCCCGCTCCGATGTCGGCAGCCCCCAGGCCTTCAAGGCGGCGTACGCCTGCGACTGGCGCTCCGGTTCGAAGCCCCGCCGGGCGCCGATGCCGTGGCAGACCATGGCCAGCGCCCGGGTCGCCGTCACCCGCGGGTCCTTCTGCCGCAGCGAGCCGGCCGCCGAGTTGCGCGGGTTGGAGAACGGCGCCTTCCCGGCCTCGACGAGACCCTCGTTCAGCCGCTCGAAGGCCCGCACCGGCATGTAGACCTCGCCCCGGACCTCCAGGAACGCTGGGACCGGGTACTCGCCGTCCTCGCGCAGACGGTCGGGGATGTTGTCGATCGTGCGCACGTTGGGCGTGACGTCCTCGCCCACTCTGCCGTCACCGCGGGTGGCGCCTCGCACCAGACGGCCCTGCTCGTAGGTGAGGTTGATCGCGAGGCCGTCGACCTTGAGCTCGGTCAGCAGCTCCGCTCCCGTTCCGCCGTCGCGCTCGACCCTCGCCCACCAGCTCTCGAGCTCCTCCTGGGAGAAGGCGTTGTCGAGGCTGAGCAGCCTCTCGGCGTGCTCGACGGCCGTGAACTGGGTGGAGACGGCACCGCCGACATGCTGCGTCGGCGAGTCGGGGGTACGCAGCTCCGGGTACTCCGCCTCGAGCGCCTCCAGCTGCTGCATCAGCGCGTCGAACTCACCATCGCTGACCGTCGGCTGGTCCATCACGTAGTAGCGCCAGCGGTGACCCTCGACGACCTCGGCCAGCCTGGCGTGCCGCTCCCTGACATCAGGCGTGAGCGGCTTGCCGACGTCAGTGCCCGGGGCAGGCTCGGCAGGGGTGACGGCCGTGTCGGTGGGCTCGCTCATGGCTCAATCCTGCCTTGCTCGACCGACAGGTTCCTGGCCGCCTGCTGACACAGTCCCAGGGCGATCCGGGCCCACTGGGGGGAGGCTCCAGCCAGGCCGCAGGCCGGCGTCACGGTGGTCGGCGGGAGCGACTCGACGTCTGTGTAGCCGAGCGCGCTCCACCACCGCAGGACCGTTGCCGTCAGCTCAGCCCCGGTGGGCTCCGGACCGTCGGGCTTCGACCGCGTCGGAGGTGCCGTGGGTACGACGCCGAGCCACACCGAGCGACCCGCCTCGAGCCACCCGCCGAGGTCGTCGTACCGGCTTTCCGGGACCGTGGAGACGTCGAAGGAGACGGCCTCGACGGGGGTAGAGCGGATTACGTCGAGCGGCAGCTCCTCAGCGCAGCAGTGCAGGACCGGCGAGGCCCCGGAGTCGAGCGCGGCCTCCGCGACCCAGGTGAGCGCCTGCGCCGCGTCCGGCGGCGTGACGGAACGGTGCCGATGGAAACCGCTCGCCGTCGGGATCGAGCCCCCTAGTACGGCGGGCAGACCGGGCTCGTCGATCTGCACGACGAGCTCTGTCGGCGAAAGCCGCCGCCGTACGTCGTCACAGTGTGCCCGGACGGCCTCGGCCAGCGCCTGGGCCAGGTCGCGACGCGCCCCATGGTCCGCGAGCACCTTGTCGCCGCGAGGGCGCTCGACCGTCGCGGCCAGCGTCCAGGGGCCTGCGACCTGGACCTTGAACGCACCGCGGCGGTCGCCGGCCATGTGCTCCGTCGTATCGAGGTCCTGCGCCAGCAGGGAGGTCGCGCGCCGGTGGTCCACTCCCGGCGCGCCCGTGAGCCGCCAGCCCGCCGGCTGCAGGTCGAAGGCGAGGTCCCTGATCATCGCCAACGTTCGGCCGGTCATCGACGCTGTCGGGCCCCGGCTCGGCAGCTCGACCAGGTGCGGAAGCTCGCCGACCTCGCCAAGCACGATCCTGGTCGCCTCCGCGAAGTCGGTGCCCGGCATCGACCCGATGCCGGTGGCGCGGTTCGTCACCTTGTGACCCTACGTCGGGGTGCCTCGGTTGTCCGGCCGGATCGGGGCGCGCTCACAGACGCGCGCCCCCCGCGGACCCCGCACCCTCGCGGACCCCGCACCCTCGCGGACCCCGCACCCGCGCACCCGCACCCCTCACCCGCGCGCACCCCGCGGACCCCGCGTCCCCCAGCACCCCCCCGCGGACCCCGCGTCCCCCAGCACACCCCCGCCCCGCGCGCTTGCCTGGCAAGCCAGGCAAACGCCGCCGGGCGGGTCGGATCACCCGCGCCAGCATCACGTACGGCGAGCGGCGGCGAGGAAGTCGGCGACGGCGCTCAGGCATGCGGGGTCGGCCTCGAGATGCGGCAGGTGTGCCACGCCCTCGAGCTCGACAAACCGGCCCTGGGGAACCCGGTCGGCGATCGCCTTGGCGTGCTCCCGGATGTCCGGCAGGTCGAGCGTGCCGATGAGCACCAGCACCGGCATGGCGAGCTCCTCCAGCCGGCTCCACGCGTCCACCTCCTCCGGCTCGTCTCCCGGGTCGGGGGCGGCGAGGGCTCTGCCGTTCATGTCGAGAAAGAGGTCGCGAACCGGTCCGGCGACCCGACCTTCGTCCGAGTTGGGACCGTCCAGCCAGAGATGGGCCTCCAGCCGGTTGACCTCCGCCAGGTCACCGCGCTCCTCGGCCGCCTCGATCAGCCGCCCGAAGGTGGCGATCGGCTCCGGGTCGTCCGCTGTCCGGGGCTCGCCCGAGATCGCCGAACCGATGAGCACCAGCGCGGCCACCCGGTCGGGAGACGCGAGCGCCAGGTTGATCGCCGCCCGCCCGCCCATCGAGGAGCCGATCACCACGGCGGACTCGAGTCCAGCGGCGTCCATCACGGCCAGGGCGTCCTGGTGGGCGAAATAGTCCTCGGGCTCATACGTCGTCTCGCCGTACCCGCGCATGTCGAAGGAGACGTACCGGCGGTCGTCATCGAGGAAGTCGACCAATGGCCGCCAGCTTCGACGGTCAGTGACGCCCGCGTGGATGAGCAGCACGTCACTGCCCTCGCCAGGCGTGCCGTCGACGCCGTACGCCAGGGATGCCTTGCCAGAGGTCGCGAACATCGCCGACAGCGTGCCAGCGCGGGGTGGCGCCGTCAACGTGGTTTCGCCAGACGCGCGTGCTCAAGCGCGTTCAAGCCGCCGTTCGACGGCCTGCCGACGCGATGGTGGCCGATCCCACGACCCGCGTGCCTTCGTAGATGACGACGGCCTGTCCGGGCGCGATCCCCGAGGCAGGCTCGACCAGCTCGACCTCCACCTGCTCACCGCGTAGCCGCGCAACCGCCCGGTGCGCCTCGCCATGGGCACGAAGCTGAACCGAGCACTCGAGGGCGGCGGCTGGAGGCGATCCGCACCAGCGCGGTTCGAGCCCCGCGATGTGGTCGACGGTCAGCTCCTCGCGAGGGCCGACCGTCACAGTGCGGGACACCGGCTCGATGTCGAGCACGTACCGCGGGCGGCCGTCGGAGGCGGGCCGGTCGATGCCCAGCCCCTTGCGCTGACCGATCGTGAAGCCGAACGAGCCCCGGTGGCTCCCCAGCACCTCCCCGGAGGTGTCGACGATCGGCCCGGAGGAGGCACCGAGCTGCTCCCGCAGCCAGCCCGAGGTGTCGCCGTCGCTGATGAAGCAGATGTCGTGGCTGTCCGGCTTCGCGGCGACGGCCAGCCCCCGGCGCCCAGCTTCCGCGCGCACGGCCGGCTTGGTCGAGGAGCCGAGGGGGAAGAGCGAATGCGCAAGCTGTTCCTGGGTCAGAACGGCGAGCACGTAGGACTGGTCCTTCGCCGCGTCGACGGCACGGTGCATCTCCACGACTCCGCCGGGGCCTGTTTCAAGGCGGGCATAGTGGCCGGTCGCGACCCCGTCGAAGCCGAGGGCTCGCGCGCGTCGAAGCACGGCGGCGAACTTGATCTTCTCGTTGCAGCGCAGGCACGGGTTGGGTGTGCGGCCCCCGGCGTACTCCGAAACGAAGTTCTCGACGACATCCTCATGGAAGCGGTCACTCAGATCCCATACATAGAAGGGGATTCCGATGACGTCGGCCGCCCGGCGGGCGTCGTTGGCGTCCTCGATCGTGCAACACCCACGCGCTCCGGAGCGGTACGATTTCGGGTTGCGCGACAGGGCGAGGTGGATGCCGGTGACGTCGTGGCCCGCGTCGAACGCCCGGGCGGCGGCGACAGCGCTGTCGACTCCGCCGGACATCGCGGCCACAACCTTCATGGGCGTCCGCCGGCAACACTCGCCACGCCCGCGGCGCGGGCGCGGTCGACGGCCGGCGCGATCGCGTCAACGACCCGGTCGACGTCCTGCCGCGTCGAGGAATGACCCAGGGAGAAGCGCAACGAGGCTCGCGCCGTCGCCGCGTCGCGGCCCATCGCCAACAGCACGTGCGATGCCTGCGGGACTCCAGCGGAGCAGGCCGACCCCGTCGAGCACTCCACTCCTTGCGCGTCAAGCAGCATCAACAGCGAGTCGCCCTCGCAGCCGGGGAACGAGAGGTGCACGTTGCCGGGAAGTCGTCCGTCCCCCGGGGCTCCGTTGAGCTGCGCGCCCGGTACGGCGTCCAGGACTCGCCGGATCAGCTCGTCGCGGAGCCCGGCAAGCCTTGGACCGCGCTCCGGCTGGCCCTTCACGGCGATCTCGGCCGCCGTCGCAAGCCCCACGATCGCGGGACCGTCGATCGTGCCCGACCTGACATCGCGCTCCTGGCCGCCACCGTGCATGAGGGCCACCAGCTCGACATCGCGTCGCAGCAACAGCGCACCGACACCGAGCGGTCCGCCGATCTTGTGGCCGGTGACGGTCATCGCGTCGACACCGCTCGCTGCGAAGTCGAGGGGGATCTGGCCCATCGCCTGGACCGCGTCCGAGTGCACCGGGACTCCATGGCGGGAAGCGATCTCGACCACGTCGTCGAGCGGCTGGATGGTCCCGACCTCGTTGTTGGCGCGCATCACGGTCACGAGGGCAACGCTCTCGGGACTCCGCTCGACAGCCGCCGAGAACCGGTCCAGGTCGAGGCGTCCGTCGCTGTCCACCGCCAACAGCTCGACCCGCGCTCCCGACTCCGTGGCCAACCAGTGCAGGGAGTCCAGTACGGCGTGGTGCTCGATGGCGGTCGACAGGATGCGCACCCGGCGTGCATCTGCCTTGTGCCGGGCCCAGAACAGCCCCTTCGTGGCCAGGTTGTCGGACTCCGTCCCGCCGGAGGTGAACACGATCTCCGACGGCCGCGCGTTGACAGCGGCTGCGATCGTCTCACGGGACTCCTCGACGACGCGGCGGGCGGCACGGCCGGACCCGTGCAGTGACGAGGCGTTGCCGACCCGCGCCAGCTGGTCGGTCATCGCCGCGACCACCTCGGGGTACATCGACGTCGTCGCGGCATGGTCGAGATAGGCCACCCGCCTGACCCTGCTCGTCGCGTCCGTCATAGCCTTCCCAGCATAGGCTGCGAAGGTGACGAGGGGGCGCTGACCAGCAACGCCGAGACCCTTGCCTTCGCCGACCACCTGACGGCCGGCACGGCCACCCCTCAATCTGGTTGAGGCCGCCCGCTGCGGGCTGTTAGTCTCACGCCACCATGTGGATCTGACATCAGTCCGGCTCCCCGCGCGGGTCATCCCCGGGTGAGCGAAACCTGCCAGTCGTGGCGGTGCCGATGTCCTCCTTGTCCCCGCTTGTCGCCGTCGATGTCTCGAAGTCGTACGGCGACAAGGTCGTGCTCGACGGCGTGGCCGTGGTCGCCAACCCCAGCGAGCCGACGGGCCTCGTCGGCGAGAACGGTGCCGGGAAGTCGACGCTGCTGCGGATCCTCATCGGCGCGGAAGAAGCCGACGCCGGCTCCATCTTGCTGCCGCCCGACGCCGGGTACATCGCGCAGGACACAGACTTCGGCGGTGCCACGACCGTCGGCGAGGTCCTCACCGACGCGCTGGCACCGCTGCACGAGGCGGTGCGTCGCCTCGAGGACCTCGCGCACCGACTGGAGGAACCGGCGGCGGCCGCAGCGTACGTGGACGCGCTGGAGTGGGCGACGCAGCACGACGCCTGGGACGCCGACCGGCGGACCGGGCTGGCCGCCCACCACCTCGGTCTCGCGCCGATCGACAGGTCCCGACCGGTCGCCGAGCTCTCGGGCGGGGAACGGACCAGGCTGGCGCTTGCGGCACTGATGGCCCGCCGGCCGGGGTGTGTGATCCTCGACGAGCCAACGAACCACCTCGACGACGAGGCGATCGGGTTCCTCGAGGCGTTCCTGCTCGAGCTGCCCGGCGTGGTCCTGGTGGCGAGCCACGACAGGGTCTTCCTCGACCGCGTCTGCTCGGTCATCATCGACCTCGACGCCAGCCACTTCGGAGTGGACGGAAACGGTGGAAACCGGTTCGGCGGTGGCTTCTCGTCATACCTCGAGCAGAAGGCTGCCGCGCGGCAACGATGGGAGGACACGTTCCGCGCGCAACAGGAGGAGCTCAACGACCTTCGCCGGGCGGCACGGGGAGTGGCGCGGCAGGTGGGTCACGCCTGGCGACCGCCGCGCGACCACGACAAGGCCATCGTCCACGGCAAGGCCCAGATCAAGCAGGCGGCGGTCAGCCGCCGCGTCCGCAACGTCGAGCGTCGAGTCGACGTACTCGAACAGGACCAGGTCCGCAAGCCTCCGCGGGAGCTCCGTTTCCACCAGCCGCTCGCCGGGCGGGCCGCAGGGACGGGGCTGGTGGTGTTCGTGCGCGGCTTGGTGGTGCCCGGCCGGGTCTCGGTCGACGGCCTCGACGTCCTGCGGGCGACCATCTCCTCGTCACGGGAGCGAACGGGTCCGGGAAGTCGAGCCTGCTGGCCGTCCTGGCCGGCCGGCTGGCACCCGCAGGCGGGACGGTGTCCGTGACGGCTCGCAAGGTGGGGATGCTCGCCCAGGAGGCGCGGTTCTCGGACCTGGCCCGCACTCCGGCGGACCTGTACGACGCGGCCCCGGCTCACCGATGCCTCTGCGCGACCTCGGCCTGCTGCATCCGAGGGACCTCGCGAGGCCGGTGGGACTGCTGAGTGTCGGACAGCAGCGGCGGCTCGCATTGGCGATCCTGGTCGCCGGCCGGGTCGACCTGCTGCTGCTCGACGAGCCGACCAACCACATCTCGCTGACCCTCGCCGGAGAGCTCGAGTCAGCATTGGAAGGTTCCCTGGCCAGCATCGTCGTGGCGAGCCACGACAGGTGGCTTCGGCGGTGCTGGTCGGGTGCGACCCTCAGCCTCGACGGGCCGTGATCTTCTCCGTGACCGCCGGGAGCACGGTGTGCAGGTCGCCCACCACCCCAAAGTCGACAAGCTCGAAGATCGGGGCTTCCTCATCCTTGTTCACGGCCACGATCGTCTTCGACGTCTGCATGCCGGCGCGGTGCTGGATCGCCCCGGAGATCCCGGTGGCGACGTAGAGCTGCGGCGAGACCGTCTTGCCGGTCTGTCCGATCTGGTAGGCGTGCGGGTACCAGCCGGAGTCGACAGCGGCGCGCGACGCCCCGACGGCGGCGCCCAGGGCATCCGCCAGCGCCTCGACGGGTTCGAAGTTGCCACCAGTCCCCCGACCGCCCGAGACCACGATAGACGCCTCGGCGAGCTCGGGGCGGCCGGTTGCCGAGCGCTCCTGCCGGTCGACGATCCTGGCGGCTCGCGCTGCGTCGCTCGGGGTGAACGGCACCGACTCCTCGACTGCGGCTCCGTCCACCTGCTCGGGAGTCGCTGCATTTGGCTTGACCGCGATGACCGGGGTGCCCCTGGTCACCCTCGCCCGCACGGTGAAGCTGCCGGCGAACACCGACTGCGTCGTCACGGGTCCCTCGTCCCCGGCGACGACGTCGACCGCGTCCGTGATGATGCCGGAACCCGTCTTGACGGCGAGCCGGCCCGCGATCTCCTTGCCCTCGGGGCCGGAGACCACCAGTACGGCGGCCGGCTGGACCTGTTCGACGAGCTGTGCGAGCGCTTCCGCCTTCGGCGCCACGAGAAACTGCGTGAGCTCAGGGGCGTCGACCACGTAGACCTTCTCGGCGCCGTGGTGCTTCAGGCTGTCACGGGCGGCCTCGATCCCGCCGCCCATGAACACCGCGGACGGGTCGCCGAGGCGGCGCGCGATCGTCAGCAGCTCGGCGGTGGTCCTGCGCACCAGGCCGTCGACGTGGTCCACCAGGACGAGAACCTCCGCCATGCTCGATCTCCTCTCAGATGAACTTGCCGGCGGCCAGGAACTCGACGAGCTTGTCCGCGCCCGTACCGTCGTCCGTCACGACCGTGCCAGCGGTGTGTGGGGGTCGAGGCGTGATGGCCTCGACTGAGGTCCAGGCGGCCGACGGGCCGACATCGTCGGCTCCGAGGCCGAGGTCGGCCAGGGTCAGCGTCTCGAGCGGCTTCTTCTTGGCGGCCATGATGCCCTTGAAAGAGGGGTAACGCGGTTCGTTCGCCTGGTCTGTCACGCTCAGCACGAGGGGCAGGTCCGCCTCGATGGTCTCTGTCGCGGCGTCGCCGTCTCGCCGCACCCTGATCGTCGTCCCCTCGACAGTCACCTCCGAGGCGAACGTGAGCTGCGGAACACCCAGCCGCTCCGCGAGCATCGCCGGTACGACGCCCATGCTGCCGTCCGTCGAGCCCATGCCACACACGACGAGTTCGAAGCCCGAGCTCTGGAGAGCCTTCGCCAGCACCAGCGAGGTCGCGGGCGCGTCCGAGCCGTGGATGGCGTCGTCGACCACATGAATCCCCGCATCGGCGCCCATCTGCAGCGCCTTCAGCACGGCGGCACGAGCCGGTTCGGGACCGACGGTCAACACGATGACCTCCGCCTCATCCGCATCGCGGATCTGGAGCGCCGCCTCGACGGCGTACTCGTCCAGCTCGGAGAGCAGCCCGTCGACACCCTCCCGGTCCACCGTGGCGTCGGACCTGAACGACCGGTCCGCCGTGGCGTCCGGGACGTGCTTCACGCACACAACGATCTTCATGGTCGGGTGAGCCCTCCTGGCGCTGGCCGCGGCCAGCATCCTCCCACGGCACCCCGCGCCCGGCCGAGTCCGGGGCGGGAGGCCCGGTGTCGAGGGGTGCCTGACCTGGAGTTTCTCGATAGCCTTGGGACTCACCAGAGGAGGTCGACGATGACCGAGGGACCCGTGACCGGGCCTGCAGGACCGCGCCCCGGTCCGGAGGCACGAGGGTCGAGGTCGGGTTCCGACGGGTCCGATGTCGCGCCGGCGAGCGAGGCAGCCAGGGAGCCCCGAAAGCCTGTCTCAGAAGCCGACCGTGCGCCAGCCCCGGCCGACCATTCTCCCGCCGCGTCCACGGCGGGAGATGAGGATCTGCTGGCCAGGACCAAGGTCAGCCAGATGTGGATCGGGATCATCGTCTTCGCGATCATCCTCATCCTGCTGCTCATCTTCGTGCTGGAGAACACGAAGAAGGTGCCGGTCACCTACTTCGGATTCACCGGCAGCCTTCCGCTCGCGGTGGCGATGCTGCTCTCGGCGGTTGCGGGCATCCTCCTCACCGCGATCGCGGGGACGCTGCGGATCCTGCAGCTACGCAAGCGGGTGCGTAAGGCCAGCGCGGCGGAGTAGCCCTACGGTTACGCCTGCACGTCCTGGGCTCCCTGGACGCGGCGGCGCACGACCTTCGCCGGGATGCCCGCGAGCACGGACAGCTCCGGTGTCTTGCCGCGTACGACGGCATGCGCCGCCACGACGGATCCCGCCCCGATCTCTGCGCCGCGCAGGACGGAGGACTTGGTGCCGAGCCAGCTTCCGGCGCCGATCCGCACCGGCGACTTGATGATCCCCTGGTCCTTGATCGGCGTGCGCAGGTCGGTCGTCAGGTGGTCGAAGTCGCAGACGTAGACCCAGTCCGAGACCATCGTCGACGCACCGAACTCGATGTCGAGGTAGCAGTTGACGGTGTTGTCCCGACCGAACACGCACTTGTCGCCGATCCGCAACGAGCCCTCGTGGCAGCGGACGCTGTTGCCGTCACCGAAGTGCACCCACCTGCCGATCACCAGCCGGCCATATCCTCGCCGCGCCGACACCTCGACCCGCTTGCCGAAGAACACCAAGCCTTCCGTGACGATGTGCGGGTTGTGCAGGCGGAACCACGCGAACCGCCAGTAGCGCACGAGGTAGAACGGCGTCCAAGCCCGGTGCGCGATGATCCAGCGCAGGCTGGCAAGTGTCAGAACTCTTGCCTGCCTGGGGTCTCGGCCAGGGTGGTGTCTACCCACCAGCTCAACCCCCGCGTTTCCGCGCGGTCACGGACACGTTGTAGAAGAAGGCGGCGGGGACGACCCGCGCCAGCGCACGGTCGAGGCGCGACAACCGGATCCACGACCGGTAGGCGAACATCCGCCAGCCGAACCCGAGACGCTCTTCGCGAACGGCGGCCTCGAACGTCCGGATGGGCCACCCCAGCCAGGCTGCGGTCAGCTCCTCGGTCACCGTCCGTACGCCGACACCGCCCGCCTTCGTCACGATCGCGGCCAGCTCACCGGGGTCGAACGTGTGGAGGTCGACCACCGCCTCGAGCGCCGCGGCCCGTGATGACGCGTCGAGCTCCTCGCGCGGCCTCGCCCACCGCTCGCGAAGCCGCGGCAGAGCCGTGAGCCGCGTGGTGAGCCACCACGTGGCGCGGGAGAGCCGGCGAGCCAGATAGTCGCCGTACCGGGTCGGTTCCCCGCAGACGACGAGTCGGGCACCGGGCTTGAGCACCCGGACCATCTCCCGGAAGGCCTGCTCGACGTCGGGGACGTGGTGCACGACCGCGTGAGCGACCACGAGGTCGAACGTGTCGTCGTCGAACGGCAGCGTCTCCGCGTCGGCGGCTCTGCCCTGGATCATGAACCCCAGCTTCTCCGCATTCCGCTTCGCCACGGCGACCATGCCGGGTGAGATGTCCGTGACATGACACGTCTCGACGACACCGCCGAGTCTGAGGTTCAGGGAGAAGAAACCCGTTCCGCAGCCGACCTCGAGCGATGTGGGATAGGGCCAGCCGTCGGTGCCGGCGACGGCGCGGAACCTGTCGCGCGCGTAGTCGATGCACCTCTCGTCGAAGGAGATCGACCATTTCTCGTCATAGGTCTCCGCCTCCCAGTCGTGGTAGAGGACCTGGGCCAGCTTGGTGTCGTGCCAGGCCGCCTCAACCTGGTCCTGCGTCGCGGACGTGACCGGCTGTCCAGCCTGTCGGTCAGGCGTCCCCTCAGCGACCCTCAAAGGTCGCCTTCCCCGGTCCGTTCTCGATGAACGACCTCATCCCGGTCGACCTGTCCTGGGTGGCGAAGAGTCCGGCGAACTGCTGCCGTTCGATCTCCAGGCCGGTCACCAGGTCGCACTCCAGCCCACGGTCGACCGCCTCCTTCGCGGCCCGCAGAGCGTACGCGGGCGCGTTGGTGAAGCGGGAGGCCCACTTCACTGCCTCTGGGTAGACGTCGGCAGCGGGCACCACCTTGTCGACGAGACCGATGCTGAGGGCCTCGTCCGCCCCGACGAACCTGCCGGTGAAGATCAGGTCCTTCGCCTTGGCGGGTCCGATGAGCCTGGCCAGCCGCTGGGTCCCGCCGGCACCAGGGATGACGCCGAGCAGGATCTCCGGCTGGCCGAGCTTCGCAGTGTCGCCGGCGATGCGGATGTCGGCGCACAGCGCCAGCTCGCAACCGCCGCCGAGGGCGTATCCGGTGACCGCGGCGACCACCGGCTTGGGGATCCGGGCCACGGAGGTGAAGGCAGACTGCAGGGCGCCGGACCGCTTGACCATGTCGGTGTAGGACATGTCAGCCATCTCCTTGATGTCCGCGCCGGCGGCGAACACGGTCTCACCGCCATAGACGACCACGGCGTGAACGTCGTCGCGTTCGGCCGCCTCGGTCGCCGCGGCCCGGATCTCCTCCTGCACCGCCTCGTTGAGTGCGTTCATCGGAGGACGGTCGAGACGGATCGTGCCGATGCCTTCCGCGACCCCGAGGTGCACATGTTCAGCCATGGCGGGCAGCGTATACGGGTCGCGGAGGGTGACAGGATGGCGGGATGAGCCCTGCCCGACCTGCCGTTATCTGGCCGGGTCATCATCGCCAACGTGGCGCCTGCCACGACGGCCGAGGCACCAACTTCGCAGTGTGGGCGCCGGAGGCGACGGCTGTCTGGCTGTGCCTCTTCGACGACGTCGGGCGGGAGACGCGGCTGAGGCTGCCCGAGCTCACCCTCGGGGTGTGGCATGGCTATGTGCCAGGCGTCGGCCCGGGTCAGCACTACGGCTTCCGCGCCGACGGCCCCTGGGACCCCGAGGGGGGCGACCTCTTCAGCATGGACAAGCTGCTCCTCGACCCCTATGCGCGGGCGATCGAGGGAACGGTCACCCCCGACCCGAGCCTCGCCACGATCACCGGCCATGGCGAGGTCAACCCGGGCGACTCGGCGCCGTTCGTCCCGCGCAGCGTGGTCGTGGGCGACGACGACTTCGAGTGGGGCGACGACAAGCGACCGGACACCCCGTGGCGCGACACTGTCATCTACGAGACACATGTCAAGGGGCTGACGGCGATGGCTAGGGACGTCCCGGCAGCGGCTCGCGGCACCTTCGCCGGCATGGCCCACGAGCGAACCCTCACCTATCTGACGGACCTGGGCGTCACGGCCGTCGAGCTGCTCCCCTGCCAGCACTTCGTGTCCGAGCCCGCCGTCGTCGCCAAGGGACTCGTCAACTACTGGGGCTACAACACCATCGGCTTCTTCGCCCCGCACGCCGCGTACAGCTCGTCGGGAACCCGGGGTGAGCAGGTCCGGGAGTTCAAGCAGATGGTGAAGAACCTGCACGCGGCCGGGCTCGAGGTGATCATGGACGTCGTCTACAACCACACCGCGGAGGGTGAGCGGGACGGACCTACCCTGTGCTTCCGCGGCCTCGCGGACGGGGACTACTACCTCAACGACGGACGGGGCGGCTATCTCGACGTCACGGGGTGCGGCGACACCGTGAACGTCTCGGGGCGCCAGGTCCTCCAGCTCGTGACGGACTCGATGCGCTACTGGGTCACGGAGATGCACGTCGACGGTTTCCGCGTCGACCTTGCCTCCGCGATGTGCCGCCACGGGAATGTCATCGACCTGAATGCGCCGTTTCTCACGGCGGTCCACCAGGACCCCGTGCTGCGGGAGGTGAAGCTCATCGCGGAGCCATGGGACGCAACTTCGAGCGGTTATCTCGTCGGGATGTTCCCGCCGCCCTGGTGCGAGTGGAACGACAAGTTCCGCGACACGGTTCGCGACTTCTGGCGCGGACGTGCCGGCGGAGTGCGTGAGCTCGCGTCGCGACTGTCTGGATCGAGCGATCTGTACGCCGACGACGACCGCCTCCCGTTCGCTTCGATCAACTTCATCACCGCACACGACGGTTTCACCCTCCGCGACCTCGTCACCTACGACACCAAGCACAACGAGGCGAACGGCGAGGGGAACCGGGACGGTACCGACGACAACAGGTCGTGGAACTGCGGCGCGGAGGGTGAGACAGCAGACCCGGCAGTGCTTGCACTGCGGCACCGGCAGGCAGCCAACCTGCTGGCCACTCTCCTTCTGTCGACCGGCGTGCCGATGCTGACGAGCGGTGACGAGCGCGGCCGGAGCCAGCGAGGCAACAACAACGCGTTCTGTCTCGACGGCCCCGTCTCCTGGGTCTCGTGGGAGCAGCCGGAAGCTTGGAGCCACCTTCATGACATGACGCGCCTGCTGCTTCGGCTCCGGGCGGAGCACCCGGTGCTGAGGCAGCGCTTCTTCTTCGCGGGCCGGCCGCTTCTCGACGGCGGGCGGAAGGACATCAGCTGGCTGACGCCGGGCGGGAACGAGATGGGCCCGGACGACTGGGCCGACTCAGGAGCACGGACGCTCGGTGTCTTCCTGGCCGGTGACTCCCTTCGCGGGCAGGATGCTGAGGGTGAGCCGATGAAGGACACCTCGTACGTGATGTGGCTCCACTCGGGTGAGGAGCCGGTCGACGTGACGCTGCCCAAGGAGTGGGCCGGCCACTACATCGAGGTCTTCCGAACCGATTCGGCGGCCGACCCGGCACCACTCGAGCCGGGCGCCTCGGTGAGCCTCCTCGACCACACGTTCGCCCTCTACGAGGCCGTGACCACGACCTGAGCTCACCCTTCGCGGCCGTCCTGCCAGGACTCGAGCTCGAACCTGTCACGAAGCCGGCGCATGGCGTCACGGATGCGGGTCTTGACGGTGCCGAGCGGGACGTCGAGGATCTCCGCCACCTCGCGGTACGAGCGACCGTCGAAATAGGCGAGCAGGAGGGCCCGCCGTTGCCCGTCCGGCAGCTCGCTGAGTGCGCGCCTCAACCAGGCGGCCTCCTCGCGCGCCACCACCAGGTCGGACGTATCGGCGTCCTGGACGTCGCCTTCGGTCGTACCGAAGCGCTCCTCCCGCCTGGTGGCCCGTTCCGCCGACCTCACGCAGTCGACCGCGCGACGGTGGGCGATCACGTTCAGCCACGCCGAGGTCGTGCCGCGATCCGCGTCGAAGCGGACGGCGGTCCGCCAGACCTCCAGATACACCTCCTGGGAGACCTCCTCGGCGTGCGCATGACTTCGCAGGATCCGCAGCACGATGCCGAAGACGAGAGGGGACGTGGAGAAGTAGAGCTCGTCGAACGCGTCCCGGTCGCCGGTGGAGACCCGCTCCATCAGGGACCTGAGCCGGTCGGGCGCGGGCCACTTACGCCCGGGCACCACGGACTCAGCCACCGTTGCGCTCAGGTGTCTGTAGCACGGTCTCTGCTCATATCCGGGTGCCGCCTTGTCCGGCTAGCAAATTCCTAGCACATCGGGCGATCCGGAGTGTGGTGAATCTCGAACTGGGCCACCTGCCGCAGCGAGGTCAGGCCACCTCGACCGTGTTGACGTCGGGCGGCCACGCCACCAGGCCCAGGTCGGCAGGGCCTGCCAGGAGCTCGTTCTTGGGGCAGATCCGGACCGTGTACCCGAACGGGCCGGTGTCGTCGAGCGACACGTCGGCGTCGAAGCGGTGCCGACCGTCGTCGTACTCCTCGGCATGCGTGAGGCTCGCCACGGTGGGGTCGCTGAGCTCGTCGTCCGATGCGACCTTCCCGTGCAGGACCTGGACGTCGACATCGTCGGGCCCGAGCTTTCCGAGCCGCGCATACACCCGGACGCTGAGCTGGGAACCCAGCGCCGGTGAGTCGCTGACACCACTCGACTCCACGTGCTCGATGCGCACCTCCGGCCAGGCCTGCCGGACGCGCTTCTTCCAGGCGGCAAGCCTGATCGCGGCCGCATCGTCGGATTCCAGGCGCCGCGCGGTCGCGACCGCCGGCGTGTAGAGCTGCTGGACGTAGTCGCGGAGCATCCTGGTGGCCAGCACCTTCGGGCCCAGCGACTTCAGCGTGTGCCGCACCATCTCGATCCACAGCACCGGCAGCCGGGCGTCGTTCACGTTGTAGAAGCGCTGGGAGACCTCGGTCTCGATGAGGTCGTACAGCGCCGCCGCCTCGACGTCGTCGCGGCGCTCCTGGTCCTCGATGCCGTCCGCCGACGGGATCGCCCAGCCGTTGTCCCCGTCGTACCACTCGTCCCACCAACCGTCCAGGATGGACAGGTTCAGCCCACCGTTGAGCGCAGCCTTCATGCCAGAGGTGCCACAGGCCTCGTAAGGTCGCAGCGGGTTGTTCAGCCAGACATCACACCCGGGGTAGAGCGGCTGCGCCATTGCGATGTCGTAGTTCGGCAGGAACACGATCCGGTGGCGCACCTGCGGGTCGTCGGAGAAGCTCACGATCTCCTGGATGAGCTTCTTGCCGCCCTCGTCGGCGGGGTGGGCCTTGCCGGCGATGACGATCTGGATCGGACGCACCGGGTCGAGCAACAGCCTCCGCAGCCGGTCCGGGTCACGCAGCATCAGGGTCAGCCGTTTGTACGACGGAACCCGGCGCGCGAAGCCGATCGTGAGGATGTCCGGGTCGAGCACGGAGTCCACCCAGCCAAGCTCGGCCGCCGTCGCACCCCGTTGCAGCCACGACTTGCGCACCCTCGTGCGGACGTCGGCGACCAGCCGCTCGCGCAGTGTCCGCTTGGTCCGCCAGATGAGCTCGGCAGGCACCTTGTCGATGGCGGCCCAGTCCTTCGCACCTTCGAGCTCCAACAGGATGGACTCCTCCTCCGCAAGCTCGAAGATCTCTCGCGCGACCCAGGTCGGGGCGTGCACACCGTTGGTGATCGAGACGATCGGCACGTCGCGCTCGTCGAAGCCCGGCCACAGGCCGGCGAACATGTGGCGGGAGACATGGCCGTGCAGCTTGCTCACGGCGTTGGCGTGGCCGGCGAGCCGAAGTCCCATCACCGCCATGTTGAACATGGTGGGGTCGCCGCCCTCGTACGTCTCTGCGCCCAGCGCCAGGATGCTCGACACCGGCAGCGGGGTGATCATGTCGTCGCGGCCGAACTGGGCCTCTATCAGCTCTCTCGGGAACCGGTCGATGCCGGCGGGGACAGGCGTGTGGGTGGTGAACACCGTTCCGGCGCGGGCCTGCTCGAGCGCCGCGTCGAAGTCGAGGCCCCGGTCCTGCACGAACTCGCGAATCCGCTCGATGCCGAGGAAGCCGGCGTGACCCTCGTTGGTGTGGAACACCTCCGGCGCCGGTGCTCCGGTGATCCGGCAGTAGGCACGGATGGCGCGGATCCCGCCCACTCCGAGCAGCAGCTCCTGGTGCAGCCGGTGCTCGGAGCCTCCGCCGTACAGCCGGTCTGTCACCTCGCGAACCGACGTCGTGTTCGCCTCGACGTCGGAGTCGAGAAGCAGCAGCGGCACCCGGCCCACATCCGCGATCCAGACGTGGGCATTGAGCCGCTGCCCCAACGGCAGGCCGATCGAGATCTTCGTCACCGTTCCGTCGTCCTCGCGGAGCAGCTGCAGGGGGAGCTCGTCGGGGTCGAGGATCGGGTAGCGCTCCTGCTGCCAGCCCTCACGTGACAGGACCTGGCGGAAGTATCCGTGGCGGTAGAGCAGCCCCACTCCGATGATGGGCACGCCGAGGTCGCTCGCCGTCTTCAGATGGTCGCCGGCCAGGATGCCGAGTCCCCCCGAGTACTGCGGCAGCACCGCCGAGATGCCGTACTCCGGCGAGAAGTAGGCGATCTGGCGGGGTACGTCGGAGCCGAGCGACTGGTACCACCGGTCGCCGCTCAGGTACTCCTCGAGGTCGGCGTGCGCAAGGTTGAGGCGCTTGATGAACCGTCGGTCGGCGGCCAGCGTGCGCAGCCGCTGGGGCGAGATCGCGCCGAGGAAACGGACCGGGTCGTGGTCGGTCGACTCCCAGGCCCTCGCGTCGACGGCCTCGAAGAGGTCCTGGGTCTCGGGGTGCCACGACCACCGCAGGTTCGTGGCCAGCTCCTCAAGCGGGCGGAGCGACTCGGGAATGGTGGGTCGCACGGTGAATCGTCGGATGGCACGCACGAGCACACGGTAGACGGTGTAACCCACGACACGCGAAAGCGACCTCATCGGCCACAATCGTGGTGTAGCGTATGTCGAGTACTTCACTTGACTTTACCAATTTAGGAGACAGAACTAGTGGTCACGCAAAAAAGGGCCTGGACACGCTTGGGCCTCGTTCTCGCCGCGGGGGTGGTGGCCACATCCCTCGCCGCCTGCAGCAGTAGCAGCAACCCGCCCAAGGCGTCTACCTCACCCAAGCCCGGCGGCACCCACAGCAGCACACCTCTCGTCGGCGGAAGTCTGACGCTCGGCTACTTCCCCAACCTCACCCACGGCAGCGCGATCGTCGGAGTGCAGAAGGGCTACTTCAAGAGTGCACTCGCCAAGGACGGCGCGTCCTTCAAGACCGCGCTCTTCACGTCGGGCAGTGACACGCTCTCCGCGCTCGCCGGCGGCTCCCTCGACGCCTCGTTCATGGGTCCCGCCCCTGCGATCACCGCCTTCGCCCAGAGCCACGGGAACCTGGTACGCGTCATCAGCGGCGCGACCGAGGGCGGCGCCTCGCTGATGGTCAACAAGTCGATCACCTCGATCGCTGACCTCAAGGGCAAGACCATCGCCACCCCGAGCGCCGGCAACACCCAGGACGTCGCGCTCAAGTACTTCCTCAAGCAGCACGGGTTCCACGAGAGCTCGGACGGCACCGGGGACGTCACGATCGTCAACCAGGACAACGGCACCACGTTGCAGACCTTCGCGCAGGGTCAGATCGACGGCGCCTGGGTACCGGAGCCATACGCAACTCAGATGGAGGCAGCCGGAGCCAAGCGGCTCGTCAACGAGTCGTCGCTGTGGCCGAAGGGAAAGTTCGTCACGACGGTGCTGGTGGTCCGCACGGCGTACATGCAGCAGAACCCTCAGCTCGTGAACGACCTGCTCACGGGGCAGGTCCAGGCGAACGACTACATCAACCAGAACTCCACTGCGGCCGAGAAGGTCGTCGGCGACTGGCTCGACAGCTACAACCAGTCGACGATCCCGCAGGCCGCGCTGAACACCGCCTGGTCGAACCTGAAGTTCACGGACGACCCGATCGCCAACTCGTTCATCGCCAACGAGAAGCACGAGGTCGCCATCGGCCTGCTCGACCCCGTCAGCAACCTGGGCTCGATCTTCGACCTTGACCCGCTGAACAAGATTCTCACCGCCAACAACGAACCCACAGTGGCAGGACCGTCCGTGCAATGACGATCATCAGCTCTCGAACGAGGACTCACCCCTCCACCCGGCAGGCTGGGTCGGAAGCGGCCACTTCAGGCCCAGCCATCACGATCCGCGGCGTCAGCAAGACGTTCGGGCGTGGGCATGAGTCGACAACGGCGCTGCAAGGCGTCGACCTCGACGTCGCCGAGAAGGAGTTCCTTTGCGTCGTCGGTGCCAGTGGCTGCGGCAAGAGCACGCTGCTGAACCTGATCTCCGGTCTCGACACCCCTGACGAGGGCTCGATCGAGACCGGGGGTCGCAAGGTCGCCTTCATGTTCCAAGAGGCGACGCTGCTCCCCTGGCTGACGGCGGGCCAAAACGTGGACCTCGCGCTCAGGCTGCGCGGTGTCCCGAGGTCCGAGCGCACCGGCCGCGTCGACGAGCTGCTCGAGCTGGTCCACCTCGGTGGCCGCCGCAACAAACGTCCGCACGAGCTGTCGGGCGGCATGCGTCAACGCACGGCCCTCGCGCGGGTACTAGCGCAGGAGGCGCAGATCGTCTTGATGGACGAGCCATTCGCCGCGCTGGACGCGATGACGCGCGACTCCATGCACGACGAGATCGAGCGGATCCACCAGGAGCTGAGCCTGACGATCATCTTCGTGACGCACAACGTCCGTGAGGCCGTACGCCTCTCGGACCGGACGGTCCTGTTCGCCAGCTCGCCGGGACAGGTCAAGTCCGAGATCCGGGTTCCCTTCGACCGGCCCCGCAGCGCCGACGACCCGGACGTCGCCATCCTGTCCGGGGAGCTCACTGACCAGCTGAAGGCAGAGGTCGCCCAGCATGTCCGTTGACGTCCAACCCTCGCAGACGGCCGTCCAGGCGCGGGTGCCCTCGAGCCGACCGGTGCGTCGCTCCGGGCGTGCCCTCGCGCGCGGCATCTGGGCGTCCACCTGGCCGAAGCTCGTCGCCCTCGGGCTGGTGATCCTGGTCTGGCAGAGCCTGTGCTGGTCGGGCTGGCGACCGTCGTACGTCCTGCCGACGCCGAACATGGTCCGCGGGCAGCTCTGGACCTTGGTGACCGGCTCCGACGGCACGCACCTGTGGGGCTCCGTCGAGACCACGCTGCGCCGCGCCCTATCGGGTTATGCGCTGGCACTCGTCATCGGCACCATCCTCGGGATCGCCGTCGTGCAGTGGAAGGTCTTCCGGCTGGGTGTCGGGTCCCTCCTCGCCGGCATGCAGACGATGCCTTCGATCGCCTGGTTCCCCCTTGCCATCCTGCTGTTCGGCATCACCGAGAAGGCCATCTTGTTCGTGGTCATCCTCGGTGCCGCCCCGTCAATCGCCAGCGGTGTCATCACCGGGATCGACGAGGTCCCGCCACCGCTGCTTCGGGCCGGCAAGATGCTCGGCGCCCGGGGCGTCAACCGGTACCGGCACATCGTGCTCCCCGCCGCCATGCCGGCGTACGTGCAGGGCATGAAGCAGGGCTGGGCGTTCTCCTGGCGCAGCCTGCTGGCCGGCGAGCTGCTGGTCAGCGTTGCCGGTGTCACCTCCATCGGTGGCGATCTCCACCTCTCCCAGCAGAACTTCAAGCCCACTCTGACGATCTCGCTGATGATCGTGATCCTGGTCATCGGGATGGTGGTCGACGCGCTGTTCGGGGTGGCGACCAGGAGCATCCGCAACAAGCGCGGCCTGACCGGCGCCATCTGATCGTTCACCCACCTCACGTCTGCACTGCAGGAGGAGCCATGAACCCGCTCTCGAACATCCCCGGTGCCGCTCGGGGGTTCGCTCTCGCGGTGACGTTGGCCGGCACGCTCGGCAGCTCCCCGCGTCGACCGATCCAGGACTCCATGAACGCGGCGGACTGGGCGGCCGACCCGGCGAGGGTCGGCCACGAGCCCGGCTATACCTGGAACGAGCCCGACGGCATCCTGCGCTGCGTGCACTGCGGCCACGGGCCGTGCACCTCGCCCAACGGCCACCGACTGAAGTCAACCCACGCGGCCGCATAGCCGCCATCCCAGACCGCGAGACCACCTTCGTACAGCATGACGGAGGTGGTCTCGCTCACGTTCGGGGTAACGTGCGACGCGCCCATGGCGCCGGTAGGTTCGGAGCAATGATCCAACGCATCCCCATCCAGGACGTCACCCCGGTGGTCGAGCACGGTCAGTACCCCGTCAAGGCCGTCGTCGGCGAGGCCCTCCGGATCGAGGCGACCGTCTTTCGCGAGGGCCACGACGCGCTCGGGGCCGGCGTCGTCCTCAAGGGTCCGCGTGGCCGCTCCCGACCGCTGACGTTCCTCCAACCGGTCGCGGACGTACCGGACCGCTATGCAGCCTGGGTCACACCGGATCGGCAGGGCTCCTGGACCTTCCGAGTGGAGTCGTGGTCCGACCCGTACGCCTCCTGGCGGCGTGCCGCGGAGATCAAGATCGCCGCCGACATCGACGTCGAGCTGATGCTGACCGAAGGCGTCCTCGTCCTCGAACGCGCCGTGGCGGCGATGCCCGCCAAGGCGCCGGTCCGCCGCAAGCTCACCGCCGCGATCACGGTGGCCGGCGACACCGCGCTGCCGACCAGCGTGCGTCTGGAGGCGCTGACGAGCCTCGACGTCGACGCCGCGCTCGCCGAGTACCCGCTGCGGGACATGCTGTCGGCGACCCAACCGTTCCCCTTGTACGTCGACCGTGAGCGCGCCCTCGTCGGGTCATGGTACGAGTTCTTCCCACGGTCGGAGGGCGCGCGATACGACGAGCGGCTCGGCCAATGGACGTCGGGGTCGTTCTCGACCGCGGCCAAGCGGCTCGACGCCGTCGCGGAGATGGGTTTCGACGTCGTCTACCTGCCGCCGATCCACCCGATCGGTGAGGTGAACCGGAAAGGTCCCAACAACACGTTGCAGACCAAGCCCGGCGATCCCGGGTCGACCTGGGCGATCGGGTCACGCCTCGGCGGGCACGACGCCATCGACCCCGCTCTCGGCAGCCTCGAGGACTTCGACGCCTTCGTCGCGCGCGCCCAGAGTCTCGGGCTCGAGGTGGGCCTCGACCTCGCGCTGCAGTGCGCCCCCGACCACCCGTGGGTGAAGACCCACCCGGAGTGGTTCACGACCCGGGCCGACGGCACGATCGCCTATGCCGAGAACCCGCCGAAGAAGTACCAGGACATCTACCCGCTCAACTTCGACAATGACTACCAGGGACTGGCCCAGGAGGTGCTGCGCGTCGTACGGCACTGGATGGACCACGGAGTCCGCATCTTCCGGGTCGACAACCCGCACACCAAGCCCGTCATGTTCTGGGAGTGGCTGCTGGGCAAGATCCGCGCCAGCGACCCCGACGTGGTCTTCCTGTCCGAGGCCTTCACCAGGCCGGCGATGATGCGCGCCCTGGCGATGGTCGGCTTCCACCAGTCCTACACGTACTTCACCTGGCGCAACACGAAGCAGGAGCTCGAGAGCTACCTCTACGAGCTGTCCCACGTCCAGAGCGACGTGATGCGCCCCAACCTCTTCGTGAACACCCCGGACATCCTGTCCGAGTACCTGCAGTACGGCGGGCCCGCCGCGTTCCGCATCCGGGCCGCGCTGGCGGCCACGGGCTCACCCACCTGGGGTGTCTACAGCGGCTACGAGCTGTACGAGCACGTCGCGATCCGCCCAGGCTCGGAGGAGTACCTGAACTCGGAGAAGTACCAGTACCGGCCGCGCGACTGGGAGCGGGCAGCCGCTGAGCAGCGCACGCTCGCCCCTTACCTGGGCCGTCTCAACGACATCCGGCGACGCCACCCGGCGCTGCAACGGCTGCGCAACGTGACCATCCACCGCACCGACGACGACGCGATCCTGTGCTTCAGCAAGCGCGACGACCGCCGCCATGGCGATGGCAAGCATCCCGACGACATCGTGATCGTCGTCGTCAACCTCGACCCGCACGCGCCGCGGCAGACCATCGTCCACCTCACCATGCCCGAGCTCGGCTACGAGTGGTACGAGACCTTCCTGGTCGACGATGAGATCACCGGGCAGTCGTGGCGGTGGAGCGAGCACAACTACGTCCGGCTCGACCCGTCAGCCGAGCCGGCGCACGTGCTGGCCGTGCGGAAGCCGGCACCGTGACGTCCGACCCAGCGTGGTTCAAGCGGGCCGTGTTCTACGAGGTCCTGGTCCGCTCGTTCAAGGACTCGAACGGGGACGGCGTCGGCGACTTCCGCGGCCTGCGTGAGAAGCTCGACTATCTGGAGTGGCTCGGGGTGGACTGCCTGTGGCTGCCGCCGTTCTACGCCTCGCCGCTGCGCGACGGGGGGTACGACGTCAGCGACTACACGAACATCCTTCCGGAGGTCGGCAGCCTCGACGACTTCCAGGCGCTGCTCGACGCCGCCCACGCGAAGGGCATCAAGGTCATCATCGACTTCGTGATGAACCACACCAGCGACCAGCACGAGTGGTTCCAGCAGTCGCGGACCGACCCGGACGGCCCGTACGGCGACTTCTACGTGTGGTCGGACACCGACGACCTCTACAGCGAGGCCCGCGTCATCTTCGTCGACACGGAACCGTCCAACTGGACCTGGGACCCCATCCGGCAGCAGTACTACTGGCACCGGTTCTACAGCCACCAGCCCGACCTCAACTTCGACAACCCGGCTGTCCACGACGCGATGCTCGATGCCCTTCGCTTCTGGCTCGACATGGGGATCGACGGCTTCCGCCTCGACGCCGTGCCATACCTGTACGAGCGGCCTCGTACGAACGGCGAGAACCTGCCCGAGACCCACGAGTTCCTCCGCGGCCTGCGCAAGACGATCGACACGGAGTACCCGGACCGGGTGCTGCTCGCAGAGGCGAACCAGTGGCCGGCCGACGTCGTCGACTACTTCGGCAACTACGAGGTCGGCGGCGACGAGTGCCACATGTGCTTCCATTTCCCCGTGATGCCTCGGCTCTTCATGGCTGTGCGACGTGAGTCGCGGTACCCGATCTCGGAGATCCTGGAGGAGACGCCTCCCATCCCGGCGAACTGCCAATGGGGCATCTTCCTGCGCAACCACGACGAGCTGACGCTCGAGATGGTCACCGACGAGGACCGTGACTACATGTGGTCGGAGTACGCGAAGGACCCCCGGATGAAGGCGAACATCGGGATCCGGCGCCGGCTGGCCCCGCTGCTCGACAACGACGTCAACCAGATGGAGCTCTTCACAGCGCTTCTGCTGTCCCTCCCCGGATCTCCGGTGCTCTACTACGGCGACGAGATCGGTATGGGCGACAACATCTGGCTAGGCGACCGCGACGGGGTCCGCACGCCGATGCAGTGGACTCCGGACCGAAACGGTGGGTTTTCGAACGTCACACCGGGGCGGCTCAGCCTGCCCGCGATCATGGACCCGGTGTTCGGCTACCAGTCCGTCAACGTCGAAGCCCAGCTCGAGAACACCTCGTCACTCCTGCACTGGACGCGGCGGATGATCCATGCGCGTCGCCGCCACCCGGCGTTCGGGCTCGGCTCCTTCAACGACCTCGGCGGGAGCAACCCGAGCGTCTTCTCGTTCAGCCGCGAGATCGGCGACGACACGGTGCTCTGCGTGAACAACCTGTCCCGGTTCCCGCAGCCCGTGGAGCTCGACCTCCGGCGGTGGCAAGGCAGCACGCCCATCGAGCTGCTCGGCCATGTCCGCTTCCCTGAGATCGGCGAGCTGCCGTACCTGCTGACCATGGCCGGCCACGGGTTCTACTGGTTCCTGATCTCGCCCTCGGGAGAGGACCGCCCGGCATGAACGAGGGACTGTCCAGCCCTCCGACGCACTTCCGGCAGCTGCTCGCGGACTATTTCGTGCGCCGAAGGTGGTTCGCCGGCAAGGGACGCGACTTCACGGTCTCCCACGTCTACGCACTGCCGTGGCTGGACCTGGAGCAGGCCGAGCATCGGTCTCGGTCACGGGTCGAGGTCGTCACCATCGCCTTCTCCGACGGTACGAGTGACGACTATCAGTTCCCGATCTCCTACCTGCGGGAGGGCGACCCCGAGCTCGAGCATGCACTGGTCGGTCCGCTCGACCATCCAGCGCTCGGACACGTCGTCGCGTATGACGCCGTCTACCTCAAGGAGGCGACGGCGGCCCTCATCAAGGGTTTTCGGCACCGGCAGCCCGACCCCGAGCTCGAGTTCCACACCGTCGACGGCAGCGAGCTCCCTGACCCGATCCCTCCAGGCTCGGTGATGAGCGCGGAGCAGTCCAACACGTCGATCGTCTTCGGCGACGACGCGATCCTCAAGCTGTTCCGGAGGATCAGCCATGGCAAGAACCCCGACATCGAGATCCACGACGCGCTGACGCGTGCCGGCTCCGAGCACGTGGCCCCGCTGCTCGGCTGGATGAGCGGCAGCTGGGCGGGCGCCGACGAGGACCCGGAGGCGGGAGACCTGGGGATGCTCCAGGTCTTCCTCCGGACCGCCACCGACGGCTGGCACCTGGCCCTCGCCAGCGTCCGGGACCTGCTCGTCGAGGCCGACCTGCATCCGGCGGAGGTAGGCGGGGACTTCGCGGCCGAGTCCGAGCGCCTCGGCGATGCGGTCGCCACCGTCCATGCGGAGCTGGCGAGGCTGTTCCCGACTGCGACGTGGTCGCAGGGGGAAGGTGCCGCTCTCGGCGAGGCGATGCAGGCCCGCCTGGACGCAGCCGTGGCCGTCGTACCGGAGCTCGAGAGGTCGAAAGACGCGCTCAGCAGGCGGTTCGACCGGTTGCGCCACCTCGACGAGCCGATCGTGGTCCAGCGGGTGCACGGCGACCTGCACCTCGGACAGACGCTGCGGACGGTCAAGGGATGGAAGATCATCGACTTCGAGGGTGAGCCGGCGAAGACCATCTCCGAGCGCTCGGACCTCTCGTCCCCACTGCGCGACGTCGCGGGGATGCTGCGGTCGTTCGACTACGCGGCCGGCGCCACCCTGGAGGGTTTCGGGACCAGCTCGCAGCTCGCCTACCGCGCCGACGAGTGGAAAGCGCGCAACCGGGACTTCTTCCTCTCCGGGTACTCCGCCGCCGCAGGCAGCGACATCCTGACCCACCGCGACCTGCTGGCCGCGTTCGAAGCCGACAAGGCGATCTACGAGGCTGTCTACGAGACGCGCAACAGGCCCACCTGGGTCAGCATCCCGCTGCGCGCCATCGCGAGGATCACGGCGGAGGAGTGAGATGACGAAACAGCCAGAACCGTTGCCGGTGCCCCCGCGTGAGCTCGCGGCACTGGTAGCCGGGACGCACCACAGCCCGCACGACGTCCTCGGTCCGCACCCGCACCAAGGGGCCGTGACCGTACGCTCGCTGCGTCCGCTCGCCAAGTCGGTCGCGATCCGGACCGGAGACTCGGTCGTCCCGATGCGCCACGAGTTCGAGGGCATCTGGGTCGGCGTACTGGCGACGCCGGACGTTCCCGACTACCGGCTCGAGGTCGCGTACGACGACCACGAGGCGCTCGTCACCGACGATCCCTACCGCTACCTGCCGACGGTCCGCGAGCTCGACCAGCACCTCATCAACGAAGGCCGGCACGAACAGCTGTGGCGCGTCCTCGGAGCTCGCGTGCACCGCTACGACTCGTCGCACGGCGTGGTCATGGGTACCTCGTTCGCGGTGTGGGCGCCGAACGCCAACGGCGTGCGGGTGGCCGCGGACTTCAACTTCTGGGACGGCCGCGCCCATCCGATGCGGATGCTCGGCTCGTCAGGTGTGTGGGAGCTCTTCGTCCCCGACGTGGGTGACGGGACGCTCTACAAGTTCGAGGTCCTGGGCGCCGACGGGGTGTGGCGGCAAAAGGCCGACCCGCTCGCCTTCCGCACCCAGGTCCCGCCGGAGCGGGCCTCCGTCGTCTACACGTCGCACTACGAGTGGGGCGACGAGGAGTGGCTCCGGAAGCGGGCCACCGGCGGACAGGTGCAGCAGCCGATGAGCGTCTACGAGGTGCACCTCGCGTCGTGGCGGAAAGACAGAAGCTACCGTGACCTCGCGGACGAGCTCGTCGCGTACGTCTCGGACCTGGGGTTCACCCACATCGAGCTGCTTCCCGTCATGGAGCACCCGTTCGGGGGGTCGTGGGGGTACCAGGTGTCGTCGTACTTCGCTCCCACCGCACGCTTCGGGGACCCTGACGACCTGCGGCTGCTCATCGACAGGCTGCACCAGGCCGGCATCGGGGTGATCCTGGACTGGGTGCCTGCGCACTTCCCTAAGGACGAGTGGGCGCTGGCCCGCTTCGACGGGACGCCGCTGTACGAGCACTCAGACCCGGCGCGAGGCGAGCACCCTGAGTGGGGGACGTACATCTTCAACTTCGGCCGCTCCGAGGTTCGGAACTTCCTGGTGGCCAACGCGCTGTACTGGCTCGAGGAGTTCCACGCCGATGGGCTCCGGGTCGACGCCGTGGCCTCGATGCTCTACCTCGACTACTCGCGCGCCGAGGGCCAGTGGACGCCGAACAAGTACGGCGGCCGCGAGAACCTCGAGGCGGTGGCCTTCCTGCAGGAGTTCAACGCCACCTCTTACCGCCGAGCGCCCGGCATCGTGACGATCGCGGAGGAGTCGACGGCCTGGCCGGGCGTCACCCGTCCGACCCACGTGGGCGGGCTCGGGTTCGGCTTCAAGTGGAACATGGGGTGGATGCACGACACCCTCGGCTACATCGCTCACGACCCCATCCACCGCCAGTATCACCACCATCAGATGACCTTCGCGATGATGTACGCCTACGCCGAGAACTACGTGCTACCGATCTCCCACGACGAGGTGGTCCACGGCAAAGGCTCGCTGCTGCGGAAGATGCCTGGCGACCGCTGGCGGGAGCTTGCGAACCTGCGGGCCTACCTCGCGTACATGTGGGCTCACCCCGGCAAGCAGCTGCTGTTCATGGGGCAGGAGTTCGCGCAGGAGTCCGAGTGGAGCGAGAGCCGCGAGCTCGACTGGTGGTTATTGGAGCACGTCGAGCACCGTGGCGCCCAGTCGCTCGTGCGCGACCTCAACACGACGTACGTCGACACGCCTGCACTGTGGCGGCTCGACCAGGACAGCGCCGGCTTCAGCTGGATCGACGCCAACGACGCGACCAACAACGTGCTGAGCTTCGTGCGCAGCAGCGGTGATGGCTCGCTGCTGGCGTGCGTCTCGAACTTCTCCGCCGTACCCCACTACGGCTACCGCCTGGGGCTGCCTGAGGCCGGCCGCTGGGCCGAGGTGATCAACACCGACGCCGAGACCTACTACGGCTCGGGGGTCGGAAACTTCGGCGGGGTTGACGCAACCGACACGCCCTGGCACGGCCTGCCGTACTCCACCTCGATGTCACTGCCTCCGCTGGCGACGGTCTGGCTCCGCCACGAGGCCTAGCCCCCTGACCCTTCCACCCCCCGCCCCCCCGGCCCCTCCGCGAATTGCGGGAAAGTCGCCCTTCTGAGGGCGTGAGCGAGGTGCACTTTCCCGCAATCGCGGGGTGAGCGTCCAGCACACATCCGAGATCCTGACCGCTCCGACGTCCTGACCACGCCTGTTCGGCCCGCACGCGGGCGGCTAGCATCGCGGGATGACTGAGACCTCCGCCACACCTGAGCTTCCCGACGATGCCGTGTCCCTGGAGCATGGCCGGATGCCGTTGCTGGGCTTCGGCACCTGGCAGATCCGGGGCGAGGATGCGGTGCGGGCGGTGGCGACTGCCCTGGAGGTCGGGTATCGCCACATCGACACCGCCACGGTCTACGGCAACGAGGCGGACGTGGGGCAGGCCCTGCGGGACAGCGGTGTCGCGCGCGAGGACGTGTTCGTCACCACCAAGTTCCCCCCCAGCCAGGCCGGACAGGAGCTCGACACGCTGCGCCGCAGCCTGGACGCGCTCGGCACCGAGTACGTCGACCTCTGGCTCATCCACTGGCCAGGCGAGGACGGAACCAACCTCGACATCTGGCGTGCCTTCATCGAGGCGCGCGAGTCCGCCCTCGCCCGGCACATCGGGGTGAGCAACTTCGCGGTCGGGATGGTCGAAGGGCTCACGTCCGCCACTGGAGCCACCCCGGCCGTCAACCAGATCGAGTGGAGCCCGCTGCTCTTCGACTCGAGAGTGCTCGAGGAGCATCGTTCGCGGGACATCGTGCTCGAGGGCTACAGCGCACTGCGAGGGGGAACCCTGGAGCACCCGAGGATCGTGCGGATCGCTCAGCAGCTCGGACGGACGCCGGCACAGGTCATCATCCGCTGGCACATTCAGCACGGCATCGTCGTCATCCCGAAGTCGCGCAACCCCGAGCGGATCCGGTCCAACGCCGACGTTGGCGGTTTCGAGCTCTCCGCAGAGGACATGACGGCCCTCGACGGCCTCGGAGTACGGTCCTGACGCGTCCGGCAACCACCATGCTGACGGCCTTCGACGACCTGTCCACGCCCCTGGTGGCAGACGCCTGCGTCCGCAACGACGTACCCCTGCGCTGCGCGCCGCCCGCCATCGGCGCCGTGATACCGGGAATCCGGGTCGCGGGTCGCGCGCTGCCGGCTCGGCACTACGGCAGCGTGGACGTCTTCCTCGAGGCCCTCGGCCGGGCGGAGCCGGGTGACGTCCTGGTCATCGACAACGGCGGGCGGACGGACGAGGCCTGTATCGGCGACCTGGTGCTGCTGGAGGCACAGGCGGCGGGACTTGCCGCGCTCGTCGTGTGGGGGCTGCACCGTGACACGCCTGACCTCGAAGAGATCGGGCTTCCGGTGTTCAGCTACGGCAGATACCCGGCTGGGCCGGTCCGACTGGACGCGCAGCAGCCCGAGGCACTGGCCAGTGCGAGGTTCGGGCCACACGTGGTGACCGACGCCGACATCGTCTTCGGCGACGACGACGGCGTGCTGTTCGTGGCAGCAGAGCAAGCCCAGGTGGTGCTGGCGACTGCGCACCAGATCTGGCAGACCGAGCGCGAGCAGGCCCGGAAGATCCGGGAGGGGGAGACGCTGCGCCGGCACACGGCCTTCGACGACTACCTGGCGCGGCGAGCCACCGATCCGTCGTACAGCTTCCGACGGCATCTACGCCGGGTCGGCGGTGCCATCGAGGAGTAGCGACGTGAGCCGGCGCCGTGGACTAGAAGAGGGCGGCCGTGAGAGCCCGGCGGGCCCTGGTTACTCGCGGGTCGGCGTCACCCACGACGGCGAACAGCTCGATCAGGTGCTTGCGGGCGGCGTCGCGGTCGGCGTCGCTCGTGCGCCGGATGACGTCCAGCAGCCGGGTGAATGCGTCGTCGACCTGTCCGCCGAGCAGGTCGAGATCCGCGACCAGGATCTGTGCTTCGACGTCGTCCGGTCGCGACACCGCCGCCTCACGGGCCGCCCTCAGGTCGACGCCTCCGGCACGCTTCAAGAGGTTGGCGCGGGCAAGCCCGGCCCCCGCTTCGATGTCACCCGGTGCCGATGCCAGGGCCGCCTCGTACTGGGCGATCGCATCATCGAGGTCACCACGCATCAGGGCTTCCTCGGCCGCCGGATAGCGAGCCGGGGTCTCCGGCGGCTGGGCGTCCTGGTCGGTATCGGCGGGTTCGGCGGCTGCGGGCGGAGCGGTTCCGGTGATGCCGCTCGCGGCAGCCGCCTCCAGGACCTGCTGGACCAGGGCGCGCATCTCAGGCTCGGGCAGCAGCTCCTGGACCAGCGGCGCCAGCTGGCCCCGCAGCGCCGCCGCCACGAGCGGCACGCTCGGGATCCCGATGGCCGAGACAAGAGCCGCATTCGCCTTCGCATCAAGGGTGGCCAGCACGAAACGGCCACCGAACTCCTGCGCGAGCCGGGTCAACGTGTCATTGATCTGGACCGACTCAGGCACGTCCGGGGACCACACACTCAGCAGGACGACCACCGACGTCGAGCGGTTGACGACCTCGGCGCTCAGGGACCCCTCGTCCGTCACCTCGACCACGAACGACCCGCCAGTCGTCGAGGGCCCGGTCGCCGTCCGCCGCAGAGCCGACAGGTCGACTGCGCCGGGACGGGAGAACTGGGGAACGGTCATTGCGACATCCTAGTGAACCTTCGTGGACGGGTCGCGCCCGCTCGTGCTCTCCGGTGGCGATGACGCCGGTCAGAAGCGGGCAGGCTCTCGGTACTCCCCCCACTCGGCCCGGAGGGCGTCGCAGATCTCTCCGAGGGTCGCCTCGGCCCGGACGGCGTCAAGCATCGAGGGAATCATGTTGTCGCTGGAGCGCGCCGTCGCCAACAGGCGGCCGATCGCCTCGTCGACACGCGCCTGGTCCCGGTTCCGGCGACGGTCGGCCAGGTCGCGGACCTGGTCGACCTCGACCTCGTGCGAGACCCGCATGATCTCGAGCTCGTGGGACACCGAAGGGGTGTAGCAGTTGACACCGACGACCCGCTTGTCACCTTTCTCCAGCGCGCGTTGGTAGACGAAAGCCGCCTCGGCGATCTCGGACATGAACCAGCCGTCCTCGATCCCGCGGAGGATCCCGCTCGTCATCGGGCCGATCTCGTGCGTGCGTTCGTCGCCGCCGCCCATCTCCCGGATCTTCGTGAAGATGGCTTCGGCCTCCGCCTCAAGCCGGTCGGTGAGCGCCTCGACGTACCAGGAGCCGCCCAGCGGGTCCGCCACGTTGACGACGCCCATCTCCTCCATCAGCACCTGCTGGGTACGCAGGGCGATCTCCGCGGCCTGCTCGCTCGGCAGGGCAAGGGTCTCGTCGAGGGCGTTGGTGTGCAGCGAGTTGGTGCCACCGAGCACGGCGGCCAGCGCCTCGACTGCCGTCCGGACGACGTTGTTGTAGGGCTGCTGGGCGGTGAGGGACACCCCGGCCGTCTGGGTATGGAAGCGCAGCCACTGAGCCCGCTCTGTCTTCGCGCCGTATACGTCGCGCATCCAGCGCGCCCAGATCCGCCGCGACGCGCGGAACTTCGCGATCTCCTCGAAGAAGTCGAGGTGAGCATCGAAGAAGAACGACAGCCCCGGCGCGAACTCGTCGACGTCGAGCCCGCGCGAGAGGCCGAGCTCGACGTACCCGAACCCGTCGGCGAGGGTGAAGGCGAGCTCCTGAGCGGCCGTCGACCCGGCCTCGCGGATGTGGTACCCCGAGACGCTCAACGGCTTGTAGTCGGGGATCTCGGCGGCACAGTACTCCATCAGGTCACCGATGAGCCGCAGGTGAGGACCGGGCGCGAACAGCCACTCCTTCTGGGCGATGTACTCCTTGAAGATGTCCGTCTGAAGGGTGCCGTTGAGCTTGCCGGTGTCGGCGCCCTGGCGCTCGGCGGCCACCAGGTACATGCAGAAGACCGGTACGGCGGGTCCCGAGATCGTCATCGAGGTGGTCACGTCGTCGAGCGGGATGCCCGCGAACAGTGCTTCCACGTCGGCCGCTGAGTCGATCGCGACGCCGCAGTGCCCGACCTCACCGAGGGACTTGGGGTCGTCGCTGTCGCGCCCCATCAGGGTGGGCATGTCGAACGCGACCGACAAGCCGCCACCCCCGTGACCGAGGATCATCTTGTACCGCTCGTTGGTCTGTTCGGCGTTGCCGAACCCCGCGAACTGCCGGATCGTCCAGGCGCGGCCGCGGTAGCCGGTCGGATAGAGCCCTCGGGTGAACGGGAACTCCCCGGGCCACCCGATGCGCTCGAAACCCGGATAGCCGGCATCCGGCTCGGGTCCGTAGACCGGCTCGACCTCGACCCCGGACAGGGTGGTGAAGTCGACGTCACGGACCCGGGCAGCGTCGTACCGCTGCTGCCACCGCTCGCGACCCGCGGCGATGTCGTCGGGCTCGGCCATTGTCGCCTCCAGAGTCAGCCAGGAAAACTAGTTGGACGTCCAACTAGTTGCCTCCAGAGTACGCCGACGACGGCCTGCCGCCAATTCCCCACCCCGACTGCCTCCGACGTGCTGGCTTCCCGAGCAGGGCTTCGGGGAAGGGCGGAGCCCGGGCAGGCCGGAGCCCGGGTTTGCCTGTGCGAGTTCGTCCTGGCATGCCAGGCAAGCTCGTCGTCTGGTGGGCAGGGCGGAGCCCGGGTTTGCAAGACGGGTGGGGGCCCTTTCGGTGGTGCACCACCCAGACGTACCTCAAGCCACCCAAATGTGAGTGGCTTGAGGGCTACTTGGGTGGTGCACCACCCAAACGTCCGGCGAGGCACACAAACGTCCCCGCCAACCGCCTGGCATGCCAGGCAACCCGCAAGACAGGTGGACGGGTGGGAGGGCGAACGCCGGGCCTTAGCCGCCGGCGTCGGTGAAGTCGCCGGCCGCCAGCCTGACCGGCCGCAGCAGGTCGAAGATCGCACCGAGCTCGGCGGCGCCCACGCTGCCCAACCCGAAGTCGGCCCGCACCAGCGCATCGGTGGCGCTCGTCACCCGCTCCCGGCCCAGCTCCGTGATCTCGGCAAGGACGGTCCGCCCGTCAGTCGGATGCGGGCGCCTGGTGACGAGGTCCGCAGCCTCGAGCCGGTCGACGATCGAGGTGACCGACGTCGGGTGGACCTGAAGGCGCTCGCCCATCTTGCCGAGGGGCAGCGACCCAAGGCGGGAGAACGTCAGCAGCACGAGGGCCTCGTACCGGGCGAACGTGAGGCCGTACGGCCGCAGCACCTCGTCGAGCTCACTCAGCACCAGCTGCTGCACACGCATCAGGCTGGTGACGGCGCGCATCTCATCGACCGCCGGCCACCGGGCCGCCCACTGCCGCGCGGCCTCCTCGATGGGGTCGAAGGGCAGCGGGTCGTGTCGCGCCATCCCTCGACTGTATCGGCCAGGGAGCAGCCGGCGGCCGGGTACGGCTAGCGTGCGTTCTCGCGGAGGGTTGCCGTCTGCGCACCGCGCACCGTGAGGGCGGCGACCGTGACAGCCACCAGGAAGAGCGCCGCCGTCACGACCACCAGCAGGTCGGTCACGCTGCGGAGGTTCAGGGATGCCAGCAGGCGCGGCGTGTGCTGTGTGTCGGCGTACCCGAGCGTGACGGTCCGGACCACGACGTACTGCGCCGCCGACCCGGCAGCGATCCCGGCCAGCGCAGCGGCACCGAGGACGACGAGGAACTCCGTGACCACCGCGGCGACGATCGACCGCCGGCGCAACCCGACCACGCGCAAGGAGGCCGCGTCGCGGCGCCGGGCGGGCATCTGGACGGCGAGGTTGGCCGCCAGGCCGGCCACGGCGAGCAGGATCACGATGACCGTCACGACGAGGTAGAGGTTGAGGGCGAGCGCGAAGGCGTCCTGGTCGAGGAGCCGGCGCTCCGAGGTGAGCGTCTGGGCCTGGGTGATGCCGTGCGCCGCGAGCGCCGCGACCACAGGGGCCGGGGTGTCCGCCCTGGCGAGCACGCTGACGAACGTGATGCCGTTGGTGATCGCGACGTCGCGAGTGAGCATCGTGTAGTCGATGAGCAGCCCTTTCGGGCCGAGGACGGGCATCGACTCGGCGGTGGCCACCGGATGGACCGTGAGGGGCAGGAACGCGTCCGTCTGCAGCTGCAGAGCACCCGGCAGCACCTTCGTCACGACCGGCTGCGCGGTGCGACCGATGATGACCGGTCGCACGAGTGGTACGTCGTCCGGCGTGATGGCGGCGAAGGACTGCGCGCTGCGGCTGTCGAGCGTGACGGTGAGCCGTCCCCCGGAGATCCGCGGTCGGCCGGAGATCCCGCTGGGGGTGTGGAGTACCGGCACGGCCACCCGCCATGCGTCGTCGAGCGCGACTCTGACCGGCGCTCCATCGACGCGGAAGGCAGTCACCGCGGCTGTTCCGTGCATGGCCGCCGGCACGGCGGCTGCACCACCGAAGCTCATCTGCTGCAGCAGGCAGCCGGTGCTGCATCCGGCGAGGTGCGCGGAGGCCGTCGACGCACCCTGCCGGAACGGCCCGACCACTGCAGTGCCCGGTTCACCGTCGGAACGGGTGTAGCTCAGCTCGATGGTGAGGGAGCTGAGCACGCCCGCCACCTGGTTGTCGATGGTGAGGGAGACTATCGATCCGGTGAGGACGACCGACGGCCGCCTGACCGAGAGGTCACGCGAGACGTCGGCGGCGTTGAGCCCGGGGGTCCAGCTCGATGGCCAGACACCCACGCGGGCCAGCCGCGGCGCATCGATGATGAGCCGCTCGTCGGCTCCGTGGTACTCGGCAGCCGCCGCCATCAGCCACCTGCCGCCAGGGTCGATCAGGTGGGTGAGGGCGACCGCTTGGTCCATGGTGAGCTGGGTGCTGTACGACCGGTCCGCCCCCACGACCGTGGCGGCGTCACTGGCCCGCCAGTCCGCGGCGGCCGTGAACACCCCGGCCGCGAAGATGGAGACCGCGAGGGCGGCGGTGAGCGGCACGATCACCAAGGTCCCCTCACGACGGCGCGAGATCGTGCGCGACGCGAGGTAGCCGAAGACCCCGCGGCGCTTGCCCGTCGCCGTGGCCCACCAACCAGCCGCCACCTGGGCGGCCAGCGTGGTGAGCAGCCCGGCGGCCACGGCCAGCAGGATGGGTAGAGCCAGGTCGGTGGCGCTCGGGCTCGACTGGCCGCCTGACGCGAGGGTCGCCACCAGTACGACCACGGCCGAAGCCACCAGGACGAGCCTCAGCAGGACCGCCCACCGCCCGGACCTTCCCGGTCGGCGTACGCCGGCGATCTGGGAGCTCAACGGCTCACTCAGCGACTCTCGAACCACGAGAGCTGAGACGATGATCGTCGAGAGCACCACGGCAAGCGTCGCCAGCGCGCTCCCGGTACCGAAGGGGAGCGGCAGGCCGGGCACCAGCCAGAGGCGGCCCAGGGCACGCGCGGCGAGGTACCCGACGACGATGCCGATCGGGGTCGCGATGACCACCATGAGAACCGGCTCGATGAGTCCGAGAAGCCACATCTGGCGCCGTGAGAAGCCGCGCAGGGACGCGAGCGCCAGCTCGGCCCGGCGAAGGTCCATCGCCGCCGAAAGCAGTCGGAGCAGCAGGACGAGCGCCACCAGCACGACGGAGACCACGGCCGGTGCCACCGTCGACCGAGCCGTCGAGCGCCTCAGCTGCACCTCGTGGGACACCGGGACCAGCTCGTTCCCCACCTCCGGTTTGGACTGCCCGGGAGCGGGCAGGCCGATCCCGGCGCCGCGGTTTGCCGCGTTGAGCCTGGCGACCTCCCGCATCGCCTGCTGGAGATCCGTCTCCGAGGTCTTCGCCGTCACGACGAGGCGTCGGCTGTCGCGGACGTACCACGACCCCGGCTGAACCACGGAGAAGGTCTGGGCGTCCACCAGCAACGGCGCGGGGAGGTACGGCGTCATCCCGTTTCCGGTCTGCTGGGGAGGGACGCTCGCCAGGTCGGCGAGGTTGAACCAGTACGCCCCGTCTGAGTCGCGGGGGATGTAGGTGCCCACGATGGTCAGCGGTTTCTCGAGGTCCTCGATCCTGACCTGCTGGCCGACCTTGACGTGTGCGTAGCTGCTGTCGTGCGCGAGGATCAACGCCTCGTCGGGCCGGCTGGGGCAGTGCCCTACGAGGATCACATGCGCGCAGCTCGACGGAGTCCACACGACGCGTGCCAAGCCCCCGAGACCTTTGGATCGCTGGCCCCACAGGGCCACCGTCGGCGCGCTGAAGTGGTCGTCGAGCGCCTGGGCGGCCTGCTGCCTCCCCGCGGCCAGCGCCGATCGGTAGGTCTGATCCTGGCCCGGCTGGTAGTCGAACACCAACCCGGTCAGGAAGTTGGGCTCGGTCTGAAGCCTGGTCACGAGGTACGACGAAGCGGCCCCCGCCTGGTACATCGGGCCTAGGACGGCCGCTCCGACGGAAATGGCGGCCAGGAGCACGGACCCGAGGGTCAGCAGGAACCGCGAGCGGAGGCCCCGCAGTCCGGTGCCGACGAGGGACCAGAGCCCGGACAGCTGGGCGGTCACGACGGTTCCTCGCGGAGCAGACGTGGCGGCGCCGAGCGGCCCACCCGGCGCAGGGCGACGTAGACCACGGCGGCGACCGTGACGCCGACGACCAGGGCGGTCGCTGCGATCAACCCGAGCTGGGGGGACGTGTCGGGGCGGGGACCGTAAGCCCAGCCGGAGACGAGCGGGAGGGCGTGCAGCAGCACTCGGCAAGCCACCCACGACGCGAGGCAGGTGCCGACCCCTGAGGCCACTGCGAGCAGGAACGTCTCCCTGCGGTATGCGCCGGTGATCTGTGCCACCGGGACCCCGACGCTGCGGAGACTGGCCGCCTCCTGACGTCGCTGGTGCCGCTGTTGGGACACCGACGAGACGACGCTGAGGACGACGATGAGGGCGGCGAACACCGCGACCAGGATGTACAGCCGGGTTCCCTGCGCCCGGGCGCTCGCTTCAAGGCGACGCAGGGCTTCCTCGTACGTCGTCGGCCGGCCGACGGACCCGGTTGCCCGGAGTGCCGCGATGACGTGGTCCGGGGTGTCGGCCCGCGCAAGGATCGCCGCCTGGGTCCCGGGGATGCTGCCACCCGCGCCGAGAAGCGCCGGTGCGAGGTCGAGGACCGTGCCCTTGGTTCCCACGAACGGCAGAACGGGAACCGTGGCCACGACACGGACCGGTCGGAGGGCGCCGTCGATGCCCGCGACCGCGGGCTGCCCCTCGACCTTGGCCAACGGGTTCCGATGTGTCGAGACGGCCGCATCGGGGGCGCTCCGCTGGAACCGTCCGAGCACGCGCCTGTCCCCGTTACCAAGCCCGAACGGTGCCTTCGGCAGCAGCACGCGGAGGCCGTGCGATCCCATCTGCGCCCTGAGGTCTCTCAACCGGTGCGCCAGCCGGAAGCCGGCCGACGCCGTGAGCAGTTGCTCCCCGGAAAACGACACGTTGGCGACCTGGAGCGGAACACGGTTGTACCCGCTGATGTCCAGCTCAACGATGCTGCAGCCTAACCGACAATGCGGGAGTGATCTGGTGAACACCGTCATCCCAGGACCCGCCGGTGTTCCGCGGTCGGGCCGGAGGGGCAGGTTGACAACCGCCAGGTCTCCTGAGTCGTTGATGTACTGAAAGGTGAGCAGCAGGCCGACGGCGTGCCGGAGCGAAGCCGTCGTGACGGTGGCTGCCACCGAGTCGCCGCGTCGGTAGACCGACGCCCGAGTGGGGGGGAACGCGTTGAGCACCCTCGTCAGGGGGCCGGTCGCCGTGCCCTGGAAGAAGTCACCCACGACGTCCTTCCAGCGATCAGCAGCGACGAAGACCCGCCGGGAGCCGACCTCGGAGTCGGTCGTGTACGCCGCCACCGGTAGCAGCCAGCTTCCGCCCGGGTCGGCCTTGTCGGCTGCCGCATAGGCCCGCAGCGCGCCTCCCGGCACCGGGTAGCTCACCGGTGCGCCCACCTGAAGCCTGGCCCGTTCCTCCCGTGAGCTCCGGGCGGCGGTGGACGCGCTGGCCGCTACGGCGAAAACCACTCCGGACGCGACGACCATCCGGAGCAGGGCCAGGCTGTCGGCACGCCGGAGGAGCCGTCGGACGGTGATGAACCAGCCGAGCCCGGCAGCGGGCCTCCGTCGGACCAGGGCAGCCAGCGAAGCGACCAGCAGCCAGATCAGCACCTGCCCGGCGGCCAACCCGATGACCGCCGGGCTGACCAGCGTCACCCAGTCAACCCGGGTCCGCGCAGACTCGTGCGCCTGATAGACCGCGACGACGGCCCCGAGGACGAGAAGGGCCTGGAGAAAGACCCCGACCGTGGATGCCGCCCTCGGCCGTCGGGTTCTGGCCAGCTGCTCGAACAGCGGGGTCCGCATCGTCCGCCAGCTGCACGCGACGACGACGGCCAGGTTCGCGAGGGTGACGACCCCGACACCTTCCCACTCGTGGGTGGTGAGCCTGAACGTCGTACCGGTCGGCAGCCAGGACGCGATGATCGCCCGGGCCAGCAGCCAGCCCACGCCCAGGCCGGCGGCCGCACCGGCGAGCACCACAGCGGACGGCTCGGCGACCGCGAAGAACAGCAGCCGGCCGCCCGAGCGGCCGCGGAGCCGGGCCAGCGCCAGGTCATGCTCTCGCCGATGCACCGACTCGACGGACTGGGCGGCGACTGCGATGAGTCCGAGCAGGACAAGGGCGTAGACCGATCCGGTGGACACGTGGGTCACCCTGCTGAAACCAAGGGCGACGACGGTCCCCGCAACGACCAGGGCGGTCAGCAGGAACACCGTCAACGCGAGCAGCCGGCGCGCGGCGATGCCCCGGAGGATCACGGCGCTATCCGCCGAAGCCTGCGTGCAACCGACTGACCGGCTCAATGTGGTCGGTGAGCACCCCGTCATCGAGGATGAAGTTGCGGTCCGCCGCCGCGACGACGGCCGGGTCGTGGGTCGCGACGACCACGATCGCCCCGCGCCGCGCCTCGGCGTTGAGCTGTGACATCACGTGCTCCCGGTTGCCGTCGTCGAGCTCACTCGTGGGCTCGTCGGCGAGCAGGATGTCCGCCTTGACGGCGAACCCGCGGGCACAGGCGACCCGCTGCATCTGGCCCCCCGACAGCTCCTCGACCTGGCGGTCCCCGAGGTCGCCGATGTGGAAACGCTGCAGCTCACGGTCGGCTTCGTCGTTCGCCTGTCCGGGTGAGACGCCGCGGGCGCGCAGTGCGATCGCGATGTTCTCCCGGGCGCTCAGGATCGGAACCAGCCCGTAGACCTGCAGCACGAACGCCACCTGCTGGCGCGGGTCGCCGTCGCGCTGCCACATCGGCAGCTCGCCGTACGCCGCGCCGCCCCTGGTCGGGCGCAGCAGCCCCCCCGCGATCGACAGCACGGTCGTCTTGCCGGACCCGGACGGGCCGGACAAAGCGGTCACCTCACCTGGCTGGAACTCGATGCTCATCCGCTGCAGGATCTGTCGTTCGCCGATGATGAGCTCGACGTCGGTCAGGCGCAGGGTGTCCGTCACGGCTGCTCCTCCTCGGAGTCGTCCGCGGGGCGGCTCAGCAGCAGCCGGTCCCGACCCTCCGGCTCGATACGCACCAGCGTGCCCGGGGGCCACTGCTGGGCCACGTGCGCGGGCAGATGTACGACGCCGTCGGTGCCGACCACGACGTACTCAGCCCCCGCCCGGCCCTCGGAGCCGACGCGACCACCACGCATGGTCACCGTCCGCGGGAACGTCTCCGCGACCTCCGGCTGGTGGGTGACCACGAGGATCGTGGTCCCGAACTCGTCCCCGAGACCATGGATCAGCTCGAGCATGTGGTCCCGGTCATCGTGGCTCAGCTGGCTCGTCGGCTCGTCGGCGAGCAGCAGGGCCGGCGAGGACGTGACGGCGCAGGCCAGGGCCAGCCGTTGCCGCTGGCCGCCCGACATGGTTCGGACCGGCTGGTCGATCTGCTCCCCGAGGCCCACTCGGCCGAGCAGCTCGATATCCGACATCGCCGGTCTCCGGCCGGCGGCACGCGTCGCAAGGTGGGCGAACCCCAGGTTCTGCCGGGCCGTCGCGTAGTGCAGGAGGTTGCGGGTGGCGCCCTGGAGCATCGTGCTCACCCGGGACGCCCGGATGCGCGTCAGCTGCCGTTCGTTCATCCGGGAGATCTCGTCGTCACCGAGGAATATGCGGCCGGCCGAGGGTCGCTGGATGCCTCCGAACAGCGTCAGCAGCGTGGACTTGCCTGACCCCGAGGGACCGAGGAACGCGACCCGTTCCCCCGGCAGCACCTCGAGGTCGACCCCCTGCAGCGCGACGACGTCGTGGCCCTCGAACGTCTTGTACAGGTGCACCAAGCCTTCGCACCTGACACCGATCCCCGTCGACGCCGCCGGACCTTCCGAGTGGATCACCTGCAGTCCCCTCCCACTCGTCCGTCCAGCGCAGTCAACCCCGTCCGCCTCGGGCCTTGCAACACGCTCGGCGAACTGGTGCCCGCGTCGTAACCAAATCGATGTCAGATCGGCTCAGGATCGAGCTCAGAGCGCTGCCAACAGCTTGTCGGCTGCCGCATAGGGGTCGGCTCCGCCGGACGCTACCTGGATCGCGAGCGAGTCGAGAGCGTCGTTGCCGTGCAGGTCGCCGAATCGCTCACGCAGCGAGGTGAGGGCGATCGCCTCGATCTCGTCCCTGGCTCGGCGGGTACGGCGGCGGGACAGCTCGCCTGACTCGCGGAGCATGCTCCAGTGCCGTCCGATGGCGACCACCAGCTTGTCGATGCCCTCGCCGGTCTGCGCCACGGTGCTCACAATCGGGGGGCGCCAGTCCGAGTCGGCGGCTCCCAGGCTGAGCACCGACCGGAGCTCGCGGACCACCTGGTGGGCGCCGTCGCGGTCCGCCTTGTTGACAACGTAGATGTCGCCGATCTCGAGGATCCCCGCCTTCGCGGCCTGGATCCCGTCGCCCATTCCCGGCGCGAGCAGCACCAGCGTGGTGTCCGCCTGGCCCGCAATCTCCACCTCGGACTGTCCCACCCCGACCGTCTCGACGACGATCACCTCGCAGCCGGCCGCATCGAGGACGCGAAGCGCCTGTGGCGTCGCCCAGGCCAGTCCCCCGAGCCGACCCCGGGTCGCCATGGACCTGATGTAGACCTGCCCGTCCGTCGCGTGATCCTGCATGCGCACCCGGTCGCCGAGCAACGCGCCGCCGGAGAACGGCGACGACGGGTCCACGGCCAGTACGCCGACCCGCCTGCCCTCGTTGCGGAAAGCCGTCACGAGGGCCGCGGTCGTCGTCGACTTGCCGACGCCGGGAGACCCGGTGATGCCGATGATCTGGGCATGGCCGGTGTGGGAAGCGAGCATCTCCGTCACCTCGCGAAGCAGTGGCGAGGCGTCCTCGACGAGCGAGATCAGCCTGGCGACCGCTCGCGGGTCACCTGCCTTCGCCATCGCGACGAGATCTGCGACCGACGCCTGTCGACCGAGACGCCGGCCGATCACCTGACCCGGGTGACCCGACGCGGACCCGCTCGCGCCGGGCTGGGTCACGCCGCGGGCACGCGGATGATCAGGCCCTCGCCCTGTCCGCCGCCGCCGCACAGGCCCGCGGCCCCGATCCCGCCGCCGCGGCGCTGCAGCTCGAGCGCAAGGTGCAGGACGATCCGCGCACCGGACATGCCGACGGGGTGTCCCACGGCGATCGCACCACCGTTGACGTTGACCTTGTCCTCGCTGAGCCCGAGCTCTGCCGCGCTGGCGATGCCGACGGCCGCGAACGCCTCGTTGAGCTCGACCAGGTCGAGGTCGGCCGGCGAGATGCCCTCCTTCTCGCAGGCCTGCGCGATCGCGTTCGCCGGCTGTGACTGCAGCGTCGAGTCGGGACCGGCGACCTGGCCCGAGGCGCCGATCTCGGCCAGCCAGCTGAGCCCGAGCTCCTCGGCCTTCGCCTTGCTCATGACGACGACCGCACAGGCGCCGTCGGAGATCTGCGACGAGGAGCCGGCCGTGATCGTGCCGTCCTTGGAGAAGGCTGGCCGCAGCTTGCCGAGCGACTCGACGGTGGTGTCGCCGCGGATGCCCTCGTCCTCTGCCACCACGACCGGGTCGCCTCGGCGCTGCGGCACCTCGACCGGCACCACCTCGTCGGTGAAGAGGCCGTTCTTCCATGCGCTCGCCGCCCGCTGGTGCGACCGCGCGGAGAAGGCGTCCTGCTCCTCGCGGGTCAGCTCCTCGCCGCTCGAGTTCCGCTTCTCGGTGAGCGCGCCCATGGCCTGGTCGGTGAAGACGTCCCACAACCCGTCGTACGCCATATGGTCGCGGACCGTGACGTCGCCGTACTTGTATCCCTCGCGAGACTTCGTCATCATGTGGGGCGCGTTGGTCATCGACTCCATCCCGCCGGCCACGACGACTTCGCACTCGCCGAGCCGGATCAGCTGGTCGGCGAGGGCTATCGCGTTCATGCCCGAGAGGCAGACCTTGTTGATGGTGATCGCCGGGACGCTCATGGAGATGCCACCCTTGACCGCCGCCTGACGGGCCGGGATCTGCCCCGCGCCGGCCTGCAGCACCTGACCCATGATCACGTAGTCGACCTGATCGGGCGAGACGCCCGACTTCTCGAGGGCGCCCTTGATGGCCGCACCTCCGAGGTCCGTGGCCGCGAGGTCCTTGAACCCGCCCAACAAGCGCCCGATCGGCGTCCGTGCCCCACCGACGATTACGTTTACAGCCATCAGATCCTCCAGGTCGACTCGTTCTCGCTCTGAACGATACCGTCCGCGTTTGGCTATCACACCAGCGATCCAGGACGATATGGACATGTTCCCTCCAGGCCTGATCACCGCCGTCGACCACGTGGGCATCGCCGTGCCGGATCTCGACGAGGCGATCGCGTTCTACCGGGACAGCTTCGGCTTCCGCCTGGTGCATCGCGAGGTCAACGAGGAGCAGGGCGTCGCGGAAGCCATGGTGTCGGTAGGCGGCTCGCAGACGCTCCTGCAGCTGCTGGCGCCACTCGACGAGGGCTCGAGCATCGCCGGCTTCCTCGAGAGGAGGGGCCCGGGCGTCCAGCAGGTCGCCTACCGTGTGTCGAGCATCGCCGAGGCGATGGCTGCGGTCCGGACCCAGGGGATGCGGCTGCTGTACGACGAGCCGCGGCGCGGCACCGCCGGCAGCCGGATCAACTTCATCCACCCGAAGGACGCGGGCGGTGTCCTCGTCGAGCTGGTCGAGCCGGCGCCCGACGGCGCCGCCGAGGTGGACCGCTAGTGTCACCAGGCAGCCGGCCACCAGGAAGGGACAGTTCGTGCGGGAGATCCTGAGCGCCATCATGGCCGGCGACACGGCGGCCGGGGACTTCGCCGCACTGCCGTTGCCGGAGTCGTACCGCGCGGTGACGGTCCACGAGGACGAGGTCGACATGTTCGCCGGCCTCGACGCCGCCGACAAGGACCCCCGGCTCAGCCTGCATCTCGATGACGTCCCGCTTCCCGTGGTCGGGCCTGGGGAGGCCCTGATCGCCGTGATGGCGTCGGCGATCAACTACAACACCGTGTGGACCAGCATCTTCGAACCGATCCCGACGTTCGCGTTCCTGCGTCGATACGGCAGGCTGTCGGCGCTGTCCAAGCGCCACGACCTGCCCTACCACGTCGTGGGGTCCGATCTCGCCGGGGTCGTCCTGCGGACCGGGATCGGCGTGCACACCTGGGGGCCAGGCGACGAGGTCGTCGCGCACTGCCTCTCGGTCGAGCTGGAGAGCCCGGACGGCCACAACGACACCATGCTCGACCCGGAGCAGCGGATCTGGGGATTCGAGACGAACTTCGGCGGCCTCGCCGAGGTGGCCCTCGTCAAGTCCAACCAGCTGATGCCCAAACCCGCGCACCTCACCTGGGAGGAGGCGGCCTGTCCAGGACTCGTCAACTCGACGGCGTACCGCCAGCTCGTCTCGTCGAACGGCGCCCACATGAAACAGGGCGACACGGTGCTGATCTGGGGCGCCTCCGGCGGGCTCGGGTCCTATGCCACTCAGCTTGCCCTGAACGGCGGCGCCACCCCGGTGTGCGTGGTCTCCTCGTCCGACAAGGTGGACGTCTGCAAGGCGATGGGTGCAGAGCTGATCATCGACCGCCGAGCCGATGGGTACCGGTTCTGGCGGGACGAGACCACCCAGGACCCCACCGAGTGGCGGCGATTCGGGGCCCGCATCCGCGAGCTCACCGGTGGCGAGGACCCCGACATCGTGCTGGAACACCCCGGCCGGGAGACCTTCGGCGCTTCGACGTTCGTGGCCCGCCGCGGCGGCACCATCGTCACGTGCGCCTCCACGTCGGGCTACCTCCACGAGTTCGACAACCGCTACCTCTGGATGAACCTCAAGCGGATCATCGGCTCGCACTTCGCGAACTACCGGGAGGCGTGGGAAGCCAACCGGCTAGTGGCCAAGGGCCACGTTCACCCGACGCTCAGCAAGACACACCCCCTCAGTGGTACGGGAGAGGCTGTCTTTGAGGTACACAAGAACCAGCACCAAGGCAAAGTGGGCGTACTGTGCCTAGCACCTGAGGCTGGCCTTGGGGTTCGCGACAATGACTTCCGGGAACGCCACCTGGAGGCGATCAACAGGTTCAGAGGCGTGTAACACGAGGGGTGCCACCACGATGACCGATCAGCCACGCTCGCCGCGGCACGGACTGTCCATCTTCGAGCCGCCGTCAACCGGCAAGTCCAAGCCGGGTCCCGCAGAGGCGGCACCCGAGCAGGGTGGCCGAGCCAGCGAGCCACCTAACGGGCCCGCGAGCCCTCCGCCATGGGACCGCCCTGTGTTCCCCGTTGTGCGCCGCGGGGGCTACGACAAGGCGGCCGTGGACGCCTTCGTCGCCTCGATGGAGTCGGCCCGGGCAATCGCCAGCAGCCACTTCGAGGAGGAAGCGGTCCGGTTGCGGGGAAAGGTAGCCGAGCTCGAGGCCCGGTTGTCCGAGACGGACACTCCGACGTACGCCGGACTCGGCGGTCGTGCCGCCGCGGTGCTTCGCCTTGCGCAGGAGGAGGCGGACGCCCTGCGGAGCCGGGCGCAGCAGGCGGCCGACGAGTCCCGCAGCCGCGTACTCCTCGAAGCCGCTGCCCTGCGTGCCGATGCGGAGAAGGAAGCCTCCGACATCCGAACCGTGCAGATGCAGGAGATCGACGAGCGTCGCGCTTCGGTGCTCGCGGAGGCGGAGCAGGAGCGGTCGCTGGCACGGACCGAGTCGCAGGACATCCTGGCGTCGGCCAAGCGGGAGGCCGAGCAGCTCAGGTTGGCCGCGCAGCAGGAGGTCAACTCCCTGCGGACGGCGGCCAAGCGCGAGACCGAGCAGCTGCGGGCGGCGGCGGACCGCGAGACGATGGAGGCCCGCCGGATGCTGGCCGTCGAGAAGGAGCGGCTCACCAAGGAGGCCGCCGACCACCACTCGAACGCCGTTGCCGAGACCAGCCGGCTGGTCCAGGAGACGGAGGCGAGAGCGGCCAGCGCGGAGACGAGGGCCCGCGAGGCCATCGCCACTGCGACCAAGCACCGCGAACAGGCCACCGGCGAGAGCGAGAAGACCCTGGCTCGCTCCCGAAGGGAGGCCGAGCAGATCGTGACGGCGGCCCGCAAACAGGCCGAGCAGATCGTGCGCAACGCCCAGGCTGACGCCGACCGGCAGCTGACGGGAACCCAGCGCGAGGTCGAGGTCCTGCAGGCGAGGCGCGACGGGATCGTCGCACAGCTCGGTCAGCTCCAGGACGTGCTCAAGTCGTTCTCCAACGCGGACGACGACGCCGCACCTGGCGCCGCCGACGATGCCGCCGAGGAGGAGGGGAAGTCCAGCCCAGCCTGACCAGGGCCGGGATCCGTCCGGTTATGCCATGGTTGACCCCATGGCTGCGCGAGAGGACTCCCCGCATCCGCTGGAGAACCTGTCCGGCACCGGGTCAGCGACGCCCTCCAATGCCTCCGCCGGGGTGTCGCTGACCCGGCAGGCGTCCGACCCGCCGTCGGCGGAGCCCGACCCGGAGGAGCACCCGTTCGGCCGGCCAGGCCCCCCGATCTCGCGACACTCCCCGTTCTACCGGGGGTTCTGGACGGGGCTCGGCCTGCTGGTGGCGCTGGCTGCCGGGCTGGCGATCCGGGCAGCGGAGTCGGTCATCGTCCTGGTGATCGTCGCGATCTTCCTCGCCGTCGGGCTGAACCCGATCGTCGAGTGGCTCGAGCGGAAGGGGCTGAAGCGGCGCTGGGCGGTCCTCGCGGTCACGCTCTTCGTCGTGGCCGTCATCGCCCTGTTCGTGGTGTCGCTGGTCCCCGTACTGCGTGACCAGGTCACGTCGATCATCAACAACGCGCCGGGGTGGCTCGACTCGCTGAGCAAGAACAGGACGATCAAGAGCCTCGACAACCGGTACCACGTCATCGCCAAGCTCAACAAGAAGCTGCAGGACCCCTCGCTCGCGCAGACCGCGTTCGGAAGTCTCTTCACCGTGGGCATCGCTGTGCTCAGCGCGCTGCTCAACGCCTTCCTCGTCTTCGTGCTGACGCTCTACTTCCTGGCGGCGCTGCCACAGATCAAGAACGCGTGCTACTCCCTTGCCCCGGCCTCGCGGCGTCCTCGAGTGAGCCAGCTGGGCGACGAGATCCTCCGGCGGGTCGGGGGCTACGTGGCCGGCGCGTTCTTCGTCGCGCTCTGCGCGGGCACGACCTCGTTCCTGTTCCTCCTGTTCGCCGGCCTCGGCAAGTACGCGCTCGCGCTGGCGCTGGTGATCATGGTGCTCGACTTCATCCCGCTCATCGGGGCCACCATCGGGGCCACCCTCGTGTCCGTCATCGGCTTCGCCACCTCGCTCAGTGTGGGCATCGCGTGCGTGGTGTTCTACATCGTGTACCAGCAGATCGAGAACTACGTGATCTATCCGCGCATCATGCGGTCCTCGGTCGACGTACCCGGCGTTGTCACCGTCGTCGCCGTGCTGCTCGGGGGTACCTTGCTGGGTGTGGTCGGCGCGCTACTCGCCATTCCGCTCGCGGCGGCCTGCCTGCTGCTCTTCCGGGAGGTCGTCGTGCGCAGGCAGGACGCGTCCTGACCGACGTCGCCGGGCTGGCAGCCGCGCTTGCCGTTGGCCCCGCCTCAACCGCCGAGAACCTTCGGGGACTCGTGCTCCATCTCCCCGTCCCAGGTCGTGGGAAGGGGGGCGGCCTTCGGGTTGAGCCGCTCGACCACGAGGTCGAGCACGAGATCGGCTTGTCCCACCCACAGGTGCTTCCCCCCGGGTACGGCGACCACCTCGGCCTGCGGAATCGCGGCGAAGCGCTGTCGCGCCTCCTCGGGGCGAAGGTAGTCGTCGTACTCCGGCACGATCGCGACTACGGGCTTGCCGGAGTCCGCCCAGGCGGCCATGTCCTTGTCGGTCGCGAAACGCAGCGGCGGCGAGAGCAGGACCGCCCCCACGACGACCGCCTCGTTACCGTACTTCAGCGCGAGGTCGGTACCGAACGACCAGCCGACGACCCAGCAGCACGGAAGCTCCGCGAACTCGACATACTCGACGGCTGCCCCGACGTCGAAGCGCTCCCCCACGCCCTCGTCGAAGGAACCCTGGCTGACACCGTGGGCGCTCTGCGTGCCACGAGTGTTGAACCGGACCACCGCGATGTCTGCCAGGGCCGGCAGCCTGGCCGCCGCCTTGCGGAAGATCTGGCTGTCCATCATGCCGCCATGGGTCGGGAGCGGGTGCAGGCACAGCATGGTCGCCACCGGCTCGGCCTCGGGTGGCAGGGCGACCTCCCCGACCAGGCTCAGGCCGTCAGCGGTCGACAGTGCCAATGCCTCGCGACGCGCGGGCAGCACCGAGTTCGACCGGATCCGCTTGCTGGTCACCGGCTCAGCGCGGCGAGTAGACGCGGAAGCCTCGGCCGGTCTTCCGCCCGAGGTAGCCGGCGGTCACCATGTGCTCGAGCAGTGGAGCCGGCGCGAAGCCTGGTTCGCGGAACTCGAGGTACAGCTGTCGCTGGATCGTCAGTGACACGTCGTTCCCGACGACATCGAGGAGCTCGAACGGCCCCATCGGCAGCGCACAGCCCTGCTTCATCGCCGTGTCGATGTCGTCCGCGTCGGCGTAATGAGCCTCGAGCATCCGGACGGCGTCGTTGAGGTAGGGGAACAACAGCGAGTTGACGACGAAGCCGGCTCGGTCGCCGCAGGAGACGGGGTGCTTGCCGATGGCCAGACACAGGGCCCGCACGGTCTCGGAGACGTCCGCGCCCGTCGACACCGTCGAGACCACCTCGACAAGCTCCATCGCCTGGGCGGGGTTGAAGAAGTGCATGCCGACCACGTCGGACGGTCGGCCCGTGACCGTGGCCAGCTCGATCACCGGAAGGGAGGACGTCGTGGTCGCCAGGATCGCACCGGGCCGGCAGATCTCGTCGAGGTTCTCGAACAAGGCCCTCTTGACACTGAGGTCCTCCGCGATGGCCTCCAGCACGAGGTCGACATCGGCCAGGTCGTCGAGCCTGGTGGAGCCCTGGACCCTCGCAAGTGCCGCGACCCGAGCCGGCTCGTCGAGCCTGCCTCGCTGGACGGACTTCTGCAGACTCCGGTCGAGGTTCTCGCGGAGCGCCGCGACCTTCTCGGGACTCCGGGTGACATACGTGACGTCGATGTCCGCCTTCGCGAACACCTCCACGATGCCGGTCGCCATGGTGCCGGAGCCGACGACTCCCACCCGCCGTATCGGCCGGACGAGCTCGGGTCTCGACCCCGCCGCCGGCGTCAGAGCGTCGTCGACGACAGCCGGGCTGTCGGGTGCCTGGTAGGTGTAGAAGCCGCGGCCGGTCTTGCGGCCGAGCAGGCCGGCGGTGCTCATCTGCTTGAGGATGGGGGCCGGAGCGTGGAGGCGGTTCCGCCCCTGCCGGTACATGGTCTCGAGGATCTCGTACGCCGTGTCCAGGCCGATCAGGTCGAGGAGCGCGAGTGGACCCATGGGGTAGCCGCAGCCGAGCCTCATGGCCGCGTCGATGTCCTCCCGCGTGGCGTAGTGGCTCTCGAACATGGAGACCGCGTGGTTGAGGTAGCCGAAGAGCAGCGCGTTGGCGATGAACCCGGCCTGGTCACCCACCGAGACCGGGTTCTTGCCCAGCCGGCGAGCGAGCCCCTTCATCTCCTCCACGACCGCGGGCTCGGTCACGACGGTCCGGATCACCTCCACGAACTGCTGCACGGGTGCCGGGTTGAAGAAGTGCATCCCGATCACGCGCCCGGGTTGGGAGGTCGCGGCCGAGATCTCGGTGACGCTCAGCGACGACGTGTTGGTGGCGAGCACCGCATCCGGCCGGACGATCTCGTCGAGCTGCTGGAACACGCTCCGCTTGAGGTCGAGCCGCTCGACCACGGCTTCGACGACGAGGTCGCAGTCCTTGAGGTCGGTGAGCGACGTACTGAAGGTGAGCCGGTCGAAGATCGCCTGCTGCTCATCCGGTTCGAGCTTTCCCCGCGCGACAGCCCGGTCGGTCGAGTGCCGGACGTGAGCCCGCCCACGCTCGAGCTGCTCGTCGCCCTGCTCCACCCCGACGACGGCGAAACCGTTGCGGGCGAAGACCTCGGCGATCCCGGCACCCATGGTGCCGAGTCCCACGACGCCGACGGTGGTGAACTCTCGTGCCATCCCGCGAGTCTGTCACGAGCCCCGCTCTGGATACCAAACAGGTAGCACGGGAGACTTGGCGTCGTGCGCATCGTCATCGCCCGCTGCCAGGTGGACTACGCCGGGCGGCTCACGGCGCACCTGCCGATGGCGACCCGGTTGATCGTCGTGAAGGCGGACGGCTCGGTGCTGGTGCACGCCGACGGCGGTTCGTACAAGCCGCTGAACTGGATGTCTCCCCCGTGCACGTTGATCGAGGGCCACTCGGAGGATGGCGCTGTCGAATGGGTGGTGGAGGCGAAAGGCGGTGACACCCTGCGCATCCTTGTCGCGGAGGTGCTGAGCGACTCGTCGTACCAGTTGGGCGTCGACCCCGGTCTGCAGAAGGACGGAGTCGAGCGGCATCTCCAGGAGCTGCTGGCGGACCACCCGACCCGGCTTGGCACCGGCCTCTCGCTGGTACGGCGTGAGTACCCCACCGCCATCGGACCGGTGGACCTGCTCTGCCGGGAGGGAGCCGGCTCCGTGGCCGTGGAGGTCAAGCGACGCGGCGAGATCGACGGCGTGGAGCAGCTGACCCGCTATCTCGACCTGCTCAACCGCGACCCGCTCCTCGCGCCCGTGCGCGGGATCTTCGCCGCCCAGGAGATCAGGCCACAGGCCCGGACCCTCGCCACCGACCGCGGGATCACCTGCGTCGTGGTCGACTACGACGAGCTGCGCGGGATGGACGACCCGACCGCCCGGCTCTTCTGATCCGGAGCACGCCTGGCCGGGACGGGGACGGCCCTTCGCTGAGGCACCAGCTGCTGGACGAGCGTCACGACCTCGTCCGCGCAGCCCCAGGAGACGGTGACCCCTGCCCCGCCGTGCCCGTAGCAGTGCACGACCCGGTTGTGCACTGACGTCTGCTCGACGTCCAAGCGGACCTCGGGCCGCGCGGGGCGCAGTCCCACCCGTTGCGCGACGATGTGTGCCTCGGCGAGCTCGGGGACCAGCGCCGTCGCCCGCCCGAGGATCTGGGCGGCCGCACCCGGGTCCGGGCTGGTGTCCCAGTCGCCCGCGATGTCGGTGCCTCCCAGGATGACGTCGTGGGAGCGTGGTACGACGTAGGTGAGCCCGGCTCCGTCGAGGACCCACGACTCGAGCCCGACCTGGGTCATCACGAGCACCTGACCGCTAACCGGGCTCAGGCTCCGGTCCCCCACCAGGCTGCGGGCTCCCAGCCCGGCACAGTTGACGACAACCCCGGCATCATCTGGAAGCGCCCACAGCGCGACCCGGGTCATGGACCCGCCGAGGGCCTCGAGGCGCGCCTGCAGCCAGCCGAGGTAGAGCGGCATCTCGACAACGGGGGTGACGAAGGACCAGCCACCGGCAAAGGTGGGGGGAACGGAGTCGAGCGGTCGGAGCCCGGGCACCAGTGGCGACCACCAGGGCTGGGCCGCCGGTTCGCGCAGGAGCTCGCTCCCCTGCCTCATGGCGACCCCGGCACCGGGCTCGTCGGCCAGCCGTTCGAACTCGGCAAGGCTTCGACCCGCCCATTCGAAGGCCCGGTCGAGGGGCCGGATCAGGTAGGGGTACCAGATCGCAGCGGCGACGGCGGACGTCGTCTCGAGCGGCATCTCCCGCGCCAGCACCTCTACCTCGAAGCCCGCCTGGGCCAGCCGGACGCCCGCCGTGAGCCCGATCACGCCGGCACCCACCACGACGACACGACCGGCTGACATCTCGAGCAGCCCTCCTGAGCCCGGGTCACGCCCCTGCGACGGTGACCATCGGCCATCCTATTCGCCTCGCCGACTCCCCTGACGAGACACGTGACCGCCCAAGGAGCCGAGATGCAAGCCGGGACGGGACGGGGTCCGGCTAGACCGGCGCACCGGCCCAGGTGCGCAGCAGCCACCCATCTGCGTCAGCCGTGACCTCGCAGGTCGCACAGTTCGCGGGCAGCCGGCCGCGGGCGTAGTCGGGGGGCACGTTCCTGGCCAGCCTGGGCACGGTCACAGAGATCGCGCCGCCGTGGCTGACAACGAGGACGGTCTCGCCCCGGAACTGGTCGGCCGCCGACTCCAGCTCGGCGCTCATCCGTCGTACGACGTCGGCTCCCGTCTCGGCGGTGGGAGGACAAGCCGCGAGGTCGCCGTCGAGCCACCGCATGAAGATGCTGTCGAACAGAGCGTCCGGGTCGGGCTGGCCGACGAAGCCACCCATCGCCGCCTCGCGGAGGTCTCGCCGGACGCGGACCGGGGCACCGAGCGTGGCGGCGACGATCTCGGCGGTCTGCACCGCTCGGGACATGTCACTGCACCAGATCGCAGCGACCCTACGATCGGCCAGGTCGAGGGCCAGCGCGGTCGCCTGCTTGCGGCCGAGGTCGGTCAGCCAGCCGCCGTCGTCGCTGCCGACACCTGGCTCGTCGTAGGTCGCCTGGCCGTGCCGGGCGACGATGAGGGTCGCCGGACAGAAGAGATCGCTCACCGCGAGCCCGCTGGACCAGCCGGCGTCAGGTAAGGCGACGGTGACTGCACGAAAACAGGCTAGCGGGCCCCGATAGGTTCGTGCGTATGGCGAAGACCCGAGTGCGCGACCTCGTGCTGGCTGACCGCGACGAGGTTCTCGACGTCCGACATCGGTCCTTCGGCGCGCTGGCCGAGGACTCCCGGTCCTGGTGGGAGACGCGTTTCGAACAGAGCATCGCCGCCCGACGGGCGATCGGCGTCGACGACGGCTCACGGCTCGTCGCGACTGCCAGGATCCATGACTACCGCCAGTTCTGGGGTGGCCGGTCGCTGCCGATGGCGGGCGTGGCCGGGGTGGTTGTCGCTCCGGAGTGGCGCGGGCGCGGCGTCGCCACGTTGCTCATGACCGCGGTCCTCCACCGGGCCGCGGAGCTCGGAGACGTGCTGTCGGTGCTGTTCCCGGCCGCCGTGCCGCCGTACCGGAGACTCGGCTGGGAGATGGCCGGCGCGATGTCCCGGACCACGTTCGCAGCCGAGGGGCTTCGCCGCCTCGGTGCCTCGACGGTTCGGGTACGTCGAGCGACGCTCGAGGACACCGACGAGATCGTGCACTGCCTGCGGACGTCGTCACAGCGGAGCCGCGCCTGCGGACCGCTCGACCTGACGCAGGCCGATGTGCGGGAGATGCTCGCCGACGATGACAACTTCTGCTACCTCGCGGAGGACGGGGTGTTGGTCTATGCCTGGGAAGGGGGCGACCTGCGCGTCGAGCGGCTGGCGGCCCAGAGCGCACAGACGACCCGGGCACTGTGGTCGATCGTCGGATCCGGCTCATCGGTTGCCCGCCGCGTGCACAGCTACCAGCCCGCCCACGACCCGATCCACTGGGTCCTGGGTGACAAGGCGGACCTCGACGTGTCGGAGGACCGCTGGCTGCTCCGGATCGTCGATCCGCGCGCCGCGGTCTCCGGGCGGGGCTTTCCGCTCGGGGTCACCGCCGACGTACCCCTCACCCTCGAGGATCCGTGGCTCGATGCGGGCGCGGGCTCGTTCCGGCTCCGGGTGTCCGACGGTACCGGGGAGCTGCTGCCCGCCGACGATACGGCGACCGACCCGGTGCGCCTCGGGCCGAACGGCTTCGCTGCGCTGTACGCCGGCACTCCGGTGGCGACGCTGAGGACCGCCGCGCTGATGACGGGTGGCAGCGCCGTCCATGACGGCCTGCTGGAGTCGGCGTTCGCGTCCCGGTGCTACCTGACCGACAGCTTCTGACGCCGGCTGCACGGGGCGGCCGGGCCGCACGGTTGCACTAACGTCGCACCCTGGCGACGATGAACACGTGACGAACCATCCGTACGACTACGATCTGCTCGTCATCGGGAGCGGTCCCGGTGGGCAGCGGGCCGCCGTGGCCGCGGCCAAGCTGGGCAAGCGGGTCGCGGTCGTGGACCGGCGGGACATGGTCGGGGGCGTCTGCATCAACACCGGGACGATCCCGAGCAAGACGATGCGCGAGGCCGTGCTCTACCTGACCGGCCTCGCGCAGCGGGACATGTACGGCGCCAGCTACCGCCTCAAGGAGGAGATCCTCGTCTCGGACCTGACGGCGCGCACCCAGCACGTCATCGGGCGCGAGATCGAGGTGGTGCGCAGCCAGCTGCTCCGCAACCACATCCAGCTGCTCGCCGGGACCGCCACGTTCGTGGACCCGCACACGATGCGGGTCGACGGCCACGAGCACGTCATCGTCTCCGCCGACAAGATCGTGCTAGCGCCAGGGACCCAGCCGGCGCGACCGTCCCAGATCGAGTTCGACGACCAGCACGTAGTGGACTCCGACGGCATCTTGTCGCTCGAGTCGATCCCCTCCTCGATGCTCGTCGTCGGTGCTGGGGTCATCGGGATCGAGTACGCGTCGATGTTCGCAGCACTCGGTACCCGCGTCACAGTCGTCGACCAGCGTCCGCGCATGCTGGACTTCTGCGACGAGGAGATCGTGGAGTCGCTGCAGTTCCACCTGCGCGACCTCGCGGTCTCCTTCCGCTTCGGGGAGCAGGTGGAGAAGGTCGAGATCGGCCGGAATGGGACGATCACCAGCCTGGCGAGCGGAAAGCGGATCCCGGCCGAGACCGTGATGTACTCGGCCGGCCGACAGGGTGCGACCAGCCAGCTCGACCTGGACAAGGCGGGAATCACGGCCGACAAGCGCGGCCGGATCGAGGTGGACGCGTCGTACCGGACGGGCGTTGAGCATATCTACGCGGTGGGCGACGTCATCGGATTCCCGGCTCTCGCTGCGACGAGCATGGAACAGGGCAGGCTCGCGGCGCTGCACGCGATGGGAGAGGACACGCACAGCCTGACGGCGCTTCAACCCATCGGGATCTACACGATCCCGGAGATCTCGTACGTCGGAGCCACCGAGTCGGAGCTCACCGCAGAGTCCGTTCCCTACGAGGTGGGGTTGTCCCGCTACCGCGAGCTCGCCCGGGGACAGATCGTCGGCGACTCCTACGGGATGCTCAAGCTCATCGTGCATGCCGTCGAACGCTCGATCCTCGGCGTCCACATCTTCGGCACCGGAGCCACGGACCTCGTGCACACCGGCCAGGCCGTGATGGGCTGTGGCGGCACGGTGGACTACCTCGTCAACACGGTGTTCAACTACCCGACCCTGTCAGAGGCCTACAAGGTGGCAGCCCTCGACGCCACGAACAAGCTCCGCACCCTCGACCGCCTGCTCTGACCCTGGGCAGCTGTGCTCATCCGAGCAGCCGCCCTGCGTCTCACGAGTGTCCGCCGACAGCGGCGCGGTAGTGGTCAGGGGAGGTGGTTGGACAAGCGGATCTGGTGGACGACCTGCGCCAGGATGTCGGTGAGAAGGTAGTCCTTGGGCGTGAAGACGGCCGAGACGCCAAGCCTACGCAGCTCTCGAGCATCGGACGCGGGCACGATCCCACCCACGACGACCGGCACGTCGCCGGCGCCTGCCGCGTCCAGCCCGCGGACGACAGCGGGCACCAGCTCCAGGTGCGAGCCCGAGAGGATCGAGATGCCCACGCAGTGCACATCCTCGGCCACGGCTGCGGCGACGATCTCGTCCGGCGTGAGCCGGATCCCCTGGTAGATCACCTCGAACCCCACGTCTCGGGCCCGGACGGCGATCTGCTCGGCACCGTTGCTGTGCCCGTCGAGCCCGGGCTTCGCGACGAGCAGTCGCAGCCGACCGCCGAGCTCCTCCCCGGTCTGGCGCACCAGCGAACGGACCGCGGCCAGGGCTCCGTCCGAGGAGCCGATCGCTGCCCCCGCGGCCCCGCTCACGCCCGTCGGTGCTCGGAACTCGCCGAAGACCTCCCGCAGCGCGCCCGCCCACTCCCCGGTCGTGGCTCCCGCCCTCGCGGCAGCCAGGGTTGCCGGCATCAGGTTCTCTCCGGACTTCGCATGCTCACGGAGCAGGTCGAGCGCATCCTCGACCGCGGCGCCGTCTCGGCAGGCTCGCCACGCTCGCAGGGACGACTGCGCGTCACGCTCCGCATCCGGATGAGCGGGCTGGGTCGCTGCGTCCAGGTCGGAGGTGAGCGGCGACCGCTCCGACTCGACGAAGACGTTGACCCCGACCACGAGGTCCTCGCCGGACTCGATCCGCGCCCGGCGGCGGGCGTGTGCGGCCACCATCTCGTGCTTCATGTACCCCGACTCGACCGCGGCGACCGCGCCTCCCATCGCCTGGATCCTCTCGACCTCCGCGCCGGCGCCGGCCACCAGCTCCGCCACCTTGGCCTCGATCACACGCGAGCCGGCGAAGATGTCGTCGTATTCGAGGAGGTCGGACTCGTAGGCGAGCACCTGCTGGATCCGCAGCGACCACTGCTGGTCCCACGGCCGGGGTAGCCCGAGGGCCTCGTTCCAGGCGGGCAGCTGGACGGCCCGGGCCCGGGCATCCTTCGACAAGGTGGCGCCGAGCATCTCCAGCACGATGCGTTGCACGTTGTTCTCCGGCTGGGCCTCCGTGAGGCCCAGCGAGTTCACCTGAACGCCGTACCGGAACCGGCGCGCCAGCTCGTCCTCGACGCCGTAGCGCTCCCGGGTGAGCGTGTCCCACATGCGCGCGAACGCTCGCATCTTGCAGGTCTCCTCGACGAACCGCACTCCGGCGTTGACGAAGAACGAGATGCGTCCGACCACCTCCGAGAAGCGCTCACGAGGGACCTGGCCGGCGTCCCGTACGGCGTCGAGGACCGCTATCGCAGTACACATCGCGAAGGCCAGCTCCTGCACCGGCGTCGCACCGGCCTCCTGCAGGTGGTAGCTGCAGATGTTGATCGGGTTCCAGGTCGGCATCTCGCCCACGGTGTAGGCGATCAGGTCGGTGGTGAGTCGCAGTGACGCGGCCGGCGGGAACACGTAGGTCCCCCGTGACAGGTACTCCTTGATGATGTCGTTCTGGGTCGTGCCGGCGAGGGTGCGAGGGTCGGCGCCCTGCTCCTCCGCGACGATCCGGTAGAGCGCGAGAAGCCACATCGCCGTGGCGTTGATCGTCATCGAGGTGTTCATCTGGGCGAGCGGGATGCCCTCGAAGAGGTGCCGCATCTCCCCCAGGTGCGGCAGCGGGACGCCGACCCTGCCGACCTCGCCACGGGCCAGCGGCGAGTCCGGGTCGTACCCGGTCTGGGTGGGAAGGTCGAAGGCGACGGACAGCCCCGTCTGGCCCTTCGCGAGGTTGCGCCGGTAAAGCGCGTTCGACCCGAGGGCAGAGCTGTGGCCCGCATAGGTGCGCATCACCCATGGGGTGTCCCGCCCGGCGGCCGTCATGAGAGGACTGTACGGCGTTCGGCGGCGCCCGCGGGGGCTGCCGATCAGGCGGACACCGGGACGTCTGCGCGGTCGAGGTGCAGGATCCGGTTGAGCCTGGTCACGGCGAGCACCCGGCGAATCTCGGGGGGACAGTTGCGCAGCACGAGGCGATGCCCGCTCCGCTCGCACCGCAGGTGGGCCGCGGTGAGCATCCCGAGCCCGGCGGCGTCGATCGTCTCGACACCCGACATGTCGAGGACCACGCCGTCGGTGGCGTCCGCCATGACGGAGTAGAGCGCGTTTCGTGCTGCCGCGACCGTGCGCACGTCGAGCTGCGGACCGAGCTTCACCACGCTGGTCGGGGTGGACCTGACCGCCATCACGCCTCCCGTCGAGGACGTCTGCCCCCGGGTTGTGTGCCTAGTAGACGCGCCACCCGGGGTTCTCGTTGCCATCGACAGCCCGTTCTTTGCCGTTTCGTTGCCAAATCTCAATGAGAATGAGGCTCAGGGTAGGGCTGTGATACATCCGCGCCTCGAACGTACGCCGGGCGCGGCGTGTCGTGCCGGGCCTATCTCGGCGCCATCCGGAGGGCGCCGTCCATCCGGATCACCTCGCCGTTGAGGTAGTCGTGCTCGACGAGGGTCACCGCGAGCGCTGCGTACTCCTCGGGACGGCCCAGCCGTTTAGGGAAGGGCACCCCGGCGGCGAGCGACTCGCGGAACTCGTCGTTCACCCCGGCCAGCATCGGGGTGTCGATGATGCCCGGGGCGATCGTGCAGACCCGGATGCCGAAGCTGGCGAGGTCACGGGCCGCGGAGAGCGTCAGCCCGACGACGCCGCCCTTCGACGCGGCGTACGCGATCTGGCCGACCTGGCCGTCGTACGCCGCGATCGACGACGTGTTCACGATCACCCCGCGCTGGCCGGCTTCGTCGGGTGCCGTCTGTGAGATCACCTCGGCGCCAAGCCGGAGGACGTTGAACGTGCCCACGAGGTTGACCTCGACCACCTTGCGGAACAAGCCGAGGTCGTGGGGGCCGGTCTTCGACAGGATGCGGGCCGCGGTCCCGACTCCCGCACAGTTCACGACGATGCGCAGCGGTGCTCCGGACCCGGCCCTCGCGACCGCCGCGCGCACCTCGTCCTCGTCGGTGACGTCGGCGGCCAGCAGCGTGACGCCGACAGCCGGCTCCGCCGACTCGACCGCGGAGGGCAGGTCAAGACCGAAGACCTCGGCACCCTTTGCTGCCAAGGCCGCGGCAGTCGCCGCGCCGAGTCCCGACGCGCCGCCGGTGACCACCGCCGAACAGCCGCTGATACGCACCCGGGCAGACTAGCGGCCGGTCGAGCACGACGACGGACCGGCCGCGCGGGACGACCACGGCACGTGTTCGGTCAGCGCTCCCCGCCGGGAACCCACAAGACGTCGCCCCGCTCGCGGTTCGCATAGCGCGCCAGGATGAACAGCAGGTCGCTGAGGCGGTTGAGGTACTTGACCGCGAGCACGTTCATCGTCTCCCCGTGCTCGGCGTACGCCGCCCAGGCCGCCCGCTCTGCCCGTCGTACGACGGTCCGCGCCACATGGAGCAGGGCGGCACCCGGAGTCCCGCCCGGCAGGATGAACGACCGCAGCTTGTCCAGCGGCTCGTTGAACTCGTCGCACCAGGCCTCGAGCCGGTCGACGTACTCCTGCTCGACCCGCAGCGGTGGGAACTCGGGGTTGTCGACGACCGGGCAGGAGAAGTCCGCGCCGACGTCGAAGAGGTCGTTCTGCACCCGGAAGAGCACGTTCGTCAACGCCGGATCGAGCTCCCCCACGGCCATCGCGTAGCCGATCTGCGAGTTCGCCTCGTCACAGTCGGCATAGGCGGCCAGCCGCAGGTCCGCCTTGCTGACGACGCTCATGTCACCCAGGCTTGTCGTGCCGGCGTCGCCGGTCCGCGTGTAGATCTTCGACAAGATGACCATGTCGGCCATCCTAGGCGGGTCGCCTCCCGGGTGGCTCAGCCGCGTGAGGCGAACGCGTCCGTCGTCTCGTCGAGGTAGTAGTCGAACGCCAGCCGCTGGCATCTCCTGTCGTCGAGAAACCGCACGAGCTGCTGGTGGACGGGGTGGGCCACATATTCCGCCAGCGTCTTGGTGTCGGGGAAGACCGTGTACAGCAGGTACTGGTAGCCGCGGGTCCGCGCCCCGGTCAGGTCGGTCCCGATCCGGGCTTCGCTCATTGTCCCGATCTCTCGTGGCCACGAACGGACCATGGCTCTCAGCTCCGCATCCTCGGCGGTGCTGAGGTCGTCGGGGAAGCTGAGCAGGACGATGTGCTGCAGCCGCGTCGGGACGCCGGCTTCTGGCTCGGTCACGAGAGTGGCTCCTGGTCGTGGAGGTGAGGTCAGTTGAGCAGCCTCTCATGTCCTGGTGGGGCCGCCTCGGTCCAGGCGAGGAACGCGGTGAGCGCCTGGTCGCCCATCGCGAGCTCGACGGTCGCCGACGAGCAAAGCCTCACCTCGAGGACGGTGTGTCCGGCGTACAGCGAGAACGCCTCCGTGCCATGTGGCTTGCGACGGGACACCACCTCGAGTGACCGGTCGAAGACCGCTTTCGGCCGCGGCGAGAAGGAAAACACCCGGAACCACTCCAGGCTCTCCCCGTTGTAGCGGCCGAGCCCGAGCTGCCACCCCCTCGACCCCGTGGGTGAGGACCTGGCCGGCACGCGGAACCGGACGCTGCACTCGAACGTGCCGCCCTTGCTGCTCAGAACCCGACGCCTGGTGAACAGGAACACCAGCATCGCCAGCGCCGCGACCACGAGCAGACCGGCAACGTCGAGTACGTCCGCCCACCACGGCATCGATCCTCCTTCCGCGCTCGTGACCCGAGCCGTGGTCCCCGCTTAGGTAGCTCTCTCGGCCGCAGCCACCCTGGCCTCAGCGGCGGCGACTGCGTGCCTGGACGACTCGCTGTCGTCGTCCTTCTGCCTGGCCCGCTCCAGGTCCTGCTCGGCCTGCCCACGGTCGATCCGATCGGCCATCTCGGCCCGCTCGGCGAGGATCGAGATCCGGTTGTTGGCGACCGACACGAAGCCTCCGTCGATCGCGGCCAGCTGGACGGAGCCCTCAGCGGGCCGGATCTCGACGACACCGGGAGTCAGCACGCCGAGCAGCGGCGAATGGTTCGCCAGCACACCGATCTCGCCTTCAAGGGTCCGGGCGATCACCATCGTCGCTTCCCCCTCCCACACCATCCTGTCGGCGGAGACGATCTCCAGCTGGAAGGTGGCTGCCATCAGTCCTCCTTCTGCATCTCGGACCACTTGCGCTCGACGTCGTCGAGCCCGCCGCACATGAAGAACGCCTGCTCGGCCACGTGGTCGTACTCGCCCTCGGAGATCTTCCTGAACGCGTCGATGGTCTCGTCGAGCGGAACCGTCGAACCCTCGATGCCGGTGAACTGCTTCGCCACGTAGGTGTTCTGCGAGAGGAACCGCTGGATTCGCCTGGCCCGGGCCACCACGACCTTGTCCTCCTCGGACAGCTCGTCGACACCGAGAATGGCGATGATGTCCTGCAGCTCCTTGTTGCGCTGAAGGATCTGCTTCACCCGAGTGGCGACGCCGTAGTGGTCGTCGCCGATGTAGCGGGGGTCGAGGATCCGCGACGTCGAGGTCAGCGGGTCCACCGCCGGGTAGATGCCGAGGGAGGCGATCTCGCGCGACAGCTCGGTGGTGGCGTCCAGGTGGGCGAACGTCGTTGCCGGTGCCGGGTCCGTGTAGTCGTCGGCCGGCACGTAGATCGCCTGCATCGAGGTGATCGAGTGGCCCCGCGTGGAGGTGATCCGCTCCTGCAGCACCCCCATCTCGTCGGCGAGGGTCGGCTGGTACCCGACGGCGGACGGCATCCGGCCCAGCAAAGTCGAGACCTCCGACCCCGCCTGGGTGAACCGGAAGATGTTGTCGATGAACAGCAGCACGTCCTGGTTCTGCACGTCGCGGAAGTACTCCGCCATCGTGAGAGCGGATAGTGCCACCCGGAGCCGGGTGCCGGGCGGCTCGTCCATCTGGCCGAAGACCAGCGCTGTCTGGCCGATGACGTCGGTCTCGGTCATCTCCGCGATCAGGTCGTTGCCCTCACGGGTGCGCTCGCCCACGCCTGCGAACACGGACACGCCGCCGTGGTCGCGTGCGACCCGGGCGATCATCTCCTGGATGAGCACCGTCTTGCCGACGCCGGCGCCGCCGAACAGCCCGATCTTCCCGCCCTGCACGTACGGCGTGAGCAGGTCGATGACCTTGATGCCGGTGTGGAACATCTCGGTCTTCGGCTCGAGGGCGTCGAAGTCAGGTGCGGGTCGATGGATCGGCCAACGCTCGGTGATCTCGAGCTCCTCACCCTCCTTGAGGTTGAGGCACTCGCCGATCACGTTGAAGACGTGGCCCTTCGTGACGTCGCCGACGGGTACGTCGATCGCGATCCCGGTGTCGATCACCGAGGCTCCGCGGACCAGGCCGTCGGTCGACTGCATGGAGATGGCGCGCACCATTCCCTCACCGATGTGCTGAGCCACCTCGAGCGTCAGCGTCTTCTTCTCGCCCTCCAGCTCCAGGTCGACGTGGAGCGCGTTGTACATCGCGGGAATCGCGTCGATCGCGAACTCCGCGTCGACGACGGGCCCGGTGACCCGGGCGACCCGCCCGACCCCATGGGTCTTCTCGGCAGTGTTCTCACTAAGCGTGGCAGTCATCTGGTTCACTCACTCCCGGCATTGGCGTCGGCGAGCGCGTTCACGCCACCGACGATCTCGCTGATCTCTTGGGTGATGCCTTCCTGGCGCGCCCGGTTGGCGATGCGCGTGTAGTTCTTCACCAGCTCGTCTGCGTTGTCGGTCGCCGACTTCATGGCCCGCTGGCGCGCCGCCAGCTCCGACGCGGAGGCCTGCAGCAGGCAGAAGAAGATCCGACTCTCGACGTACCGCGGCAACAGCGCATCGAGGACTTCGGTGGCGCTGGGCTCGAAGTCGTAGAGCGGCAGCACCTCGTCGGGGGCGGGCTTCTCCTCGCCTTCGACCACCTCCAGCGGGAGCAGCCGGATGTCGGCCGGCTCCTGGACCAGCATCGACTTGAATCGCGTGTAGACCACGTGCACCTCGTCGACGGCGTGCTCGCCCTCCTCCGCGATGAAGGCCTCGATCACGGCCTCCCCGATCTCCCGGGCGTTCGCGTAGACGGGCGTGTCGGAGAACCCGACCCAGCTGTCCACGACCTCACGCTGGCGGAAGGAGTAGTAGGCGACGCCCTTGCGCCCGGCGACGTACAGGTCCGACTCCTTGCCTTCTTCGCGCAGCTTCTGGACGAGCCGCTCAGCCTCCTTGATCACGCTGGACGAGTACGCGCCGGCCAGCCCGCGGTCGCTCGTCACAACCAGCACCGCAGCCCTGGTGGGGTTCTCGGGCTCGGAGGTCAGCGGGTGTTCGACGTTGGAGTACGTCGCCACCGCGGAGACCGCCCGGGTCAGCTCGCGCGCATACGGGGTCGCCGCCGCTGCCCGCTGCTGCGCCTTCACGATGCGGGACGCGGCGATGAGCTCCATGGCGCGGGTGATCTTCTTGGTCGCCTCGACCGACTTGATCCGCGCTCGGAGCTCACGCAAGGATGCAGCAGCCACGTCAACCTCGCTTCTGCTTGACGATCTTTTCCTGCTCGACGTCCTCGTCGTCCAGGGCCTGGTGCTCCTCCCGGCCGGGCTTCAAGGAGCCGCCCTCGCTCGTCTCGAACTGGTCGAGGAACGAGTCGTAGGCATCCTTGGTGGCCGACTCCGTGTCGTCGGGGAACTCCTTCGTCTCCCGGATGGTCTGCAGGATCTCGGGATGCTCGCGCCGAAGGTGGTCGAGGAACTCACGCTCGAACCGCAGCACGTCGTCAACGGGCACGACGTCCAGCAGTCCCGACGTCCCCATCCAGATCGAGACCGTCTGCTCCTCGACGGGATACGGCGAGTTCTGCGGCTGGCGCAGCAGCTCCATCAGCCGACCGCCACGGTCGAGCTGGCGGCGCGACGCCGCGTCGAGGTCGGACGCGAACATCGCGAAGGCCTGCATGCCGCGATACTGGGCGAGGTCGACCTTGAGCGAGCCGGTGACCTTGCGCATCGCCTTCACCATGGCGGCTCCGCCGACTCGCGACACCGACTGGCCGACGTCGATCGCCGGTCGCTGGTTCGCGTTGAAGAGGTCGGACTGCAGGAAGATCTGCCCGTCGGTGATCGAGATGACGTTCGTCGGGATGAAGGCGGAGATGTCGTTGGCCTTGGTCTCGATGATGGGCAGGCCGGTCATCGAGCCCGCGCCCATGTCGTCGGAGAGCTTGGCGCAGCGCTCGAGTAACCGGCTGTGCAGGTAGAAGACGTCACCGGGGTAGGCCTCGCGACCTGGCGGCCGGCGGAGCAGCAGGGACACCGCGCGGTACGCCTCGGCCTGCTTCGTGAGGTCGTCGAAGACGATCAGCACGTGCTTGCCGGCGTACATCCAGTGCTGACCGATCGCAGACCCGGTGTAGGGAGCGAGGTACTTGAACCCGGCCGCCTCCGAGGCGGGAGCCGCGACGATCGTTGTGTACTCGAGGGCGCCCGCCTCCTCGAGCGTGGCCCGGACGGCGGCGATCGTCGACCCCTTCTGGCCGATGGCCACATAGATGCAGCGCACCTGCTGCTCGGGGTCGCCAGAGTCCCAGGCCTGCTTCTGGTTGAGGATGGTGTCGGTCGCAATGGTCGTCTTGCCGGTCTGCCGGTCCCCGATGATCAGCTGGCGCTGGCCGCGACCGATCGGGGTGAGCGAGTCGATCGCCTTGAGTCCCGTCTGCAGCGGCTCGCGCACGCTCTGGCGTTGCACGACGGAGGGCGCCTGCACCTCGAGGGGACGCCGCTCGTCCGTCTCGATGTCGCCCAGCCCGTCCAGCGGCTGGCCGAGAGGGTTGACGACCCGGCCGAGGTAGCCCTCACCGACGGGCACCGAGAGCACCTCTCCGGTACGCCGGACGGGCTGGCCCTCCTCGATCCCGGAGAAGTCGCCGAGCACCACGACGCCGATCTCCCGGATGTCGAGGTTCAGCGCTATGCCGAGTGTGCCGTCCTCGAACTCGAGCAGCTCGTTCGCCATGGCCGAGGGCAGGCCCTCCACGCGTGCGATCCCGTCCATCGCCTGGGCGACGGTCCCGACCTCCTCGCGCGTCGCGTCCTCCGGCTTGTAGTCGTTCACGAAGCGCTCCAGCGCCTCCTGGATCTCTTCCGGCCGGATCGTCAGCTCCGTCATGTGCGATGCCTCTTCTCTGCGACTGTGGTCATGTCAGATGGTCGTTTCGTTCGTGGTCAGCGAAGGAGAAGCCGTTTCGCCTCGGCCAGCCGGGTCTCGATCGTCGAGTCGATGACCTCGTCGCTGACCGATACCTTGACTCCGCCGAGGACAGCCGGGTCCGTGAGGATGTTGAGGTGCACCTCACGGGAGTACACGTCGGCGAGCAGCTCTGCGATCCGACGCCGCTGCCCGTCCTTCAGCGGTTGCGCCACCCAGACGGTCGCCACCAGGCGCTTTCGCCGAGCGGCGGCGACCTCCTGGTAGTGCGTCAGTCCGGCAGCGAGGGATCGTTGCCGGCCGGTCAGCAGCTGGGTGAGGAGGTCGAGTGTCACCCGGCTCACCTTCTTCTCCAGCAGCCGGACCAATAGGTCGCGCTTGACCTCCAGCGGCGCGGCCCGGTCCGAAAGCGCATCGCGCAGGTCCGGGTACGCCTCGAGGACCCGGCTGAACCTGAACAGGTCCTCCTCCAGGTTCTCGAGCTCACCCGCCTGGTCCGCCTTGCTCGCCGCTGCGGTGACCGCGCACCACTCGAGGGCGTCGACGATGTCCCGGCCACGGGACCACCGCTGTCCGACGGCCGCCTCGACGACTCGCAATGCTCCTTTGGAGACCTTTCCCTCCAGCACGGAACGCGCGAGCGCGGTTCGGGCCTCGAGATCCACCGAGGGCTCCGTCAGCACGCGACGCAGCATCGCTTCGCGGTCGAGCATGCCGACGATCGCGAAGAGGTCTCGGCCGAGCGGAGCCGCGTCGTCGCCGCCCGCGAGGACCTCGTCCAGCACGGCGACGACCGCCTCCTGCGCTCTTGCCGACCCCCCCTGCATCAGCTGGCCCCCCGGGAGGCTGTCGAGTCCTGGCTCTCCAGCGTGGCGATGAAGCGCTCCACCGTGCGGTTGCGGCGCTCGTCGTCCTCGAGGGACTCCCCGACGATCCGCTCTGCGAGCGTGGTCGCCATCGTGCCGACCTGGCGTCGAAGCTGCTGCACGACCTGCTGGCGCTCTGCCTCGATCTGCAGGTGAGCGTGTCGGAGGATGCGGGCGGACTCGCCCTGTGCCTGCTCGCGCATCTCGGCGATGATGGCCGCGCCTTCCTCACGGGCTTCCTCGCGGATCCGAGCCGCCTCGTGGCGTGCCTTCGCGAGCAGCGTCTGGTACTCCTGCTCGGTCGCCTCCGCCTTTGCCTTGGCCTCGGCTGCCTCCTCGAACTCGCGCCGGATCGCCTGTTGCCGGTCTGTCAGCGCCTTGTTGATCCGGGGTAGGCCGTACCTTCCCAACAGCACCAAGATGATGACGAATATGAGCAGCTCCACGACGAACGTCGCGTTGGGCACGAGGAAGTTGCTCGCCGCCTCTGGCCTAGTCATGTGATCTCGCCCTCTCTTCGGAGCAGTCCGTCGCGCAAGCTTGCCTGGTTACTTGCCGAGCACGAAAACGAACAGCGCCATGAACGCGAGGTTGATGAAGTACGCCGCCTCCACCAGACCGACGGTCAGGAAGAACAGGGTCTGGAGGCGGCCCTGCGCCTCCGGCTGCCGGGCCACGCCCTGGATGAGTGAGCTACCGGCCAGACCATCGCCGATGGCGGCTCCGACGGCGCCGCCGCCGAGCGCGAGACCGCCCCCTACCAGGGCGCCGGCGGTCTTGATCGCCGAGTCGAGGTTTGCTGCATCTGATGCCATAACGTCCGTGGCTCCTTGTCGTCCTTGCTCGATGGTCCCGGCGCGGGTGCCGAACCGAGATTCTGCTTGTCATGATGCCGGTGCTGCGGTGGTGCGAGGGTTGTTTCAGCGACAGAGCGGGTGGCTCAGTGCGCTCCACTCAGCTCGCGCTGGGTGGTCTCCGGCTCCGGAGAGCCGGCGGTGTGCTGCGAGTCGGCGTGGTCATCGCTCGGCTGGCTCATCTGCCCGAAGTAGATGATCGTCAGCAGCGCGAAGATGAACGCCTGGATCGCACCGATGAACAGGTCGAAGGCCTTCCAGAGCAGGTTGGGCCCCCAGAAGCCCCAGATCGGGATCAGCCCGATGATCGCGAGCATGATGCCGCCCGCGAAGATGTTGCCGAAGAGCCGCAGGGCCAGGGTGAACGGCTTGACGATCTCCTCGATGACGGTGAGCGGGATCAAGATCTTCGGTCCGTGGGAATAGTACGAGAAGTATCCGCGGAACCCCTTCTGCCGAAAACTGTGGATGTGCACGCCGACGATGACGAACAGTGCGAGCGCATACGTCAAGTTGACGTCGGCCGTGGGCGATGGTAGGTAGTGCGGATTGTCGCCGGTGGGAATGAGCTCGAGCCAGTTCGACAGCAAGATGAAGGTGAACAGGACGACGGCCAGCTCGAGGACGAACCGGTTCACGCGCCCCAGCGAGCCCTCGACCTCCTTCGTCAGGTAGGTCATGATGAACTCCCAGGCCAGCTGCACCTTGCTGGGGGCGGTCACGCTCGACTTGGCGGCGACGACCAGGCACAGCCCGACGACGATGGCTGCGGCCAGCGCCGTAGACCAGATCGTGTCGACGTTGAACGTCAGACCGAGGAACTTTGCCGTGATGTGGTGGCCGACCTCGATGCTGGTGTCGGCGAGCGGCACGGTGTGGACGCTGGCGCTCATGCTTTACGCAGCTCGTTGAGAAGGGGCAGTCCGGTGAAGACGAGGAGCACCAGGTGCATGAGCGCCAGCCCCACGAACACCGCCGCGCCGTACGGCCAGAAGCTCAGCGCCAGCACGAAGCCGATGGCGGTGACCAGGGCGAGTCGGCCGAACGACCCCATCGCGAACTGCTTGCGGCTGATCTCGCCGGTGCTCTCGAGCGATCGAGCCAGCCCGACCTCGGTGAGCACGTGGTTGAGCAGGCTGAGAAGGACTCCGACGGCGAAGAAGATGCCCACCGGCGCGCGCCCCATCGGGATCGAGATCCACAGTCCCGCAGCCGCAAACAGGCCGGCGACGAGCAGGGGCCGACGCTGACGTACGAGCACGGTCGTGAGGGTCACCTGTCTGCCTTCCGTGTACGCAGGTACCGCCGACTCGGTCTCGGGTCAGCGGCGGAGGTAGCGTGCGATCCGCACACACGATCCCACGATGGCGACGACAACGCCAACGCTGAGGCCGATGAGGACACCCACCGGCGACGACCCCTCGGCGTCGTCGATGAGTGCCCCAACCACGAGTCCGGCGACGACACAGCCGACGAGGAACCCACCGAGCCCGACCAGGGTCCACGCGTTGATGGTCGGCTCGATCTGCTCATCGTCATGCGCATCGCCCACCACCTGAGCCGCTCCCGTCGTCGTTGCAGGCATCGTCAAGCGCCCCGAGAGAGGCGCGGCCGCAGGGGCAAGCGCTGGCCCTGCTGCAAGCCGGAGTGCGGTGCCTGACGCTGGTCGTCGAAACCGCTGCGCTGGTCGTCATGATGGCGGCCATCCTCGATAGTCGGGGGTTGACACTAGGGAGGAACTGCTTGTGAAATTTAGCACAAACACCTGAGAGTCTCCTAATCATCCCACCCATCCAGCCACTCCGCAGGCGTGCAAGGGGCTACGGCTCGGGCTTGATGATTCCCGCGTGACCGGGCAGCCCGAACGTGAGCAGCAGCGCAGTAACCGCCATCGCGGCGATGCCGATCGTCGACCAGAGCCCCGAGAAGAGGCTGACGACGACCACCCCGAAAGCCACCAGGCCGGCCCACAGGTACATCACGAGCACTGCCCTGCGCTGGGAGTGCCCGATCTCGAGGAGCCGGTGGTGCAGGTGCTTCTTGTCGGGTGAGAACGGCGACCGGCCGGCCCGGGTCCGACGTACGACGGCCAGCAGCAGGTCGACGAACGGGACGACCAGCACGGCGATCGGCAGGATCAGTGGCAGCACCTCGGGCAGCAGGCTCGCCTTGGCGCCGGCGATCCCCGTGTCGATGTTGTTCGCCGAGAACTGACCGGTGAGGCTGATCGCGGAGCAGGCGAGCATCAGGCCGATCAGAAGGGCGCCGGAGTCGCCCATGAACATCCGTGCCGGCCAGAAGTTGTGCGGAAGGAACCCGAGGCAGGCACCCGCGAGGGCAGCTGTGAGCATGGCCGCTGTCGTGAAGATCTGCTGTCCGTTGACGAAGATCAGCAGCACGGAGAAGGAGAAGAACGCGAGAGCCCCGATCCCGACCACGCCGGCGGCCAGGCCGTCAAGGCCGTCGACGAAGTTCACGGCGTTGACCGTCGTCACGATGATGAAGACGGTGATCAGCGCGGCCTGCGACCCCGCCAGCGTGAACATGGAGACCGACCCGCCGTTCGGCAGTGGCAGCCAGAGCAGCTGAACCCCCTGGATGACGACCACGCCGGCCGCGATCACCTCACCGGCGAGCTTCGTCACCGCGTCGAGCTCGTAGATGTCGTCGATCACACCGACGAGACAGATCACCGCGCCCCCGATCAGGATCGCTCGGGCGTCGTGGAAGATGTGCCCCCGGTCGGGTGTGTGACCCAGGAACGGCAGCTTCGACGCGACGAGGATCGCCGCCGCGAGCCCGGCCAGCATGGCGACGCCGCCGAAGTAGGGGATCGGCACCTCGTGCACGTCGCGGTCGCGCACCTTGGCAAAGGCGCCGAGGCGCATGGCCAGCTCGCGGGCCAGCACGGCAAGCAGGTAGGTCACGGCGAACGCCGTGATGAAGACGAGGAGGTACTCGCGCATCAGCCGGGCTCGGCGACCTCAAGGCCGGCGACGACCTCCCGGAGCGCGTCGACGCCGATCACGCCCTGGCGGCGCACGACGAGGACGTCGGTTGTCGCGTCGACGATCGTGGAGGGGCTCGCGCCGGGCGCGGGACCGGCATCGAGGTAGACGTCGACGGCCTCCCCGAGCATGTCCTGTGCCTGCTCGACAGTCGTGGCGGGCGGCATCCCGGTGGTGTTGGCGCTGCTCACCGCCAGCGGCCCGGTGTCGGTCAGCAGGTCGATCGTGTCGGGCTGGTTCGGCACCCGTACGGCTACGGTCCCGCGGCTGTCGCCCAGGTCCCACCGCAAGCTGGGCTGCTGGCGCAGGATCAGAGTCAGCCCGCCGGGCCAGAACGCGTCGGCGAGCTCACGTGCCTCGGCGGTCACGCCCGTGGTCAGCGCGGCGAGGACCTCGGAGCTCGCGATCAGGACCGGCGTCGGCATGTCCCGCCCCCTACCCTTGGCGCGCAGAAGACGTCGTACTCCGGTCGGGTCGAAGGCGTCGGCCGCCAGCCCGTACACGGTGTCGGTGGGGAGCACGACGAGCCCGCTTCGCGCCAGCGAGTCCCTGGCGCGTGCCATGCCCGTGCTTCGCTGGGCAGGGTCGTTCACCGAGAAGACGTCGCTCACAGAGATATCGTGCCAGCCGCAGCCGGCCGGCGAGGCGCCCGGCGCGCAGTGACGAAGCGCGGTCGGTTGGCGAGGTCGGGATTGTCGCGGATCGCCACCCAGGACCCGGCACCCGCGAACGTCCGGGGCGCTGACTCATGCTGAACGTCGGCGTGCTCACACAGCACCAGCCCCCCGTCCACCAGCAGCCGGGCGGCGACCCGGGCAACCACGGCGATCGCCTCGAGCCCGTCGCGCCCGGCCCAGAGTGACTGCGGCGGGTCGTAGTCCCGCGCTTCTGCGGCGACCGACTCGAAAGCGTCGAGTGGGATGTACGGCGGGTTCGCGGTGACGACGTGCACTGACCCCGCAAGGTCGTTGACCGCCTCCGCCATGTCGCCGAGCCTTACGTCGACGCCGAACGGAGCCGCATTGCGCACCGCGTACCCGTGGGCCTGCTCCGCCAGCTCGACGGCGGTCACCCGGCTCTGCGGAACCTCGCTGGCGAGGGCCGCCGCCACCGCCCCCGACCCGGTACAGAGATCGACGGCCACCGGCCTGTCGACCCCGGCGCCGACCAGTCGCCTCAGCTCGTCGACGGCTGCGCCCGCCAGCAGCTCTGTCTCGGGCCGCGGGACGAAGACCCCAGGGCCTACGACGAGGTCCAGGTGGCGGAAGCCCGCCGTGCCGGTGATGTGCTGCAGCGGCTCCCGGGTTGCCCTGCGCTCCACCAGCGACCAGGCGGCATTCCGCACGTCCGAGTCGAGGCAGCCTGTTGCGGCATGTACGACGCCGGGCGCCGCCCGCATCACGAACGCGAGCAGCGCTTCGGCATCGTGCCACGGTGAGTCGACACCCGCGAGGGCGAGCCGCTGAGCGGCTTCGGCTACGAAGCGGCGGGTCTCCGCACTCACGTTGCAGAAGACTCGACGGCTGACAAGCGCTCGTCGAGGTCGGCGTCGACGAGCGCGTCGATCACGGCCTGCAGCTCGCCACCGAGGACCTGGTCGAGGTTGTGCGCCTTGTAGCCGACGCGATGGTCCGTGATGCGGTTCTCCGGGAAGTTGTAGGTGCGGATGCGCTCGGACCTGTCGACGGTACGGATCTGCAGGCGTCGAGCGGAGGATGCGTCGGAGGCCGCCTGGTCCTCGGCCAGCTGGAGGAGCCGGGACCGGAGCACGCGCATGGCCTGCTCCCGGTTCTGCAGCTGGCTCTTCTCGTTCTGACAGGAGACCACGGTGCCGGTGGGCAGGTGCGTGATGCGAACGGCGGAGTCCGTCGTGTTGACACTTTGGCCGCCGGGTCCGGACGAGCGGAACACGTCGATCCGGAGGTCGTTGTCGTCGATCGTGACATCGATCGGTTCGGCCTCGGGCATCACCAGCACTCCTGCCGCGGAGGTGTGGATGCGGCCTTGCGACTCGGTGACTGGAACCCGCTGCACGCGGTGCACGCCGCCCTCGAACTTCAGCTGGGCATACGGTGCCTCGCCAGGCTCGGGCGTGCCTTTCGCCTTGACGGCGACCGTCGCGCTCTTGATGCCGCCGAGGTCGCTCGGGGCCTCGTCCAGCACCTCCATCCGCCAGCCGCGGTTCTCGGCGAAGCGCGAGTACATCCGAAGCAGGTCGCCGGCGAACAGCGCCGACTCCTCACCGCCTTCGCCCGCCTTGATCTCGAGGATCGCGTCCTTGGCGTCGATGGGGTCGCGCGGGACGAGGAGGCGCCGCAGCCGCTCCTCCAGCTCCTGGCGGTGTTCGTCGAGGCGGGCCGCCTCTGCGACGAACGAGTCGTCCTCCGCCGCGAGCTCGTGTGCTACGGCAAGGTCCTCCAGCGTGCTCTGCCACTCGTGGTAAGAGCTCACGACGGCCGTCAGAGCGGCATAGCGCTGGTTCAGCCGGCGCGACCTGGCCTGGTCGGAGAACAGGTCGGGATCGGCCAGCTGCTGCTCGAGCGCGGTGTGCTCGTCGACGAGCGAGTCAATCGCCTCGAACATCCGCTCTCACCTCCGACGTGCGTTTCGGTCACCTCTTTGCCGTTGGGACGCCAACTTTGCGCAGAAGCGTCACATCTTGCTGACACCAGGATGGCGCAAAGTGGGCGACTCAACTTACGGGGATAGCCATGGCTGGATGGTGGGCTGGGCTGCCTGGCGCCACAACCCCTAGCTGGCCAGCTGCCCCGCTGTGGACTACTTAGCAGCCTTCTTGGCGTAGCGGGCCTGGAAGCGGGCCACCCGGCCACCGGTGTCGAGGATCTTCTGCTTGCCGGTGTAGAACGGGTGGCAGTTCGAGCAGACGTCAGCGTGCATCGTGCCGCCGGTCGCCGTACTGCGGGTCGTGAACGTGTTTCCGCAGGTGCATGTCACCTGGGTCTCCACGTAGGCAGGGTGAATGTCTTTCTTCACGGTGTTCCTCTCGGTCGTCGGCCGCTGGGTCGCAAACGTCGCATCGCGACGGCGCGTGAACCAGAGCCCTCGGAGATTGTGCCACTCCTGATGGATTCAAGGCGAACTCGCGGTCCGGTATTCCCCTTCCCCCGGGTGGTCCCGACGATCCTGGGGTGACCTCGTCGCACCACTGGCGCCACACGTGTCCCCTAACCGAAAGTGGTAAGGAACGCGACGGCTGGGTGGAACCGGGCAGGTTCATACGGTCGTAGCAACGCTCGATGATTGGAGTGTTGGTGCGAAGACGTATTCCTGCTGGTACCCGTGACCGGTATCTGGCTTTGGTTTGTTCTGGTGTGTCGCTGACGAAGGCGGG
>JAWWPG010000001.1:0-4151 GCA_033850885.1 Nocardioidaceae bacterium
TGCGGGAAAGTGCACCTCCCGGAGTCCCCCGCGAGGTGCACTTTCCCGCAATTCGCGGGGTGGGGCGGGTACGGCGATTTGGCCGGGCGCTGACCGCCGCCGTAGGCTTGACCCACCAAAGACCGCTGGTCGCTGGTCCGTGACAGGAGCAGCCGAAGGCCCCGAACATCCGGGCGGCCCGCGCAGGTGACCCGAGTCTGACCGTCATGGTCGAGCCCCGTGCGCCTGCACGGGGCTCCCTTCGTTGCAGGGGCACCCATCGCCGCCGGTCCGAGGCCCGACATCTGGAAGGAGACCCATGGCGAGGCCTGACAAGGCAGCTGCAGTCGCCGAGCTCGCGGACGCGTTCCGCAGCTCCCATGGCGCTGTGCTCACCGAGTACCGCGGACTCACGGTGAAGCAGCTGCAGGAACTGCGCAGGGCCCTCGGCGACAACGCGAGCTACGCCGTGGTGAAGAACACGCTCACCAAGATCGCCGCCAGGCAGGCAGGCGTCGAGGGATTCGACGAGCTGCTCGTCGGCCCGTCGGCGATCGCCTTCATCACCGGTGATGCGGTGGAGACGGCGAAGAGCCTGCGCGACTTCGCGCGGACCAACTCCCCGCTCGTCATCAAGGGCGGCATCCTCGACGGCCTGCCGCTCACGGTCGGCGAGATCGCCAAGATCGCCGACCTGGAGTCCCGTGAGGTGCTGTTGGCCCGACTCGCCGGCGCCCTGTTGGCATCCCTGAGAAACGCCGCCTACCTGTTCAACGCACCGCTCGTCCAGGTCGCGCGACTGGCGGGCGCTCTACAGGAGAAGGCGGAGCAGGACCCCTCGATCCTCCGGGGCGGCGCGGGTGACATACCGGCGCCTGCCGCTGACGAGGCTCTTGCGCAAGCGCCCACCGAACCCGCCGCCGACGAGACTGCCACCGACGGGGCGCCGGCTGAGCTGGCCACCGACGGGGCGCTGGCCGAGCCGGCCACCGACGAGGCGCCCACCGAGACTGCCACCGACGAGGCGCCCACCGAGTCGTCTGCAGAGGAAACCACCGGAGGCTGACGCCTTCGCCGCCTCCGCCCAGCACCGACCACCACCCACCCGGTCGTCCGACATCCGGCCGACCAGCAACACGGAAGGAAACGCCCCCATGGCGAAGATCAGCACCGGGGATCTCCTCGACGCTTTCAAGGAGATGACCCTGCTCGAGCTCAGCGAGTTCGTGAAGGAGTTCGAAGACACGTTCGGCGTGACCGCCGCCGCCCCGGTGGCCGTCGCCGCCCCAACCGCCGCCGCTGGCGGCGCGGCCGAGGCGGAGGAGGAGCAGGACGAGTTCGACGTCGTCCTCGAGTCGGCCGGCGAGAAGAAGATCCAGGTCATCAAGGAGGTGCGGTCTCTGACGAGCCTCGGTCTGAAGGAGGCCAAGGACCTCGTCGAGGCGGCCCCGAAGGCCGTCCTCGAGCGGGTCCCGAAGGACGCCGCGGCGAAGGCGCGGGAGGCCCTCGAGGCCGCCGGCGCCACCGTCACGGTCAAGTGAAGACTGGGGTGGGGAGCCCCCGTCGGCTCCCCACCCGGACCCGCGCCCGGCCTGGCGTGAAGCGGACCTTCATGAGTGGGCCCGATCGGTCTCCTCTCGAGACACCTTGGGGCGAAACCGCGCATACGCTTGACTCAGCGGCGAAGGCTTGGCATGCTCACAGGCGGTTCTAGTTCCAGACAGCGTGAGAAACGAGAGGTGTCACCGAAGTCAGCGCGTCGATGATTTGTAAGTAGTCCGCCCTTGGGGTAGGCTACTTCTTTGCGCTGCCTCCCATCATCCCCAGACCCGGCTACCGGTGGGCTTGGCATGCGCTTTTGGGATGAGTCCGCGAGCTTCGGAAGGACCCCTCTTGGCCGCCGCGCGCAACGCCAGTAGGAACAGTTCAGCAAACAATTCACCAGGCAGATCCGTCGACACCGGTCGAGTGTCATTCGCGAAGATCGCCGAACCGCTCGAGGTTCCGGATCTGCTCGCCCTCCAGTCCGACAGCTTCGACTGGCTGATCGGCAACGACCGCTGGCAGGCCTCCGTGGCCGACGCCCAGTCGCAGGGGCGCAGCGACATCTCCACCAAGTCCGGCCTGGAGGAGATCTTCGAGGAGATCTCCCCGATCGAGGACTTCTCGGGAACGATGAGCCTGTCCTTCCGCGACCACCGCTTCGAGCCGCCGAAGAACACCGTCGACGAATGCAAGGAGCGGGACTTCACCTACTCCGCGCCACTGTTCGTCACGGCCGAGTTCATGAACAACGAGACCGGTGAGATCAAGAGCCAGACGGTCTTCATGGGCGACTTCCCGCTGATGACCGAGCACGGCACGTTCATCGTCAACGGCACCGAGCGGGTCGTCGTGTCCCAGCTGGTCAGGTCGCCCGGCGTCTACTTCGAGCGCAGCATCGACAAGACGTCCGACAAGGACGTCTTCACGGCGAAGATGATCCCCTCGCGAGGCGCCTGGCTGGAGTTCGAGATCGACAAGCGCGACATGGTCGGCGTCCGCCTCGACCGCAAGCGCAAGCAGAACGTCACCGTGCTGCTGAAGGCGCTCGGCTGGACCGAGGCCAAGATCCTCGAGGAGTTCGGCCAGTACGAGTCGATCAGACTGACCCTCGAGAAGGACCACACGGCCGGACAGGACGACGCCCTTCTCGACATCTACCGCAAGCTGCGTCCGGGCGAGCCCCCCACCAAGGAGGCCGCGCAGACGCTCCTCGACAACTACTACTTCAACCCGAAGCGCTACGACCTGGCCAAGGTCGGTCGCTACAAGATCAACAAGAAGCTCGGCCGCGAGGAGCCCTTCGACAAGCAGACGCTGACGACCGACGACGTCGTCGCGGCGATCCACTACATCGTGGCGCTGCACGACGGCCAGACGGAGCTGCCGGACACCCGGTCACAGGCCGAGCCGGACAGCACGATCGTCGTCGAGGCCGACGACATCGACCACTTCGGCAACCGGCGGTTGCGCACGGTCGGCGAGCTCATCCAGAACCAGCTCCGCACCGGTCTGGCCAGGATGGAGCGGGTGGTGCGCGAGCGGATGACGACCCAGGACGTCGAGGCGATCACGCCCCAGACCCTGATCAACATCCGCCCCGTCGTCGCCGCGCTGAAGGAGTTCTTCGGTACGTCGCAGCTGAGCCAGTTCATGGACCAGATCAACCCGCTGGCCGGGCTCACCCACAAGCGCCGCCTGTCGGCGCTCGGTCCGGGTGGCCTGTCCCGTGAGCGGGCCGGGTTCGAGGTCCGCGACGTCCACCCGTCCCACTACGGCCGGATGTGCCCGATCGAGACCCCGGAGGGCCCGAACATCGGCCTGATCGGGTCACTGTCGACGTATGGCCGGGTCAACTCCTACGGCTTCGTCGAGACGCCGTACCGCAAGGTCGTCGACGGCATCGTCACGACCCAGATCGACTACCTCACCGCCGACGAGGAGGACCGAGTCGTCATCGCGCAGGCCAACGCGCCGCTGAGCGACGACAACCACTTCGTCGAGGAGCGGGTGCTCGTCCGCGAGCGCCGTGGTGAGGTCGACAACATCCCCGGCAGCGACGTCGACTACATGGACGTCTCACCCCGGCAGATGGTGTCGGTCGGTACGGCGCTCATCCCGTTCCTCGAGCACGACGACGCCAACCGTGCCCTGATGGGCTCGAACATGCAGCGCCAGGCGGTTCCCCTGATCCGCGCCGAGGCCCCGCTCGTGGGCACCGGCATGGAGTACCGGGCCGCGGTGGACGCCGGCGACGTCGTCCTCGCCAAGGCCGCGGGAGTTGTCACCGAGGTCAGTGCCGACTACGTCGAGGTCAAGGAGGACGACGGCCGCATCGAGACGTACCGGCTGGCCAAGTTCAAGCGGTCCAACCAGGGCACCTGCGTCAACCAGCGGCCGTCGGTCGGTCAGGGTGACCGGGTCGAGGCCGGCTCGCCGATCGCCGACGGGCCCAGCACCGACGCGGCCGAGATGGCGCTCGGTCGCAACCTGCTGGTCGCCTACATGCCGTGGGAGGGCCACAACTACGAGGACGCGATCATCCTCAGCCAGCGGCTCGTCCAGGAGGACATCCTCACCTCGATCCACATCGAGGAGCACGAGGTCGACGCCCGCGACACCAAGCTCGG
>JAWWPG010000051.1:0-14364 GCA_033850885.1 Nocardioidaceae bacterium
CCGCCGTCCGGTGAACGGCGTGGGGTTGCGGTAGGACGCCGAATGCAGCACCCGGCCGCCGAACGACGCAATGCCTGGCCAGTTCGGCAAGTGGGGGGTGTGGGCAAAACCGGTCGCGACGACGACGTGGGCGGCATCGACGATGCCGTCCGTGGTGACGACACCCCAGCCGCTGGGTTTACGGCGCACGATTCGCTCGACCGGAGTGTCGACACGCAGTTCGATACCGCGTTGGGTGGAGTGTTCCTCGAGATGCGCTACGACCTCGTCGCGCGACGGGAACAGCGGAGTTCCCTTGGGATACTTGCGCTTTGGCAGGTGTGAGAACTGTCGGCCGGTATTGAGCCGAAGCCCGTCGTAGCGGAAGCGCCACGATTCGCCAACCTGGCCGCGGTCCAGCACCACCGACCGCACCGCCAGATCACTCAGGCAGAGTGCCGCCGCAAGACCCGCCGGTCCGGCACCGACGATCACCACCTGGTTCTCGGGTGCGCTCATCGTCAGCGCGCCCGCGGATGCGCGCCGGCCCACACCTCTCGCAGTGCACTGACCGTGACCAGCGTGTAGATCTGCGTCGTGGTCACCGACGCGTGGCCGAGCAGCTCCTGCACGACGCGGACGTCGGCGCCACCTTCGAGTAGGTGCGTCGCGAACGAGTGCCTCAGCGTATGGGGTGACACCGACGCGGAGATGCCCGCCCGTTCGGCGGCGTCCTGCAGCACCTGCCATGCGCTCTGCCGCGACAACCGACCGCCCCGCGAGTTCAGGAAGATTGCTGGGGTGCCCTTGCCGCGGCGAGCCAGATCCGGCCTGCCGCGGACGAAGTACGCGTCGAGGGCACTGACTGCGGGCCTGCCGATCGGAACCAGCCGCTGCTTGCCGCCCTTTCCGCGCAGCAGCACCGACCGGGAGTGCGTGTCGACGTCGTCCACGTCGAGGCCCACGGCCTCGGAGATCCGCGCGCCGGTCGAATAGAGCACCTCGAGCAGCGCGCGATTGCGCAGCGTGAGCGGACCGTCAGCCTCGCTGTCGCCACCCGCCCCGTCCAGCAGTGCGACCACCTCGTCGATGCTGATGCTCTTGGGCAGTCGGCGGCTTGGGGTCGGCGGCTTGACCGCGCGGGCCACGTCGAGGGCGGTCAACCCCTCCGCCGTGGCGAAGCGGTGAAACCCGCGCACCGCGATGAGCGCGCGTGCCGCAGAGACTGCCGACAGGGGGACGTTGCCCTGTTCCTGGTCGCCGACCCGCAGCGACACCAAGAAGTCGCTTACGTCGTCCTCGACGACCCTGCCGATGTCGTCGATGCCCCGCGTCGCGAGATGCCCGACGTAACGCCGCAGATCACGCCGGTAGGAGCTCAGCGTGTTGGCGGCCACCCCGCGCTCGATGGTCAGGTGGTCGAGATACCCCTGAAGCTGGTCGTCGAGTGCACGGAGGGCAGGAGCGGAGCGACCGGGGAATTGGTCGGGGACGAACGTCGTCACGTGGTGGCCCGCCTGGCGGCGAACCGGGTCGGCTTGTCTGGCCACGGCGCGTCGACCGGACGCAACGTCTGCACGTCCCGGTCGATGGTCCGAGCGGCCAGAATTCCCGCCACCGCAAGGGAATTGATGATCTCACCGCTGAGCACCATGTCGACGGCATCGGCCAGCGGGAACCACTTCAGCGTGAGGTCCGCCTCTTCGTCGCGCGCCTCGGGCCTGCCGATGTCGGTGATGCCGGTCGCGAGATAGATCCGGACACATTCGTCGCTGAACCCCGGCGCCGACACGACGTCGACGAGCACGCCCCAGTCGCGGGCCTTCAGGCCCGCCTCCTCCTCGAGTTCCCGCGCGGCGCTCAGTGCCGGCGGCTCACCGCCGATGTCGAGCAGGCCGGCGGGAAGCTCCCACAACCGTCGACCCACCGGGTGCCGGTACTGGTAGATCAGCGCGACGTTGTTGCTCTCGTCCATTGCGACGATCCCGACCGCGCCGTAGTGCTCGACGACCTCGCGTCGCGCCGTCCCACCACCGGGCATGCTCACTTCGTCGGCTCTCAGTGCGAAGATCTTTCCGACGTAGAGGGTTTCACTGTCGACCGTCGCGAACTCGTGGTCAGCCACGGCGCACGGGCTCTGACACTTCGGCGCCGTTGGACCGTTGGGTCGCGAGCTCGACCGGCAACCGCTCCTCGGCCTTGTAGTCCAGCGCGGCGCCGACGAAGGCGACGAACAGCGGATGCGGTCTGGTGGGCCTGCTCTTGAGCTCGGGGTGCGCTTGCGTGCCGACGATGAAGGGGTGCACGGCGGCGTCGTACTCGACGAACTCCACCAGGTGACCGTCTGGCGAGGTACCCGAGAACCGCAGACCGCTCTCCGCGATGCGGTCGCGGTAGGAGTTGTTGACCTCGTAGCGGTGACGGTGCCGCTCGGACACCTTGGTGGACTGATATGCCTGCGCCACGAGCGAATCCTCTTGCAGAACCGCAGGATACGCGCCGAGGCGCATGGTGCCGCCGAGGTCCGCCTCGCCCGCGACGATGTCCTGTTGGTCGGCCATCGTCGAGATCACCGGATCGGGCGTGTCGGGGTCGAACTCCGCAGAGTTCGCGTCATCGATGCCGACCGAGCGGGCCGCCTCGATCACGATGCACTGCAACCCGAGGCAGAGACCGAGCACCGGGATGCCGTGCCTGCGGGCGAACTTGATGGCCCCCAGTTTCCCCTCGATGCCGCGAATGCCGAACCCGCCGGGGATGAGCACGCCGTGGACGTCGTTGAGCGCTGCCGCCGCTCTGGGGTCCGTTTCGCAGTCATCGGAGGCGACCCAGCGGATCTCGACCTTGGAGTGGTGCTTGAAACCACCGGCCCGCAGTGCTTCGGCCACCGACAGGTACGCATCGGAGAGGTCGATGTACTTGCCCACCAGAGCGATCCGGACCGTCTCCCGCGGTTCGTGCACGCGGCGCAGCAGATCGTCCCATTCGGTCCAGTCGACGTCGCGGAACGGAAGGTTGAGCCGCCGCACCACGTAGGCGTCGAGTTCCTCGCGGTGCAGAACCTTGGGAATGTCGTAGATCGACGGTGCGTCCGGGGTCGAGATCACGCCGTCGATGTCGACGTCGCACATCAGGGCGATCTTGTTCTTCAGCGACTCGGGCACGTCGCGGTCGCAGCGCAGGATCAGCGCGTCCGGACTGATGCCGATGCTGCGTAGCGCCGCTACCGAGTGTTGAGTCGGCTTGGTCTTCAGCTCGCCCGATGGCGCGAGGTAGGGCACCAGCGACACGTGCAGGAAGAAGACGTTCTCGCGGCCCACCTCGTGACGGACCTGGCGGGCGGCCTCCAGGAATGGCAAGGACTCGATGTCGCCGACGGTGCCGCCGATCTCGGTGATGACGACGTCGACGCCCGGCTCGGCCATCGCGCGGACCCGCGCCTTGATCTCGTTGGTGATGTGCGGGATCACCTGCACGGTGTCGCCGAGGTAGTCCCCCCGGCGCTCTTTGGCGATCACGGACGAGTAGACCTGGCCCGTCGTCACGTTCGCCTTCTGGGCGAGGTCGACGTCGAGGAACCGCTCGTAGTGTCCGATGTCGAGGTCGGTCTCCGCCCCGTCGTTCGTGACGAACACCTCGCCGTGCTGGAACGGGTTCATCGTGCCCGGGTCGACGTTCAGGTAGGGGTCCAGCTTCTGCATCGTCACGTTGAGACCGCGCGACTTGAGCAGCCGGCCGAGCGACGAGGCCGTCAGCCCCTTGCCGAGGGATGACGCCACGCCCCCGGTCACGAAAACGTGCCTGGTCGGGGTTACGCCCACATCCCACTCCCGCGGAGATCGAGTGCGGCGGGAGCACCCGCCTGTCCACGGGGTTCAAATCTATCAAGCCCGCGGCTTCTGACGAAAACCACCACGCCGCCAGGGATCGCGACTCAGTGGGCGCGCGTGAAGACGGGTGGCAGTGCCGGCACGCTGCCCTTCATCCCGTAGCTGCCGGGCTGGCCGGCCACGGAGGCGGCCAGGGCTCCCACCGCGGCGATCTGTCCTGGGGCGGTGCCGACGACGTTCAACGTGGACACGGCGTTGGTCATCGCCGTGCTGGTGGCGATCTGGAAGATCAGTCCTCCGGAGTCGCTGGACGTCGCGGGTGCCGCTACCAGCACACCGTCGCACTGGGCGGCGACCGCGTCGACGAGCTGCAGCTCGATCTGGTGCGCGGCGTACACCGAGCTCGCGGCACCGTGGTCACCCGGCGCCAGAACGATCACCGCGCTGGCCCGGCGCTGCAGACGCTGACGAAGCGAGACGAGTCTGGCGCCCTGCAGCTGAGCGTCGATCCTGGTGGCCTCGCCGTCGACGGCCAGGGAGTCGCTGGTGCCCGTGTAGGCACGGGCGAAGAGCGTGCCGATACGCCCGTACGTCGGCATCGAGGCAGCAGACGCGAGGTCCTTGACACCCTTGAGCGAGTTGGTCGCCACGCTGTCGACGTACGCCTTCTTCCCCGGGTCGACGAGAGTCGGGCTGATCCTCGCGAGCACGCTGACCTCGCCACCGGCCTCGGTGACGGCCCTCGTCACGCCGGTGACCGTGGCGGTTCGGATGCCCGGCAGCACGAACACGCCGACCGCCGTGTTCTCGAGCTGGTGACTGAGCAGCGCCGGACCGGCAACCCGGCCGAGGGCGAGGCTGAACGCCTGGTCCTGCTGCAGCGCGACGACCTCGTCACTGAGCCTCGCGTTGGCGTGGGCGAGGGACACGCTGTCGCCCTTGGCGCTGACGGTGCCCTGCAACGGGCCATTGCCGAGGGCGATGCCGGCGGCAAACGCGGCACACACCGCAACGAAGGCGAACACGTAGCGGCGGACCGTGGTCACGTGACCTGCCCTCGCGCCCAGTCGTAGCCGTCAAAGAGCCATCCGTGGATCTGCGTCCACCAGTCCTGGCCGACCGGAGTCGTCCCCACCGCTGCCGCCACCAACGCGATGGCGACCAGCACGAGCAGGAACACGAGCCAGCCTCGGATCCGGTTGTGGTACAGCTGCGAGACTGCCTTGGCGTCGGCAACCCGAGACCCCACGGTGGCCCGGGTGAGGAACGAGCTGGCCATGCTCGAACGGCCCTTGTCGAGGAGCTCCTCGAGCCGGGCCGGCATGCCGACGGTCACGATCAGCGACGCGTGGTTGACGTGGGCGAGCAGCATGGCGGCGTCCTCAGCCGGACAGCCGGTCTGGAACGTGAGGTGCCGCACGCCCAGCCGCTCGATCCGCTCTCCCCGTGCCACCCGGCCGTCGTGGCCCGCCTTGACCACCACCTCGGCACCGCAGCGCAGGGCAGCCTCCGAGATCTCGTCGCCGTCGCACACGATGATGTCGGGACGCAACCCGGCCTCCAGCAGCGCGTCGGCGCCCCCGTCGACGCCGACGAGAACCGGCTTGTTCTCCCGCAGGTACGGTTTCAAGGATGCGATGTCCCGGCGATAGTCGAAGGCCCTGACGACGATCAGCACCTGCCTGTCCCGCATCGGCGTCGTGAGCTTCGGCACCCCGACCCCGTCTAGCAGCAGGTCCCGCTCTCGGCGCAGATGCTCGACAGCGTTGGCGCTCAGCGCCTCCAACCGGCTGGGAATGCCGTTCTTGGAGTCCTCCATCGCCTTCTGCACGGAGCGGCGGTCCTGGCGGACACCGGTGGCGATGGCGTCGTCCTCCAGGTAGACGGTGGAGCCGTCGATCCGAACCAGGTCACCATCTCGAACGGTCGCGAGAACCTGGCCGCCGACGTCGTCGAGAAGCACGATCCCGCTGTCGACCAGATGCTGGGGGCCGAGGTTCGGGTACCGGCCCGAGATCGACGGCGACACGTTGATGACGGCGACCACGCCCGACTCGGCCAGCGCGACCGCGGCGGCCCGGTCCATGTCGATGTGGTCGACGACGGCGATCTCCCCAGGGTTGACCCGCTTGGCGAGGTTCCTGGTACGGCGGTCGACCCGAGCGACGGACGTGATGCCGGGAAGGGACTTCGAACGCGACCTGCGCAAAGTGGAGATCTTCATTGCTGCGATCTTCCCTCAACGCATACGCCGATCGGCGGACCTGCGCCGCGAGTCGCTACGGATGCGGGCGGCTTCGGCCCGCACGGGCCGCCTTGGCCAGGTCGACGAGCTCGCCGGCATGAGCAAGCGCGGTCTGCGAGTCCTCGAGCCCGGCCAGCATGCGCGACAGCTCGCGCAGCCGCCCCGCCTCGTCGAGTGCGACCACCCCGCTCGTCGTCACCGAGCCGTCGCCGCTCCTGACGACGACATGGTGCCGGTCGGCGAACGCGGCGACCTGGGGCAGGTGCGTCACCACGATGACCTGTGCAGACGAGGCGAGCCTGGACAGTCTGCGCCCGATCTCGACCGCGGCCTTGCCGCCCACCCCGGCGTCCACCTCGTCGAAGACCATGGTGGCCGGCGGGGAGGTGCCCGCGAGGCACACCTCGAGGGCCAGCATCACCCGGGACAGCTCGCCTCCTGATGCCCCCTTGGCGACCGGTACGGCGGCGGCACCCTCGTGGGTGGCCAGCGTGAACGCGACCTCGTCGAGGCCGTGCGGGCCCGGCTCGGCGAGACCGCCCACCTGGACGCTGAACACGGAGTGCGCCATCGCCAGACTGGCCAGCTCGGTCGTCACCGCCGTCGACAGCTCCGCTCCGGCGGTCCTGCGCAGGGTACCGAGCCGGTGGCCGGTGGCGGCCAGCCGCTCCTCGAGGTCGGCCTGCTCGGCGCGTAGCCCCTCGATCCTCGAGTCGTCGTCCGTGAGCTCCTCGAGCCGGCTTTCGGCGGCCGCCATCCAGGCCAGCACGTCGTCCAGCGTGTCGCCGTACTTGCGGGTGAGCGAGGTGAGCACCGCCCGGCGCTCGGAGACGGCTGCCAGCCGGGCAGGGTCGGTCTCGATGCCGCTCGCATAGGACGCGATGTCGGCGGCCACGTCGGAAAGGGCGTAGGAGGCGCTCGCGAGCGTGTCCGCGAGTGCGGCCAGTGACCTGTCGTTGCCGACCTGCTCGTCGAGTGCCTGGCGCGCCCCGGCGACCAGACCGAGCGCGTCGGTGCTGAAGGCCGCCGACTCGTCGCCGGCCAGCGCCAGCCGGGCCACCTCGGCCGCGGCGCGCAGACCGTCCGCATGGGCGAGCCGCTGCTCCTCCTCCCGCAAGGCGACGTCCTCACCGGAGACCGGCCGCGCGGCCGCTATCTCGGCCACACCCAGCCGCAGCAGGTCTGCCTCCTGGGCACGCTCGCGCGCCTGCGAGACCACCTCGTGCAGGGATCGGCGGACCTGGTGGAGCCGCTCGTATGTCGAGCGGTAGGCGGTGAGCGCCTCGGCCACCGGGGGTCCGCCGAAGGCGTCGAGGCAGTCGCGCTGCCGGCTCGGCAGCAGTAGGCGTTGCTGGTCGGCCTGCCCGTGGACAACCACCCGCTCGCCGCTCAGTGACCCCAGCACCGCGGCCGGGACTGCCGCCCCGCCCGCCGTCGCCCGCGACCGGCCCTCCGCCGAGACCGTGCGTCCGAGGATCAGCACCCCGTCGTCGAGGACGGCACCGGCGTCCTCAGCCCTGGCGATCACGTCGTCATCGTCCTCGAGGCCGAGTCGGCCTTCGACGCGGGTCCGCGGGGCGCCCTGACGGACGGCCGCCGGATCCGCCCGGGCGCCCAGCAGCAGACCGAGTGCGGTCACCACCATCGTCTTGCCCGCCCCGGTCTCGCCGGTCAGTACGTTCAGGCCGGGTCCGAACTCGAGCGTCGCGTCGTCGATCACCCCGAGCGACGAGATCCGCAGCTCCTCAAGCATCGGGGGAGGGGTCCGCTCCGGGCCTGCCACGTCGCCCGTCACGGCGCCGTTCGGCAGCCCCGCGCCAACCACCGACGGGTAGGTCGAACTTGGCGACGAGCCGGTCCGCGAACGGGGCCAGCCGCAGCCGGGCCAGCCGAACCGGCTGGTCGCTCTTCGTCGCCTCGATCCGGGCTCCCGGGGGAAGCCCGATCATCCGCCTGCCGTCGCACCACAGGACCCCTCCCCCTTCGGTGCCCGTCAGCACCTCGATCGCGAGCTTGGAGTCGGGCCCGATGACGAGCGGCCTCGCAAAGAGCGCATGCGCACTGAGCGGGACCAGCAGCATCGCCTCGACCTGCGGCCAGACGACCGGGCCGCCGGCGCTGAACGCGTAGGCCGTCGACCCTGTGGGCGTCGCGAACACCACACCGTCGCAACCCCAGCGGGAAAGTGGCCGGTCATCCACCTCGACGACCACCTCGATCATCCGCTCCCGCGCCGCCTTCTCGACGCTCGCCTCGTTGAGCGCCCAGCCCCGGTAGCGGATAGCGCCGCCCAGGACGACCGCAACCTCGATGGTGAGGCGCTCCTCGACGACGTACGAACGCTCGACGACCGCGTTGACCGTTGCCTCGAGGTCGTCGGTCTCCGCCTCCGCGAGGAAACCCACATGGCCCAGGTTGATGCCGAGGACCGGGGTGCCCGTCGGACGGGTGATCTCAGCCGCCCGCAGGATCGTCCCGTCGCCGCCGACCGCCACCGCGATCTCGCAGCCCGTACCCGGCTCCTCGCCGGCAGGCACGACCACGGCCCGCCCGGTACCGAGCTCGGCCGCCTCGTCGACGAGCACACGCACGCGGATACCGCCCTCGGTCAGCCGCTTGATGATCTCACGGGCCACGTCGACCCCGGCTGGACGGCCGGTGTGGGTGACGAGGAGCACGCTGCGCTCCCCGCCGTCGCCGAGCGGCGCCCGGACTGCCTCGGTGGTCACGGGTCTACCTTCTCACTGGGGACCGGCAGAGACGACCGAACGCACCTCCGTGGGGTCGGCCGGCGCGGCGCCGCGGCGCAGCCACAGGAAGTACTCCACGTTCCCCGACGGACCCGGGAGCGGGCTGGCACAGCACCCGCTCACGCCGAACCCCAGCGTGGCCGCCGTTGCAGCGACGGTGAGTACGGCGTCCACGCGGGCCGGCGGGTCCCGAACGACTCCACCCTTGCCGAGCCGGCTCTTGCCGACCTCGAACTGAGGCTTGACCATCAGCAGCAGGTCGGCGTCATCGGTGGCCACGGCGGCCAGGGCTGGTAGCACCGTCGTGAGGGAGATGAACGACAGGTCTGCGACCACCAGCTGCGGGCGCGCCGGCATCGACTCGGCCACCAGGTCACGCACGTTCGTGCGGTCCAGGACGGTGACCCGGGGATCCTGACGCAGCTGCCACGCGAGCTGGCCGTAGCCGACGTCGACGGCAACGACAGCGGCGACGCCGTGGCGAAGAAGCACGTCGGTGAACCCACCGGTCGATGCACCGGCGTCGAGCGCCACCCGCCCCGCGACCACCAGACCCCGGGGGACGAACTCGTCGAGGGCGCCGGCCAGCTTGTGCCCTCCCCGCGAGGCGTACTGCGGATCTCGCGGGTCGTCGACAACCACCACTGCGGCGTCCGTCGTGACTGCCGTTGCCGACTTGGTCGCTGACGAGCCGGCCACGGTCACCCGGCCGGCCGCGATCAGCCGGGCCGCATGGTCACGGCTGCTGGCCAGACCCCGCCTGACCAGCTCGGCATCGAGCCGCTGACGTCGGGGCACGGCGACCTACGACGCAGGAGGAGGTGCCGAACCGTCGTCGGCGATGTTCTCGGTGTCCAGGACGGCCGCGAGCGACGCGTGCATCTCGGTGAACGCGTCGAGCTGCGCCTCGAGCCCCAGGTCGTCGAGGTCGCCGAGCCGGGCAACGACGGCGTCGACCCGGTCGTCGCCGGTCGTCGGGCGGTCGTCGCGGTCTGCCGTCATGTGCTGCTCCGTCACCTTCTCCTCCTGCTGCCAGGATCGCATTGGGTGCGCCTGATCGTGCCCCGGTCCGGCCCGTGTCGTGGTCCGGCCCGTGTCGTGGTCCGGCAAGTGTCGCACGCGAGCCCGGCGGTCATGGCAGTCGCAACGCGGCACTGGCCGCGCCGATGTCGAGGTCCCCCTCCGTCTGCTTGGGCGGCAGGTCGTCGTACCAGGACCAGGCGGCGGACACGACGGCCCGCAGGCCGGCGTTCCGGTCGGCGCCGGTCGTCTCGACCTCCAGGGCTGCGTCATGGACCGTCACCGACCAGCCGCCGAGCTGCCACGAGTCTTCACGGCGCGCCGGTGCCGCGTGCTCGGCCAGCAGCCCCCCCAGGGTCCAGGCGACGTACGTCGGGCGTTGTTCTGCGCCGGCTCGGCACAGCGCCGCGAGGTCGGTGACCCCGGTCATCACAAGGAGCGAGTGTGCACCGCACGTGTTGGCGCCCTCGATGTCGGTGTCGAGCCGGTCGCCGACGACGATCGGGTGCTCGGCGCCGATCCGCGTGATGGTCTCGTCGAACAGCGGGCGGTGGGGCTTGCCCGCCACCACGTCGGGAGCATGCCCCACGGCTGACGCGACGGCGCCGACGAGCGTGCCGTTGCCGGGCGCGATCCCGTCCGCGGTGGGGATCGTCAGGTCGAGGTTCGAGGCCACCCATGGCACCCCGCTCGTGACGACGTAGGACGCTTCGGCCAGCTGGCGCCACCCGACGTCGGGATGGAAACCCTGGACGACCGCCGATGGTGAGTCAGCGGCGCTGTGCACCGGTCGGAGGCCGAGCTCGCGGAGCGCGACGTCGAGGCCCTCCCCCCCGACGACGAGCACGGCCGAGCCCTTCTCCACCCGCGTGGAGACCTCGCGGGCTGCGGCCTGCGCGGAGGTCACGACGTCGGTCGTCTCAGCCTGGACGCCGAGCTCACGGAGCTGGGCAGCCACCGCCTCCGGGGTACGGGCCGCGTTGTTCGTGACGAAAGCGAGCTTCATGCCGGCGCTGCGCACTCGCTCGAGCAGGTCGGACACCCCGTCGATGGCCGTTCCCCCGCGATACACGACTCCGTCCAGGTCGAGCATCGCGCAGTCGTAGACGGCTGGCAGGGGCGCACCGGAGGCTCTGAGTCCCGCGTGCTTCGCTGTCACGGCTCCCCTTACGTGTGTGGATCGCTTCGTTGTCGCCGTACGATGCAGCGTGACCGAACCGGAGGAGCATGCCACGGGCAAGCTGAGACTGCGCCCGTTCCCGGCGATGCGGTTCAACCCCGAGGTCGTCGAGGACATCGGTGAGGTGACGTGTCCACCGTACGACGTGATGGACCGCGCCATGATCGAGGATCTGCTCAGCACCCACCCCCGCAACATCGTGCGACTCATTCTGCCCCGGCTGGTCGGCGAGCCGCTCGGCGCCGACAACCCCTATGTCATGGCGGCCAAGAGGTTGGAGAGGTGGCGCCGTCACCGGATCCTCGTGACCGATCCCGAACCTGGGCTGTACGTGTACGAGTACGGCGATGCCCGGCACCACGTGTGCGGGATCGTCGGGGCGCTCGAGCTCCGCAAGCCGAGCCGCCGGGTGGTCCTGCCCCATGAGGACGTCATCCCGGCCATCGTCGCCGACCGGCTCGCGATGATCGTCGCCACCCGCGCCAACCTGGAGCCGATCCTGCTCGCGTACGACGGCGACCAGGCGACCAGCGCGGCAATCACCGAAGCTCGTCAGCAGCGGCCGTTGACGGATGTCACCGTGAACGACGGAACCTACCATCGCGTCTGGTCGATTTCCGACACCGCGACGCTGCACCAGATCAGGGACGCCCTCCGGCCGCACCACGCCCTGATCGCCGACGGCCACCACCGGTACGCGATGTACCAGCAGCTTCGCGGCCGGCATCGGGCGGTCGGGGACGGCAAAGGACCTTGGGACCGGGGACTGGCTTTGCTGATCGACCAGTCGGAGTTCCCGCTGGAGCTCGGGGCGATCCACCGCAGCATCGCCGAGATCGCGCTGTCGGCGCTGATGATCCCGTCGGGGTTCGAGGTCGTCGAGACGCGCAGCCTGCTGGGCGAGCTTCCACACCCTCCGAGGCATCCTGGCGAGCTCGTGCTCACCGACGGCTCGGTGGAGCAGACCCTCCGGCTGCCCCGAGCCAGCGGTCTCGCCGTCACCGATGTCGAGCGGCTCCACAACGAGCTGCTGCCCGCCTGGTCGGTCACCGAGGACCGGATCGGGTACCACCACACGGTTCCCCAGACTCTCCACAGCCTTCTCCAGGAGGACGGGGTCGGGGTCCTGCTGCACCCCACGACGGTCGCCGAGGTGATGGCAGTCGCCCGCGCCGGCAACGTGATGCCGCGCAAGTCCACGTCGTTCGGCCCCAAGCCCCGGATGGGACTTGTCATGCGGGCCTTCGACGACGAGACCGGTCGGGATTCGGGATGACGCTCTCACTGCTCGGCTGGCGGCCGGCAGGTCAGCTGTCGGCAGGCAGCCGCCGGGCCCGGCTTACCTCGACCTCGACCCGGCTTGCCGGACTGCCGTCGACCCGGCGGTAGAACCGACGCCTGATGGCCCCCTCGAGGTACACGCGGTCGCCCGGCTGCCAATGCCGGATGGCGCGTTGGGCTCGAGCCGTCCACGCGACGCAGTCGATCGCGTCGACACGCTGCTTCGAGCGGCTCAGCCCCGACCTGCCGCGCCGTGGCTGCTCGCGGTCGATGACGACCCGGGTCGTCATGATCGTGTCGCCGCTCGGCAGCCGTCGCTCGTCCGCCGGGATGGACACCCGTCCGCACAGCACCACCTCGTTGCGCACGGACCCGCGGGCGGCATCCGTAGCCACCTGTGTCATCGCTCCACCTCCGGGCACCATCCTGGCCGGACGTTCCCCTTGGGGCTGGACGCGAAGAGGCAACTGTGGACAAGAAACAGCGGTGGCTCCGGGTGTGGACGGGCGCGATGGTTCGCTCAGCGGCTGCCCGGGGCGTCCAGCTCGGCCACCCGCTCGGCGGCGTCGGTGACATCGTTGACGTCGACACCGGCGGCGCGCTCGAACCACTCTCGTGCCTGCTCGCGCTGGCCGTCGGCAAGCAGCGCCTCGGCATAGGCGTATCGAAGCCGAGGAGACCAGTCGGCGCGTGTCCGCGACCGTAGCTCGCGGCCTTCGAGCGTCCGGACCGCGGCACCGGTCTGACCGAGATCTCGTCGCGCCCCTGACTCGACGATCCGCATCTCGATCTGGCCGGACTCGTCAAGCGTCTCGACGGCCGGATCCTTGGCCATCGCGAGTGCCCGGTCCGGGCGGCCGAGGGCGCGCTCGCAGTCGGCCATCATCGGCAGGTACAGCGGGTCGCCACTCATCCGGCGCGCCGCCTTGAGCTCCGACAGCGCATCCTTGAACCGTCCGGCTGCGTATGCCGCCTCGCCGCTCGCCTCCCGTACGACGGCCACTCTCGCCGCGCGAGCGCGAGCCGCCACGGTGTGTTCGTAGGCGGCCTCGGGGTCCGAGTCGATCAATCGGGAGGCGGCAACCAGATGGCGCGCCACCCGCAACGCCAGCTTCTCCGGCAGGGACTTCAGCTGGTTCGTGACGAACCGGTCGAGCTCCTTGCCGGTGATGTCATCCGGGATCGGCGGTCCGTCGTACCTGCGCTGCACCTCTGTCCGCTCGGCGGCAGGCAGCTCGTCGCGGCGCCAGCGCCCGGCGGTACTGCGTGGACGGGGAGGGGTTGACCGTGGGCCGCGTCCGCGGCCTGCCGCCCGATCGCTCACCTGACGCCCTTTCTTCCTGCGCTCGTTCTCCGATCTCCCAACCACGCGGGCACGGCGCCGGGACCCCCCACGTGAATACGGGCCGCCCGAAGGCGGCCCGTATTCGAAGATGTCCGGCGACGTCCTACTCTCCCACACGCTCCCGCATGCAGTACCATCGGCGCAGAAGGGCTTAACTTCCAGGTTCGGAATGGAGCTGGGTGTTTCCCCTTCGCCATGGTCGCCGAAACTCTCTTGAGATGTGGTGGCCGGCGCCGCACCGTCGGGCAGGGCACCGTTCCCGACCGTATCTCGGGAACCGCATAGTGGACGCGAACAAATCGAAACAAACCTTGTGTGAGAAGAAGACAAGCCCTCGGCCTATTAGTACCGGTCGGCTCGTGCATTACTGCCTTCCACCTCCGGCCTATCAACCCAGTGTTCTGCTGGGGGCCTTACCCGGTTAACCCGGTGAGAAACCTCATCTTGAAGCGTGCTTCCCGCTTAGATGCTTTCAGCGGTTATCACTTCCGAACGTAGCAAACCAGCCGTGCTCCTGGCGGAACAACTGGCACACCAGAGGTTCGTCCATCCCGGTCCTCTCGTACTAGGGACAGCCCTTCTCAAGTTTCTTGCGCGCGCGGCGGATAGGGACCGAACTGTCTCACGACGTTCTAAACCCAGCTCGCGTGCCGCTTTAATGGGCGAACAGCCCAACCCTTGGGACCTACTCCAGCCCCAGGATGCGACGAGCCGACATCGAGGTGCCAAACCAT
>JAWWPG010000064.1:0-197362 GCA_033850885.1 Nocardioidaceae bacterium
CCGCGGACGCGGGATCGACAGCCTTCCAAGCATCCGCACCACCACAGGCGAAACCGAGTCCTAGACTGCCGACAACCGTTCACTTTTCAAGCGCCGGAAACGACCAGTCTTGGGGCGCCGTCGACAGATACCGTGATCGAACCGCTTCCCGACACCTGGCACAGCCGCGACCTACACGTCTTGCGCGCCTGCGTGACCGCGGTCGACAACGACGCGCATGGCACCGGAACCCACTCTCGGAATCTCGAAGAAGCATCGGGACTCCACCGATGACATCCTCTTGTCGCTACGAGCGCTATCCAGTGAGGGCCTCCTAGAACAATGCATGGGCAGCATGGGCGACCTCACACCACCTGTCTTTCGTGTCTCTGGGTAAGCGAGACGCCTCGCCGGCTCCTGGCTCCGCCCCGAATCCGAGATTGACCGGCTCGAATCGCCTTGCGCGAGATCGCTGACGACGAAACACGGCCTGAGCAGCGCCTTAGCAAAACTCGTGTCGTTCTTGGCGCCTTTGGAGAGGCGCCAGTTCCTCGTCGAGATCGCCGCGGCCGTCGTTGCGCGTCAGGCCGGAGGGTAGGGGCTCGTGAAACGTTTCGCCGTGAGCCTGGTCGCGTGGATTTAGCCGTCCCAGCGACCACACATGTGGTCCTGAGCCTCGAGCTATGACTCTTTGCGGCTGTCAAACCTGTGGGGTTGCCCAGACGTGCCGTCCTTGTAGCCCCGGTCATACCCCTGGCGGTAGCCAGTGTGCTGGCCGTCAAGGTGTCCACTGTCGTAGCGCGTGAGGACGCCTCACCTGCGGCGCGACTCGCCTTGTAGTACCCGGCTGCCTTGCTGTAGTCGAGCTTGCTCGCCATTTGACTCCTCCGTGAGTTGTTGTGCTCGATGTGGTGGAGCCGATGCAAGACTCCATACGCTGGACAAACAATTTCGTCGAGTTCCGTGCCGAGTTATCGGCTCCCTGAGTGGGTCAGCTGCTCGGCGCGGCCCCCGCCAGGAGCCTACGGATGTCCTCGACTGTGATGTCGTGGTTCCGCATTGCGTCATACCCGGCGATGACCTGGTCCGGATCGAGTCCGAGATCGCGTGCCTGACGCCGCAACTCCTCCAGGTCAACCTCGCGCCGCAGCAGGTACACCTCGAGTTCCTGGCGGCGCCGGACCACATCCTCCGCACGGCGGTGGTTGGCCTCATCGAGCAGGGCCAAGCCGCCGGTGATCATGCCACCGGCGATAAAAAAGATCAGAACTACTGGCATTGTCTCCCCCTTGTTTGAATGAGCTTCCTCGCTTCAGTGTGCGCTTGACTCTCGGCGGGGTAGGCTCGACAAACGCGGGGGTTGTACCTACAGGGAAAACGGGGGGGTGCCCTAAATGCGAAGCCCGCCTTCACGGGCCGATCAGGATCTCATCGCTTCCCTCGCGGTGGAGGGATACCGCATCACGCCGGCAAAGTTGGAGCGTTGGCGCCAACATGGGCTGTTGCCACGACCGCGTGTCAACCGTCGAGGATTAGCGGGTACGCGCGTGCCTCCCCACCCGGAATTGGTCTACGACACGGCATCCGTTCTGGCGGAGTGGTCGACGTCAGGGCGCAGTTGGCGGCAGGCGGGGGCTGCGCTCTTCGCGCTGGGAAACCCAGTGCCGCTCGATTGTCTCCGCGACTGCGCCAGGTGGCAGGCTGAGCAGTCGGCCGCTCGCGTGCGTCATTGGTGGCGGGAAGCGCAAGCGCTGACGCCGGCGCAGCGCGACCCGGCGGACGAACGCGAGGACGTTGCCCAATCAGCAGCCGCATTTGCTTTGCGCTCGGCATCCATGGGGCGGGCCCTCCGCCGAACGCAGGCGGTCCTGCTCGAGAGTCCGTACATCTCCGGATTGACTGCACGCGATCAGGAAGCGGCGATGGCAGAGAGCCTAGGGTGGCGGCTCGCCGATTCCATCGGACTTCAGCTAACCGCGGAGGAGCGCCACATTGTGCGCTACGGATCACGAGACGCGCCGGCGACGGTCTTCCGCCCGCCACTGCCCAGCGAGCGCAACGTGTGCATCGAAACGATGACGCTGCGCGAGATGTGCGCGGTACGGCGCCACATCGTCGCGCGGATCCAGGCAGGCATGCTGGAGACCGACCGCAACGGGCTCGATATAACGGTGTGGACTCTGGCCGAGTTCCGGCTCAACGTTGGCTGGAGAGACGTCGCGCAGCCGCTCAGCGTCGCCAAGACCGATGCGCTCGACGAAGAGGCGGCTGATTTCGAGGCGTTCGCTGAAGTGGAGGTTCCGGGTCAACTAGAGCTGGAGTTGTGGGAAGCCGAGGAGGTAGACGACGAGGACGACGCGGGTGCAGGCGCGCATATCAATCTTGCCCGTTCAAACGACGCAGAGATGAATGCCTCGTATCACTGGGCGGAGCCCGTGCACTGCAGTGAGGACAACGACGCCTACCACCGGCTTCAAGCTCCAGCTCAGAGGTGCGGCGTACCTCTGCACGCGTGGATCGACGCATCGGAGCAGGAGCTCACCGAATGGCTACGGAGCGCGGGTTCCGCACTGCTGAGTTCCTGGCTGGGGGCGACCGCGGTACCACACCCAGCGCGCGATCACGAGTAGATCCACGCTCACCTGGTCGATCCCTCGACAACGTATGTCTTCGTCGCGCAACCCACGAAGGGAGGACGCGATACAGCCACTGCCCTCTACGTAGGACTGGTGCTGCAAATGCTGACTGGTGGCTGGCAAGGGCTCGCCGGGTACTTCCTGCCGAACTGCGCAACGTGCGACCGCACGGGTCGGCGGGCCGCTGAGCGGATACGAGGAATGCTGCCGCCTCAGACCCGCTGGTCGACGGAGCGAGCTGCCGCAGGCGGCACGCCCGCGCGACGGCTGGTTCGACGAACGACTCTACTTTGCTGGTCGTCTGCCGTGGCGAGATCTGACAGGCGCATGGCAAGTCGCCGATGCGGACGAGTTTTCATGGTCCGAAGACGAGGCGGCACTGGTCCGCACGGGTCCAACGTGCGTGGGAATCGAGAACGTCTGCTGGTTCACCTCGCCAACGCATGCCCGTTTGGTGCTGCAACACGACCTAAGACCAACCGAAGCCAGTCCCAAAGGGGCTCCCATGCTCATCCGGGTGGGACCAGCCAACGCCCTTCGGTGGCTGGGCGCCGGGGAGGGCGTCGCGGTGGTGCCCCGAGCACAAGCGATTCGCCAGCCACTGACCCCCTTGCCTGTGGGCTGGTGCCACGTGAGCACTCGTGATCACACGAGCCTGACGAGGTCGGCTCGACAATGGATCGCTGACAACAACGTGCGGTTGGGAGTCGATCCCGTGACGGTTCATGGCGCGCCCCGCTTGTCACCTGACGGTGTGATCGACGGAGACGGGCTCCTTCGCTACCTCGAGTGAGGCTGTCCCACACCCCTTTACGGACAACAAGTCGGACTACGGCGAAAAGGTTTGCCCATGTACAAGAATCTGGATTCGTCGCAGGCCCCTCTTTCGAGGCACGAGGATGTCGGTGGGCTTTGTCTGGCGTTCCCCGATGTGAACGCGTAGTGGGCGGTAGCGAGGGGACCTAGCCACGAGAGAAGAGATGTTGAACGGCTCTGGCAAACGGCGACCTCCAAAATCTCCAGGTCCTTGACCGGGTTCAAGAGGGACGCCGTCATCTATTCCACAGGCTCTCCGTCGAACAAGGCTCGCTCGATCTCATCCGGCCACACCTCCTGGCCGCGGCTCGCGGACTCCTCTGCGGCCCAGCGCTGGAGTAGCTCGCAATAGCTTAGGTATGTCGGCGCGTACCAGTTGTAGCTGTACCTGGACCACTTCGACCACGGTAGGGACGACCAACCAGCACCAGAAAGACTCCCAGCAACGCGAGCATCGAGGATCAGGCATCGAGTGCCGTCAGCGCCTTCGCTTGCGAAGTAGAGGAACTTTGTGAAGAACGCCGGCCCCAGTCCCCTGATCTGCCCGCCGCCCTGTCGGATCAAGGCGCGGTAAGCCGACCCGACATCGGCACCCCGAGCGAATTTCACCGCATCCTTCAGCAAGCTCACGTTCCGACGCCTGTCCGACTCCGCGATGAACGCCCTGATCCTTTTCAGATTGCCGCGCTGGCTCACGCCAGTACCCCAGGCAAGCACATGCCACAAAAGCGTCAGGAGATCGCCGTCGCCGGGGTCTGGGCCGGCGATTGGGTAGGCGAGCTCGAAGAGGTCGTGTCTTGTGAGCCGCTCCCCCCCATCGTGCGGAAATAGCCGGACCCGATGCTCAAATCCTTCTTGCTCGAGCCGCTCGTTCCACCATGTTGGGCCGATGACTCTATCGCCCCATCCCTGGTCCAGCACGCATTTCTGGCGATGACCAAGGCGATCACGGACATACTGCGGTAGCTGCAGATTCTCGGGTGCAACCGCTGGCCCGCTCATATGTTGAAGACTACTGCGCCACTGAGTCCCTGATCGGATATCGCATCTGACCGCGGTTCACCGGTCGCCGTACCGATCCATCTGATCGACGAGTTGGGTTGTGCGAGGGGAAGGATCCAGCGGTGCGCGGTCGTCGTCGGACCGGTTTAAGATCTCCTGGCGGAGGTAGCGTTGTGCATCGGCATCGTCGCCCATCGCCTGTTTTGCTCGGGCGAGATCGAGTCGCGGCTTGTCCTCGTAGGGAGTGGCGGCGATTGCCTTCTCAGCGGCCCACAACGCTTGACTTGGTCGATTCTCGGTGAGTGAGTGCGTGGCGTAGACATGGGCAACGTCGACGATGGCGGCGGCGAGGTAGTGGTCGTCGGGGATGTCGACGAGCCATCCGTAGCCTTTCGCGCGCTGCTGGTCGTACGGCACCCCCGAAACCAGCTCGAGGGCCTTGCGAAAGTCGTCGACCCCCATGGGCCCGCGAGCTTCTCCGCGTGCGCGGAGGCGGCGAAACAGGTCAGCGTCGCTGAGCACGCCCGTCAACCGGTAGACCTGCTGCCCGCGGACACGCTGCGCTGCGGGTAGGTACCACTCTTCGGTTCCCGGTTTCTTGCCCAGCCATTTCCTCAGTTGGCCCAGGCGGGTGTGCAGCGTGTTGTTCTGGATTCCGAAGTCGGCCGCTACTTGGTTCGGTGTCAGCCCCTCGGGATGGCAGGCGAGGTACGCTGCGAGCTCGGCAAAGTACGCCGGGCGGGCGTCGACCTCCTTGGTCTTCTCCCCAGCGGCAAGCAGGTCGACCGGACCGAGCACGCGGAGCTTCGGCCGCTGGCTATTGGTGTCTGCCCACTCGGCGAGGTCCTGGTCAAGGGTGGGGTCGGCTGCGATCGCAATCGCGGCCGCGCTGGCGGGAACTGCCGGTGCGAGTGCGGATAGATCCTCGACAGTGGTTGCCGCAGATTCGACGTACTCCTTGTTAGGTCGCGGCAGGATCGAGTCGGGGTCGCCCCTCCCGGACCGCGCCTGCGTGAGTTGCTCGGACAATGCCCCTGCCTGGTCGACGTTCGTCCGCTCGCCATCCGGCGCGGTGGCCATCGGGATGTCGACGTCTCCGGCTGTTTCAGCGTCGTCGAACAGCTGGCCCAGGACCGCGGCCTCGTCGGCAGTGAGCCGGTTGGGTTGAACGACGCTCCAGGGCGTCTGGAGTGTGCCCTCGGTCGTCAGCTCGAGCGTCGTTGCGCGGTGGTCCAGAATCGTTGGACTCACCGCGATGAACGCAATCGATGTGCGTCCCGCGGACCGCTCCATCTCGTCGAGCAACGCCGCGGTGTGCGTGCGGACCAGGTCCAACTCGGGCCCTTTCACCGAGGCCAGGCAAAGGGTCGGAACCCACGCGTTCCGCCAGTCGGTTACCCGCTCGGCGAGGACGCTTCGGCCGCAGCTATCGAGGTCCTCGACCATCTGTCGGGCGGTCTTGGCGAGATGCTCAACATCGACCTTAGACGCGACATACAGCCGCCCGGGGTTGAGCGGCAGGACCTCTTGTGCCACGCCGACGACATCGACCGTCTGCGCCTGGGACCACGGGTTGAGCGCGAGTTCTGCTGCCATGAACCTGGCCAGGTCCTCGCCCGGGGCCCGTTGACCGACGATTTGGACGACTCCTGCGGCCTCGAGGTCGATGAACCAGGTCGCCTCCTCCTCGTCGACACCGACGGTGACCATCGCCGGGTAGGGCGACATGCGCTCCGTGGCCGCCGGTTGATGCCGAACAGGAATGCTCCAGGCCGATCCATCTGGCGAGGCGGTCCACGGTGCAGGCGCCGTAACCGATGGCGTGCGAAGGCGAAGCCCCAACCGCGTGCCGTCGATCCGTGCGGCCACGACTTCGGGTAGCTCGAAATTCGAGGCCTCGGCTGTTGCGGCGAGCTCACGCATGGCCGCGTCGAAGAAGGCCGTCCGTCGGCTCGCGGACGATCCGATGCCGCGGAGAGTCTTCTCGTGTGCGCGCAGGTGCTTGGCCACCGGTGGCGTGGCTTTGCCCGAGCGCCGGTTGCGTGACTGCGTTCGCCGCCTCCCGACATAGATGGCGAACATCCCGGCGGCGAGAAAGCCACCGCCGCCGAGGAGAGCTCGAGTGAGGGTCGCGCCATCGATGGCGGCGTCGCCGGATCCGTCGTGGTGGGTCATGCCATCGGCGGACTTAAGCGCCGTCGGGGCGGTGACACCGCGTGGTCTTGGCTCAACGGACTCCGTCGGTGCCTCGCTCGGTTGTCGGAGCGGCACTGGCGGGTTGACATCCCTCACCGATGGGCCGACTGGCGGCTCGACGTGGGTCACGGGCGGATCGACTGGCCGGTGGATGTTCGTCAGCGGTGGGTGGATGTGGCCCACGGGCGGGTCGACGCGCGTCCCCTCTTCCTTGGGCCTTTGGGCGGCGGCATCTGGCTGTCCAGGCACGAAGAAGTGCTGACCGGGATAGATGCGTTGTGGGTTCTCGATCTTGTTGCTGTTGGCGTGGTAGATGCGCGGCCATTTGGTTCCGTCGCCGTACGCATCGTCGGCGATCTCCCAGAGGGTGTCGCCGCGCTGGACGGTTACGAGGTGTTGGTCCGCGTGACGTGGGGCAACCGATGGTACGAGTAGGGTCCAGCCGGGCTGGATTGTGCGGGCGTCGTCGAAGGTCAACCCGTCGGCCATTTCGCGGCCTCGGTTGAGTTCGGCGATCTCGCGCCACCGTTCGCCGGCACCCAGGTGGCTTTCTGCTATGGACCAGAGGGTGTCGCCTCGCGTGACAGTGACCTCGTGGACCGGTTGTGGTCGATGTTTGGCCGGGGGTTCGTCTGCGTCCGCAGCGATCGGGAAATCCTCGTGGGGTGGGACGGTGGTTGGCGTGCTCACTGGAGCGGCGGCGGCGTACGACATCCACGGCGTCGCGGCGACGGTGGTTGCCGTCGTGGTCACCGCGATGGCGACGACTGCTTGGACGAGGGTCCGGGCAAGGGCCTGTTGCCCGCCGAACGTCCCTGGCATACGCGACAGCAAGTCTGCCGAACGCCCGGTCGCGAGGCGAAGCTCGGCGATCGTCTCGACGACGACGCAGACCACGAGCTGTGTCCAGAAGACCCATGCGACGCAGGCGACGATGCTGAGGAGGGCCGCGTCGGTGAGGGGCGCGCTCGAGTTCCAGCGGTCCGGGATCGGGTTCCCGATCGTGGCGACGAGCAACGCCGGGACGCCGACCACGAGTGCGAGCAGCGTCACGGCGGCGAGCAGTCCTCGCAGCACCGTCCCGGTGCGGCGGATAACAGTCAGGACTGGCCCTCCTCTGTGATGGCCTGGGCGGATTCGGTTTCGTCGACCGGGAAGGAGTCGATGCCGATGACCCCGAGGACCTCGTTGACGGAACGGCCGGTGACGGTCACGGTGACGGTCTGCCCCGAGACGGTCACTGTCCCCGTCATCCCCGCGTCGTGGAGGTAGCTCTGAGCGCGCGCCTTGACGGTTTCCATGTCGATGTCGTCGCGCCCGTCCCGCACACTGGCCGAAGACAGGGCGTCGGCGCCGGCTCGTGCCGCTTGGCCTGCTGCACGTGAAGCCGCGACCCGGGCGTCGATGGCTCGGCCCCCGTCTACGACAAGTCCGAGCAGGACGGTGAAGGCGCCTGCGATGACCAGCAGTGCCCAGATCGAGGCGCTTCCGCGTTCCGTGCGTGTGGTCATCGGATTGCTCGATGTGCCTCGAGCGGGACGACCGCGGTGTAGGTGAAGGTCTTGGAACCGGGCAGGCCGAACCCCGCCAGGTCGGACAGGTCGGCCTCACACGTGACGGTGGCGCGGACGTCACCGCCCGGGTTGAAGTCGCCGGCGTCGATGTTCACCTTGAGGGTGGCGCAGGCCAGGCCGCGTTCGCTCATCGAGTCCTCGGCCGCTCTCGTTCCTGCTTGGACTGCGGCTTCCTGGTTGCTCGTCAGGGAGGCGGCTCTGGCTGCGGCATACGCGGCGCTGTTGACCTGTCCTCGTGCGTCGACATAGCGGGCGCCGGCAGCGATCAACAGGATCGCCGCGACCAGAGCCGGAGTCAGGATCAGGACCTCGATCGCCATCACTCCACGTTCGTCGCGCCTCATGGCTGCTCCACGAAGTGTTCGACCGGGCCCTGCAGATGAACCGACACGTGAACCGGGAGGAAGGGAAGAACCTGCTCCACGTCGCCCGTGACCGTGACCGCAGCAGTCGTGCCGGTTCGGGTCACCGTGACCTTCGTGTGGGACAGGTTCCCGAGGTCGGCGAGGTAGTAGTTGCCGGCTCTTTCCCCCGAGGCGGCCGAGCCGTTGTACGCCGATGCGGCGGCGAGTGCCTCCTCCGCTGCGGCCTGGGCGACTTGGTGAGCGTGAGTCTTGACGGCGTACTGCAGCATCAGCAGGAAGACGAGCATGACCGCGCTGATGACGAGAAGGAACTCGATCGCGAGTGCTCCTCGCTGATCACGGGTCCGTCGGGTCTGATGCATGGCCTGGTGTTTCAGGGCTGCCCGAGCTTGTTGCTCTCAGTAGTGACGTACGACTTGACCGCCGCCACCGCGATGCCCGCGATGACGATGACGCCGAGGGCGATGAGCAGCCACTCGACGGCGGTGAACCCGCGCTCGTCGCGCTCGCGCTCGTAGAGACGGGCCTGCCACCAGATCACCAGAAACCTGACTTGGTCCATGTAGTCCTCCTTCGGGTGCGGGGATCAGCCGGCAAAGAGCCGGGCGATCGAGGGATAGAGCTCGTAGGTCAGGAACGCGAACACCATCACGATGAGCGCGAACCTCATCGACTCGGTGGCCTTGGCGGCGGCGGCTCCGGCGTCGGCGATCCGTTCGGTGCGCAGCGTTTCGGCCCTTGCGACCAGGGTCGCCCGGACCTTGGCCCCGTCCTCGTTGGCCAACGTCAGCGCGGCGTCAAGGTCGGTGAGCTCACGGATGCCGAACCGTTCACCGAGTTGGCCGAGGGCGTGCCAGGCAGTGGTGCCGGAGAAGCGTGCGCCGTCGATGGCGTCTTGGAGGTGAGTGAAGGCCCAGCCGGTCCCGATGGCCGCCGACGCCGGCAACGCCTCGGCGTGACCGCGGCCCGCCTGCATCGACATCGCGACGAGGTCGAGGTAGATCGACAGCGTCCTTCGGAACTCCGCGCGCCGCTTCTTCGCCTTGTCGGTCACCTCCTGGCGGGTGACCAGCACCATCACGGCGGCAAGTACGACGCCGGCGACCGGCGCAAAGATCAGCGGCAGGCCGAGGCCGAGCGTGTTGAAGAACCCGACGATCACCAGCGGACCGAAGAAGCCGGTCAACGCCAGCACCGTGGTCTTGGCGACGTACTGCTCGACCGTGCCGCCGCTCACCGCGAGGTCTTGGGTGAGCCACTTGATGTTTCGGTACCTGCGGAGCACCTGCTCGGCAAGCCAGCCCTGGACCTTGCCGCCCACCGTGGTGGCCCGGGGCACGCCGATGCGTTGGATGCGGGCGGCTCGGGCTCTTGAGGAGTCCCAGCGGCGTACGGCGCCTGCCAGGTCGGCACGACGAGGGACGGCGAGCCGGTACGCGTGCAGCAATGCGGCGGCCACCAGGGCGACGGCGACCATGAACGCGATCATGGGCGGCCTGCGATCCGGACCGGGTGCGGCTTGTAGGAGGCGATTTCGGTGACGTCGTCCGGGGAAGTCAGGAACCTGGGCTCGGCCTCGGCGTTGGACAGCGACCGCATCCTTACGAACGACGTGAGGAAGACGACCGCCAAGATGGCCAGGACCAGCTGACCGAGCGGCGTCGAGTAGGGCTCGACCCAGCCACGCGAGAAGATCGCCTGCAAGACGATGAACCCGACCACCGCGAAGGCAATCCGCTGGGCTTGGCGGCGCAGCGCACGTCGTTCGTGCTCGACCTTGCGACGCATCTCCAGCTCGGCCCGCGACGATGCCGCAAGCGCGGTGAGGATCCGTTCCAGCCCACCGGCACGCTGTCTGGCGTTGAGGGACAGGGCCGCAACGACCATGTCGGCGGCAGGGTCGTCGACGTCGTCGGCGAAGCGGGCCAGCGCCTCAGGCAGCGGGACCCGCCCCTCCAGACGTGCCGCCAGTTCGCGCACCGGCGCGCGCAGCAGGGCATGTGCCGCGCCGACGGTTGCGGGGATCGCCTGTTCCAACCCGGCTGCCGCGGTCGCGGTGTCGCGCAGCGACTCCGTCCAGGTGGCAAGCGCCTCGGTCTTCTCCAGCTGGCGACGCCCAACCGCACCACCACCGAACAGTCGCGGCCACAGGAACACGATCACCGCGGCGGTGATGCCCGCCAGTGGCCACCGCGTCAAGACAAGCGCGGCCAGGCCGACAGCCACCGCGGCTCCAACCTGCCGGGTCTTCGCGCGGTCGAGCGTTTGAGCAAGCTCGATCTTCGGCAGGCCGCTTTGGCCGCGGGCCAGCCGGACGACGCCCAGCACACCGAGGGCCGCCGCCGCGATCGCGAGCAGGAATGCCGGCATCGCCATCACGACCACTCCGCCACGCTGGGTCGCCAACCCGCAGCCATAAGGTCGTCCTGAGCGCGGACCTGCACGCCGTGACGTCGTACGACGTTGCCAAACTGGTCCGGACCCCACAGCTCGTTGGTCTGGAGCTGGCCGTCCTCGCTGATCCCTGCGATTTCGCGGATCGACTCAACGACCCGGCGCTGCCCATCGTCGGCGCGGATGCGGCGGATGAACACGACGAAGTCCAAGGCGGCGGCGACCAGCCTGACTGTTGCCTCCCACGGCAGCCGCTCAGGCGCCTGGATGGCGTACGTCGCGATCTTGTGGACCACGTCCGACGACGAGTTGGCGTGGATGGTCGACAGCGATCCGTCGTTACCCTGTGTCATCGCGTTGAGCATGGTGACGACCTCGTCGCCCAGGACCTCACCGACGATCACCCGTGACGGGTTCATCCGCAGGGTGTCGCGGACCAGTTCCGCCATCGTGACCGCACCTGCACCCTCGGCGTTGGGAAGGCGTTCCTCGAAAGCGATGGCGTTGGGATGGTGCTCGACGTCTTCATCAAGGCCGAGCTCCAGTGAGCGCTCGACGGTGAGAATGCGCTCCTCACGGCCTATCTCGGAGGCCAGCGCACGCAGCAGTGTTGTCTTCCCTGCGCTCGTCGCGCCGGCGACCATGATGTTCTTCCGGGCCTTGACGAGCGCGGCGAGGAACTCGGCCATCTCCTGGTCGATGGTCTCCAGACCATCGAGGTCCTTCAGTGTCACCCGGGGGTGGCGGTGGCGCCGGATCGACACCACAGGCTGCTTGGTCACCGACTGGACCGCATACAGCCGCGACCCGTCGGGCAGGCGCAGGTTGACCCGGACGTTGGCGACGTCGAAGGCGCGTGCCGACAGGCCTTCGTGGGCGGCAAGGGTCTGGATCGTCTCCACGAGCTCCTCGTCAGATCCTGCGATCGGCCGGACCTTCGCTGTGGTGCCGTCGGCGTACTCGACGAAGACATGCTGGAAGCCGTTGATGTCGATGTTTTCGACGTTCTCGTCCTCCAGGAGCGCCTGCAGGCTGCCCGCCCCGAACAGGCGTGCCTCCAACGCCTCGACAAGGTCTTGGCGCGCTTCCCAGGTGATCGTGTCGCCGCCCGACTCGACGATGCTCGACTCGTAGGCGCCGACGACCTTCTGTACCAGCGCCTTGCCGTGTTGGACCGCATCCGACCCAGTCAACGCGGGAAGGTTGATGGTACGGCGACGCAGGATCTCCTCCTGCCGAAGCCGACCGAGCTCGCCCTGCAGGTGCTTGATCAGTGCGTAGTCGAGGTCCGTCATGGCCGACCTCGCAGCGCTGGGGCAGCAGCAGCTTCAGTCGGCGATGCGGTGACACGTTCGAGCTGGTTGGCAACCGCAGCGGCCGAACGCATCAGGTCGGTCCGCGACAGCCGGCCGGTCGGCTCGTCGCCCGCCTCCAAGCGACGCACCGCGGCTGGGTCGTGAGCGAGGAATCCGACATCGGCCAAGAACGGCTTGACGGCCGTGTCGGCGAGGACAGCGCGCAGGTCGGCGACATCTCCGGCGGCGTGACGACGCAGCGAGATGAGCAGCGGGAACAGACGCGGCGACGTACTACGAAGGCGCGCCAGATCGATCGCCAAACGGGTCAGCCGTTCCCTCATCCGCACGACCGATGGCAGGTCCGGCCGGGACACCACCACCACGACCTCCGCCCGTGCAGCCATGCTCAGCACTGGTGAAGCGGCATGCAGGTGCCCGAGATCCGCGAACACGGTTGCCTGGGTGCGGCCCAGGGCCTCGGTCAGCGGCGACCAGTCGCCGATGTTGGCGATCTGTTCCACCAGAACCGCTCCCGGAACCACGGCCGTGGTCGAGTTCAAGGCGTGGGCGTGGGTGGCCACCGGATCGTCGACACTTCTGCTGCGTGATGCCGTCACCACCGACAGGACCGTCGGCGTCTCCGGCAAAACCGACCCGTTCGGGTGGAGCCGGATCGCCAGATCGCCACCCGACGGACTCGCCTCTACCACCACGGTAGGCCCGGGCCACGCCGAGGCTAGGGCTAGAGCCGCGGTGGTCACGCCCGGTGCCCCCTTGTCGCCACACAGCGCAACCAACATCAGCCATCACCCCCGATCGGCGCCTGAATCAGTGCGACCCGACCCGCGGCCACGTAGGCGGTGACACGCTCGGCCACCCCCTCGGGCACCAGGAGGGTGAGTTGGCTGCCGGCCCCTTCGATGAGGTTGGTCGAGACGACCGTTGCTCGAGGTGCCAACACCGTCGGTTGATCGAGTTGGTCGGGCGAGCTCGGATCGCCCGACGGTGGGACGGCAAGCACCACCACAACATCGCCGGGCTGTACGCCACTTGGCGCCCGGGTGGCACCCAGCTGTAGCCCGACCAGACGTTCACCCGGTCCGGGCAGCGGGTGACCCGTGACCATGTCGCGGGTCAGGATCTGGCCTTCGACCAAGCCGACCGCCGCCGTTTCGCCGATGACGCTGTCACTGTCCCTCGAGCTGATCGCATCCCTCACCCCGGCAACTTCGACGACCCGCAGGTCCGCGCTGGACAGGACCGTCCCCGCCGGTACCCGGTGGGCGATCTCCAGCACTTCCTGTCGATCGCTCTTCTGCTGCCAGAGCCATCCGGCCAGCAGGACCGCCATCACGACGAACAGCACGGCGCCAGCCCACTGGCCGTAACGACGAGGCACCCGGGGCAGGTCGTGACCGAGCGACCTCGAACGCGGCGGCTCCGTCCGCTCCTGGTCTGTCGCTGGACGCCGGTCCGTTTCCGTCGTCACCGAACCACCACCGTCTGTCGCTGAAGAACGTGCATGGCGCCGACTCCCGCGGGCGCGTTCACGAGCCCCAGGTCACCTCCCGAGGTCGAACATGCCCCGCTGCAGATCCACGTCACGTGATAGCGGACGGTCGCCGCAATGGCGAACCGTCGATTGGGCTGGCCGTCCGAGGTAACCCTGTAGCTGTAGCCGCACGTCGTCCTCGCCGCGTCCGTCATGCCCCGTAGCCACGGCCTACCCGGTCCGTAACAGGTCACCGATTTGGGACCGAGGTTCCAGACAAGCTGCGACGGGGCCGCCGTGACGGCCACGGTCGTCGCCCCTGCCGAGACGGACTTGGACAGCGTCTTCCACTGGCTCGCTGGAATCCACAGCCAGTTCTTCACTCCGATGTACGTCGCCGCAGGCGGCGCAGGAGCGGTGTGAACTTCGGCGCGCGCCAGCCGCATCAGTCCGACCGCGGTCACGGCCAGTTGCTCCGGCGTGGGCGGCCCCGGTTCCTGGCCCGGCGGCGTCCAAATGATCTGGACCTTGCAGATGACCCCGTTTCCCGTGGGTCGGCAACGGGTGCATTGCCAGAGCGATCCGTCGGTATGACCGTGCCACGGTGGGGATCCCGGCGGGGCGTCGTACGGCGATGCGTAGCACTGGTACGCCGACCACCAGTAACCGTCACGAGTCTGACAAGGCACCTGGGTGCCGTCGGACTTGTAGCAGCCGGTCGGCCCCTGACCGCCGCTCCCGCCGTTCCCGGGGTGTCCCGGGTGACCGGGCTGACCCGGATCGCTGACAACGACGCAAATCACCCCCGACCTCACAATGATGGGTCTCTGGCCCGGTGGGCACGGGTTGTTCCCATCGGCGGGAGCCGCCGGCACGAGCACTGTCATCGGCAGCACGAGCGCCGCCACCAAGATCCCGATAGCCCGGGTCAGCATGTCGGCCCTTGCTTCGCGACACCCGCGCGCCACCAGTCCTCGCCGGGGTGCTTCTCGAGCCGGATGGTGTCGACGTGCGGTTGTTTGAGTTGTGGCTGATCAAGCACCTTGCCGTTCTGAGTGACCACCCACCCCGACTCGTCAAGGCAGCGGCGCAGGACGACCACGTCACCCATCGACTGGCCGAGCTTGATCGACTGCGGCTTCGTCCACACGATGTTGGTCGAACCGGTCACCTTGACGTGGTTGTTGGCTGCCTGAGCCAGGTTGCCCCACGCCGTCGACCAGTCAACGGCGTAGCGCTGGTAGAACCGCTTCGCAGCCCCCGTGGTCCGACCAGCCGCATAGAACGAGTCGTTGCGCCTAGAGAACTCGTTGTAGGCGCGGACGGCCGCCAGGTAGGCGGTTCGTTCCTTCGCGCTGTACCCCACGAGCGTGGACGGAAGTGTCGATGTGGGCGTTGACGGGGCCGTCGGGCTCGAGAGGGTCGGCGTGTCACTGGGAGACGGGCTGGTTGCGGCGCCGCCTTGGCTGCACGCAGCGCAGGCCACCACAAAGGACGACGCGAGAATGACGCGAAATCGCAACATTACAGGCTCCTCTGAGTTGGTGCGCGGCTCCGAATTGACGCGTGGCGATGTCGAAGCACGCAGGCTACGCCCGGGTCGGACGGTTCGCATCTTCCGCATCTGCTGGCTCACGATGTGGTTCCTCCTCGCAGGCTCCCAACCCTTCAAGCGCAGACGGGTGCCCGAATGGACACATGCGCCAGCGTGTCAGCAGAAGATTTGGGGCGACACCCGCGCCCTGGAGCCTGTGGATATCTCTTAGGGAACACGCGCTGTAGAACCACGCAAGGCTGGAAGCTGCAGGTTCGAGGGGCTGGCGTCGAGGTTGGCGATGAACCTATCCAGCTCGTCACTCGGCACCCGGCGGGACCGTCCAACCTTTACAGAGCGCAGCTCCCCGCCAGACATCAGCTCATACACCTTCGTCTGGCTGAGAGCCAGCCGCTCCATGACCTCGGCGATCCTCAGCAACACAGTCTCCATATCCACTCCTCGGTCCTCGTACCCCCTTCAAGCGCACGAAGGCAGCCGAATGGACAGCCCGTATACGACACCAGGAACTCCAGGGCGACAGTCGCACCAACCATCCTCAAGGCGGCGGCCATCGGCGGCGTCCCACCGCCCCACCAAGACACGGATCGCCCGCTACTCGCTCAACCTGCTCGCAGCCCATTTCATCAGGGCCACCACCCGCTCTACCACCTCCGGGGTGTCCAGTACGTCGCCGAACTGAAGCTGCCGGCCGGAGTACGCCAGCACGAGAGCCCAACGCTCGCGGTCACCAGCGCAGCAATCGGACATCCAGTCGCGCACACCGCGAAACCATGCCTCGCACGGATGACCCACTCCAAAGTCGGCGGTGTCGAAGAAGGCCTCGATGTGAGCGGCGTCGGGCCAGCCCGCGCCTCGGATCGGGGAATCGGGATGCACAAGTGTGGAGACAAGCATCGTGACTGGGTCGAGCCCTCCCGCGGCGTAGGCGCAACTGTCGAAGTCAATGAGCACAGCTTCGCCGTCCACGCACAACACGTTTCCCGGGTGCAGATCCCCGTGACGCACGCCGATCAAGGTCGAGGCCGTCAGCGAGCCGAAGGGCACAGCCACGTGGTAGGCCTCGAGCACCTCCTCGAGCGTGGCCCATGCGATCAGCGGGGCGCAAATCTCGTCGATGCGGCGCACCGTGCTTGTGGACGCGATCGCACCCAGAGCCTGCCATATCGGCCGAGCCGCCTCGACAGCCTGGACGGGATCGGTTCCGAGAAGACTCATGAGCGGGACCGCGTGGTCACCCGCGACTTGGAATACATGAAGCGGTGTACCAGCCATGAGGCCTGTGATCGTCGCGATCCCTGTGGCCACGAGAGCCTTGGGCATCAACTCGGTCAGCCAGACCTCCGCCACCTTGCCGCGCTTCCCCTCCTTGGCCACGACCGTAGTGATCGGCCCGAGAGGTCCCCGTAGCTCGCACCGCCACACGGCCGCGCCGGTCAATCCCCCGCCCAGGGGTTGCACAACCACCGACGCGGCACCGTAGTTGTGGGCCAGTCGTCTGAGCATGCGCTTATGAAGATCGCTCATCGCAGGCCCGCTCTCGGCGATCAGTTCGATATCTTCATGGGACTGGAGCAGCCGGCGCATCTGACGCACTCGATTGCGAAAATCTAGGGACTGGTGCTTCTGCAGGACGCTGATCCTGTCGATCGGTACGCCTTCAAGGGCGGGGAGAAGGCCGCTGCCGGACACGGCCTCCTGGACATGTTCGATGCTTGCGAAGCCAGTAAAGACGATGATGCACGCATCGGGGTAGTCCACGCTCACCTGCGCGAGGAGTTCGTCGCCAAGCTCGTCGGACACATTGTCGCTCGGGCGCACTGGGAGGCGGCGATCCAACACGAACAGATCGATCAACGCTGGCGGATGCTGGAGGTATTCGAGCACTGGCGCGAGCGCCTCGAACGCACGGACCGCAAAGCCCTCACTCTCGAGCACCTCCCGCGACACCGCCGCCTGCTCGGGATCGTCCTCGACGAGCACGGCTATGGGGTCAGCCACGCTTCCGCTCCCCGGTGAGGGTGAAAGAGGCCATCCCGCTCGCGCCCTCAAGAGTGATGGCTATCCCCAGCCTCTCGGCCACGTCTCGGATCAGCGGCAGGCCTTTGCCCTGATGCCCCGTCTTCGAGGAGCTTCCGTCCGCGACCACATCGGCGAGAGAAAACCGCTCTCCACGGAACGGATTGGTGACCCGGATCCAGTAGCTGGTGCCGGTGAACCCCCAGGCTACGTCGGTGCTGATGACGCCGGTGGCTTCCACCGAGGCATCGATCGCGTTCTGGAATATGTTGGAGAGCAGCAGAGTGAAGAGCCCCTCATCGCTGTCGATCTCAATCGTGTCCTCTCGGCCGTCAGGAGTGACCGTCGGGTGCGTGCGGGGGTCGGGCCAGCTGTCCATCAGCGCGTGTGGCAAGGCAATCTTGGTTAGCGTCAGTTGCGTGCGCGACTTGATCAGGTTGACCAGTCCGTCGATACGCAATTGAAGCCGGCGCACGGCCTCGTCGGTGCGGCTGCCGGCGAACCCGCTGCTGATCTCGGCGTCTGCGGCCAGCTTGATCCACCCGACCGCCGGAGACAGTTCGTGCCGCACCAGAGCGGCAACGTCACCCGCACCGAGCGTAGGTAGTTCCGTATCGTCGCCTTCCTGGCCGGTGACCTGGTCAGCCGGTCGTGCGGGAGCCATTGATCCACGTTGCCTGGCCTCGAGCACCTCAAGCAGGGTCCGACGGATCTGAGTTACTGGCTCCAACTGCAGGGCTCGCATCAGCTCACGGGTCGTGATCGTGTCGGGATGGCCGAGCAGCGAGGCGGCCGCACGCGCCCGCTCCAAAGGCGAGGGCGAGAAGAGGCCGTCCGGCGCCGGCGCGTCCTCAGTCATACAAGCCCCCCATGCTCGGCGTAGAACGACGACCGTCGAGCGAAGGCGTCCCGTCCCCCTTCCATCAACTGGGTGATGCGGTCCACGACCGCAAAGTCGTCAAAGGGTCCCTGTACCTCAACCGCTCCGGTGGTGCCGTCGCTAGCCAGGACGACCACGGTGCCAGCCGACCCCAGGACCGGAATGTTGGCGTTGTGGGTCGCCACGATTGTTTGCACCCCGCTCCGGGTCCGTGCGAGCAGCGCGGTCACTACGTTGGACACCAGGAAGGCGTTATCCAGATGGTCCTCAGGCTGGTCAAGGATCAGGCTCCGCTCTTGCTCCGACATAACGATGGGCAGAGTGACCGAGCATTTTTGGCCCGTGGAGAGCTCATCGACGCTCTTGTCCACTGCTCCGTCACGCAGTCGGAAGTCAACCAGGTCCGTCAACCGGATTCGGGCCAGACTGGCGAGGATAACTCCGTCCTCGAGGTGGGTGATCAACTTTCGGGCTCGGTCCAGACCAAGCCCGGTGATGGCTGCTAGCCCCTGTGCGTCCCGGGTTTCGACAAGCTCGAGCAACTGCCGAGGCAGCACGCGCTCGGCAAGAGCATCGATGCTCGTCGCGCGCGTGTTGGTTCCCTTGAGTACGGCCAGCAGGAACGACTTGAACGCCGAGGTGTCCGCCAGGTGCTCGACGATTACCACTATGTTTGAGCTGACCTGCGAAGTGGCAGAACGTGCCACCTCCGCACGCTCGCGAAAGGCAAACTCGTCTGCGTGGTCCGCGTGGTCCAACGCAACGGCTCGGCGTTGGCGTAGCGCTTGCTCCAGCTCCACGAGATCGCTTGTTCGGAGGTCGTTCTCGTCCAGGCTCCGCAGCTCAGCGTCGATGTTTCGCAGCTGGCCGGTGATCTGACCTAGGCCGGCCTCCGCCTCCTCAAGCTCCTCCCGGATAGGTGCGGCGGATTGCCGGGCGAGCGTGTTGCGCTCGCGCAGCTCGTCGGCGCCCGCGCGGAGAACGGAAATGGCCCGCCCCAGCTCCCCGACGAGGGCCTCAGCGTGCTCGATGGCCGACTCCAGCACCAGGTCGCCGCCCAGGCCGTGGGCCCGGTTTGCGATTACCCGAAGTCGCTCAAGTTGGCGAGCGGCGGTCGCACTCTCCTCCTCTACCTCCGCCCTAAGGTCAGCGAGTCGCTCCTGATCCCGGCCGCTCTGAATCACGGTCTCTTCCGCCGCACGAAGCTGCTCTCTGCGTGCGGCGAGCTGGCCCCCGCGACGACCGAGCAGGACCGCCTCCTGCGAGGCCAACAGCGCCCGATCCGCCATGAGTCGGTCTCGCTTGCTGGCTTCCTCGCGCCGCGACTCGAGCTCGGCACGGATGTCGAAGAGTTGGACCGTGAGGTCGGATGCAGCGGCGCGGTCAGGCGACTCATCTTCGACCACGCGAAGCCCCGTGCGCAGATCGAGGAGATTGAGGCGGCTAGGCGCGTCCGAGGCGATGCCCTCCAGTTCGTTCTGGCCAAGCACGAGGAACGACCCGGACAAGTCGACCCGTTGACCGGCACCTTGGGCATCGACAACCAAATGGCGTCCGCCGTCGTTTGACTCAACGTCGACGATCACCTCGCCTGCACCTAGCACCGCTTCTAGGAACGACGACCGCTGTTGCATCGCAGCCGGGCTTTGGTCTGGGTGCTGGGCCCCAAGGGCATGCCGGAGCACCTCAAGCAGCGCCGTCTTGCCAGCACCGCGGGGTCCGATGACGACGTTGAGACCTTGGCTCAGCGGCACGTCGAGCCCGTGGAGGAAGCCGCCAGTGACCCGGACCCTGGAGATCCACATGGTCCCGCGACCTTCCTCCTGCGCACTCGGGCAATCCTGCTTCGCCGACCCCATCCGCGACCCTATCGGAAGGCCCCACACCCCTCGGTGAATGTCCCCCAGAGCCGTGCGTGCCAAGGGGACAGCCATGGCCCGGTCCCGCGGGTGTGTCGCCGGTACACATGACGATCGCCGGTCGAACGATGCGCTGCCGCACCGCCCAGCGACGACTAACGCGGTCAACACACGCAAGGTGGCGCCTCACCGACACGCTCACCTAGTGGCTCACTCTGCCGCCGGACCGTGCCTCACATCACTCTCGACCTCGCGGACACGCGTCGCAGGCTCCGTTTCGGAGGCAACGTTTGCGGACACCATGCGGACACGAGCCTTACATCGACGACTAGAGGCCGCCTCCGGATCACCCCGGAAACGGCCTCTGAACTGCTATTTTGCCTTGGTAGCGGGGGCAGGATTTGAACCTGCGACCTCTGGGTTATGAGCCCAGCGAGCTACCGAACTGCTCCACCCCGCGACGTCTGCCTACGCAGCGAAAGTAACCTTACAAGCGGCCTCGCGCCGAATCAAATCTCCATCGACAGCCGTGCCAGCGCGAAGCAACCCTCAGTTTGCCGCCGGCGAGGATGTGGACGTCGTCGCACCGGAGGAGGACGTCGACGTCGACGAGGGTTGCGTTGACGTCTGGCCGTTCGTTTGGGTCCCATGCTGCTCGCGAAGCGCGATGGCGCGGTCGAGCCACTGGACGCCTTCCGCGTTCTCCTGCTGGTAGACGCCGAGATCGCCGTTCGTCAGAGCCGCCTGTGCCCGGTCGAAGGCCGCCTTGGACCGTTCAAGATCGGCGGTTATCCGTTGCTCGACGGACTGGCTGCCGCCCGGGCCCTGACCAGGATCCCGCCCGCCGCCCGGCGGAGGGGCTGTCGTCGACACCCCGAGGGCCTTCGAGATCGCTTCGTCGAAGGTCCGGCCGATCCCGACCTTGCCGCCAATCGCCACCGTGACGTACTGAAGGATCGGGTACGACGCCGTACCGCTTCTGAATGTGTAGACCGGCTGGGCGTACAGCATCGCGCCACCCAACGGGACCGTCAGCAGGTTCCCTCGCAGCACCTTCGTACCGCCGCGGCTGTACCGGAGCAGCAGGTTGGTCACCGATGGGTCGTTGGCGATCTGGTTCGAAACCTGGCCGGGGCCGTCGACCGTGTTGTCGCTCGGCAACACGAGTACCGTCAGCTTGCCGTAGTTGGGGCTCGTCGGGTCGGCGTCGACCGAAACGAAGCTGGCCAGGTTCGACCGGCTCTGGGGCACGTAGACGCTGCTCATCGAGAACTGGGCGGGCTGGTTCGGCAGCTTGATCGTCATGTAGAACGGCGGTTGCGACTGGTTGCTGATCGTGTCGGTCGGGTCCTCCGGCACCCGCCAGTTCTCCGACCCGTTGTAGAACGTCGATGCCGTCGTCACGTGGTACGTCGACAAGACCTGGCGCTGCACCTTGAAGAGGTCCTCCGGATAGCGCAGGTGAGCCAGCAACTTCGGGGAGATGTCTGCCCTCGGCAGGACCACGCCGGGAAAGGCCCGCATCCACGTCTGCAGGATCGGGTCGGATTCGTCCCAGGCGTAGATCTTGACCGCACCGGAGTAGGCGTCGACGGTCACCTTCGCCGAGTTGCGGATGTAGTTGATCTGGTTCGAGGGCTGGCCCGCCACCGCCTGCTCCGGGGTCAGCGAGTCGCTGGTCGCCTGGCTCAGGTCGACCAGGTCCGACATCGGGTAGTCCGACGACGTCGTGTAGCCGTCCATGATCCATTGGAGACGGCCGTTGACCACCGCGGGATAGGGATCGCCGTCGATCGTCAGCCACGGCGCGACCTTCTTGACCATCGTCAGCGGGTTGCGGTCGTAGATGACCCGCGAGTCATGGTTCACCCGCTGGGACAGCAGGATCGAGGAGTCCCAGAACTTCGCGGCATACAGCACCCGGCGGAACGTCGAGCCGATCCCGACACCACCGTCTCCCCCGTACGTCGAGTTCTGGTCGCTTGTGCTGGCCCCGCCGATGCTCGGGATGTTCAGTTCCACGGGCGGCGTTCCCGGCGGAGCTCCGACGATCGAGTAGTTGGGCTCGTGCTCCCCGAAGTAGATCTGCTGAACGAAGGGGCCGAACTGGCCCACTGACGGCAGGTTCCGTTCTGCCCACGCCGGCTGTTCGCCCACGCCGCGCCTGTCGGCGTACGCCGCAACCACCCCGTATCCGTGGGTGTAGACCGTGTGGTCGTTGTTCCAGTTGCGCTGGTCACCGCGCAGCCCGTTCAGGTTAAGCTCGCGGGCCGAGATGATCACGTCCTGTGGGAGCGTGGCACCGCTCGTCGGGTATCGGTCGACGTCGAGCACATCCGGCATCGTGTAGAACCCTCGCATCTGCTGCAGCTGCACGAAAGCCTGCGAAACCAGGCGCGGGTCGATCACCCGAACCCCGGGCAGCTTGTCGGCGGCTGTCTTCATCTGGGCGTTCGTCAGGGTCGTCACCCCCGGGTACTGGTTGACCGCCACGTCGTTGAGGTTGTAGGCATTTCGTGTCGCGACGATGTTGGCCTGGATGAACGGCGCCTCCTTGTCGGGCTCGGAGGGCTTGACCTGGAACCGCTGCACGATCATCGGCCAGATGCCGCCGATCAGGATCGCGGAGAGCACCAGAAGCCCGAAGCCCAGCACTGGAAGCATCCAGCCCGGGCGCACCACGTTGCCGAAGAACAACAGAGCGCAGATGATCGAGATGATCATGAGCACTGTCTTCGAGGGCAGCACGGCGTACTTGTCCGCGTAGGTGATACCGGTGAGCAGCGACCCGTTGTGCATGGCGAGGCCGTACTTGTCGAGCCAATAGGCAACCGCCTTCAGGGACACGAACAGCCCCATCAGCACCGACAGGTGGGCCTGCGCCGAGGTGGTGACCTTGTCGTGCTTCGCGGGCAGCCTGATGGCGCCGTACAGGTAGTGCGTCACCCCAGCCGCGATCACCGCGATGACGAGCACGGTGAAGCCGAAGCTGAGCACGTAGCGGTACCACGGGTAGCCGAAGACGAAGAAGCCGATGTCCTTGTGGAAGTAGACGTCGTTCTGGTGGAACGGCACCCCGTTGCGCCACAGCAGGTACGTCTTCCACCTGCCCGACGCGCTGGTACCCGCGAAGAGGAACAGCATCACACCGAGCCCGACGAGGATCCACCGCCGGTAGGGGTCGATAGCGTCCTGGTAGCGCTCGATCGTCGGGTTGCGGTAGCCGTCGCTGAGCAGGATCGGCCGCATTCGGTACGCGAGGATCACATTCCCCACCACCACCCCCGCGAAGACCAGCCCGAAGATCATGAAAAGCGCGAAACGCGTCCACAGGATCTTGCTGAAGACCGAGCCGAAGCCGAGCGACTGGTACCACAGCCTGCTGGTCCAGATCTCGACGAAGATCGACCCGATGACGACGAGGACGACGACCACGGCGAGCGTCGGCAACAGCGCGCGCGGCCTCCGCGACGCCACCCGCCGCGGCCGGGGGGCAGGGGCAGGGGCGCCCTCGGCACCAAAGACGTCACTCATCAGGACCCCAATCCTCGGCTTCCACGTCCTCGTCGTCTTCCCGCTCCAGCGTCTCACGCAGCGCAGCGACCAGACCGGGCACGAGGTCGTAGCCGTGCATCAGGTCGTCGTCGCTGTCGTGCGAGCGAAGGCGAAGCACGCAATGAGCCTCGCCCGACCGCAGCACGCCGGCCACGATCCGGACGTCCTCGCGCGCCGGATGCGTCGCGGCGAACGCGACAGCACGTTCCGGCTCATCCGGTACGTGGCCCTCGACCTCAGGCGGGAGTACGACGCGCTCGACCGCCGCCATGACCCCGACGACCGCGGGGGGCCAGGCGATCCGGGCCAGCAGCTCCTCGAGGGGCCGACCCTTGTCCTCGATGTCCTGCTCGACCGGGGTCAACCCCTCCGCGGTGTTCGCGTGGACGCCGAGCTCCCCGGCGATGTCGGGCTCCTTCTCGAGGAGCTCGGCGGTGGGGACCAGGGCGAAGAGCCGTCCCGGCCGGTCCCAGCCTGCCTCCTGGACGTAGCGCTCGACCTCGACGGCGACGTCGAGGAGCGACGAGGCCTGCGCCGTCGGCTCGCTCATCGAGACGCGATCTGGGGCATCACGACCCGCACCGGGTGAACGCGGACGCGTTGCCCGCGTCGAGGGCTTTCAGGGCCTGGACGGCCTGGTCGAGCGTGCTCACCTTGATCAGCTCGACCTTGCCGGCGAGCGACGACGAGGCGGCCTCGGTGCAGTTCCCGGCGGGTACGAGGAAGTACCGGGCCCCGTCGTCGTACGCACCGGCGATCTTCTGCTGGATGCCGCCGATCTCGCCGACCTGGCCGGTCGCATCGATCGTGCCGGTGCCGGCGATGAAGCGTCCGCCGGTGAGCGAGCCGGGCGTGATCTTGTCATAGATCGCGAGCGAGAACATCAGGCCCGCGCTGGGTCCGCCGATGTCCTGGCCGAGGCTGATGTCGACCTTGAACGGCGGGTCGTATCCGAGCTCGGGAATGAAGCCCACCTGGGACTGTGAGGGGTCCTTCGGGTTGGGCCTCGTCGTGATCGTGACGGTCCTCGCGGTGCCGGACCGCAGGAGTCGCAGCGTGACGGGGCTCCGTGGTGGCACGGCCCTGATCGCCGCATACAGCTCCGCCAGCGTTTTGGTGGGCTTCGCGTCGACCGACCCGATCACGTCACCGACGTGGAGTACGCCGGCGGCGGGCGTGTCGGGCTCGACCTTCTGCACCTTGACGTCAGTCGCCGCGATTCCCGCCTCCCCCAGCCCGGCTACCACGGCCGCGGACTGAGAGTCGGTCATCTCCTGGGTGTTCGTGTGCTCGACCTGCTGAACGGTCTGGTTCGGCGGGTAGATCACGTCCCGCGGAAGCACGATCTGGGTGGAGCTGAGCCACGCGTCGAGGACCTGCGGCAGCCGCACGTCGTAGTCGGCACTGGTCACCGAGACCGTCGTCAGGTTGAGATGGCCCGTCGTGGGATAGGTCTGGTGGCCGTTGACCGTGATCACTGGCTTGCCCCCGAACGTGCCCAGGGTGTTCTCCGTGATCCCCGGGGACATGATGACGTACGGCACGGGTGCGAAGAACGCGACGGCGAAGAGCGCAGCGAGGCATATCGCCGCCACCGCCAGCGCCGTCGACCGGCGGCGCATGGGGTTCCTCACCGCGACGCGGGAGAGTCAGGCTCCCGGCGCCGGGAGAGCCCGCGGATCGCCACCCCGTGGGTCGGCTCCACGGGCACCGATGCGACGGGTCTGCCGCGATGAGGTGTCGGCCGCTCGATCGCCCGCTTCATGCGCGCCATGGCCGCGTCCGAGTCGTCGCGCTTGACCTCGTCACGGTCGCGGCCCGCCCAGGCGGCCCACACCATGGCCAGACAGGTCGCCGCGAGCGGTGGCGCGAGCCACCACAGCACGATCATCGGAGCTCCTTGCGTTCGAACGGTCGGACCGTCCTCAAGGGTACGTCGTCCCTGCGCACCAACCCGCCGTCACTGCGGCGTGCCGACCCACTCGTCGGTGCCGTCGGCGAAGGTCTGGTGCTTCCAGATGGGGACGGTGGCCTTGATCGCGTCGATGAGCCGCTGCCCGACGTCGAACGCCTCGCCCCGGTGGCCGCACGCCACGGCGACGACCACGGCGGCGTCACCGACGGCGAGATCGCCCACTCGGTGGACCGCGGCGACCGCCTCCACCGGCTGCTCGGCAACGATCCCCGCGACCACCTCGTGCATGACCGACTCGGCCGACGGGTGGGCGCTGTAGGCGAGCTCAGTCACCGTTCTCCCGCCGTCGTGGTCGCGGACGGTCCCGACGAAGAGGACGACCGCGCCGGCCGAGCGGTCCTGGACGACGTCATGCACGGCTGTCACGTCCAGCGGCGCGGCGCTGACTCCCACCAGCCTGATCACGCTGTCGCCCACCCCGCGACCCTATCCCGGCGGCCCGTCGCCCATCCGGGTCCCGAGCACGACGCGACACGCGACTCGCGAGGCCAAGGGCGCCTGGCGCACTTCTGCTCGACCGGCGCCACTCCCGTGGTCCAGTACCGTGGAAGACATGGCAGACATCCCCCAGGAACCAGACGATGAAGGCCGCGAGCCTTCCTTGCCGAACCCCTTTGCCGGTTCGCCCTTCGAGCAGATGTTCAGCAGCATGGCCAGCGGCGACATGTCGGGGCTGCAGGCGATGTTCGGACAGCTCCAGCGGATGTTCTCGCCCCACGAGGGAACCGTCAACTGGGACTTCGCGCGCGACCTCGCCCGCCAGGTGGTGGCTCAGCGCCCGGACAGATCGGCGGACGCCGGCGACCGGGCCAGGCTTGCAGACGTCGGCCAGCTCGCAGAGCACTGGCTCGACGCCGCCACCGACTTCCCCGCCGGTACCACCCAGATCACCGCCTGGAGCCGGGCCGAGTGGGTGGAGACGAGCATGCCGGTGTGGCAGCGCCTCGTCGAGCCGGTCGCAGAGAGCGTCGTCAAGGCGATGGGCAGCGCCCTGCCGGCGGAAGCCCAGGCGATGGCCGGCCCGATGATCGGCATGCTCACCCAGCTCGGCAGCGCGATGTTCAGCCAGCAGCTCGGTCAGGCGATCGGCGAGCTGTCCAACGAGGTCGTCTCCGCCACGGATGTCGGGTTCCCGGTCGGGGCGGAGGGCTCTCCGGCGATGGTGCTCTCGAACGCGGCGTCTTTCGGCGAGGGTCTCGGGATCGACGAGTCCGACGTCCTGCTATACCTCGTCCTGCGGGAGTGCGCCCACCAGCGCCTCTATGCGCACGCACCATGGCTTCGCGACTACCTGTTCTCGCTCATCGAGGGCTATGGCCGCGGCATCACGATCGACACCAGCAAGATCGAGCAGACGATCGGAAGCATCGACCCGAGCAACATCGAGGCGGTCCAGGAAGCCATGACCGGTGGCCTTTTCGACGTCGAGCAGAGCCCCACCCAGGTGGCCGCCCTGGAGCGGCTCGAGACGGTGCTGGCCCTCATTGAGGGTTGGGTCGATGAGGTGGTCGGCCAGGCGGCGACGGCGATGCCCCAGGCCGCCGCGCTCCGTGAGGCCATGCGGCGCCGACGGGCGACCGGTGGCCCGGCCGAGGCGACGTTCGCCGCCCTGGTCGGACTGGAGCTCCGCCCGCGTCGACTGCGTGACGCGGCCACCCTATGGGGTGCGCTACGGGCAGCCGAGGGCACCGCTGTCCGGGACGCCGTCTGGGCGCACAGTGAGATGCTCCCGACCGCGGCTGACCTCGACGACCCGCTCAGCTATGCCGCGCGGACCAGGGAGGCCGACTCTGTCGACACCGAGTCTCCCGAGTTCGACGCCGCCCTCGCCGCGCTGATCCAGGAGGAGACGGGCGGAGAATCGGACCGGCCGGCCGACCAGCAGGTGACGCTCGACCCCGAGGAACCCACGGACCCCGTCAACCCGGTCGATCCCGACGACGAAGATCGGTGAGCCTCTACGACGACGTCGTCGCCCAGCTCACCGGGTGGGCACCTTCATGCGAGGAGCAGGCGGGCCTGCGGGCGTCGTACCTCGCCCACCTGCGCGAGCACCCGGACGGTCTGTCGCGGGATTGCCACCCGGACCACCTCACGGCGAGTGTGCTGGTCATCAACCACGAGCGGGACCGCGTGCTGCTGAACCTGCACGCCCGGTACGAGATCTGGGTCCAGTTCGGCGGACACCTGGAGCCGAAGGACCAGACGCTTGCGGCCGCGGCGCTTCGCGAGGGAGAGGAGGAGTCGGGCATCAGCGGGCTCTGTCTCCTCGGCTCCGGACCGGCTCAGCTCAGCAGGCACGAGGTTCGGTGCGGGCCGCTTCGGCCGTCGCACCATCTCGACGTCAGGTACGTCGCGGTGGCACCGCCAGCCGCCGAACCGGTGGTCAGCAACGAGTCACTCGATGTGAAGTGGTTCGGCTCGGCCCGGCTGCCGGAGAGCCTCGAGCCGGAGCTTCGCGACCTGGTGGGACTGGCCGCACGCCTCTAGGCCTCAGGCAGCGGCGCCGACCACCAACGAGGCCCCCAGGGCCCGGAAACGTTCGCCTTCCCCTTGCGAACGCTTCCGTTATCCCGGGGGCCTCACTGATGGACATGACGTTAGTTGGGGTCTGTCGCCGTCGTCAACGACGTCGTCCACGAACTGTGGATGTCCCTGTGGAACAAGGGGTTCTGAGACCGTGAAGGCTGTGGATGACCAGTGGACAACGCCAGCCATCGATGTGGACATCGGCCTCCTCATGGGCAGGCCCCGGTTCGCTGACCTGGGAGATCCCGGTGCACCGGGTGTGGACCGCAGAAAGTTCGTCGTCCACAAGTCCCCGACCTGCCGCCCGGACCGCGTCCTGTAGCACGGAACTGTCGCGGGTGCCGACTAGTTTTGGGGGATGGATGACGCATCCGCCTCCCCGCGTGTCGAGGTACGGCGGTCGGCCCGCCGTACCCGAACGGTCTCTGCGTATCGCGAGAAGGACACCATCGTGGTGATGATCCCGGCCCGCCTCACCGCCGCCGAGGAGCGGGAGTGGGTGGGTCGGATGATCGACCGCGTCAACCGGGCCGAAAGCCGTCGGCTGCCCTCGGAGAAGGACCTGATGGCGCGCGCGGGCAGGCTGTCCGAGCGGTACCTCGACGGGCTCGCCAAACCCGTCTCGGTCCGGTGGGTCGACAACCAAAGCTCCCGGTGGGGATCGTGCACCCCCGCCGACGGCACGATCCGCATCTCCGGACGGGTCCGGGGGATGCCTGGGTACGTCGTCGACTACGTCATCCTGCACGAGCTCACCCACCTGCTCGCCCACGGCCATGACGACGTGTTCTGGGCGTGGGTCGGCCGTTACCCGCACACGGAGCGGGCCCGCGGCTTCCTCGAAGGGGTCTCCGCCACCGCACGCCTCCAGATCAGCGACGACGACGAGGAGGGCCAAGCCAGGGGCCCGTGAGCGCGGTGAGCGGACGCTGCTGGTGCCCGCCTCCACGCCCCACGAGGTCGCCGAGGTCGCCGAGGTCGCCGCTTCTGACCCGTTTTGCGGCTTTCTCTGAGCGCGAAGCTCTTCTTGACGGCCTCGCTGCGTGGTGGCGCTTGGGAACGCGCGTCACGCCCGCGTATGGTGGCGCGGTGTCGGCGTGCCCGCCGGCACGAATTCGGTGGCTCAACTGAGCATCGGCGGAAGCGATCACGCGGCCGGTGGTGTGACCATGGAGCGCCCGGACAACTGGAGGAGGCTCCGATGGCGGAGACTTGGAGCGGTGAGTTCTACTGCGTGAAGTGCAAGGCGAAGCGTGAGGCGAGCGGCGAGGTCCGTGTCAACGACAAGGGGACCCGGATGGCGAAGGCCGTCTGCCCCGTCTGCGGCACCAACTTGAACCGGATCCTCGGCAGGGCCTGACACCGACGTCGCGATGACGAGGCGGGCTCTCAGCCGAGAGGGCCCGCCTCGTCCCCTGCCCGCTGCCCGCTGCCCGCTGCCCGCGGCCTGTGGCCTGTGGATGAACGGGCGGCCACGTCGGCGAGGTTTGGCAGGCTTTCTCCTGGGCCGCGCGTCAACGCGTGGGCTGTCAGAGTCCGTGGAGGGGGCCACCAGATGCGACCGATGCTCCGGCCAGGCTTGAACGTGCTGCGTCGCGACGTTCGCACCCTCCAGCTCGGTCTCGAGTGGCCCGGCCTCGCCGCCCTGCAGGCTTCCGCGAGTGTGCGGGCCGTCCTCGCCGCCGTGGACGGCTTCCGCGACGTCAGCGGAGTCGTGCTCGCCGCCGAGGCAGCCGGCATCACCACCGACGACGCCCTGCAGGCAGTCGAGGCTCTGCTCGACGCCGGTGCTCTCGTCGACCAGTCCGCGGTGCGACCGGGACACGTCGACGACTCGACGTGGGCGGCGATGTGGCTGCTGGCCGGCCCGGCTGGCACGGCGCATGACGTCCTCTCGTCCCGGCGACAGGTCCGGGTCTGGGTCACGGGATCGGGCCGCATCTCCGCCATGGTGCGTTCGCTGGTCGCGGCCGAGCAGGTCACGGTGACCGACACCCCTGCCAAGAGCACGCTCGTCGTCGTCGCGGCCGACATGGAACCGCCTCGGGCGGCCGTCGACGAGACGATGCGGCTCGGGGTGCCCTTCCTGTGTGTCGGGGTCCGCGAGCTGGTGGGTCTGGTGGGCCCGTTCGTCGTACCTGGCCGAACTGCATGCCTGCGCTGCGTGGACCTCAGCCGATCACAGGTAGACCCCTGCTGGACGACGCTCGTCGACTCGGCCCAGACCACGCCGGCGAAGACCCACTCGTGCCCGCCCTCGCTCGTAGCAATGACTGCCGGCTATGCCGCACAGGAGGTCGTGCTGTGGGCGAGCGGTGCGCTGCCCGTCTGCTGCGACAACGTCGTCGAGATCCCGCACGGCCTTGGCACGGTGCAGACCGTCGGATTACAACAACACCCTCATTGCGGCTGTGGTTGGGGCACGGAGCACGAGACAATGGGCGCATGACCGACCTGCCGAAGAAGGCTGTTGTCCGCACGGCTCGCCTCGCGACACTGCCGCTCGGCTTCGCCGGCCGGGCGACCCTTGGAGTGGGCAAGCGGCTGCGGGGGACCCCGGCCGACACGGTGACCGCCCAGGTCCAGCAGCGCACCGCCGAGCAGCTCTTCAAGGTGCTGGGAGAGCTCAAGGGCGGTGCGATGAAGTTCGGCCAGGCCCTGTCAGTCTTCGAGGCGGCGCTGCCGGAAGGCATCGTGGCCCCCTATCGGGCAACCCTGACGAAGCTTCAGGACGCCGCTCCCCCGATGTCGTCGACGCTGGTGCACCAGGTACTGGCGCGCGAGCTCGGCAGCGACTGGCGTCGCCGGTTCAGCAGGTTCGACGACGACCCAGCGGCGGCGGCCTCGATCGGGCAGGTGCATCGCGCGCGCTGGCACGACGGACGCGAGGTCGCGGTCAAGATCCAGTACCCCGGCGCCGGGGAGGCCCTCACCAGCGACCTGCGGCAGATCTCCCGGGTGGCGAAGCTCGTCGGGGTGTGGATCCCCGGGATCGACATCGGCCCGTTGGTCGCCGAGCTGCAGGCGCGGGTCGCCGAGGAGCTCGACTACTCCCTGGAAGCGCAGGCCCAGCAGACCTTCGCCGAGGCGTTCCGTGGTGACCCCGATATCGCCGTACCCGACGTCGTCACCCACACCGACCGGGTACTGGTCTCGGACTGGCTCGAGTCGGACCGCTCGCTCGCGAGACTCATCGCAGACGGGAGCCAGCACGACCGCGATCGGTACGGTGAGCTCTACGTCCGTTTCCTCTTCTCGGGACCGGCCCGCGCCGGTCTGTTGCACGCCGACCCGCACCCGGGCAACTTCCGGGTGATGCCGGACGGCCGGCTCGGGGTCGTCGACTACGGCGCAGTCGCCCGGCTTGCGGGTGGCGGTTTGCCGCTGATGATCGGGACGCTCATGGGTCACGCCGTCCGGGACGAGTACGACGAGGTGCTGGTCGGCTTGCGCGCCGCCGGGTTCATCAAGCCGTCCGTGCGTGTCGGCGCCGACGAACTGCGCGCCTACCTGGGACCGTTCCTCGAGCCCGCCGCGACCGAGACCTTCCAGTTCTCCCGGCAGTGGATGCGGGGCCAGTTCGCCCGCATCAACGACCCGCGCCAGCCCGGCTACACCACGATGCTGAAGATCAACCTGCCACCGGAGTTCCTGCTGATCCATCGGGTCTGGCTCGGCGGCATCGGGGTGCTGTCACAGCTCGAGGCCCAGGCGCCGTTCGCGTCGATCCTCGCCGACTCGCTTCCCGGGTTCACGCCCGTCGGGAGCTGACCCGCGGGCGTCGGACACTTCGGCTCTTCTCTGTTGTCAAGGGCGTGGTCCCGTTGCCTTTGAGGTGCACCAGCGCTTGTCGCCGTCAAGGTCGTTAGTCCGGTGGGGCGCTCCACCTTGACGGCTCCTGCGCGCCGGTGCGGTGGGCTGGCTGCCGGGGCCGCGTGGTAGGTTTCGCGTGCCCGGGGTGGGAGTACCGTCGGGTTTGCGGGTCCGGGAAGGATTGGTGGCGTATTCGCCTCGGATGGTGCGCGTCGGGGTGCAAGAAGGCTGGCTGATGCTGACGAGGGGTCTTAGTCGTCGCGTCTTGCTGCGACCGGGATTGCGTGTGACAGGACTCTTGGCCGGAGCCGTTCGGGATCTGGTGCACACGACTACGTCATGGGTTCGACAGCTCTCGATCCGTCAAGGCCCGACGTGTGCGCCGAAGTGGCCACTACGTGGCCACCTGCCTCGGGCGCGTCAGCGTCCCCGGTTGGACCGGACCGGTGCGTGCCGAGCACCGGAAGATGCAACCCGTAGCGTCTTCGGTACGACCAGGCATGCTCCCATCACCCGGCGTCGTGCGGCCGCCGGCAAGTCGCCTGACGGGCTCAACGGTCCACGCCGTACCCCGACGGGAACATCCGGCCGTCCGGCTGGAGGGAGCGCTCACCACACGCCTGGGATGACTCGTCGGCGCACCCGCTGGCGATACGCCAGATAGTCCCGGTTGGTGCCGAGCAAGCGCTCCTCAGCCAGTGCCCGACCGCCGTTGCAGAGCGTGCCGATCACCACGATGGCTGCGTTCCGCACGGACAAGCTCTGCAGCAGGTAGCCCGACTCTAGCAAGAGGTAGGAGGCATACATCGGGTGGCGGACGACGGTGTAGGCACCGCGCGTCACGACACCTCGATCGGCGGCGGCGAAGCCGAACGAGCGCCCCAGGGTCAGGATGCACGCCACGACCACGGCGACGCCGACCAGCTGCAGCACGGTACCTGCCCAGATCCCCCAGGCCGGATGCTCACCGTCCGGCCGCAGGAGGACGCCGATGAAGGTTCCGGTGAAGGCGAGGCACCAGTCATCCAGGCGGCGGGTCACCCGTCGCGCGGGCCGCCGGATCAGGTAGGCGCCGGCCACGAGCGTCTGTTGGACAGAGAACACGATGCCGATCGGGCGGTGCGACTGAAGGTAGAAGTGCAGGGAGGAGTAGACGAACACCGCTGCGCTGGCTGCTCCGACGACGTTGGCGCACACCCTGAGGAACCGCTGCCATCGGGGTGTCCGCACCAGGGAGGTCGTGATCGGTCCGGGGATCCCCGTGTCAGCCGATCCCTCGTCGCTGAGGGCGCAGGAGTGTGGCACGGGAGAGATCGTCATGATGACGGTGGTCTACACCCGGCTCGTGTGGGCGAGGTCGCCACTCGACGAGGCAACCTGTCTTCCCCGACGGAGGGCACGGGAGATCAGGTCGTCGATGCTGAATCGGCCACCGCCGACGAGCGCCGCTGCGAGTGCCAAGGCGCCCAGGGCCAGGTTCAGCTGGTAACCGGGAGGGGAGGTTGACGAGCTCAGTCCGGTGGCCCAGGTGACGGTGACCGTCGCCAGCAGCATGTCGCCGAACAGTGCCAACCCGGCCAGGCGGGTACAGAAGCCGAGCGCCATGGCGACTCCACCGCCGAACTCGGTCACGCCGGCCAGCAGGGCGAAGAGCTCTCCGGGTCGCAGATGCGCGGTCTGCGACATGTAGAGCGCTGTCTGGTGGATGCCGTTCGGCCCGGCGCCCGGGAACGCGCCGAAGAGCTTCGCGGCGCCGTAGTAGAGGAAGACCCAAGCCAGGGCGATCCGCACGACGAGGAGGGCTACGTCCACCGTCAGCCCACCTGAGCTGGTACCGAACAGAATGCGCAGCGACTGTATGGAACGGCGCCGAGGCGCCGTGGTGCTCATCGGTCTGCCGCGGGCGGCTCGCTCGCCGCCGTCGGGGTCGATGCTGTGGAACCCGTCATCGTACCCGCTTCTCGGTCTGGTTGAGGAGCTCGAGCAGGTTCGCGGATGGAGGCGAGCTCGACCGGTCCGTCCAGCGGCCGGAACGGTCCCACGAGCTGGGCGGCGAAGACCGAGAGGTGGTGCGGACGGGCTCCCTGCTGTTCGATCCTGAGAGGTCGCTGCGCCAGGCCCGTGTCGGCCCTGATCGTGTCGGGAGTCGGGAACAACGCACGATGGGAGAGCTGGTCCCAGATCGTCAGCGTGAAGCCGAGGTTCAGGTCCTGGGGACCCACCAGACGGTGGTGGATGCGGTGGTAGTTCGGACTGACGAACACTCGCTCGAGTGGTCCGAAGCCCAGGTTGGTGTTGGAGTGCGCGAAAGCGACCGAGCCGCCGTAGACCACGAGCAACAGGGTCGGTAGCTCGCCGTTGGCGAGCAGCACCAGCGCCGGGATCACGGCCAGCACGTAGGAGACGTGGATGAGGGGATGGGTCCGGAACACCGTGAGGACGTTCATGTCTTCTTGGGAGTGGTGGAGCTCGTGGAACCGCCACAACATGCGCACCCGGTGATTGGCCAGATGCACCAACCAGTTGCAGCCGTCCATCGCCACCACGATCGCGAGGATCGCGCCCCAGCGTGGAACCGTCCCGATCCGGGGGAGGATGACCCACGGAAGCTCGCGTCGTACGACCTCGTCGAGCGAGAGGGTGAGTGCGGTCACCAGGGGCAGCACGACGACGACGTTGAGGACGGTGTAGAGCACGTCATGGCGATGCCCACGGGCCACGAGTGGTCGCAGCTGGGCAGGGCGCACCCGCTCAGCGACGAGGAACACAGCGATCATCGCAAAGGCCAGTGGTCCGATCGTGACTGCGCGAAGGCTCGTTAACGAACCGCCGAAGTCCACCCCACCCCAGTGCGTCGCCCAACCGACCCCGACCAAGACCAGGGCGAGCGCCGGTATCAGCAGGGCGGGGAGGTAGATGTGGGACGAGACCCACTCCCACACTTTCCCGCCGGCAGCACGGAGGGACGTGCCGGGCTTCGCCGCGGTGGTCGTCGGCGTGGCCGCCTCATAGGTCCTCTGCGCCATGGTTGTCTCTCCTCTGCACCACTGGTGACTCTCCGGCAACGGCAGCGTGCGCGTCGCCCTTTAGAATGCTGCTCCCCCGGAGTTGGGAGCCTTGGTCTTCGACGCGGGGGCCGATGAGCTCGGCGTCGTCGCGCCGATGGGGTTGCCGCTGGCGTCGAGGGCCAACCAGCGACCCCATTGATCCGTCACGTTCTGCCCGTTCGCCTGTCCGGGCGAGGTGTCGCGGACGAAGGTGAACACGGGATGGCCGTTCACGATCACCTGGCTGCCGTTCTTCGTCACGGGCGGCCAGATGGCCAGGCAGCCACCGGTGCACGTCGGGTTGGCTGCGGAGTCCCCGACGAGCTCGTAGAGCGTGCGACCCGACGCGCCGACGAGCACCGCTCCGATGGAGGTCGTCATGGTCTTCAGGGCGCTGGCTGACTCGGTCACCGGCGCCTTGCTCTGCGTCCCCCCGGACGTGGGGCCCGCCGACGGGGCGGAGGACGAGCCGCTTCCGCACGCGGAGACCAGCGCCACGAGGGCGGCGGCGCCGGCCGCACCCCGGCCCACCTTGCTGATAACGAAGGCTGACATCTGCTACCTCACTTCTGGTCCCAAGCACCCGAACAGGTGCCTCACTGCAAGACACGTAGAGAGTCCGCTCGCGGTTCATCCACAGCCAGAAACCGAGCGACGTAACGGTCCAGGGCGGGCGGGGCGGACCCGAGCCATTGGCGGAATTCATCGCCTCATGCGGGCGCGGGAACCGCGTCCCTCGGTGAGGACCCGAATCTCCCCTACCGTCCATCTCGGTGTTCCTCTCGCGTAGCGCCGGCAGCGCCTAGTTCATTGCGGCGCCGCCGGCGGCGTCTTGGAGGCTGAACTGCCATACCCGGTGGCGAGCGTCGCGAGCACGGCGGGTGAGCGCCTCCCGGCGATCGACGAGCATCCGGAGTGCCTCGAGCGCGCCGTCGACGTGCAGCCACTCGCAGGGTCGTGGTGCGCACCGCGACCATGGTGATGGAGTTGGCGTCTTGAGCGTCGGTCTTACGGTTGTGGCCGGTATCGAACAGCCGTAACTCGGGCAGCGAGTTCGGCCCGGGACATCCACGACCTGCTCACCCGACTCCAGCAGCCGGTGCGCCAACGGCCCCCGACACCGTTCCTAGACCGAGTCTGGCCGGACATCGGTCCTACCGGAATCCTCTAGTGGGCGCGAGTGGCTACCACCACTCGGAGTCGAGCTTCGCCTCGATGCTGCGCAGGTGCACGCGCGAGCACTGCTCGCAGTAGAGCTTGGTCCGGCCGTTCTCCACCGAGGTCACCCAGGTCAGCGGCACGGTGTCCGGGTCGTCCGGCGGCGTCTTCCCGCAGAAGTCGCAGACCGCCATCAGGAAAGCGTAGTGCCCGGCGACTCCTTGCGGGAGTCGCCGGGCACTGGGTGCTCTTCGTCGTGTGACGTCGTCACAGCGAACGGGCGAGCAACAGGCGGGCCTGCTGCGCCGCGCGGTTGGCCCGACGGGTCAACCGCTCAGCACGGTTCAGCTGATAGCTGCGACGCAGCTCGCGCGCCTCGGAAAGGCGCGCGTCCATATGGGCGCGGGCCATGTCTTCATGCATGAGATTCATCTTGGTGCTCCTTGTCGTGATGATGTCGCTGGTTGTCAACGCTTCTCCTGGTCGGATGGTGACGGTCGGGTTGGGTGGTCGTTTCGTGCGCATCAGGCTGCTACCTCACACTTGCGAGGCCTCCCTCTCGGCCGCTTACGCGCGACGACTGCTCCTGCTACGAGCAGCTGTCCGCCCCATACGCCCCAGGGTTCGTGGCGTTCGAGTGCTCCGGCGAGGCATTCGGCGCGAACCGGGCAGGTCTGGCAGAGGGCCTTGGCCAGCTCGACGTCGGCGGGTGACTCTGCGAAGAACAGCTCCGGGTCGTTCAAGCGGCACGGCAGGGTCTGCGCGTCCGGCAGGTCACTCGCCACGAGTGCGTCGAGAACGCTGAGTGTCATGTTGTTCACCTCCCTAGGTCTCGTTGTGGTCCGATAAACGAAAAAGCCGCGGATCCCGGTGTGGGAGTCCGCGGCCTGGAGGTGCCGGTCGTATGTCACTGCTAGACCGGTGGACTCCAAGCACGGACGCCCAGGTTGGCGTCCTTGAAGGATGCGGGCACGACGACGCCGTAGCTGAGCGCAGCTGCTCCCGCGACACGACCCTCGATGAACGCTCCAGAAATCGACTCGGGGCAGAGCTCAGGCATGCGGAAACGCGGCGTCGTTGACGTCGCGTCATGGGTCGTGATCAGGTACATGTCTCGCCCTCCCTTCATCGCTTGTTCGGTGTCGTGGTCGCGAGCGTGATCCCTCGCGTCCGCAAACACTACGCGCCACCCGTGGGCACTGGCAAACGAATTAGCGGAGCCTTTGCCGAAACGTTGCAGAATCTCCTCCGCCGCCGTTTAACCCGCAGATCCACCCCCGCACAGCAGGAGCACGTCGTCCCCGTACTTGTCGAGCTTCACGGCGCCGATGCCGGGTACGGCGACCAGACCCGCCATGTCGACCGGTCGCAGCTCGGCGAGGGCGGTCAAGGTGGCATCGGTGAAGATGCAGTAGGCGGGCACCTTCTCCGCAGACGCCCGCTGTTTGCGCCAGGCCCGCAACGCGTCGTACAGGTCCTCGTCGTAGCTGCTGGGGCAGTCGACGCATCGCCCCAGCTTCTTCTCGCGAGCATCGGTGAGCGGCCGGGAGCAGATCCGGCAGCTCGAGACCGTGCTCCGTCGTCGGCCCCGCCGACCCGGCCCGGCGGCACCGCCGGCGGATGGCTCCGGCAGCACGAGGGCGTCGAAGAACCGGCTTGGTCCACGCCGCATGCGTCCGCCTGGGCTGCGAGCGGCCGCCCACGAGACCTGAAGGTGGTCACGCGCCCGGGTCATCCCGACATAGAGCAGCCGCCGCTCTTCATCGACCTGCTCGGGTGTCTCGGCATAGACGATCGGCATGTTTCCCTCGTGCATGCCGACGAGGTAGACCCTTTCCCATTCAAGGCCCTTCGCCGCGTGCAGGGTGGTCAACGTCACGCCGTCGGCAACGGGCGCGTGCTGTGCCTCGGCTCGCCGCTGGAGCTCGGCGACGAAGTCCGAGACGTCCCGCGACGGGTCGGCTGCGACGTGCTCGCCGGCCATCGCGACGATCGCCTGGATCGACTCCCAACGGTCGCGGACCTGGCCTCGCCCCCGTGGCGGGTCCGGCGTCCACCCCATCGAAGTGAGCACATCCGTGACATCGCGGACCAGGTCCCCGCTGGTGACCGCCTCGGTTCGAGCAGCGCCCCGAAGCAGTGCTACGGCTTGGCGTACCTCGGCGCGGTCGAAGAACCTGTCACTGCCGCGGACGACGAACGGCACCGCCCGTTCGGCCAGGGCCTCCTCGAAGCTCTCCGACTGGGCGTTGATACGGAACAGGATCGCGATGTCGCGGGGGTCGGCGCCCCGCGCCACCTCCGACGCGACCGCGGTCGCCACCAGGTCCGCCTCGGCCACCTCGTCGGGACAACCGGTGAAAATGACCTGTGACCCCGAGCCGCGCGTGGCGCGGAGCCTCACCGAGACCGCGCGGTGGCTACCCCGGGCGTCCCCGCGGGAGGGACCGATGTCGCGCGGGTGTGACATCACGGTGTTGGCGGCGTCGACCACCTGGGGCGTGGACCGGTAGTTGCGCTGCAGCGTCACCGACGTCGTACCCGGGTAGCGCGCCGGGAAGTCGAGCAGGTAGTCGGGCGAAGCGCCGGCGAATGAGTAGATCGTCTGGGCCGGATCCCCCACCACACACACCTGGTCCCGCCCACCGACCCAGAGGTCGAGAAGGCGGCTCTGGAGCGGGCTGACGTCCTGGAACTCGTCGACGACGAACCAGCTGTACTGACGGTGCACGGCAGCGGCGACGCGCTCGTCCTCGGCGAGCACCGCCGCCGCGCACAGCAGCACGTCTTCCATGTCGATGCGGTTGCGGTCCCGGCGTACGTCCTCGTAGCTCGCGAAGACTTTGGCGACCGTCGCCGCGTCGTACGTCGCCAGGCTGCGGTGGGACCGGGCGGCGAGACGGGCGTAGTCGTCGGGGCGGACGTTCGACACCTTGGCCCACTCGACCTCGCCCGCCAGGTCGCGCAGGTCGGGCTGGCTCGCCCTCAGCCGGCAGCGCCCCACCGCCTCGGCGAGCAGCGGGATCTTCGACGCGGCGATGTCCGGAAGCTGCCTGCCGTACACCTCGGGCCAGAAGTAGCGCGCCTGACGCAGTGCGGCCGAGTGGAAGGTCCGGGCCTGCACCCCGGCGGCGCCAAGACGGGCCAGCCGCCCGCGCATCTCACCGGCTGCACGAGTCGTGAACGTCACCGCCAGGACCTGCGTCGGCTCCATCACCCGGGTCGCGATCCCGTAGGCGAGGCGATGGGTGATCGCGCGGGTCTTGCCGGTCCCCGCGCCGGCCAGCACCCGGACCGGGCCGTCGAGGGCCGTCGCCACCTCGCGCTGCTCGGGATCGAGATCAGCGAGGAGCTTGTCGGCGGCAGCCATGGGTTCTCCTCAGCTCGGGAAGGCATCGCGGGGAGACGGCGTTGCACTGGGGGTAAGCGTAAACGGCCGAAGGGACAGCGCCCGATGACTGCTCAGTTCACCCTCTACTCGACTCCGTGGTGCGGGTACTGCCACCGGCTCAAGAGCCAGCTCGCCCGCGAAGGGATCGAGTTCGACGAGGTCGACATCGAGCAGCAGCCCGAGGCGGCAGTCGTGGTGGAGAGCGCCAACCATGGGAACCAGACGGTCCCGACGCTCGTCTTCCGTGACGGTACCGCTTTGACGAACCCCAGCGTCGCCGACGTCCGGGGCAAGCTGGCCCAGGTCGCCTAGCCACCCCACCCACGAGGGAGCCATGCTCAACCGCTGGCGCTGGGCAGCGGCCCGCCGTACCAGCTCTGGATGAGCGCGCCGGAGATCGAGATCGTCGAGGGGATGACGAGCTCACCCGCCTCGACCTCGCGCCGTAGCTCATCACGTGTGAACCACCGCGCCTTGGTGATCTCCACACCGTCCACCGCGATCGACGTGCCGCAGGCATGCGCGAGGAAGCCGAGCATCAGCGACGAGGGGAACGGCCACGGTTGGCTGCCGGCATAGGTGACGGAGTCCACGGCGACTCCCGTCTCCTCGGCCACCTCGCGCACGACGGCGTCCTCCAGGGTCTCGCCGGGCTCGACGAAGCCAGCCAGCGTCGAGTACCAGGCGGCATCGCGGGAAGCGTTGTGCCCGAGCAGACACCTGTCGTCGTCATCGACCACGAGCATGATGACCGCGGGGTCGGTCCGCGGGAAGTGCTGCGCTCCGCACTCCGGACACACCCGCGAGGCACCTGCCTGCGCGACCTCGGTAGCGGCCCCGCACACGGCGCACCTGGAGTGCTTGTCGTGCCACCCCGCAAGGGCTACCGCGTGCACGGCCAGCGACGCGTCAAGGCGTCCCAACGACGTGGCCACGGTGCGAAGGGGCCGAAAGACAGTCCCCGGCTCGAGCTGCTCCTCGAGCACCGGCCCCCCTTCGCCATTGCCCGTGGATCCAGCCCCAGCACCGAGGTCAGGCTGGATGACCAGGAAGTAGTCGACACCGTCAGCGGCGCCCAGCAGCATCCGCTGTCCCGGTGGAGCGAGCTCAGGGCTCACCGTCGCCAGCCGGTCCCCATCGGCTAACGTCGCAAGCTCCAGACCACGGATGACGACCACTCGGGTCGTTGGATCCGCCCAAGCCTTCGCCAGGCGGTCCGCATCGCCTCGAACCTCGCTCAGCCGGTCGTGCGCCGAATGCTGGAACGCGAACTCTGGCAGCAGGTCTCCGGTCACCGTCCGACCCTACGTCCGGCCGAGTCTGGCAGTATCGAGCGACATGAGCACGCACATCGCAGCGGAGCCCGGGCGGATCGCGCCGCGCGTCCTGCTGCCGGGTGACCCGCTGCGGGCGCGGTGGATCGCCGAGACGTTCCTCGACGACGCGGAGTGCTACACGACCGTCCGCAACATGCTCGGCTTCAGTGGCTCGTATCGAGGATTGCCGGTCTCGGTACAGGGCACCGGCATGGGACAGCCGTCCATGGCCATCTATGTCAACGAGCTGATCCGCGAGTACGACGTCCAGCAGCTCGTCCGGGTGGGGTCGTGCGGCGGACTCGCCAGTGGCCTCGACCTGCGGGACGTGGTCATCGCCATCAGCGCCTCGACGGACTCCTCGATGAACACCCTGCGCTTCTCCGGCCTGCACTATGCGGCCACGGCCGACTTCGAGCTGCTGCGGGCGGCGTACGACGCCTCCGTCGCCCGAAACCTCCAGGTAACCGTGGGGCAGCTGTTCTCGTCGGACTCCTTCTATCCTGACCGCCCGGAGCTGGTCGAGCGGCTTGTCGAGTACGGCGTGGTGGCGGTCGAGATGGAGTCCCACGAGCTGTACACGCTGGCCGCCAGGTACCGACGCCAGGCCCTTGCCGTCTGCACGGTGTCCGATCTCGTCCCGACCGGCGCGCAGACAACAGCCCACGAACGTGAGCAGACGTTCGGTCCCATGGTCGAGATTGCCCTCGACGCGATGCTCGCGGTACCGCTGCCGCGCTGACGTGGGTCCGGCGAGGCCGCCAGCCCCACTGCCGTTGAGCCGTCGCAAAATTGGGGCTGACCCGTCGCAAAGTTGCCCTACCGGAGCAACCCGAAAGCGGATCGTCCTCCACCGTGGCCGGAGCCGCCCATTGTCTGGCGCCCTCGACTGGGTAGCCAGGTTTTGCCGCGGTTGAACGGCAACTATGCGACGGCTGAACCGCAACTTTGCGACGGCTGAACGGCAACTTTGCGACGGCTGAACCGCAACTTTGCTACGGCTGAACGGCAACTTTGCGACGGCTCAACCGTTTTGCGGCTCGGCAAGGAGCCGCTCGAGGGCCTCCCGACCCGGCAGGTCGTCGTACGTGACAACCTCGCCGCTGCGGACGTAGTAGAACGTCCCGGTCACCCGCCCGATGGCCACCCCCATCAGCTCGGCCCAGGCAAGCCGGTACAGCGCGAGCTGGAGCGGGTCCGCGGTCTGCCCCCTGCCGGTCTTCCAGTCGACGACGTCGAAGCCGTCCTCGGTCGCGTAGACCGCATCGATCCGGCCGCGCACTACATAGCCCGCGAGCACCAGCGCGAACGGCGCCTCGACCTGCACGGGCGGCCGGTCGCCGTACGGACCGGTCTTGAACGCCTCGATCACCGCACGCAGCTCGGCATCGTCGGCGATGTCCAGGTCCGCACGTCCCGGCAGATCGTCAGTGTCGAGCAGCAGCGGCTCACCGACGTGGGTCTCGACCCACGCGTGGAACCGGGTGCCGAACCGGGCGGCCGGCGACGGTTTGCGTGGCATCGGCCGGGCGATGTCCCGGGCGAGGCCTCGGGGGTCGTCGCCGAGCCGGACCAGGGTGGTCGCCGAGATCGCCGCCGGCAGCTGGACCACGACCTCGTCGACATCGGCCGTTCGAGCCTCCGCGAGCAGCGTGGCGAGCTCCAGGTCCCACTGCTGGACAACAGCCTGCTCGTCGAGCAGCAGCAGGTCGGCCGCCCTCTCCGCCGCCACCTGCCAGGTCTGCTCGCGGGCGTTCTCCACCAGGGTTGCGGCGTCCCTCCGCCGCGCGACCTCCGTCTCGCTCGGGGCGCTCGGCCAGGGCACCGGTAGATCCTGCCGGTTCGCCGGGTTGGCCACGCCGTCGTCCGGCTCGGCAACGTCAGGCTCGGCGCTCTCGTCGAAGGAGGCGAGCGATTTGCGGACCTCCTCGGCGAACAACGAAGGTCCACGCGGCTTCTTCTGCTGCGGCCCCCACCAGTGACAGGACACCACCAGCTCGGCGCGCGGGCGGGTTGCGGCGACATAGGCGAGCCGTCGCTCCTCCATCTCGGTGGCCGCCGCACACTCCCGGCCGTAAGCGGTCAGCCCCGCGTTCGACCGCTCTGATACGACAGGCAGGTCGGCGGCGTCACCCCGAAGGGGCGATGGCAGCACGCTCGGCGACACAGTCCACTTTGCCGCCGATCTGGGCACCGGAAAAACCCCTTTGGCCATGCAGGGCACGAACACCACGTCCCACTCGAGCCCCTTGGCCCGGTGCACGGTCAGCAGCTTCACCGAGTCGGCCTGGCTCGGCAACGCCAGCGACAGGCCCTGTCCGTAGTCCTCCTCGGCCTCCAGGTACGCGAGCAGGCCGGGCAGGGACGCCTCGGCGTCGACGCCGGCGAACGCCGAGACCGCGTCCACGAAGGTCGCCAGGTTGTCCCGCCGGGAGGCCGCCAGCCGAGACGTCGAGGACGCCAGCTCGACCTCCAGGCCGGTTACGTCGATCACCCGGCGGACCAGGTCGAGCAGCGGCTCTCCGACGTACCCGCGAAGCATCTCGAGCTCTCGGCTCAGCAGCCTGAACCGCCGGCGGGCGTCCGGGGAGTAGGGCAGCCCACCGGGGTCGGCCAGCGCCTCGACGAGCGAGACGACGTCCGCCGGGTCGACACCGCTGACCGCATCGGCCAGCGCCATCCGGACATCGTCCGCCGCGCTCCCCGGCCCCCCGGCGACGTCACGCCCGTCGTGCGCCAGTCCCTTCGCCCGCCGGCCGAGCAGGGCCAGGTCGCGGGCCCCGATGGCCCAGTGCGGGCCGGCCAGCAGCGTGAGTAGGGCGGCGTTCGCCGTGACGTCACTCAGCACCTCCAGAGTGCTCACCACCTCGATCACCTCGGGCATCCGCAACAGGCCGGACAGGCCCACCACCTCGACCGGCACATCGACGGCGACCAACGCATCGTGGATGTCGGCGATGCTCTTGTTGTCTCGGGCCAGAACGGCGATCTCCGACCACGGCCTCGACACCACGGCATGGACGCGGGGCACCTCGGCGGCGAGGAAGTCGAGCTCGTCCTGGTAGGTCTCCAGCACGGCCAGCCGAACCGTTCCGTCGGAGGCGGACGCTTCCGGCTCGAGCGGGTCCGCGCCGGGGAAGGACGCATGCAGCGGGGTTGCGAGCACGTTCGCGGTCTCCAGGATGCGGCGCTGCGAGCGTCGGTTGACGGTCAGCGGGAAGCACCTCGCCGTCTCGCGGCCCGCGTGGTGAGACCGTCGGAAGTGGGCCGGAAAATGCTCGATGTTGCCGACGGAGGCGCCCCGCCAGCCGTAGATCGCCTGGCACGGGTCCCCAACTGCCGTGACGGGGTGGCCGAGGCCGGCATCGTCCGCGCCGTCGGAGAAGAGAGCGCGCAGCAGCCGCGCCTGAGCGACCGAGGTGTCCTGGTACTCGTCGAGCAGCACCAACGCGAAACGCTCCCGTTCGAGCACCCCGACCTCCGGACGGGCCTGCGCGAGACGCGCCGCGCCGGCCATCTGGTCCGAGAAGTCCATGACTCCCCGCTCGGCCTTGATGCGGCGGTAGAGCTCCACGAACGCGAGCAGCTCCCGACGCTTGCCGAACGAGGTCAGCAGCTCCTTGACCGCGTTGGTCGGGCGGCTGCTCGCCCACCGCGGTGCTTCCCCGGCCTGGAACGCCAGCACGTCTGCCGGCTCGACCAGGTGCTCGGAGAGCTCGGCGTCCAGTGAGAGCAGCCCCGTCACCGCCGTCGGCAGCCAGGTCGTCAGGTGCTCGACAGCTCCCTCGAACCGTCGCACCGCCAGCGCGGCGAGCTGGAACCGGGTCGCGTCGCTGATCACCCGGGTGTCGGGCTCGAAGCCGATGCGCAGCCCGTGTTCGCTCAGCAGCCGGGCCGCGTAGGCATGGTAGGTGAGCACGGTCGGCTCCGCCGCCTCGGCGTCGGGCCCTTCGCCTCCAGCTTCCGCTGCCCCGCCATACCCGGGGGGTACGGCGGCCAACCCCGCCTGGGCCAGGTAGTCGCGTACCCGGTGCGAGAGCTCAGCCGCCGCCTTCGTCGTGAACGTCAGCCCGAGCACCCGCTCGGCGGGGACCTGACCGGTGGCGACCAGCCAGACGACCCGGGCGGCCATCACCGTGGTCTTGCCGGTGCCCGCGCCGGCGACGACCAGCCCGGGCTCCATCGGCGCGGTGATCGCGGCCAGCTGCTGGTCGCTGAACCCGATGCCGATCACCTGGCGCAGATCACCGGGCGAGGAGATCGAGCGGCTCACGACAGCACCGTCCCGGACCGCACCTGCGCCGGGCACATCGAGGTGAAGTCGCAGAACGTGCAGTGCCCCCCGAGCCTCGCCTCGAACCGCTCGGCGCGGAGCGTCCCCGCCGCGTTGATGAGCTGGATCTCCACCGGCGTCCGGCCGGCATCGTCAGGGCGCTGGGGCGGCTGCTCCTGCACCTTCGGGAGGTCCGGGTCGCCGACGCGCAGCTGCACCAGCTCGGCGCCGCCGGAGTGGGCCTGCTCCCCCACCTGAGCGTCGAAGGCGGTCCGGTCGGCCGCCAGCTGGTAGAGACCAAGCTGCGGGTTGTCGGCCAGTGACACCCCAGTCGGTGGCCGCTTGCTGGTCTTGAAGTCGACGATGTGCAGCGCGCCCTCACGATCCCTCTCCAGCCGGTCGACGCGACCCCGCAGCCGCACCGCCTCAGCGGACTCCAAGGGCACGGTGACGTCGAACTCGAGCTCGGTGGCGACCACCTCCCGCTCGGGCCTTCCCCGGTGCCACGCGAGCAACCGCCGGATCGCGCTGCGGGCTTCGACGTACTCCCGCTCCCCGATCCATGGGCTGTCGAACTGCAGGCTCGACCACACCGAGTCCAGCAGTCCGAAGAGACTCTGTTCGGTGACCTCATCGATCTTGACGAGGTGGTCGGCGAGCACGTGCAGCACGTTCCCGAACCCCATCGAGCTCGAACGGGCGGACTCGCCGGCGGCCTCCCGGGAGAGGAACCAGCGCAGCGGGCACTCGAGCAGGCCGCCCAGCATGCTCCCCGACAAGGCCAACGGCTCGTCGGCAGCGCGGACCGGCTCGGTGCTGCGCGTGGGTTCCCGCAAACCCCACCACGTCGCAGGATCCGCCGCCGGTACGACGGGCCGGCTGCCCACCCGCTCGCCGGTCAGCCGCGCCAGCCGGGCGGCGGCCGCCAGTCGAAGCCCTTCGGACTGGTCCGGGTCGGCGACCACCCGGCGCAGCGCCGCTACCAGGCCCGCCAACGACAGCGGCCGCTCAGGCCTGCCGACGACCGCCGTCGGCCTCGCGACCAGGACCTCCAGCAGCCGGGAAGGCTGGTCGCCATCCTGCTCCGGCGCAGCCACCGCCGTGACGACAAGCCGCTCACGCGCGCGGGTGACCGCGACGTAGAAGAGGCGGCGCTCCTCTGCGAGCATCGCGGCCACGCCGGGTGGGTCGACGAGACCGTCGGCGCCGAGCCGGTCAGCCTGCAGCAGGGAGCCGCGCCGCCGGATGTCCGGCCAGCTGCCCTCCTGCACACCGGCGACCACCACCACCCGCCACTCGAGGCCCTTCGCGCGGTGGGCTGTCAGCAGCCGTACCGCGTCGCCGTCCACCCCGACGTCGGCGCGGGTGTCGGCAGGGATCTGCTGCGCCCCGATCTCGTCGAGGAACGCCTCGACCGAGGTGTGCTCCTGCTTCTCCTCGGCTCGGGCCGCCAGCTCGAAGAGGGCGCAGATCGAGTCGAGGTCACGGCTCGCGGAACGGGCGGCGGCCCCTCCCGAATCGAACCTCGCCCGCAACCGGCGAGGCCATCGGGTGCCCTGCCACAGGGTCCACAACGCCTCCTCAGCGGGCCGACCGGCCGCGAGAAGGCGGTGAACCTCCGCCAGAAGCACGCCCAGGCGTCGCAGGGCGACTGCCGCCGGGTCGTCGAGGTCCGCAAGCGTCGCCGGCTCGGCGATCGCTTGCCGGATCAGCTCGGCTGAGGTGGCCGAGATGCTCCGATCCGGCCGGGCAGCCTGGCGACGCAGCTTGCGGCCGAGCCGCCGCAGGGATGCCGGGTCGACATCGGCGAGCGGGGACGTGGCGAGCATCCGGGCGGTCTCGACGCTCATGGCGGTGGGATCACGGCCGGCCGAGAGCGCCTCGAGCAGCGGCTGGACCGCGGGCTCGGCTCGAAGCGGCACCTCGTCGCCAGCCACCTGGACAGGCACCCCCGCACCGACGAGGGACCGCCGGAGGCCGGGGATGGAGAGCAGGCCTGACCGTACGAGCACGGCGATCTGCGACCACGGGACCCCGTCCTCGAGGTGGGAACGGCGTACCAGGTCGGCGATCTGGTCGGCCTCCGCGCCCGGGGAGGAGTACGTGCAGACCTCGACGCGGCCGGCCCCGAAGTCACCCGGTACGGCGATCGGGTTGCGGAACGCGCGGAACGTGTCGGCGTCGATCGCGCCACTGACCCCGATGCCGGACGCGACCCGCCGCGACGCTGTGAGCAGCCGGCTTCCGAAGCGACGGTTGGTGCGGAGCGCCATGACCGGGGCGGGCGACCCGTCGACCTGCGGGAAGTCGGCCGGGAAGTTCAGGATCCCTCGCACGTCGGCACCTCGGAAGGCATAGATGCTCTGGTCCGGATCACCCACGACCACCAGGTCACGCCCGGCACCGGCCAGTGCACGCAGCAGCCGCACCTGGCCGGGGTCGGTGTCCTGGTACTCGTCCACGAAGACCGCGGCGAAGCGGGCTCCAAGATCGTCTCGGACGTCGCTCGACTCGGCCAGCAGCACCGCGCGGTGGATCAGCTCGGAGTAGTCGAGCGCCCCCTCGAAGTCGAGCACCGTCAGGTACTCCTCCATGAACCGACCGGCCGCCACCCACTCCGGACGGTCGGATCCCTGTCCCAGGCGAGAAAGGTCGTCCGGTGAGATACCCAGCTCGCGGGCGCGGGAGAGCACCGCATGCACCTCACGGGCGAAACCCCGGGTGCCCAGCGCGACCTCCAGCGACGCAGGCCAGGGCACGGTCCCGACCTCGCCGGACTGGCCGAGCAGCTCGCGCAGCTTCACATCCTGCTCGGGACTGCTCAGCAGGCGCAGCGGGGTGGCATACAGCTGCGGCGACTGGCAGCTGCGCAGCAGCCCGTAGCAGAACGAGTGGAACGTCGAGCTCATCGGAACCGATGTGGTACGTCGCAACCGGGCGGTGATCTTGTCGCGGACCTCCAAGGCCGCCTTCCGGCTGAACGTGAGGACCAGGACCTGGGACGGGTCGAGCCCCCGCCGTTCGATCCGGTCGACGACCGCCTCGACCAGCGTGGTGGTCTTGCCGGTCCCGGGGCCGGCCAGCACCAGCAACGGCCCTCCCGGGTGGTCGACGACGCGACGCTGGTCCGCGTCGAGGACGGGCGCGGCCGCGGCCTCGCGCAGGTTGCGCTCCAGTCGGTAGGTGACGGCCATGGCGGCTATTTCACCACCGGTCGCCGACACTTCCGTTGAGCCGTCGCAGAGTTGCTCCTGTGCGATCGACCTAGCTCTGGCTCGCTGGCAACTTTGCGACGGCTCGACGGCAACTTTGCGACGGCTCGACGGAGATCTCAGGACGACGGTTCCTGCGGATCCCACAGGCACGCCCTGAGGTTGACGCGCAGAGTTCTCGCCTCGCGAAGCGAGCCCGTGAGCGGCGTCGACTCCTCGCGGTAGTGGCCGAGGGCGTCTCGCTGGTGCGACTCGGGCAGGCTGCCGTCCGCGCGCACGACGCGCCACCAGGGCACCGGTGCGCCGTACATGGCCATCACCCGACCGACGCCGCGGGCGCCACCGCGTCCGACGGCCTCCGCGACCAGCCCGTACGTCGTGGCGCGGCCCGGCGGAACCTGTTCCACGACGGAGAGCACCGTCTCGACATACGCCTCCTGGTCCGCCATCGCCCAAGCATCCCGCACCGCAGAGGTCGCCTGAGGTCGGCCGTCGTCCGGGCCAGCCTGATGCCCCCGCAGTCAGCCCGCGTGCCGCACGCGATAACGGGCATCCTTGAAGTGCACGCTCTCGTAGCCGACCAGGCCGACGAGAAGCACAGCCACCACGGCGAGGTTGACCAGGCCGGTGGACGTCGCCACCTCCGCGAGTGCCCCGACCACCACGAGCAGAGCGGCGACCACCAGCCGAGGGACGTTCGGCGCTCCGATGTCTCGCCATCGCACCGCCGACATCGCCACCAGGTAGAGCGCCGCACCGCCGTACAGGGAGAACAGCGCGCTTCCGGAGAACTGAGCGTGTCCCCCATCCGTACCGGCAGCCGCCTGGCCGAGCACGACCTTGGTGCCAAGGGCGAGGTAGACGATGCCGACGACCACCGGCATGTGCAGGTACGTGAACGTGTCCCGGCCGAGCCGCGTCCTGGCGTCACCCTCCAGCGCGGTGAGCGTACGCTCCGCGACAATCGCGACCACGTCGAAGTACGTCCACCACAAGGCGATACAGACCGCGATGCCCAACAGGGCCCCGAGCAGCAGCGACCAGGTGAGGGGGGCCCGGTTCAGGCCCACGCCGACACTCACGATCGACTCGCCGATCGCGATGATGACGACGAGCTGGTGCCGCTCGGCGAAGTGCCCCGGCGCCGGCAGCCGCCACCCGGACGAGCCCGATGCGAAGATGCCGACGTAGTCCGCGACTACGGCCACCGACCACAGCACCAGACGCCAGGTCTCGCCGGCCCATGCCCCCACCCCCAACAGCAGCATCGCCGGCAAGGTGGTCAGGAACGCCTGCCCGACGGTACGACGAAGCTCGGTGTCCTCCCCGGCGGCAAGGGAGTAGACGGCAAGATGTGAGAGCCTGACCACCGCATAGGCGACGACGAAGACCACCGGCCCGGCAAGCCCGCCAGGCCGGTCCTTGAAGGCCTCCGGGATCGTCAACGCCACGACGAAGAAGGCCGCCATCGCGAACAGCATCGACACGCGCAGCGGGCCTTCGTCGGCTCGAGCCTGGTTGCCGAGCCACGCGTAGGCGCTCCAGCCGAACCACATCAGGGCCGCGACCACGAAGCCCTCCGTGAGGCCGATGGTGGTGAGCTTGTGCGCCATGAAGCTCGTCACCGACGTCACGGCGAACACGAAGACCAGGTCGAACAGGAGCTCCAGTGTCGTAACCCGGTGGGACTCATCGGTGGGAGTGAACGCGTACCCCCGTGGTCGCTGCCCAGGCGGCTCCTCGGAACGAGCGCGCCTGCCGATCCTCATGCTTGGTCAAGGTACCCGCTGGCGGTCGAAACGCGTCAGTGCCGCTCTTCCGCCGGCGACCGTGCGTTGTGGCTACCGGGCGAGCACCCGGTCGAGGACCGGCCTCATCGCCACAGCATGAGCTGACGGATCCATTACTGGCTGGGCCTGTGCCTCACGAAAGCCCACCGTCGCAACACGGTAGACGAACGCCCGCAGCAACAGCTGGCGCCACTCGCCCACATCGGACCACTCGTCGAACAGCTGCGGCGGCGCCTCCTGCCACGCCACCCCGTCCACTGCAGCGACCGCGAGCGCCCAACCGACCGGACGCCAGTACGGCGGCCAGTCGATCACCGCCGGCGCGAGGCCGGAGGCGCCCAGCACGTTGCCGGCCAGGTCGCCATGGACCACCTGCGGGGTGGCCTGGACGTCCGCGTACGCCGCGAGCGCGGCCTTGACCAGAGCCCGAGTCTGCTCAGAGCCCACCACGGGACCGCCATCCCACGCGACCCGGTCACCGAACGCCCAGGCATCGTCACGCGTGTCCAAGAACGCCGGCCTGGGCACGTGGGCGACGGCTGTGTGGAAGGCCTCCGACGCCGAATCTGATGGCGGAAGCGTCCCGCGCCATCGAAAGGGACCGGCCGACGACGTACTCATGAGCACACCAACCCGCCCAGGACCAGCCGCCCTCGATGCTACGCAGCGGTCTGGGCACGCGAACGGAGGCGGAATCCCGCAGGCCGGCAAGGACATCCGAGACCCAGGCGTGCTCCTCGTCGTTGTCGACGGGCTTGAGGACCACGTCTGCGACGCGCCAGGTCCGGCCCTGCCCGCCGGCGAGGAGCCGAGGTTCCACCCACGGCACGGCGAACGCCCTGAGCACGTCATGGTCCGGGCCGGGCATCGACCCGACAGTAGCGCGGTGCCGCTGTCGCGACCGGCCACGGACCGCAACGGTGCCTGTCAGTACGACGGCTGCGACGGGTCGATCTGGTTGACCCACGCCGAGACGCCACCGCCGACATGGACGGCGTCCTGGTAGCCGGCACGCTTGACCACGGCCAGCGCCTCCGCGGACCTGATCCCTGTCTTGCAGTGCAGGACGACCTGCTTGTCACTCGGCAGCTTGCCGAGCGCGGAGCCGTCCACGAACTCGCCCTTGGGGATCAGCACCGACCCGGGGATCTGGTTGATCTCGTACTCGTTCGGCTCCCGTACGTCGACCAGCATGAAGTCGCGGTCACCGTTCTCTCGTTCCTTGAGCCAGCCCTCGAGGGTGGTGACGCTGATCGTCGAGTCGACGGCGGCATCCGCCGCCTCCTCGCTGATTGCTCCGCAGAAGTCGTCGTAGTCGATGAGCTCGGTGACGGTCGGGTGCTCACCGCATATCGCACAGTCGGGGTCCTTCCGCACCCGCAGGGTGCGGTACTCCATCGCGAGCGCGTCATAGATCATCAGCCTGCCGAGCAGCGGGTCGCCGGTCCCGACGAGCAGCTTGATGGCCTCCGTGACCTGGATGGAGCCGATCGAGGCACAGAGCACGCCGAGCACTCCGCCTTCGGCACACGAGGGAACCATGCCCGGCGGTGGGGGCTCGGGGTAGAGGCACCGGTAGCACGGGCCGTGCTCGGCCCAGAACACCGACGCCTGGCCGTCGAATCGGTAGATCGAACCCCACACGTACGGCTTGCCCATCAGCACGGCCGCGTCGTTGACCAGGTACCGGGTGGCGAAGTTGTCGGTGCCGTCGATGATCAGGTCGTAGTCCGCGAAGATCCGCATCACGTTGTCGTTGTCCAGCCGCTCCTGGTGGACGACCACGTTCACACAGGGGTTGACCTCCGCGATCGACTCCTTGGCAGAGACCGCCTTCGGCTTGCCGATATCGCTCTGCCCGTGGATCACCTGCCGCTGCAGGTTCGACTCGTCGACCTCGTCGAAGTCCACCACGCCGAGCGTCCCCACGCCGGCGGCAGCCAGGTACAGCAGAGCGGGGCTGCCCAGTCCGCCCGCACCGACCACGAGAACCTTGGCGTTCTTCAGCCGCTTCTGGCCGGTCATGCCGACGTCGGGAATGATCAGGTGTCGGCTGTAGCGGCGGACCTCGTCGATCGAGAGACCATCGGCGGGTTCCACCAGCGGTGGCAGGGACACGGCTAACTCCTCGGGCGATCTCGTTGACGGGTCCGGTGCCACATCTCTCCACTCCATCGTGCCTCCCGGCGCCAAAACCGCCTGCGCGGGTTGCGATGTGATACTCCGCCTCGAGAGGTTCAGCGCCGCACACGCCGGCGGTATTCCCAAGCGCCGGACCCGGGTGGGGCCGGTAGCGTTGGGCCATGGCGGAGTCCAAGGTGACGGTGGATGTCGAAGGCCGGACGCTCGCCCTCTCGAACCTCGACAAGGTCCTCTACCCCGAGACCGGGTTCACCAAGGGTGAGGTCATCGACTACTACGTCGGCATGGCCGAAGTGCTACTCCCCCACATCCGCGACCGGCTGCTGACGCGCAAGCGCTGGCCGGACGGCACCACGAAGCAGCCGTTCTTCGAGAAGAACACGCCGCGCGGCACACCACCCTGGGTGCGCACCGCCTTCATGGCCGAACACGGGGACGACGGCGTCGAGTACGTCGTCTGCAACGACCTCCCGACGCTTGTCTGGCTCGCCAACCTCGCCGCCCTCGAGCTGCACGTCCCTCAGTGGAAGGTCGCTGAGGACGGCACTCCTCTCGGTGCCGACCTTCTCGTCTTCGACCTCGACCCCGGCCCCCCTGCGACCATCATCGAATGCTGCGACATCGCCCAGGCGCTGCGCACCCGCCTCGACCATGACGGTCTGACGGCGTACCCCAAGACGTCAGGAAACAAGGGCGCCCAGCTGCTCGTGCCGGTCGAGGAGACCAGCTCGCGCCTTACCTCCGCGTACGCGAAACGCCTCGCCGACGAGCTGCAGGCCGCGCTCCCGGACATGGTGCTGTCGTCGATGGACAAGAAGGCACGACGGGGGAAGGTCTTCATCGACTGGAGCCAGAACAACGCCGCCAAGACGACGATCGCGCCGTACTCGCTGCGCGGGGTCGCCCAGCCGTCCGTCTCGACCCCGCTCACCTGGGACGAGGTCGGTGCGGCACGCTCACCCGCGGATCTCGTCTACCTGGCCTCCGACATCCAGGGACGCATCGACGAGTACGGCGACCTGCTCGCCGACCTGCCCAAGCATCGAGCAACGATGCCTGACGACAGCTGAGCCGGGGCGCCGGACGATAGCATGCCCGGGTGACGGAGGGCCCTGAACAACCCCGTGCTGGGCGGATGCCGCGCGACGCACGTCGGGCCCAGCTTCTCGACTCGGCAAGGCAGGTCTTCGTCAGCCAGGGTTACCACGCAGCGGCGATGGACGACATCGCGGTGAAGGCCGGTGTCTCGAAGCCCGTCCTCTACCAGCACTTCCCGGGCAAGCTCGACCTCTACCTCGCGCTCCTCGACGTCGCCTGTGACGAGGCGGTCGCCAACGTCCGAGCTGCCCTCGCGAGCACGACGGACAACCAGGAGCGGGTGGCCGCGAGCACGGAGGCCTTCTACGCCTACGTCGCCGACCCGGCCGCTGCCTTCCGCCTCGTGTTCGAGTCGGACCTCACCAGCGAGCCCGAGGTGCGCAAGCGGGTGGAACGCGTCACCCTGCAGTGCGCCGACGCGATCGCCGAGGTGATCGCCGACGACACCGGCCTGCCGACCGATGTGGCTCAGCTGCTCGCCGTCGCGCTGGTCGGGATGAGCCACGTCAGCGCGCGCTTCTGGCTGGAGTCCGAGCCGCACATGTCGCAGCGGCAGGCGACCGACCTGATCACCCGGCTCGCTTGGCGCGGCATCCGCGGGTTTCCGCGCCACGAGTGACCTCCGTCGTAGATCGGGCGTTCTTGGCAGGCGTCGTACCCTCATAGGGCACGGTGGCGACGCGTTCGCCCCGGTCACCATCATCAGAGAGGACTCCACGTGGAGGTCAAGATCGGCGTGATCCACGCCAACCGCGAGCTCAGCCTCGAGACCAGCCAGTCGGCCGAGGAGATCCACAAGGCGGTGGCCGAGGCGCTGAGCGGAGCCGGCGGAGTCTTCGAGCTGCACGACGACCGGGGACGGAGCGTCCACGTGCCCGCGGAGAAGCTCGCGTACGTCGAGATATCGGGTGAGACCGGCCGCAGGGTGGGGTTCGGTCCCGGCCGGTCCTGAGAGGCGAGCGCTCCGTCAGGCCTGCAGGCCCAGGGACTCCATCCGCCGGGTATGCGTCTCGGTCAGCCGAGCGAACATCCGCGCAATGGCCGCGAGGTCCATGCCCGGACGGTCGACGCCACCGACGAGCAGCGCGGTCAGCGCGTCCCGCTCAGCGGCGACCCGTTGCGCCTGGCTGAGCGCCTCTCCCATCAGACGCCTTGCCCACAAGGCGAGTCTGCCCGCGATCCGCGGGTTCTCCTCGATGGCGCGCAACACCGTCTCCACCACGAACTCGGCATGCCCGGTGTCGTCGAGAGTGGCCAGGATGAGGTCGCGGGTGTCGACGTCGAGGTAGGCGGCGATCTCCCGGTAGAAGTCGGCGGCGAGCCCGTCTCCGACGTACGCCTTGATGAGGCTCTCGAGCCAGTTCGAGGGGGCGGTGTGGGCATGGAAGGAGTCGACGGGCTCGTGGAACGGCTCCATCGCGGTGAACGGGTCGGCCTCCAGCTCGAGGAGCCGGTCCCGCAGCCGCTCGAAGTGCCCGAACTCGGCGGCCGCCATGGCTGCAAGCGCGACGGTGTCGGCAAGGGTGGGGGCTTTCGAGGCGTCCTCCGCCAACCGCTCGAACGCGCTCAGCTCGCCGTACGCGAGAGCACCGAGCAGATCCACGATCGCGGTCCGGTACGCCGGGTCGGAGAACGCCGACACCGCCGGGAGCAGCGGAACGCGAGGAGCTGAGGACGCCGACTCGGAGCCGCTGTTCTCCGTCATGCGCAAAACAGTAGTCACGCCGCGCGTGACGCTGAAAGCACGTACTCTGAGGTACCGGGTAGGAATGGGGCGTCGCGCTGGCCGAGACTTCGTTTGCGCTTCCGAAGGGCGTGCAGATCGTGACCGTGGAGGTCAGGAAGGTCAGGGATGGCGAAGGCCGTGGCTGACCTGCACGCGCTTGCGAGCGCCATCGCCGAGGCGCAGCTGCCCCGCTCCGACGACAGGGCGGCGGCGCGCGTGTGCGAGGTCTGCGCCGACGCCTTGCCGTGCGACGGCGCCGCGATGACCGTCATGTCGTCCGATGCCGGGCGTCAGACCGTGTTCGCCAGCGACGAGGTGGTCGGCCGCCTCGAGAGCGTCCAGTACAGCCTCGGAGAGGGACCGAGCCTGCTCGCATTCACGCTCGGGAGGCCGGTTCTCGTCCCGGACATCACGACCGCCTCCGCCGCCGGCCGCTGGCCCGGGATCGTCGGTGACGTCGCCCACCTGCCCATCTGCGCTGTGTTCTGCTTCCCGATGCGCTTGGGGGTGATCAATGTCGGAGTATGTGTGCTCTACCGGCGTACACCCGGCGGGCTGAGTCGGGAGGAGCTGGCCTTCGTCCTCGAGGCACTCGACCTCACCACACTCGCCCTCCTGGAAGTGCGAGAGGGCTCCACCAGGAAGTCTCTCCTCGATCGGTGGCTTGCCGTGGACGGGCGAAGCCGCCGACAGGTCCACCAGGCCACCGGCATGTTGATCGCCCAGCTCGGAGTGCCCGCAGAGGAGGCGTTCGCCCGCCTGCGAGGGCGTGCCTACGCCGACGGGCGCGACATCGAGCAGATCGCCGACGACATCGTCAGCCGTCGGATCCGCCTCGAGCCGGACCCCGCCTGAAAAATAAGGCCCGACCAAGGCGGTCACCCGCCCGGCTCGGAGTCGTATCATCAATCAAGACACGGGAGGTGAGGCGCCCCAATGCAGACAACGGTGAGTCACAGCCAGCTAGTGAGCGCGTTCGTGGAGCTGGCCGACACGTTGGTAGGCGACTTCGACGTGTCCGACCTCCTGCACGGCCTGGTCGGGCACTGCGTCGACCTGCTCGAGGTGGAGGCCGCTGGCCTCCTGCTCAGCGACCAGCGGGGAAGCCTCCAGGTGGTCGCCTCGTCGGCCGAGCGGACGAGGCTGCTGGAGCTCTTCCAGCTCGAGACGAACGATGGGCCGTGCCTCGACTGCTTCCGCACCGGCAAGCCGGTGTCGGTGCCCGACCTGTCGACGGAACCGACCCGCTGGCCACAGTTCACCGAGCGTGCCCGAGCCGAAGGGTACGCCGCCGTGCATGCGCTGCCGATGCGCCTGCGGGACGAGGTTATCGGTGCCCTCAACCTCTTCAACGGCACGCCCGGAGACCTCCCCATCGATGACCTGTTGGTTGCCCAGTCCCTGGCCGACGTGGCGACCATCGGAATTCTCCAGGAACGCGCGATTCATCAAAGCGAGGTCATCGTCGAACAGTTGCAGGGTGCGCTCAACAGCCGGATCGTCATCGAGCAGGCCAAGGGTCTGATCGCCGAGGCCGGCGGCCTCGACATGGACGAGGCCTTCGCCCGGCTACGGGTTCACGCCCGTAACACGAGCACCCGGCTCGGTGAGGTGGCGCGCCGCCTCGTGGAGGGGAAGCTCAAAGTCGCAAGCGTCCTGGCCGATCGCAAGCCCGAACACACGACCGTGGCGGGCCTGGAGCGGTAAGGGCACGGCCCTCCCGCCACCCCCACGACGGCGGTTCGGCCGGTCGCACCGCACAAACCGATAGACTTGTCGTGTTAAAGGGCCAGGCGTGGAGCTCGCCGGCCCGCAAAGACGAGAAACGAGACGTGTTCTGTCCACATTTGAAGAGCTTGGAACGCTGCCGGAGATCGCTGAGGCGCTGGGCGCCAACGGGATTACCGAGGCCTTCCCAATCCAGGAGATGACGCTGCCCATCGCATTGATGGGAACCGACCTGATCGGCCAGGCCCGAACCGGCACCGGCAAGACCCTGGCGTTCGCAATCCCGATCCTGCAGCGGGTGATCTCGCCGCACGACACCGACTACGACGAGCTCGTCGCGCCCGGCCGGCCGCAGGCGCTCGTGATCGCACCGACCCGTGAGCTCGCGCTCCAGGTCTCAGGCGACCTGACGACGGCCGGCAAGAACCGCGGCACGCGCACGCTGACCGTGTACGGCGGAGTGCCCTACGAACCGCAGCTGGAGGCCCTGCAGGTAGGGGTCGACATCGTGGTCGGAACCCCGGGCCGGTTGCTGGACCTCGCGACGCGCAGGTCGCTCGACCTGTCCCACGTCAAGGTCCTCGTGCTCGACGAGGCTGACGAGATGCTCGACCTGGGCTTCCTGCCCGACGTGGAGAAGCTCATCGCCAAGACGCCACCTTTCCGGCAGACGATGTTGTTCTCGGCGACGATGCGTGGCGAGGTCGTCGCACTGGCGCGGACGCACATGCGGCACCCGGTCAACATCCGTGCCGAGTCGAGCACCGACGGTCAGATGGTCCCGGCGACCGCGCAGTTCGTCTACCAGGCCCACGACCTCGACAAACCCGAGTGCATCGCCCGCATCCTGCAGGCTGAGAACCGTGGCCGTACCCTCATCTTCACCCGCACCAAGCGGCAGGCCCAGCGGGTGGCCGAGGACATGATGGACCGGGGTTTCCCCGCCGCTCCGCTGCACGGCGACATGGCTCAGGTAGCGCGTGAGAAGGCGCTCAAGCGCTTCCGTGACGGCACCATCCAGATCCTGGTCGCGACGGATGTCGCCGCTCGCGGCATCGACGTCGAAGCCGTCACCCACGTGATCAACTACACCTGCCCCGACGACGAGAAGAACTACGTGCACCGCATCGGCCGGACCGGCCGGGCCGGGGCCTCCGGCATCGCGATCACGTTCGTCGACTGGGCCGACCTCACCCGCTGGAAGGTCATCAACAAGGCGCTCGAGCTGCCGTACGACGACCCGCAGGAGACGTACTCCACCAGCCCCCACCTCTACCACGACCAGGGCATCCCCTCGGACGCCATGGGCCGGGTCGGGCCACCGAAGATGATCGCCACCGAGCTCCTCGCCGACCGGTCGACCCGAAGCGGCGAAGCACGCCGGGCTGACGGCGGACAGCAGCGGTCAGGGCGGCCTCGTCAGCACCAGCGGACCCGGTCCGGTTCGAGCGACGCGCCGGCGGCCTCGGGGTCCAATCAGCCGCCGCATGAGGCGGACGGCGCGGCCGGGTCGCCGGGGGCTGCGGCGAAACGCAGGCGCCGATCGCGCAGCCGGACGAGAGGCGGAAAGCCGGTCGAGAGCGACCGGGGCTGAGCCACCGGGTTCAGGCCAGGACGACCACCGTCGTGCCGTTGGGGGCGAACTTCCACAGGGCGTGCGCATCGGTGATCCACTGCCGGATGCACCCGTCCGACGCCGGTGCCCCGAGGCCCGACCTGGGCTCGACGAGATCGCCGTTCGGATAGACGGGGATGCTGTGGAAGCCGATGGGCACAGGCGTCCTACCATGCGTGAAGCGCACCATGTAGCTCATCGTCTCGTCGCTGTTGTACGCCGTCGCATGGCGCGAGCGGGAGTAGACGTGGTAGGTGCCGGGTCGCAGGTTGTGGAACCTGCTTCCCGACACGAGGTAGGTGCGCTCGACCGCGTGGTGCCCGTCAACGAGCCAGACCCGTTGCGCACTGATATCGAAGACGATCCGCCTGGCTTCGCCGGAGCTCGCCGGCAGCGCGACCTCGCGCGAGGTGCGCGATCCAGACCCGCCACGGACCACGGGTGCGCGCCCGATCGCGGTGGGCGTCGGCTCTGCCCGATCGCGGTTCGTGGTCGGGTGGTGAGTCACCGCGCCTGTTGTACCTCCCGCCGCGTTCGTCGAGGCGCCATGTTGGGCGGAGGCCGCCTCTGTCCCGGGGTACGAGACTCCGAACGCACCGGAGACCGAGAGCACACAGACGAGAACCGCTGCTGCGACCGCCACCAGGCGGCCGGGCCGCGCGAGCGCACGACGAGGGCGCGGGCGCTCGGCAGGCATCACATCACGATAGGGGACTCGTGTCCTGGAACGGCGGAGCTCGCAGGCTCGAGTTAAACCCCTGCACACGGCGGGTCGCGGCGGTCAGGCCGGCTGAGCCGCACCGACCAGGTTGGCAGCGAGCTCGCGATACGCGCCGGCTCCGCGGGCGGACCGCGGGATGCGCAGGATCGACCGGCCGGCGGCGGGCGCTTCTGCGAAGCGGATCGAACGCGGGATCGCCGGCTCGAGGACGGCGACGTCGTACGTCGACGCGATCGTGTCGAGCACGGCACGGGAGTGCTTGGGGCGCGGGTCGTACAGGGTCGGGAGGACGCCGAGAACCTCGAGAGCCGGGTTGGTGAACCGCCGTACGTCGAAGATCGTGTCGAGCAGCTGGCCCACGCCGCGATGGGAGAGCGTCTCACATTGGAGCGGGATCATCACCGAGTTCGCCGCGGACAACGCCGCGACCGTGAGCACACCGAGAGACGGCGGGCAGTCGAGCAAGATCCAGTCGTAGTCGGCGACCACCGGCTCGAGCGCGACGCGCAAGGAGTGCTCCCGGCCGGGCCGCATGAGCAGCGCGCCCTCCGCGCCCGCCAGCTCGATGGTCGACGGCAGCAGGTCGGGCCCGTCGTCGGTGGACACGATGACATCGGCCGCGGCCACCTTACCCACGAGGACCTGGTGCAGCGACTCGTCGATCTCCTCCGGGTCGACCCCGAGTGAGAACGTCAGGCAGGCCTGCGGATCCAGGTCGACAAGGAGGACCGCCGCACCGAGCTCCGTGAGCGCCGCACCGAGGGAGGCCACGGTGGTGGTCTTGGCGACTCCACCCTTCTGGTTGGCGATCGCGAGGGTCGTCGTCATCGTCCGCCATTGTGCCACCCGCCCGCGGGGCGGCAGTAGCATGCGCTTGCATTCGTCGGGCCCGGTCGCCATGCTGGCGCGGTGCCGACCGCTCTCATCACGGGGCCCACCTCGGGCCTCGGCCACGCGTTCGCTCGAGCCCTTGCCGCTGAGGGATACGACCTGGTGCTGGTCGCACGGGACGAGGCGCGGCTGCAGAGGCTGGCATCTGAGCTCACGGGGACGCACGGTGTCGGCTGTGAGGTGCTGCCGGCGGACCTTGCCGACCTCGGCGATACGCGCCGCGTCGAGGAACGGCTGCGGCGCGGTGCCGTCGACATGCTGGTCAACAACGCCGGTTTCGGGTCGCGGCTGCCCTTCGACGCCGCCGATGTCGAGGATGAGCAGCGCAGTCTCGACGTCATGGTGCGGGCGGTCATGCGGCTCAGCCATGCGGCTCTGGGCCGGATGCTCGAGCAGGGCCACGGCGACATCATCAACGTGTCGAGCGTCTCCGGTTTCCTGCCTCGCGGTACGTACGGCGCCACCAAGGCCTGGGTCACGAGCTTCAGCGCGTGGGCCGGAATGCGTTACCGAGATCAGGGGGTTCGGGTGATCGCGCTGTGCCCTGGGTTCGTGCGCACCGAGTTCCACCAGCGGATGGAGGTGGACATGTCCGCCGTGCCGAGATGGATGTGGCTCGAGGCCGACGACGTGGTGCGTCAGGCGCTGGCCGACCTCCGTACCGGCAAGGTGGTGTCACTGCCGAGCCGCCGGTACAAGACCGTGGTCGCCCTCAGCCGGCTGGTACCACGCTCGCTGATGGGGCGCCTTGCGCGCCGACGCCGCTGATCGGACTGCCAGATCTGCTGATCGGACCGCCAGATCTGCTGATCGGACTGCCATATCTGAGGTGGTAAGGAACGCAACGGCGCTCGCAACCTGTAACCACAGCCACGGTGGTCCTTACCACCTTGCGAGCTGCCTTCGTGGTCGAATGTCAGGAGCGCCACTCGGCGGCGAGCAGGCCGTAGACGACCTCGTCGACGAAACCCCCCAGGACCCAGGCGCCACCGCGCAACGTGCCCTCCAGGCTGAAGCCCGCGGCAACGGCAGCGCGCCGCATCGGCTCGTTGTCGACAAGCGTCTCGATCTGCAGCCGGTTCAACCCGCGGATGTCGAAGCCGTAGTGACACAGCACGCGGACGACGTCGGAGGCCAGGCCCTGCCCACGATAGAGCGGTCTGATCGAGACGCCGAGGTGGCCGATCCGGTTGTGGAGGTCGATCGCCCAGAGTACGGCATCGCCGGCGAGCTTCTTGCTCTGCAGCTCGACGACGGAGAAGCAGGCGACGGTGTCGGGGAGGTCGTCGACGGCATATGGCCCGCTCTTGGCGTTCGCCGGTTTCGGCACCCACGGCCGGGAATCCGCGCGGGACCTCGACTCGACGTCGTCGTACAGCTCGTCCATCAGGACCGGCAGGTCGGCTTCCTGGCGAGCACGCAGTCCGATTCGTTCCCCTCGCAGCACACCTCCGTCCTACCAGAGCCAGCGGGGTTCAGCGAGCCTGCACCGCGATCCCGGCCCAGGGGTCCCTCGGGGAGGCGGCCGCCGACCCATCAGGGCAGGAGCGGTTGAAGTCGCACCAGCCGCACATCGGCCCCACGACTGTCGGGTACATCTCGTCGGCCTCTTCGGCGCTGACGCCCGCGCGAAACCGCTCGTCCTGGTCGGCGATGTCACCCGCGATGGCGTCGGCTCTACCCAGGTGGCGAGCCAGGCTCTCGTCGGTGTGGTCCCAGACGAGCACGTCCCCGGTGGGCAGGTGGTGAAGCTCCACGCGGCGGCAGGGCCTACGTAGCGTCCGCTCCGCGGCGGCCGCGTAGATGGCCAGTGCCAGCGATGAGCGGGCGTCGTCGAGCGTGAGCACCTGCCGGCCCGTCTTGTAGTCCACGATCACCAGACCCTCGCTCGGCCGGTCGTCGATCCTGTCCACACGGCCGAAGAGCGCTGCGCGGTCTGTCTTCAGCGCCACGGTCCTCTCCACGCCGACGGGCTCGTCGTCCGGGTCCAGCTTCGCGACGTACCGCTCGAGCATCTCGTGTGCCCGTACCCGAGCCTCGTGGCGTTGGGTCTCGTCGCGGTACCCGTCGCCGAGCCAGGCTTCGTCAAGCAGCACGCCGATGTGGGCAGCGGTACGACGATCGCGGGGCGCCTTCCACCAGTTGGCGAGCGCGGTGTGCACCGCCGCGCCGAACGAGTTGTGGGCCCATGGGGGACCCTTGGCCGGCGGCGGACGGTCGAGGTAGGTGAACCGGTACCGCCGCGGACAGTCGAGAAAGCAAGCCAGCCGGGAGGGGGCCGCCTGCAACAGCCGGCGCGGCATCCCCTCGAAACCGAGCTGTGCGCCCGTCACGTCCTGGCGCCCCCGGCGGCGGCGCCCACGACCGCCCGGACCTGCCGACCACTGGCGGCGGCGTTTCGCGCCGCAGCGTCCAGCAGGCGGTCGAACTCGGCTGGCGCGGTGAGGTTGCATCCGAGCTCGTGGCCCACCTTCCCCGCGCCGTGGTAGTCACTCGACCCTGTCACGACGAGCCCGAGCTGCACCGCGATGCTGCGCAGCCGTTCGCGGTTTTCGGGTGAGTGGTCCTCGTGGTCGACCTCCATGCCCACGAGGCCCAGCGCCGCGAACTGCGCGAAGGTCTCCAGGTCGGGGACCTGGCGGGTGTTGCGGCCCCACGGGTGAGCGATCACCGCCACGCCGCCAGCGGCCGCCACCAGCCGAATCATGTCGGACGTGGCCGGCGCGTAGCGCGCGACGAAACCCGGCCGACCGGGCCGCAACCACCTGTCGAAGGCCTCCGCCCGGTCGTGCACGATGTGCCGGGCGACCATCGCGTCCGCGAAGTGGGGACGGCCGATCACGCCGTGGACACCGGCCTGTTGTCGCACCTCCTCGGCGCTGAGGTGGACCCCGGCGGCGGCCAGCCGCTCCAGCATGGCGTCGAGCCGGCGGTCCCTTCCTTCCAGGATCCTGCCGAGCTCGGACGCCAGCGGCGGGAACCCGGGGTCGAGGAGGTAACCGAGGACGTGCACCCCCCGGTCGCGGTGCTTGGTGGAGATTTCCATCCCGGGGACCAGGCTGAGGCCGGTACGACGGGCAGCGGCCGCCGCCTCGACCCATCCGGCATCCGTGTCGTGGTCGGTGAGCGCGAGCACATCGAGTCCGAGCGCGACAGCGCGCTCCACCACCTCCGACGGTGAGGTCGTCCCGTCGGAGACGTTGGAGTGGCTGTGAAGGTCGATCCGCACCCTCACAGAGTAGGGGTCCTCGCCGACACCGAGCGCCTCCTCGTCACGATCAGGTCGACGACCCCCAACGCGAGCGCCGCGGCGACGAAGGCCAGCGTCACGAGCACGGCCCGGCCCAGAGCGCCGGCATAGGCGGAATCGCGTGCGCCGCCAACCAGGCGGTCGGCGTGCTGCGGCAGCGCGGTGAAGAACGTGGCACCGATGACCGCCTGACCGATCGCCGAGCCGATCCGCTGGGCCGTCTGCAGGACGCCGCCCGCCGTGCTCCCAGCCACGGGGTCGACGTTGGCCAGCGACAGAGTCTGGTTCGGAGTGATCACCGCCCCGGACCCGATGCCCATGACGAAGAGCGGGGCCGCGAGGGCCACGGTCGCGTTGGCGCCTTGAGTGTCTCGCACGACGATGTCGAGGAGCAGAGCCCCGGTGCCGAAGGTGAGACATGCCCCGACGACGAGCGGTCGGCCGACCCGCGTGACGACCCGCCCCGCCAGCGGCGCCACGACCACCGACCCGATGGCATACGCGGTGATGCCCAGCCCGGACTCGAGCGCCGAGTACCCGAGACCCTGCTGGTAGAACAGCGCCAGCACCAGCGGGAGGCCGGTCATCCCGCAGAAGAACACCAGGGCGAGCAGCACCCCGACCGTGTACGACGGCTCACGGAACAGCCCGAGGTCGACCAAGGGGTCGGCATGTTGACGCGTCAGGCGGGCCTCCCGCCGGAAGAAGCACACCCCGAGGACCGCCGCGGGGACCGCCAGCCAGGCGACTCTGGCGTCCCTCAAGGCGTCGTACTCGACAGCCGCGACGAGCACGCCGAACGTCGCGAGTCCGAGCAGCGCGGCGCCGGCGAAGTCCAGCCGATGCCGTCCGAGCGGCCGGTCCGGGGGAAGCAGCCGGCGCGCGAGCGCGATGACGGCCAGCCCGAGGGGGATGTTCACGAAGAACACCAGCCGCCAGCCGGTGCTCGGACCTCCGAGGGCGATCAACGCTCCGCCCACCAATGGCCCGACGGCCGTGCCGATGCCGACGATCGCGCCGATCATGCCGAACGCTCGGCCGCGGTCACGACCGCTGAACATCTGCTGGACGAGGCCGGAGACCTGCGGGTTGATCAGCCCGCCGCACAACCCCTGAAGCACCCGGGCGGCGACCAACGGCTCCGCACCCGGGGAAAGACCCGACAGGGCGCTCGTGACGACGAACCCCGAGACACCGATGAGGAACATCCGTCGCCTGCCGTGGTCGTCGCCGAGCCGCCCGGCGAGGACGGGCACCAACCCGAAAGCCAGCGTGTACCCGCTCACGACCCACTGCAGCATGGCCGGACTGGCGTGGGTCGACGCGCCGATCGAGGGCAGCGCGACGTTAGTGATGCTCACGTCGAGCAACGTCATGAACAACGCGCTGCAGCACACCGCGAGGGCCAGCCAGCGGCGAGAGTCGTTCCTCGACTCGGAGATCGACGCCGCGGGCACGTGGGGCAGATTACCCACGGGGGACGGCGCGATCTTGTCGGTCTAGCCTCGGCGGATGGAGATCCCGTGCGTTGGCGCGATCATCCGCGACGGCGCCGGGCGGGTGCTCCTCGTCAGGCGCGGCCACCCGCCAAGTCTCGGGCTGTGGTCGATCCCCGGTGGCCGGGTCGAGGCGGGTGAGGCGACCCACGACGCCGTACGGCGTGAGGTCCGCGAGGAGACCGGCCTCGAGGTGGCGGTCGGTGAGGTGGCCGGAACGGTGACGTTGCCGGTGCCGCCGGGACCGGACGTCTATGCGGTGACCGACTTCTTCGCGACAGTGACGCCCGGCACGCCGAGAGTTCCGGTGGCCGGCGACGACGCGCTCGAGGCGCGGTGGGTCACGCAGGAGGAGCTGCTCGCGCTGGAGCTCACCCCGCAGCTCGCGGACACGCTGGCGTCCTGGCGGACCTGGTCCTGACGCGACTCACGCCTCAGATGCCGGGTGGCTTGGCCTGCTTCCAGAGCCAGGTACGGAAGAACCTCTCCAGGTTCTGGCCGGACACCTTGCTCGCGAGGTTGGTGAACTCCCGCGTCGTCACGTTGCCGTCCCGGTGCTCGGTGGCCCACGTTCTCATCAGCTGGAAGAACTTCTGGTCACCGATCCGGTGACGCAGCGACGCCAGCGTCATTGCGCCCCGGTAGTACACGGCCTGCGAGAACATCGTGTTGCGCTTCGGGTCGGCGATCGACTGCTTCCAGAAGCTCGAGCCCGAGCCGATGCTGTTGAAGACCCGCTTGGCGTACGCGTAGGTCGTTCTACCGCCTCGGTGCTCGGCCCACACCCACGAGACGAACGTGGCGAAACCCTCGTTCAGCCAGATGTTCTGCCAGGTCTTCACCGAGAGACTGTCGCCGAACCACTGGTGGGCAAGCTCGTGCGATGCGGTGACCTGGTCGGGCACGAAACCGTAGAGCGGACGCGTCTGGGTCTCCAGCGAGAACCCGATGTGCGGCACGTTGTCGACGATGCCCCCGGTGGAGCTGAACGGGTAGCGCCCGAAGAGCTTGGCCCAGTAGTCGGTGATGTCACCGGTCAGCTTGACGACCCTGGCCGACTCGGCCTGGTTCTCCAGTGCCGGGTCCACCGCCACCGTCTCGGGGATCCCGGCTGCCGTCTTCGTGTTGTGGAAGTTCCACTTGCCGATGCCGATCGTGGCGAGGTAGGTCGCCATCGGCTGGCTCTCGGTCCACACGAACGTGTCCATGCCTGCGCTGCTGCTGCCACCGGTCCGGTCGCCGTTCGCCACCACCTGGGTGCCGGTGGGCACGGTGATGTCGAACCTGAACGTCGCCTTGTCGCTCGGATGGTCGTTCGAGGGGTACCAGGTGTGTGCGGCATTGGGCTCGCACCCCACGAAGGCACCGTCCTTGGTGAAGATCCAGCCGTACGGCGCACCGAACACGATCGGCGAGTTCCGGATGGTGTGCGGCGTGCCTGCGTAGGCGACGACGACGGTGAACGCCCGGCCCTTCGGCAGCCCGGACTGCGGCGTGACGACCAGCTCCTGGCCGCGGCGGGTGAAGCCGGCTCCGACCGCGTTGACGGTCAGGCTGCTGATCTTGTAGTTCGTCAGGTCGAGGTCGAAGCGGGACAGGTTCTGGGTCGCGGTCGCCGTGATGGTGGCGGTGCCACCGAGATGGTGCGATTGCGGGATGTAGGTCAGCTTGAGGTCGTAGTGCGAGACGTTGTATCCGCCGTTGCCCTCCCGCGGGAAGTAGGGGTCTCCGAGTCCCGGCGAGCCGGGTCTGAACGCGGCCTGCGATGCCGACAACGGGCTGGCCGGCGCAGCGAGCGTTGCCACTCCGAGGCCGCTGAAGCAGAGGGCGGCGGAGACGCCGGCTCCGACGTACCCGAGCCGCTTCCTGGAGAAAGTCATGACCACATCCGTCCCTCCGACCGTGCGTGAGTGCCGCCGACTCACCCCGGCTGGCGCGCGTTCCAGAGGTCGAGTGTAGGGGTGCCTCGGTCGTGGCTGAGGATGCTCACCCGGGTGGTGGCGAGCTCGAGGTTGGCACCGAGGACGATCGGCTGGTCGAGCCATCGGGCGGACAACGCGCGCAGCACGTGGCCATGGGCGACCAGCAGGACGCGTCCGTCCACCTCGCGACAGCGCTCGATCACCCGGTCCACGCGGCGAGCCACCTGCTCCGGGGACTCACCGCCGGGGCAACCGTGCGTCCACACCGACCAGTCCGGGTCGGACTCGTGGATCTCAGCTCGCGTGCGGCCTTCGTACTGCCCGTAGTCCCACTCGGCGAGGTCGTCCACCACCTCCTCGTCCGTGAGGCCGACCAGCTCTGCGGTACGAAGCGCGCGCTGCCTCGGGCTGCACAGCACGAGGTCGAACGAGACCCCCTCGAGGCTCGGCCGGAGCTCGACGGCCGACCGCTCACCCTCCGGAGTCAACGGCAGGTCCGTGCGTCCCGTGTGCCGACCCGACTTGCTCCACTCGGTCTCGCCGTGCCGCACCAGCCACACATCGGTCGTCGAGCCCCGTGCATCCATGCGTGAACGCTACCGAAGGCTGGTGCCCGGTGGGGCGCGGATCACGCGGTACGGCGGTGGCGGCAGCCGTCCGACCACTCGGGATAAGGTGCCCGCGTGAGCAAAAAGGTGTTCCTGCACGTGGGACTGCCCAAGAGCGGCACCTCGTACCTGCAGGCCGTGTTGGCGGCGAACAAGAGCCGCCTTGCCGACCGGGCCCACCTGCTCTTCCCCGGGTCGACCTGGCAGGACCAGGTGAGGGCTGTGCGCGACGTCCGCTCCGCCAAGGGGCATGCCCCATCGGAGAGGGAAGCGGCCGGCGAGTGGGCCCGGCTCGTGCATGAGATCTCCACCTGGCAGGGCGACGCCGTCGTGTCGATGGAGTGGCTGGCGGGGGCGACGAGCCGGGAGGCCACCCGCATCGTCGAGTCCCTGGCGCCCGGTCAGGTCGAGCTCGTTGTCACCGTGCGCGACCTCGCGCGGACGATCCCCGCGGCGTGGCAGGAGTTCCTCCAGAACGAGGAGGTGTGGTCCTGGTCGGAGTTCCTCGGCGCGGTGACCTCGGAGAACCCGAGGGGGACACCCGCCGGCAACCTGTTCTGGTCCCAGCAGGACCTCGGCAAGATCCTGGCCACCTGGCGGGACGCGCTTGCTTCAGAACGGATGCATGTCGTCACCGTCCCGCAGGCCGGGGCGCCGGCCGGTGAGCTCTGGACACGGTTCGCCAGCGTCCTCGGGATCGACGGGAGCCTCTTCGACGCGAGCGGCCAAGGGAGCAACGAGTCGCTGGGGCGCGAGTCGGCCGAGCTCATGCTGAGGCTGAACCGGGTGAGCCGGGCCCGCGGCATGGAGTGGAGCACCTACGAGGAGATGTTCAAGCACACGCTTGCCAAACAGGCCCTTTCCAAGCGCAAGCACGTGGAGACCCCGCAGCACCGCATCCCTCCCGACCTGCAGGCTTGGACGGTCGCACGCACGGCGGAGCAGGTCCGGGCGATCGAGGCCTCAGGTGCAGGTGTCGTCGGCGACCTCTCCGACCTCGAGTCCGACTTCGGACCCCCGGACCCGCACCTCGGTGAGACGAGCTGCGAGGGGATCCTCGAGGCCGCCCTGGAAGGCCTGGTGGCCCTCGCGAAGGACCGGCGCGCGGAGCTCGAGAGGCTACGGCAGCGCAACGCCAGGCTGACGCGCCAGGACGGTCACGTCCGTGAGCAGGCCCGCCCTCGCGAGTCGGCCAGGGCCGTCTTGCGCCGTCCGCTCCGGCGGGCCTACCGGTCGGCGATCGCGAAGGTACGTCGATCGGCTACGGCGAGGTGACCACGCGCGAGGGACCGCCAGGCCCGACGATCTTCCTGCACATCGGGACCCCGAAGTCGGGGACGACCTACCTCCAGTCGAGGTTCACCAAGAGCTACCAGCAGGCTGCGGAGCAGGGGCTGCTATGGCCGGGTCCACGTTGGGGCACCCACGTCGAGGCGGTCCGTGACCTCCGGACTCTGGAACCCGGCCAGCGTCCCGACCCCCAAGGTCCGTGGATGGCGCTCGCCAAGGCCGCCCGCGAGTGGCCCGGCGAGCGGGTGCTGATCTCCATGGAGTGGCTGGCCGGCTCGACGCCGTACCAGGTCATGACGGCGGTGCGGACGCTCCAGCCGAACCGGGTCGAGGTCATCTGCACGGCGAGGGACCTGCTGCGCTCGTTCGTCGCCCAGTGGCAGGAGATGACCAAGAACTGTCGACCCTGGAGCTGGCGTGAGTTCGTCGACGAGATGCTCGCGGACGGGCCGGGACCGGCCCACGAGCGTTTCTGGAACCAGCAGGACCTTCCGGAGATCCTCGAGAAGTGGTCCACGGACGTGCCCCGCGACCGGGTTCATCTCGTGACACTCCCGCAGAGCAGGTCCGACCCGGAGCTGCTCTGGAAACGTTTCTGCTCGGTCCTCGGGATCGACGGCTCCTCGTTCGAGGAGCCGCAGCGCGACAACGAGTCGCTCGGTGTGGTTTCCGCCGAGCTGATGCACCGGGTCAACATCGCCGCGATCGCGAAGGACGTGACCCACGAGGAGTACCAGAAGGTGTTCCACTGGAGCCTCGCGGACCAGATCCTGGCACCGCGGCGCGGCGACGAGCAGCCGATCGCGGTCTCCGCCGAGGTGGATGCCTGGATACGTCGCCGGGCCGAGCGCCTCGTCGAGGACACTCGCGACCTCGGTATCGACGTGGTCGGTGACCTTGCGGATCTGGTGCCCGGCCCACGCCTGGACGGGCGCGAACCTGACGACGTCTCAGACGCGGAGCTGCTGGAGACCGCCATCGACGCCCTCGCATCGCTCGGCCTTGCGCAGTTCAAGTCGCTGCAGAAAGCGCGCACCCGTAACCAGGACCTACGCCGCCAGCTGACCCGGCTGCGGGACAGGACCGGAGCGGCTGGCAACCCAGCGGCCGAGAGGCGGAAGGGCCGCCGGGACGCCGACTCATGACCCTGCGGCCGACCGCGTGAGTGGGTTCCTACGCATGCCGTTGTGGTTCCGGGCGGCCCGGCTGGTCACCGCCCCTGGCATCGAGGTAGCCGCGTTTGGGGACCAGGACGCGTCGCCGGAAGGTGCACACGGCCGTGCCGTCCTGGTTGTAGCCGGTCGTCTCGACATGAACCACCCCGCGGTCGTCCTTGGAGGCGCTCTCCCGCTTGTCGAGGACCGTGGTCTCCCCGTAGATCGTGTCCCCGTGGAACGTCGGGGCCAGATGTCGGAGAGACTCCACCTCGAGGTTCGCGATGGCCTTGCCCGAGACGTCGGGCACGCTCATGCCGAGCAGCAACGAGTAGACGTAGCTCCCGACGACCACGTTCCGGCCGAACTGGGTCGACCCCTCGGCGTAGTGCGCGTCGAGGTGCAGCGGGTGGTGGTTCATCGTCAGCAGGCAGAACAGGTGGTCGTCGTACTCGGTGACGGTCTTGCCGGGCCAGTGCCTGTACGTCGCACCGACCTCGAACTCCTCGTAGCTGCGCCCGAACTGCATGACATGGCTCCTTGCTGAGTCGACCTGGTTCACGCCAATCGTGGCGCATCCGGCGGCTCGTCGTGGCTTGTTAGCCTGGCGCCATGAGAAGGTCGGTGCTGGTGCTGGTCGCGATCGCCGCCCTGGTGCCGGTGACGGTGGGCTGCAGCGGCTCCAACGACACCGCCCAGAACGTCCAGAGGTCTGGCCCGACGACCGCCCCCTCGACGGCGCCTACCACCACAAGACCCAGCTCGACCCCCACCACCCCCACACAAAACTCGACCCCGACGGGCGGCTCGAAGCGGCTGGACGGTGCCGGCTACTCCTTCGACGTCCCGCGCGGCTGGGTGGACATCACCGCATCCCTCAAGGCCGACCATCCCTCGTTGGACGTCGCCGTGGGAGAGTCCCACCCCAAGGGTTTCCGAACCAACTTCAACGTCGTGCAGGCCACCCCGACTGGGGCTACCATCCGAGCGGACGCGTCCGCGCTTCACAGGGAAGCGGCCTCGGAGCTCAGGTCCATCACCCACAAGCCGGTCCGGTCGTTGTCCGACTCGAGGATCGACGGCGAGCCCATGATCGGCCAGACCTCCAGCTTCGTGTCGTCCGGCATCCCGGTGACCTTCATCCAGTACTTCACGATCCACAACGGCAGGTCGTACCCACTCACCCTGACGTTCGCCACTGCGAACAAGGCGAAAGCCAAGTCGGTGCTGAACGCGCTGGTCTCTTCCTGGCAATGGAAGTGACCGAAGTCGTGGCCGCTTCGGGGGCGGTGGTCAACGTATCTTGTAGTCCTCGAGCAGGCGGCGGCCGATGATCATCCGCTGGATGTCGGCAGTGCCCTCACCGATCAGCAGCATCGGCGCCTCCCGGTAGAGCCGCTCGATCTCGAACTCTTTCGAGAAGCCGTAGCCGCCGTGGATGCGGAACGAGTCCTCTACGACCTGGGAGCAGTACTCCGCCGCGAGGTACTTCGCCATTCCCGCCTCCAGGTCGTTGCGCTCGCCCGCGTCCTTGGTCCGTGCTGCCTTCACCATCATCTGGTGGGCCGCCTCGATCTTCGTTCCCATCTCCGCGAGCCTGAACAGCACAGCCTGATGGTGCGCGATCTTCTTGCCGAACGTCTCACGCTGCTGTGCGTACGCGATGGCCAGCTCGAAGGCACGCAAGGCAACACCACAGCCGCGAGCCGCCACGTTGACGCGCCCCACCTCGACTCCGTCCATCATCTGGTAGAAGCCCCGACCTGGCTCGCCGCCGAGCACGTGGTGCGCGCCGATCTCGAAACCGTCGAGCACCAGCTCGGTGGTGTCCACGCCCTTATAGCCCATCTTGTCGAGCTTGCCGGGGACGGTGAGGCCGGGCATCACCTCTCCGAAGCCGGCGGGCTTCTCGACGAGCAACGTGGACATGTTCCGGTACACGGAGTCGGCGCCGGTGTCGGTCTTGACAAGAACCGCAACCAGGTTCGACGTGGCGCCGTTCGTCAGCCACATCTTCTGCCCGTTGACCACGTACGAGTCGTCCCGACGTACCGCCTTGGTCTTGATCGCGGCCACGTCGGACCCGCAGCCCGGCTCCGACATCGAGAAGGCGCCTCGGACCTCACCGGTCGCCATCCTCGGTAGCAGCCGCTGCCGCTGGTCGTCAGTGCCATGCTGCATGAGCATGTACGCGACGATGAAGTGAGTGTTGACGATGCCGGAGACGCTCATCCAGCCGCGCGCCAGCTCCTCCACCACAAGCGCATAGGTGAGGAGCGACTCGCCAAGCCCGCCGTACTCCTCGGGGATCGTGAGCCCGAACAGCCCGAGGTCTTTCATGCCTTCGACGATGTCGGTCGGGTACTCGTCGGCATGCTCGAGTGTGGTCGCGACGGGAAGGATCTCGTTGTCCACGAAGGACCGCACCGTCTTGATGATCTCGGTCTGGACGTCGGTCAACCCCTCCGTCCCACAGAGCCTGCCCATCGCTAAGCCTCCTCGGCCGGTGGGTGCCAGACGTCGCTGCGGGTCATCCCGGCCGACCTGCCCTTGGCCGACACGACCAGCGCCATCTTGCGGGAGGCCTCGTCGATCATCTCATCGCCGAGCATGACGGCTCCCCTGCCGCCACCTTGCTCCGACGTGTAGTGGAGGTAGGCGTCGAGGATGTTCTCGGCGTGGTCGTAGTCGCTCTGCAGAGGCGAGTACACCTCGTTGGCGGCGGCGATCTGGTCCGGATGCAGCACCCACTTCCCGTCGAAGCCGAGGGCCGCGCTTCGTCGAGCGACCCGCCGGAACCCTTCGACGTCGCGTACCTGGAGGTACGGCCCGTCGATCGCCAGCTTGTCGTGCGCCCTCGCCGCCATCAGGATCCGCATCAGGATGTAGTGGTAGGCGTCCCCGACGTCGTACCCCGGGGGTTGCTCGCCGACGACGAGCGATTTCATGTTGATGGACGCCATGAAGTCCGCGGGGCCGAAGATGATGGCCTCGACACGTGGGCTGGCGGTTGCGATCGCGTCGACGTTGATCAGGCCGAGGGCGTTCTCGATCTGCGCCTCGACGCCGATGCTGCCGACCTCCAGCCCGACCGCCCTCTCGACCTGGGTGAGGAGAAGGTCAAGCGCCACGACCTGCTCCGGGGTCTGCACCTTGGGCAGCATGATGCAGTCGAGGTTGGCCCCAGCACCCTCGACGATCTCGATCACGTCGCGATATGTCCACTCGGTGGTCCAGTCGTTGACCCGGACCACCATCACCTTGTCCGCCCAGCCCCCTGCGTTCAGCGCCTCCACGACGGTGGCACGGGCGCCGGGTTTCGCGATCGGGGCCACGGAGTCCTCGAGATCGAGGAACACCTGGTCTGCGTCGAGCCCCCGCGCCTTCTCGATGAACCGTGGACTCGAGCCCGGGACGGCCAGACACGAACGGCGCGAACGCAACGCCTCAGTCATAGGCAACCCCTGGGGGTGGACGGTCTCCGCGGACGGCCCGAGCCTACTGCCCCCCAGTTGAGCCGTCGCAAACTTGCCGTCGAGCCGTCGCAAACTTGCCCTCGAGCCGTCCTCGCAAAGTGGGCATGAGGGCGGCTCGGGTGCCGCGTCCGGTCAGCCGCTGACGTCCGCTGTCGTGATGCGCGCCCACGCGGCGGCGAAGAAGACCAGCGCGTACGCAAGCGGGAGCAGGCTCCAGCGCAACAGGGAACCGGCGTTCGGGCTCGACCGGAGCAGCTCGTCGAAGTTCAGCCAGTTGTGCGTGAGCAGTACGTCGCGGAACCTCCCGAGCTGGGGCACGGAGTCCAGCACAGCAAAGGCGATCGCGCTGACAACCGTTGCCGACATCGCCCCGACGGCCACCTCGGTGAGCGTGGAGAAGAACAGGCCGATGGCCGCCAGGCCGAGAAGGTCGACGAAGACGTAGGCTGCCACGCCCGCTGCCCGGGCGAGGCCGTTGCCGACCGAGACCGTGTCGCCGGACAGCAGAGTGACCCCGTGGGTCCCGAAGAGCGCGAATCCGGCGACGAGGCCGCAGACCGTGATCAGGAGGATCCCGGCAGCCAGGTAGGCAAGAACCCCGAGGGTCTTGACGACGAGAAGCCGAGTGCGCGAGACCGGGATCGAGAGCAGGTACCGCAGGGTGCCGGCACTCGCCTCCCCGGCCACCGCATCCCCGGCCACGACAGCGAGGGCGAGCGGCAGGAAGACCGGCAGGCAGACCGCCATGGCCGTGAAGGCCAGGAACAGCCCGTTGTTCGTGAGCTCACTGACGAACGGAGGCCCCTCCCCAGGACGCGGCGTCGAGACCTTTACCGCGATCCCGATGAAGATGGGTACGGCGATGAGAATGACCAACATTGCGAGGTTGCGGCGTCGACCGAAGATGAGCCGCAGCTCACTTCGGAACTGGCGGAGCCCGATCATGCCGTAGCCGGTCTCGGCTCGTGCGGGCGTAACCGTCGAGTCAGCTGATGCCGGCATCGTAGCCCTCCCCCGTCAGGTGCACGAAGAAGTCCTCGAGGGCCGGTCGTTCGACGGCGAGACCCCGGACGGGCACACCGCCGCGGACGAGCTTCTCGTTGACGTACTCCGGAGCCGAGCCGTTGAGTCTGACCACCACTGACTCGGGTGCCAAGTCGGTCACCGTCAACCCGAGGCCCTCCAGGATCCTCGCCGCGTCCGGTGCCTGGGACGTACGAACGCGGACCAGCAACCCCGTCTCGTCGAGCACTTCGGAGAGGCTTCCCTGCTTGAGCAGCCGGCCCGAGCTCATGATGCCCACGTGGGTCGCGATCTGCTCGATCTCGGCCAGCAGGTGGCTCGAGACGAGCACGGTCGCTCCGTCGGCCGCGAGCTCCCGCAGCAGGTTGCGCACCTCACGCGTGCCCTGCGGGTCGAGGCCGTTGGTCGGCTCGTCGAGGATCAGCAGGTCGCGCGCGCGCAGCAGGGTCGCCGCAAGACCGAGCCGCTGTTTCATTCCGAGCGAGAAGCGCCGGAACTTCTTCCCGGCGGCGGCCGCGAGCCCGACGCGCTCGAGCGCAGCAGAGATACGGCGGTCGCGGGTCGACGGGTCGGTGCTCGCGTCCCAGGCATCAAGACGGCGCAGGTTGTCCCTGCCGGAGAGGTACAGGTGGAAGGCCGGACCCTCGACGAGCGCGCCGACCCGGGGCAGCACCTGTTGCGCCGCCAGCGGCATCCGGCCACCCAGGATGTCGATCGTTCCCGCGTGTGGGGACATCAGGCCGAGCAGCATGCGGATCGTCGTGGTCTTCCCCGAGCCGTTCGGTCCGAGGAAGCCGTACACAGCCCCACGGGGGACGGTCAGGTCAACGGCGTCGACGGCGGTCTGGGGGCCGAAGCGCCGGGTGAGCCCTCGGGTTCGGATCGCCAGGTCCTCGGCTTCGGGGTGCTCTGCAGGTGCAACAGGGCTGTCCAGCTCCGTCACAGTCCATGTCCGGTTGCGGCCACCCGCTGGATGGCTGACCCACTGACGGGGCCGACGAAGATGTGGCCGTCGTTCGTTATCAGCACGGAGAGCAGCGACGACGTGATGAGCCGACCGGCCGGCACGGCGGTGGAGGCGCTGGACAGGAGGTCGCCCATCGAGTGGAAGCTCTGGCCCCCGGTGGAGAACTCCGCAACCGCCGTCCAGCCGTTGCCGAGGATCTTGTGACCGGTGCTGGCGTGGCCATCCCGAGGCGTCATGCTCGGTCGGCTGTCAGACCCGGAGGCGCCGCCGGAGCCTGTCGCCAGCTCGGCCAGCGCGTTGCCCTTCACGACCTTCGCGCCGGCAGGCGGAACGAAGTTGAAGATGGAAGCACTCACCGTGCCGAAGCTGACGTCGGTGAAACCGACCTGGATCGCGGGGGTCGAAACATGCTTCGCGAAGACCTGCACCCGCAGCGGCACCGAGGTTTGGGAGTCGACCGCGATTCGAACGCTGCCAATGAGGGAGCGGGTGTCTCGAGGCGTCAGGTCGAGCTGGTACGCCGACCTACCGGCGACTCGGGCGGTGGCGTCGACGCTGACCCTGGTGGTCGGGTCGACGGCACGGAGCGCCTGCTCGGCGGCCTGTTGCGGGGTCGGGCCGACCTTCTCGGGACCGGCGTTTCGCGCCTCGCGCCCCACCGTCGAATGGGTGACCTCGTTGGTCGTCGACGTGTACGTCCACAGGTTGGTGCCGTTGTGGATCACATCACGCTCCGACAGGGGCGCGAGCAGCGCCAGCCGCTGCCTGTCGGGTCCGGCGTACCACATCCGCATGGTGTGAGACCCGGCGAGGAATCCCTGCAACGACAAGCTGTTGCCACCGCCGGCGTCACCTGCGGAGGGGAGGCTCGGCAGGCCGAGCCGGGCCGTCTCGACGATGGTGCCTGACATGCTCGCAGGATGCGCCTGCTCGACTTGCGCGAGGAGCTGGGCGGCGGTTCTCGGCGGCAGGTTCGGGTGCGCGGAAGCTCCGCCTCCGGTGGTCATCGTGATGGCCGCCGCTGCGACTGCGGCGGCAGCCAGGCCGGGCACGGCCCAGCGGAGCCGGCGTGAGGTGAGGACAGATGTCATACCCCCACTATGCGTCGCTGTGATGCCGGACCCACCACCCCGGCGCCGTGCGCTCAGCCGGGCCACAGGAAGCCTCTCGAGGACTCGCGGGTTGCGATTACGGTGGGACCTGGAGGTGTGGCGTGAGGCTGTTGATTGCCGAGGACGAGCAGCGGATGGCTGCAGCCCTGGCCAAGGGCTTCGGCCACGCCGGATTCTCGGTCGACGTCGTCAACGACGGGGAGTTGGCCCTTCGTCGGGGACTCGAGACGCCCTATGACGCGATCCTCCTCGACATCATGCTGCCCTTGCTCTCCGGCTACGAGGTCATCAGGAGGTTGCGCGCTGCCCGGGTCTGGACCCCCATCCTCGTCGTATCCGCGAAAGATGGGGAGTACGACGAGGCTGACGGGCTGGACCTGGGGGCTGACGACTACCTGACCAAGCCGTTCTCGTTCGTCGTCCTGCTGGCGCATTTGCGGGCCTTGCTGCGGCGGGGGGCCACCCCCCGGCCCGCCCTTCTCTCGGCAGGCGACCTGACGCTCGACCCGGAAGGCCACACGGTCACCAGAGCAGGGGAACAGGTCCAGCTGACCGCGAGGGAGTTCGAGATGCTCGAGTACCTGATTCGCCGACCTAGCAGGGTGGTCAGCAAGACAGAGCTTCTCGAGCACGTGTGGAGCGGGCACAGTGCCGAACCGAACGCCGTCGAGGTGTACGCCGGATACCTCCGCCGCAAGCTGGGGCGCGACGCCGTCCAGACGGTCCGTGGAGTCGGTTACCGCCTGCGACCATGAGGACCAGGCGCGTGAGTCGTTGGTGGGCGCATCGTTCGCTCACCTTCCGGCTGACCATTGTGGCTACCGTCGTACTCGCCGTCGGGCTCGTCAGCGGCGCGGTCGGGCTGGCCACGTTCTTCTTCCACAACCGGGTCGACGCCGTGGACGTCAACGTCCGCGTGGAGGCCGCAACCGTGTCGTCCCTCGTGAGGTCGGGCCAACTGCCCAACCCGCTGCCGGCCCCCGCGGACCAGCCGGTCTTCGCCCAGGTCGTCGGCGCCGACGGGACCGTGCGGGCGGCAACCCCGTCGGCAAGCCAGGTAGTGCCGGTGCTGCCCCTCGCCGTGTTGCGCGCTCATGCGGCGGGACATCCGTTCACAACCACCGAGAGCGCCCTGGGAACGGCTCCGTTGCGCGTCATCGTCACTCCGGCCGAGCTGAAGGGGGCCCCGGTGACGGTCGTCACCGCCGTACCCTTCACGGATGTCCGTGGGACGCTCGCAGCGATGCTCCGAGCGCTCCTCATATCGGTTCCGCTCGTGCTCCTCGCGGCGGGAATCGCGACGTGGCTCGCCGTGGGATCGGCCCTTCGTCCGGTGGACCGGCTGCGGGAGGCGGCCGACCAGGTTGCCGACACCCGTGGGAGGACGGCACCCCACCTGCCGGTGCCGGACAGCGGCGATGAGCTGGCTCGTCTCGCCGAGACGCTGAACCGGATGCTGGAACGGCTCCACCAGGCGACCGAGCAACAGCGGACCTTCGTGGCCGACGCGGCACACGAGCTGCGCTCACCCATCGCGTCGATCCGCGCCCAGCTGGACGTCGCGCTGTCGACGGGTCCCGATGCGCGGGAATGGGCGAAGGTGGCCCACGACGTCCGCACGGACGTCGAGCGGGTCGGCCGGCTGGCCGACGACCTGCTGTTGCTGGCGAAGCTCGACTCCGGCGGGTCGCTGCAGCGGGACCTGGTCGACGTGAGCGCACTCCTCGACCTGACAGCACCTCCCCTGTGGGTACGGGGCGACCCGCGGGCACTTCGGCGTGCGTTCGACAACCTCGTGTCGAACGCCACGCGGCACGCCGTCTCCCGTGTCAAGGTCACGGGCGACCTGAGGGACGGAGTCGTCGTCGTGTCGGTCGAGGATGACGGTCCCGGCATCCCGGTGGCCGACAGGGAGCGGGTCTTCGATCGATGGCTCCGCCTCGACGATGGCCGGGCCCGTGACGAGGGTGGTGCCGGCCTCGGACTGGCGATCGCCCGATCGGTGGCGCGCAGCCACGACGGCGATGTCACGCTCGCGGAGAGTCCGCTGGGGGGAGTGCGGGCCGAGCTCCGGCTGCCCACCGCCACCGACGTCCCGTCGACGGTGCCGGCCGGTGAGCTGCGGCCGGGCATGCGAGGGCCGTGAAGCCGGTGACAAGAGCGGCGCGAAGCGCCGGGCACCCGAGAGCGGTGTCGGAGCCCCGGGCATCCGCGGCGTCTGGCCGGGTCACCCGAGGAGCGTCTGGCGGGCCACCCGAAAGGCGTCTGACCCGGTGCACCCGAAGGCGTCCGAGCCCCGGGGTTTGAGTGGTGCACCACTCAAACAGCCCTCAAGCCATCCAGATTTGGGTGGCTTGAGGGGAACTTGGGTGGTGCACCACCCAAACGCGACGAGCGAGACTCCAACGCGACGATCGAACCGAGGCGCGACGGTCGAGACTCAAGACGCTGGCCCCGAGCCCCTTCCGCTTCAGGCCAAACTGGTTCAGGCCAAGCTGATGAGTGCTTGAGCGTAAGCGGGCTACTCGAGCGGTGTCGTCACCAAGCCCTGCCCTCGCGGCGCACTGACCACCACGGCGAGTCCGGCGCAGACGAGGGCGAGCCCGCCGTACACGGCGAGGGGCGGCGCCTGGCCGAGCAGCACCGCCGCCAGCAGCGCGGCCCCGGGCACCTCCAGCAGCAGCGTCATCGAGACCAGGGTGGGGCTCAAGGTCGCGAGCAGGTGGTTGAACACCGAGTGACCGAGGAGCTGGGCGGCGACGGTGACCGCCAGGATCAGCAGCCATCCCTTGAGCGGGAAGCCGGTGATCTGGACGCCACCCAGCAGGCTGGCCACCAGTAGCGTGACCGCGCTCGTCGTGTAGCAGATGAGCGTGTACGTCGAGGTGCTGGCCGTCTGCCGTACCCGTCCACCCACGATCGTGTAGACAGCGGCGAAGGCTCCGCCTGCGAACGCGAGGCCGTCGCCGGCCAGCGCGCGGGTCGAGACCGTCAGATCGACGCCCGAGACGACAAGGACGCCGCTGAGCGCAAGCCCCAGCCCCAGCCAGACCCGGTTCCCGGCGGGCCTGCCGGCCAGCCTCGACAGCACGACGACCCACGCCACCTGGAGGGAGACCAGGGAGGTGGCCGATGCCACGGAGGTGAGCTTCAGGGAGGCGGTCCACATGGCGAAGTGCACGGCGAGCATCACCCCCGCGAAGCAGCTGCGGACCAGCTCGCGGCGCGGCAGCGACCCGAGCTCCCGCCGATACCGGGTCAGCCCGCGAGGGGCGATGACGACAGCGCCGAGCCCGCTCCGCCACAGCGACATCGCCAGCGCCGGGACCGAGGTGGCCGCCGCCATCAGCGGTCCTGATAGCGAGACACCGATGACGCCGAGGGCGAGCAGGGACATGTTCTCGCCGCTCAGCCTCGGAGCCTCTGCACCTGAGTCGACATCGCGCACCGCCCTATCCTCGCCGCAGTCCGCTGTGGTGTGGCACGCTGCACCACGTGGCGGAAGACGAGACCGCGCAGCGCAGCATGCTCGACGAGGCGCTGAAGAAGGGTGCGCTGGTCTGGCTGCAAGTGGGCTCCGAACGTGGCCATGCTCGCTGGTACGCCTGGGCGGACGCCGGTATCTACGTCCTCACCGGTACCGGTGAGCAGCCGGACCCCGGGCTGGCGGCGGGTCAGGCGGTCCGGGTCGTCGTCCGGAGCAAGGACAACCGGCACCGCATCATCGCCTTCGATGCCGACGTGTCACGCCTGACAGCTGCTGACCCTGACTGGGATCCGGCGACCGCCGAGCTGGTCAGGCAGAGGCTCAACCTCACGAACGCCGAGGCAGCACCGCAGCGCTGGGCCGGGCCGGGATACGCCCTCTACCGCCTCACTCCCCGGCTGCCGTTGGCAGAGACGCCCGACGCGGCTCCGGATGGCGGTCGACGCGAGCAACCGGTCCCGAGCAGCGCGACGACCGTCGACAGGGTCCCCTGGGTGCTCCACCGCCGGGGAGGGTCAGGCCGCCGACTCTCCTGACACGCGACCTTCCAGCTGCGACGCGCGTACTCATCAGGTCAGGCCGTCCGGTCAGCAGCCGGGTCGGGCACGGCGATCTTCCCCTCGGCGATCGCCACCACCCGCCCGGCCACCCAGCACATGCTCGCCACCCCGCCGGAGGCCTCGACGCGGCCGGAGAGGTACGACGGTCTGCCGAGCTCAACCCCCTGCTCGATCTCGTAGCGGGTGACCCCATCGGGAGCCGCCCGCCCGGTCGCGACGAGCGCGACGCCGAGCCCCACCGCGGCGGACCCGGTAGCCGGGTCCTCCGGGACGGTAGGCCCCGGCACGAACACCCGGGACCGCACCGACAACCCGGCCTCGGACCCCGGATCACGTGCCGGCTCGGTAGCCGACACGGCATGGACGTTGAGGCCGATCAGCTGGTCGCGCGGCGCGAAGCCGCCGAGGTCGACGTCACTCATCTCGGCCAGCCGCACCTTGGCGCGCCCGATGGCCGCCGGCGACACGGGCAGATGGACGAAGGACAACCCGCATCCGGCGACGACGGCGTCGCCGACGACGTCGTCCGCCGCCAGCTCCACCGACGTCGCGCACCCGACGGTCGCCGCCTCAGAAAGAGGCGCCGAGAGGTCACGGGGCTGCGCCCTCAGCTCGAGCGGCTCGTCCTCGCGGGCGGGGACCTGTAACCCCACCAGGCCCGCGCCGCAGGCCTGGCTTCGCGCGCCCGGCTCGAGGAGCCCGCGGTTGACGAGCACCCACGCCGTACCCAGGGTCGGATGACCGGCGAACGCGATCTCCTGTCTCGCCGTGAATATCCGCACCCGGTAGTCGGCTCCCGACGCCACGTCCTCCGCCGTCAGCGCGACCGGGAACGTCGTCTCGGAGAGCTGGAACTCGGCTGCGATCGCCTGCATCTGGTACGTCGACAAGCCGTCGGCGCCCAGCACGACCGCGAGCTGGTTGCCGGCGAAGGGACGCCTCGTGAAGACATCGACGAGGACGTAGGACAGCGACGAGTTGGCCATGGACGAACAGTAGCCACGGCGCCGGCGGAGCGTGAGAGGACGCCGCTGCCGTCCCCTCCCCGGTAACCTCAGATCGTGAGCGCAGCACAGACCCGGGTCTACGTGGCCAGACTGGCGGGCCTGCAGGTCTTCGACCCGAACGGTGACCAGGTGGGTCGGGTGCGCGACGTCGTCGCCGCGATCCGCGTCGACAACCGCCCCCCACGCGTCCTGGGTCTGGTCGTCGAGGTGCTGGGGCGGCGGCGGATCTTCTTGCCGATGACCCGCGTGACCAGCCTCGACTCCGGGCAGGTGATCACGACCGGCCTGGTCAACATGCGCCGATTCGAGCAGCGCAGCACCGAGACGCTGGTGCTGGGAGAGCTGCTCGACCGCACGGTGACGATCGTCGAGACGGGGGAGTCGGCGACGATCTACGACATCGCGATGGAGCAGATGCGGACGCGCGAGTGGCAGCTCACCCGGGTCGCCGTGCAGCTCGGCTCGAAGCGCTTCGGCCGGAAGGGCCACACCCAGATCCTCGAGTGGTCGGAGGTGAGCGGTCTGACGGGGAGCGAGGTCGGTCAGGGAGCCACTCACCTGCTTGCCGCGCTCGACACGATGCGTGCGGCGGACCTCGCCGGCATCATCCACGACCTGTCGTCCAAGCGCAGGGGCGAGATCGCGGCGGCGCTCGACGACGAGCGGCTGGCCGACGTCCTCGAGGAGCTCCCGGAGGACGACCAGGTGGAGATCCTCGGGCAGCTGGCGAGGGAGCGTGCCGCCGACGTCCTCGAGGAGATGTCTCCCGACGATGCCGCCGACCTGATCGCCGAGCTGCCGCCCGAGACCGCCGAACAGCTGCTCGCGATGATGCAGCCCGACGAGGCCGACGACGTACGCCAGCTGTTGAAGTACGAGGAGAGCACCGCCGGCGGGATGATGACGACCGACCCAGTGATCCTGCCACCGGACGCCACCGTCGCCGAGGCGCTGGCCCAGATCCGAAACGCGGAGCTCAGCCCGTCCCTCGCGGCGATGGTCTACGTGTGCAGGCCGCCGCTGGAGACACCCACCGGCAGGTTCCTCGGCGCGGGGCACTTCCAGCGACTGCTGCGGGAGCCGCCGTCGACACTCGTCTCCGGTGTGATCGACAACGACATCGAGCCGCTGCGCGCCGAGGCGCCCCTCGACGAGGTCACCCGCCTGATGGCCCACTACAACCTCGTGGCCAGCCCGGTCGTCGACGACGACGGGCACCTGCTCGGCGTGGTCTCGGTCGACGACGTCCTCGACCACATGCTTCCGGAGGACTGGCGCGACCGCGACGTCGCCACCACGGCGGTCAACGATGGCGCGTGACGAGACCCACGACGACGACCGCCGCGAGCCGCAGAGGCCTGCGCGCAGGCGGGTGACCCGGCTGGACGTACCCCGGGAGACCCGCCGGGTCGTCGTACCCCGCCCCAGCTACGACCCGGACATGTTCGGGAGGTTCGCGGAGACCTTCGCACGCTTCCTCGGTACCGCGAGGTTCCTGATCTACATGACGGCGTTCGTTGTCGTCTGGATCACCCTCAACGTCGTCGGGATCTACGGTCTCAAGTGGGACGCATACCCGTTCATCCTGCTCAACCTGTTCTTCTCGACCCAGGCGTCGTACGCCGCCCCGCTGATCCTGCTTGCCCAGAACAGGCAGGAGTCACGCGACCGGGTCATCGCCGAGCGGGACCGAGAGGCCAACGCGAGGGCGCTGGCCGACATGGAGTTCCTCGCCCGCGAGGTGGCCTCGCTGAGGATGTCCATCGGTGAGGTCGCGACCCGCGACTTCCTGAGGTCCGAGCTTCGCGGCCTGATGGTCGACATCGACGAGAAGACGGCGAACCGGGACCCGGACGAGCACGGCCTGGCGAGCACGTAGTCTCGGAGGTCACCGCGCGAAGCTCGGGATCTGCCTGGCATGCCAGGCCAAGCCCAGGGTCGGGCGCGACCTCGGGGTCCCTGCAACACCGCGTAGCCTGGTGCCATGACCTCGTCGTTGCTGGAGCCGATCCAGGCTGCCCTCGCAACCGTCAACGACCCCGAGATCCACCGGCCGATCACCGAGCTCGGCATGGTCAAGGACGTCGACATCGCGGGCGACGGCAGCGTATCGGTCACCGTGCTGCTGACGGTGGCCGGCTGCCCGATGAAGGAGACCCTCACCCGCGAGGTCACCGCCGCCGTGAGCCGGGTCGGGGGGGTCACCGGTGTCAGGGTGATCCTCGACGTGATGTCGACGGAGCAGCGCCAGCAGCTGCAGTCCACGCTGCGCGGGGGCGCGCCGGCGAAGGAGATCCCGTTCGCCCGACCGGACTCGCTGACCCAGATCCTGGCCGTCGCCTCGGGCAAGGGCGGTGTCGGCAAGTCGTCGGTCACCGTCAACCTGGCGATGGCGATGGTACGCAGCGGACGCAAGGTCGGCATTCTCGACGCCGACATCTACGGCCACTCGGTCCCGGCGATGCTCGGGGTCGCGGACGAGAGACCGACCCAGGTCGAAGAGATGATCATGCCCGTCCCGGTCCTGGGCCTCTCGGTGATCAGCATCGGCATGCTCAAGCCGCGCCGCGAGCAGGTCGTCGCCTGGCGCGGACCGATGCTCGACCGGGCGCTCGTCCAGATGCTCACAGATGTCTACTGGGGGGACCTCGACGTCCTGCTCCTCGACCTGCCTCCGGGAACGGGTGACATGGCGATCTCCGTCGGCCAGCACCTGCCGAACGCGGAGGTGCTGGTCGTGACGACGCCCCAGGCGGCAGCCGCGGAGGTCGCGGAGCGCGCCGGCACGATGGCCTCGATGATGAACCAGCGCGTCTGCGGCGTCATCGAGAACATGAGCTACCTGCCGTGCCCGCACTGCGGCCCGACTCATCGGCTCGAGGTCTTCGGTCACGGGGGTGGCGACACCGTGGCGGCGACCCTGACGGCTCGGTTCGGGTACGACGTGCCGGTGCTGGGCAGGATCCCGATCGACATCCAGCTGCGTGAGGGTGGCGACGAGGGACGCCCGATCGTGCTGAGCCAGCCGGACACGCCGGCTGCGGTGGCATTGACGGAGGTCGCGATGACCCTCAACGCCAGGGGACGAGGACTGGCCGGGCGGCAGCTCGGCCTCACCCCAGCGAGCCGATAGGCAGGTTGAGACATGTTCGACATCGGTCTTCCGGAGTTCATGGTGCTGGCCCTCGTCGCTGTCTTCGTCTTCGGCCCCGACCGGCTGCCGGAGGTGGCCAAGCAGGCGGCCAAGCTGCTGAAGTCGGCCCGCAAGACGCTTGCGGCAGCCAAGGCACAGGTCGCCGACGAGCTGGGACCGGAGTACGCCAACCTCGACCTGCGCGACCTCAACCCCCGCGCTCTCGTACAGAAGCACCTGCTCAGCGACTTCGACGACGACGCCCCACCCGCACGACCGGGGCACCGGCCCCTCGAGATGGGCGAAAGGGCCCCCTACGACCTGGAGGCCACCTGATCGCTGGCCGAGCGCTTCGCGCCCTGGGCGGCCGCGGGTCGGGTCCCTGCGTCCGGACGCGGGTCAGGGGCTGACGGCAGACGCCATCCGGGAGAGCCCCTGCCCGATGCGGGTCGCCAGCCCCTCGGCGGCGGGCTGGACGGCTCCGTTGGGCAGCTCGGCGACCAGCCCACCCAGCATCTGCTGAGGGACATCCGTGACGACGGTGAAGACCGTTTCGCCCGACTGCCAGACCACCGTCGTCGGCAGACCCGCTCGGATGTAGAGCTCGTTGCCTCGAACCTTCTGCACCCGGAATCCGGCCAGTGACCACCTGTCCAGCGAACCACGTTGCTCGAACACCGAGACCGAGGACAGCCCGTCGGTGTACTCCGCGTGCATGACGCCGCCGCCGGTGTCGAGCCGGTACAGCTCCTGGAGCCGGAAACCCGTTGCCAGCCGTTGCGGGCAGGTCCACCCCTTGTCGCCCAGGGCAGGCGCGATCGAGGTCGCGAGGGCCGTGTTCGGCGGCTCCTGCAGCTCGGGAGGGAGATGCTGCATGAACCCGTGGCGCATCACCCTGATCGAGGTGTAGCCGCTCCACCGGACCAGGCGCCCGTCGACGTACATGGTCCTCCTCAGCAGCAGGCCGGTTGCGTCGTCGACCCAGAACCTCGCGCTGACCACGCCGTCGCGGCTCGCCGAGATGACCGTGGTCCGGCGGCCGTCGACGGCGCGTGACCCGTCGATGGCGAGGTCGTACGCCGCAGCGAGCTGATCGACAGCCCCGCCCGCCAGCTCGTCCGCGGTCGCCGAATCCGCGACGAACGACTCGGACCGCAAGGCACCGGACGTGGACAGCACGTCGAAGGCGGTGCCCTGACCCGGGACGTGCTGAACATCCACCTGGAAGGAGTCGACGCCGGAGGAAGTGAAGGAACGGACGACGCGGGCCCCCATGAAACCGACGTGCCGGGAGGCGCGCACGGCGTGCCGGAGGAGAGCCACGGCGCCGCCCTGGTCGCCCAGGTCACCGCCCGCCGTTGCGGTCCGCGGGGCAGGCAGGTCGGCGGGCCCGCGAGGGGAAGGCTTCCACGCCCGCGCGTGTCTGGTGGACCCGAACCCGACCGGCAGCGCGGTGCCCGGCGTCGCGTCACCCGCCAACCCGTCGACCGGCGGGTCTGACAGCGGTGCCTCCCCCGTGCTGTCGGCGAACTCCGCGGCGAACTCCTCAACGGGCGGACGCACGGTCTTCGCCTGGCTGGCATCGGGCGCCCCGACGACGTACGCCAGCGCGATCACGATCGCAGACATCGAGCCGACCCCGACGAAGACCCTGCGCAGGGATGAGCGCCGGCCGCCGCTGGCGATGGGCAGTGCGGCCGGCACGATCGACGCGACGACGTCGAGGAGGTCGGTGTCCACGTCGATGGGCGCGAGCCTGGTCAGCCGGCGCTTGACGTCGAACGTCTCGACGATCTCCCGACGGCACTGAGGGCAGCTTCGCGCGTGTGCGAGTGCGCGGGCGCGTGCGCCCGGACTGAGCTCACCATCGATGAGCGCGGAAACCTTGTGGTGGAGATGGCTCACGACCGCCCGCCCGCGGGGCTCCGGTCCGGCGCACCCCCGTAGCGACTCCGGGTCGCTGTCGGTGCTCGGTGCTGGAGGGCCGTGCGCAACAGGGAGCGTCCTCTGTGGATCCGTGAGCGAACCGTGCCGATCTTGACGCCGAGGACATCGCTGATCTCCTCGTACGACAACCCCTCGACGTCACACAGCACGACGGCAACCCGGAACTCGGGCTTCAGCTCGCGCAGCGCCACCTCGATGTCGTCGTCGAAGATCTGGTCGGCGAAGCTGAGGTCCGGGTCGGGCATCGAGCCGGCCAGCCGGTCATCGGAGTTCTCCGCGAGCGACTCGAAACGGATCCTGCGCCGCCGGCGTGCCTGGTCGAGGAAGAGGTTCGTCGTGATGCGATGCAGCCAGCCTTCGAACGTGCCCGGACGGAACGAGTCGAGTGAGCGGAACACCCGCACGAACACTTCCTGAGTGAGATCCTCGGCCTCGTGGCGGTTGCCGGTGAGCCGGTACGCGAGCCGGAACACGCGCATCGAATGCTCGCGGACGATCGCGTCCCAGCTGGGAGGCTGCCAGGCGCCGTCAGTCGCTTGCTCCACGCCGGTCCCACCTCCTCGCAGCAGGGCAGTCGGCGCAGCCATGGACCCAGGGTCTCCTCGTTGGGAACAGCTTGGTGGCGCCTTGGGTGGTCCCCGCGTGTCACCAGAATACGTGACCCGCTGGTAGCCCGAGTCGCCATATCTTCCAACGCGGGCCTGGTCTACTTCGTTCCCTCGGGCGGCGATAGGCTCGTCGCGATCGGACCACCAGCCTCGTGCAGCCGGGGCCAACCGAGGAGGCAGCCATTCCCAGCGGTCTGAAGCCGGCATCATGGGCGTTCGCCGAAGCGTTCGTGGCCGAGGACGAGGTGCTCACGAAGGCGCGGGCTCGTGCAGCGGAGCTCAACGCGGTGCCGATCGGGCAAGGCGGCGGGGCGACGCTGCGCTTCCTGGCTACCCTGCTCGACGCGCGTAACGTCGTGGAGGTCGGCACCGGCTGCGGAGTCTCGGGCGTCTGGCTGATGCGCGGGATGCGCGACGACGGCGTGCTGACGTCCGTCGACATCGAGCCGGAGCACCAGCGGCTTGCCAAGGAGGCGTTCACGGCGGCCGGATTCCCACCGCAGCGGGTCCGGCTCATCCCCGGGGCGGCCCTGGAGGTGCTTCCACGGCTCACCGACGGCCACTACGACCTGGTGTTCTGCGACGGCGACAAGCAGGAGTACGCGCAGTACCTCGAGCAGGCGCGCCGGCTGTTGCGTCCAGGCGGGCTGGTCGCCTTCGACAACTCGCTGTGGCATGACCGGGTGGCCGACCCGTCGGTGCGCGACGCTCAGACGACCGCGATCCGCGAGACCTTGAACGCCGTACGTGACGACGAACGGCTCGTGTCGGTGCTGCTCCCCGTCGGCGACGGTCTGCTCGTCGCCCAGAAGGCATCCGGCTGAGGCTGACCGCCCCGCCGGAACGCGCCGCCTCGAATGATCAGCCGGTACGGCCGGCGGCGCAGCAGCCAGCGAAGCGGGGATGGGGGATGGGGGCCGGGTCTAGGTCGTGACGGAGGCGAGCGCGTCCTCGAGGGCTTTGGCTTCTTCGGCGTTGAGCTCGACGACGAGCCGCCCGCCGCCTTCGATCGGAACCCTCATGACAAGACCCCGGCCTTCCTTGGTGACCTCGAGGGGACCGTCTCCCGTCCTCGGCTTCATCGCCGCCATGCGCACACCTACCCTTCGTTCGAGCGCCGAGACTTTCTCCGGTTGCCGGGTCCAGACATCGGTGGCGCATCGGATACCTTCGGTCCATTATCGCACCCAGGAGTTGCTGGGGCAGACTGCTGAGTTGTGAACGCCCGCTCGGCCCTTTTCGACGTGTACGGCGACCACCTTCGCCAACGCGGCGGCACGGCCCCGGTCGCGGCGCTCCTGCGGCTGCTCGCCCCGCTCGAGGTGGCCGCCCCCGCCGTACGGACCGCCATCTCGAGGATGGTCCGGCAGGGCTGGCTGGTGCCGGTGCGACTCGACCAGGCCGCGGGTTACGCGGCGACCCGTCAGGCGGAACGCCGGCTGTCGGCAGCCGCCAGCCGGATCTACCGCCGCGGTATCGCGGAGTGGGACGGCCGGTGGCACATCGTCGTCACCGACCACATCGCGGAGCGGAGCCCTCGCGAGCGGGTCCGCAACGGGCTGAGCTACCTCGGGTACGCCTCGTTGCGCGAGGCGATGTGGATCAGCCCTCGCGCCTCCGCCGAGGTCGACGCGCTGCTGGCCGCGGAAGGGGTGCGGGCGCTGCGCTTCTGGGCGGCCCACGACGGCGACGAGGCGGCCCTTGCTGCGGGTGCCTGGGACCTGGACGCGATCGGGCGAAGCTATGCCCGCTGGCTGGCCGACGCGCAGGAGCTCGTCGGCGACGCCGGTCGGGAGCTGTCCGATCGGGAAGCCTTCACGATCCGCAGCCGGCTGGTGCACGAGTGGCGGAAGTTCCTGTTCCAGGACCCCTCCCTGCCGCGCGAGCTGTTGCCGGAGGGCTGGCCTGGTGACGCGGCCGCGAAGTTCTTCGACGAACAGGCCGGCCGGCTCGCCCCCGGGGCCGGCCGTTTCGTGGACTCCTGCCTGCACCCCTGTTGACCCGTCGCAAAGTTGCCCTCGAGCCTCCGCAAAGTTGCCTTTCGAGCCGACACAAAGTTGCCGTCGAGCCGAAGTGGTTCGGAACGCTCCGGCGGTGTTGCCCCGGTGGAGCCAGCCGCTTCGGTTGCTTACCAACCTCGGACGGAAGGTCGCCAACCTCGGACGAGGGGTCACCAACCCCGGACGGGGGTCGGGCTCGCGCGCCAGGTCGTAGCCCGAGGCCGGCAACTCGACGTACTGTGACATAACAGACCAAGAGACAGGAGGGAAGCCCCCCATGAGTGCGGACGACACCTCGGCGGACCTGCCGGTCCGGTACGACGTCACGGGCCGCGTGGCCACTATCACGATCAACCGACCGGCGGCGATGAACAGCCTCGACACCGCCACCAAGCAGGCGCTGCTGGCCGCCGTACGACGGGCTGCCGACGAGCAGACCGTCCGATGCGTAGTGATCACCGGATCCGGACGGGCCTTCTGCGTCGGGCAGGACCTGCGCGAGCATGCCAGGAACATCGAGGAGCAGAGCGCGCAAGAAGTCTGGTCGACGGTCACCGACCACTACTCGCCGATCGCGCTCACGATCGCCACCATGGACAAGCCGGTCATCGCGGCAGTCAACGGGGTCGCGGCAGGCGCCGGGATGTCGATCGCCATGGTGTGTGACCTGCGCGTCGCGGCGGACACCGCGACGTTCAACACGGCTTTCACCGCCATCGGGCTCTCGTGCGACACCGGCTCCTCCTGGACGCTGCCTCGACTGGTCGGGACCACCAAGGCGATAGAGCTGCTGCTCGAGCCCAGGAGCGTCGATGCCACAGAGGCCCTCGCGCTGGGCCTGGTCACGACCGTCGTACCCTCAGCCGAGCTCGCTCACCAGGTGGCGCAGCTGGCGGCGCGGCTGGCCGCAGGCCCGACCCTGGCCTATGCCGCCGTCAAGCAGTCGGTGGCCTTCGCGGCGACCCACCCGCTCGAGGACGCGCTGGGATTCGAGGGCCGGATGATGGCAAGGACCGGCGACTCGACCGACCACCGAAAGGCCGTGAAGTCCTTCGTAGCCAAAGTGCACCCCACCTTCGAAGGTGTCTGATGAGACTCCGCCCCCGGTCCCATTCGCGGCTCGTCCGCAGCTGCCTTGCCGGTCTTGCCGGGTCGATAGCCCTGGCGTCCCTCGTTGCAGGTACGGCGACCGGCGGACCGGCTCACCTGGACCTGGCATCCAACCCGAGCATGCAGACCCTGCCGGGGCGGATCGGGGCGCCGGCCAAGGTGCTGCAGATGGTGACGATCACGTCCCCCGACTGGGGCAGCACGACGGGGACTCTCAAGGCCTGGCAGCGGCCACCAGGCGGCGCCTGGGCGAGTGTGCACGGTCCGTTGCCCGTCGTCCTCGGGTACCACGGGTGGGTGGTGGCCGACCAGCGCGTCCAGTCCAGCGGAACCAGCCCCGCGGGGCGGTTCGGGCTCCCTGCGGCCTTCGGGCTGCTCGCGGACCCGGGGACCGCGCTCGAGTATCGACATGTCGACGGCAACGACTGGTGGCCGTACGAACCGCGCGATCCAGCGACGTACAACATCTACCAGACGCATAAGGACCCCCACTCCCACTGGCGACCGACTTACGCGGAGCATCTCGCGAGCTTCACGACCCAGTACGCCTACGCGATCGTGGTGGGCTTCAACCTGCCCAAGGGCGTCCACTACTCACCGGCGCGGCGACAGCGAGTCGCCACGGTTCCGTCCGACACGAAGATCGGCGGCGGCATCTTCCTGCATGTGCGCGGAGCCGGGGACACGGCCGGCTGCATCGCGATGAACAGGGCCGATGTGCAGTGGCTGCTGAGCTGGCTGCGCCCGGGCCGTCGTCCTCAGGTCGTGATGGGTCCGTACGACTACGTGCTCACGCTCTGAGGGCAACCGCCGGACCCAACGCGTATCGGAGTCAGCGAAAGGCGCAGCCGACCAGGTGGTCGTTGACGAGGCCTACGGCCTGCATCAGTGCGTACGCCGTGACCGGGCCGACGAACACGAACCCGTGTGCCTTCAGCTCACGAGCGAGCGACGTCGACTCCGGCGTCTTGGCCGGGATGTCGGCCGTCGTGACCGGGACCGGAGGGTCGCGCGGCGCAAAGCGCCACACCAGGTCGGCGAGCGGCTCGTCGAGTGCGACCGCCGCCCTCGCGTTCGCCATCGCTGCATCGACCTTCGCCCGGTTCCGCACGATCCCCGCGTCAGCGAGCAGGCGCTCCCGGTCGCCTGGCCCGAACGCGGCGACCGTGGCGATGTCGAAGCCCGCGAACGCATGCCGGAACCTCTCTCGTTTGCGCAGGATCGTCAGCCAGGACAGCCCGGACTGGAACGCCTCGAGCGTCAGCCGCTCGTAGATCCCGTTGTCGTCGTGGACCTGGCGGCCCCACTCCTCGTCGTGGTACGCCACATAGTCCGGCGTGGAGACCCCCCAGGGACACCTCGCAAGCCCGTCCTCCCCCACCTCGACGCCGCGGCTCACCCGCCCTCGTGACCTTCCGTATGGCGAGCACCGCACTGATCTGGCTCCGGCTCGTCCCCGTCGGGCCTCGTGTCGTTCCGGTCTGCCCTGATGTCGTCCTCGTCAGCCTGCTCCCCCTCGACCTCGTCCTCCGTCACCTTGTCCTCGTCCTTCGTCACGAAGGGTTCGACCTGCCCCGTCGGCTCCTCCTGCCGACGCTCGTCGGGTTCGGCCGCCTCCCCCATCGGCTCCTCCTGCCGACGCTCGTCGGGTTCGGCCGGCTCCTCACGTTCGATCATCTCTGCCTCGAGGCGCGCCAGCAGCGCGTCGACCTCGTCCATCCGGTAGCCCCGGACTCCGGTGTTCAGGCGGAGCGTCCGAAGGTCGTCGGCGCACAGTGGCCGGTCTGCCGGGAGCAGCGCGTCCGGACGGTCGTCGTACACCTCGGCCATCGCGTCGCCGCGGCCGGCGGCGACGACCGCGATGCCGCCGATGATCGCGACCAGCACGATGACCCAGACCCAAAGCACGTGACCGATCGTGCCACGCTTGGCAGACAGGTCTCGCGATCGGGTGAGGAGCCGCCGTGTCGCTCGTGCTGGGCAGCCGCGACTTCGGCGACGACTCCTGCGTCGTGATGGCGATCGTCAACCGCACCCCCGACTCGTTCTACGACCGTGGTGCGACGTACGGCGACCCAGCGGCCCTCGAACGGGTCGCAGAGGCGGTCGCAGAGGGGGCCGAGATCGTCGACATCGGCGGTGTCAAGGCCGGGTACGGCGACCATGTCGACGAGCGGGAGGAGATCAGGCGCACCGCCACCCTGGTCGAGCGCGTGCGGGCGCGCTATCCCGAGCTGGTCATCAGCGTGGACACCTGGCGGTCAGGAGTCGCCCGGGAGCTCTGCCGGCGGGGCGCCGACCTGCTCAACGACACCTGGGCCGGCGCGGACCCGTTGCTGGCCGAGGTCGCCGCGGAGTTCGACGTCGGACTCGTCTGCACGCATTCGGGCGGGCTCGGCCCACGCACCGACCCGCACCGCGCGACGTACCAGGATGTCGTCGGCGACGTCGCCGGCACGGTCACGTCGCTCGCCCAGCGGGCGGTGGACCTCGGTGTACGGCGTGAGCGGATCCTCATCGACCCCGCCCATGACTTCGGCAAGAACACCTACCACTCCCTCGAGCTGACCCGACGCCTCGACGAGCTGGTGGCCACCGGCTGGCCGGTGCTCGTCGCCCTGTCGAACAAGGACTTCGTCGGTGAGACGCTCGGGCTCGACGTTGTCGAGCGGCTGAGCGGAACCCTCGCCGCCACCGCGATCTCGGCCTGGCATGGAGCCCGGGTCTTCCGCGCCCACCAGGTGAGACAGACCCGGGAGGTCCTCGACATGGTGGCGTCCATCGCCGGTCGTCGCCCGCCGGCTCGGGCGGTACGAGGCCTGGCCTGAAGTCCGCGGCTGGTCGTCCGAGAGGGCTAGCGGCACGGAGTTGCGGTTTGTTAGGTTAGCCTTGCCAAATCGCGACCTCAGCGCGAGCCGACTCGAACGGAGACCGATGAGCACCGCCACGACCACGCTCCTGGGTTTCATCGCCGGCGTCACGATCCTGATCGGGCTTCCGGTCGGCCGTCTGCAGAATCCCCGGCCCGGTCTTCGCGTCTTCCTCAACGCCTGCGCCATCGGCGTCCTGCTCTTCCTCGTCTGGGACGTCCTCAGCGCCGCCTGGGTGCCCATCGACGCCGGGCTGGCGCAGTTCCACAACGACGGCGGCGGTCTCCCCTCCGTCTTCGGATATGGCGCGCTCTTCGCCCTCGGGCTGAGCGCGGGGATGCTCTCCCTCGTCTGGTACGAGACGTGGATGGTGCGACGAGTCCGCGGCGCGGTCAGCGCCCGCCCGAGCGGGCCGGGAGCCATGAGCGCCACCGAGCAGTCCCGGCTGGCCGCCGAGACGATGTCGCCGGCCCGGCGGCTGGCGTTCCTCATCGCCGTCGGCATCGGGTTGCACAACTTCGCGGAAGGCCTGGCGATCGGGCAGTCCGCGGCGAGCGGAGAGCTCAGCCTGGCGGTCATGCTGGTGATCGGCTTCGGCCTGCACAACGCGACCGAGGGCTTCGGTATCGTCGGCCCGCTCGCAGGCGACGTCGACGCGTCGGGTCGGCTCCGACGGCCCAGCTGGGGCCTCCTCCTGCTGCTCGGAGCGATCGCCGGTGGACCGACGCTGGTCGGGACGATCGTCGGGCACGGCTTCACGAGCGAGCCGGTCAGTGTGGTCTTCCTGACGCTGGCGGCGGGATCGATCCTGTACGTCGTCACGCAGCTGCTGGGCGTCGCCGCCAAGATGCGCCGCCCGACGCTGGTCGGCTACGGCCTCGTGATCGGGCTGCTCGCCGGGTTCCTCACCGACGCGATCGTGACCGCTGCCGGGGCATGACCCGTCGCCGGCACGGCCAGCTGGAGGCGGATGTGATGGCCATCTTGTGGTCAGCGCAGGCCCCGCAGACGCCTCGGGACGTCCGGGACGCGCTTCCCTCATCGGCGTACACGACCGTGCTGACCGCTCTGACGCGCCTGCACAAGAAGGGTCTCGTCAGCCGGGTTCCGCAGGGCCGCTCCTTCGCCTACCAGCCCGTCGAGACGACGGCGGACTTCACGGCGCGGCGGATGCGGGACCTCCTCGACCAGGCAGACCCCGCAGCGGTGCTAAGCCGCTTCGTCGAGAGTCTGGACGCCGCTGAAGAGACGCTTCTCCGCCGGTTGCTGTCAGAAGCGGACGAGGGGTAGCGCGTGCAGCAGGCAATCGACGCCTCCCTGCTCGCCGCGTTGGCGGCCCCGTTCACCGCGCGGTGGGCGGCCCGCCGCCTCCCACCGAATCGGGCCGCGGCAGTACTGCTGGTCAGCGCCCTCAGCTCAGCAGCCGGGTGGGTGTGGGCGGTCGGGCTGGCGGTGCTCCTCATGGTCGGCCGCAGCACGGAGCTCGCCGAACTGGGACACTGGTCGGTCGTCGTGCTGCGCCACCACGACCCGGTACCGCTGTCGGTCTCGGTGCTGGCGCTGGTGGCAGTTGCGGCCGGGGTGGCAGGGGTCGCAGCAGCAGGGCATGCCGCCTATCGCTCGATCGCCGCGTCACGAAAGGTGGCCAGCCTCCCCCACGTCGACCGGCTGACCGTGCTGACCGGTGGGCCGCCCACGGCTGCCACACTGCCCGGAGTCCCCGGACGGATCGTCGTGAGCAGCACCCTCCTCCAGAGCCTGACATCTGCCGAGGTGCGCGTCGTGCTGGCGCATGAGCGGTGCCATCTGCGCACCGGGCACTGGTTCTTCAGGTTCGCCGCCCGGATGGCCGCCGGTGCCGCGCCGTTCACCCGACCGCTGGCTCGCGAGCTCGACCTGGCGCTCGAGCGGTGGGCCGACGAGTCCGCCGCCCGAACGGTGGGAGATCGCCGGCTGGTCGCGCGTGCCGTGGCTCACGCGGCCCTGATCAGCAAGACGCCGACCCAGCTCGGCGTCTCCGGCGGCCGGGTGAGTGCGCGGGTCAGCGCCCTGCTGGCGGCTCCTCCGCGCTCGACCTGGCTCCCGGCGGCCGCCCCGCTGCTGCTCGTCGCGGTAGCACTGGTCCTCGGGTATCACGCAGGTCGGGAGGTCGACGGGCTCTTCGACTTCGCACGCCGCTAGCGGTCGCCGCGCCCAGCCGTAGTACTTTGTAGTAGCCCAGCCCGCCTGATCTGCTGCTTCCCACCCCGATGGAGACCGCCGATGGACAAGCTCAGCTATCTGCAGGCCGTCGTCATCGGGCTGCTGCAGGGGGGCACCGAGCTCTTCCCCGTCTCCAGCCTCGGGCACTCCGTGATCGTGCCGGCACTCATCGGGGGCTCCTGGAACAACCTGGTCACGCAGTCCTCCACCCAGAACTCCGAGCAGTCGCCGTACCTGGCCTTCATCGTCGCCTTGCATGTCGCAACCGCCATCGCCCTGCTGATCTTCTTCTGGCGGGACTGGGTCCGCATCATCTCGGCCTTCTTCCGGTCCTGCCGCAGGCGCCGGGTCGAGAACTCGGACGAGCGACTGGCGTGGCTCATCGTCGTGGCGACCATCCCGGTGGGGATCACCGGGCTGCTGCTCGAGCACGTTTTCCGGACCCTGTTCGCGAAACCCCTCGCGGCTTCCATCTTCCTGTTCATCAACGGGTTCATCCTGCTCACCGGGGAGCGCCTGCGAAGGAACGCCGAAACCCGAGAGACCCGGGACAGCATCGCGGCCGTTGACGGTGCGGACAGCACCGGGGCCGCGGACACCGGCCGGCTGGTCGTCGCAGAGCGTCGCACCCTGGCGGACCTGGCCTACCGGGAGGCCGCTGTCATCGGCTTCTTCCAGACGTTCGCCCTGCTCGCCGGTATCTCGCGATCCGGGATCACGATGGTGGCCGGACTGCTGCGTGGCCTCGACCACGAGGACGCCGCGCGCTTCTCGTTCCTGCTGGCGACGCCCGTGATCTTCGCGGCCGGGTTGCTCAAGCTGCCGGTTCTCGCCGGTCCGGCAGGTGATGGCATCAGGGGTCAGGTGCTCGTCGGATCCGTCGTGGCGGGTATAGCGGCGTACCTCTCGGTCCGGTTCCTCGTGAAGTACTTCCAGACGCGGACGTTGCAGCCGTTCGCCATCTACTGCCTCGTCGTCGGGGCACTGTGCACGGTGCGCTTCGCGATCGGGTGAGCCCCCGACAGATGCGCGAGTTCTTCGGATGCGAAAGCCGTTGTGCCGAAACAGGATGACGCCTAACGTCACGGTGTCGGCGTGCGATGTTCCACGATGCGTGCGCACCCCCACGCGACGCACACGCCTGAGACCCGAGCCGGAGGAGAACCCACCATGGACTCACTACCCAGCCTGACCCAAGCGGAGGCCGAAGAGCGTGCCGAGCTGATCGCGGTCCAGCACTACGACATCGCTGTCGACATGTCGGACATGCTCGACGGCTCAGACTTCCGAGCCGTCTCGACCATCCGGTTCTCCTGCCGGACCGCCGGCGCCTCCACGTTCGTCGACGCCGCGGTCGACGTAGTGTCGGCGAGTCTCAACGACGTCGCCATCGACAGGGCCCACATCAAGGGGGGACGCATCCGGCTGGCTGACCTTGCCGCGGACAACGTGCTCGTCGTCGAGTCGGTCCAGCCGGAGACGGAGCACGGCGAGTACGTGCACCGCTCGGTCGACCCGTCCGACAAGGAGGTCTACGTCTGGACGTCATTCGAGCCCGACGATGCCCGCAGAGCCTGGGCGTGCTTCGACCAGCCCGACCTGAAGGCACCGCACGGGTTCACCGTCAAGGCACCGGCACATTGGCGCGTGGTGAGCAACAGCGGCGACGCTGTCGTCGAGGACCTCGGAGAGACCCGGCGGTGGACGTTCCCCGACACGCCGCCACTTTCGACGTACGTGCCGGTGATCAACGCTGGTCCCTTCTACGAGCTCCGCGCCGAGCGGGAAGGGTTCGACCTGGGGCTGCTCGCGAGGCAGTCGCTGGCCACCTTCCTCGACCGGGACGCCGACGAGCTGTTCGAGGTCACGGGACAGGGTCTGACGTTCTTCGGCGACCGTTTCGGTCTCGAGTTCCCCCAGCACAAGTACGACCAGGTGTTCCTCCCGGACATGGGCGGGGCGATGGAGAACTTCGGGTGCGTGAGCTGGACGGACGCGGTCATCTTCCGCAGTGAGCCCACGTACGCCGAGCGGGAGCAGCGGGCCCTGATCCTGTTGCACGAGATGGCTCACATGTGGTTCGGCGACATGGTCACCATGAAGTGGTGGGAGGACCTGTGGCTCAACGAGGCGTTCGCCGAGTGGGCGTGCTACTGGGCGGCTGAGTCAGCAACCCGGTTCACGGACGCGTGGGCGAGCTTCCTCGCCGGCTCCAAGCTATGGGGGTACGCCGCGGACATGGCCGCGACGACCCACCCGATCCGGCAGCCGGCCGACGATGTTGCCGCCGCGGCGGCGAGCTTCGACGGAATCACCTACCCGAAGGGCGCCAGCGTCCTCAAACAGCTCTTCGCGTTCGTGGGCGAGAAGCAGTTCGTGGACGGTCTCAAGGCGTACTTCAGCAAGCACGCCTGGGGGAACACCCGCCTCGACGACCTGATGAGCGAGCTGGGGGGCGCCAGCGGACGCGACCTCGCGGAGTGGACCCGTGGCTGGCTCGACACTTCCGGCACCGACAGGCTCTGGCTCGACACCGTGAGCGCCGGCGGCACGACGCTGCATGCCAGCGGACCCAATGGCGGGGCACCCCGGCCGCATCGGATCGACATCGGGGCCTATCACCGGACTGGAGATACCCTCGTCCGCAGCAGCCTGGTCTCCCTCGAGACCACCGGCACCGACACTCCGGTCACGGACGTCGAGGGTGCGGGGCTGCTGCTCATCAACGACGAGGACCTGACCTTCGCGTCCGTGCGCCCCGACCCGGCGTCGCTCTCGGTCATGCTCTCCTCGGCCTACCAGCTGCCAACGGCGGTCGCCAGGGGGGTTGCCGTGACCACCGCGTGGGACATGCTCGTCCGCGGAGAGCTTCCGACCGCGGACTTCGTGCGTTGCGTCAACGAGGTCCTGCCCCACGAGACGGCGGACAGCGTCGTCGAGCCCTACCTCTGGCTTGCCGTCGAGGCCGCCGAGGACTGGTCACCCGACGCCATCCGCGACGACCTGCTCTCTCAGGTGGCCGACGCCTGCCTCGCGCTCGCAAGCGACCCGGCCCGCCGGCAGATCGCGCTGCGGGCGCTGGCCCGCACGGCTGTCACGGCCGAGCACGTCGAGAGGCTGCGTGAGCTGGCCGGTGACGACGTGGACCTGCGCTGGCGGACTCTCGTCCGGCTCGCCGAGATCGGTACGGTCGACCGGTCGGACGTCGACCGGCTGATCGGTGAGGACCCCGACCCGGACTCTTGGGTGCGCGCGCTCGCCGTCGACACCGCTCGGCCCGACGCCGGCCTGAAGGATGCGACGTGGAAGGCCATCATCGATGACCACAAGGTCCCGATGGGGTCACTCGGCGAGGTCCGTAGGGCCTTCTGGCGCAGGTCGCAGGGCGAGCTGTTGTCGTCGTACGCCGAAAGGTACCTCGAGGTCCTGCCAGAGCTGCACAAGGCGGGCATGATCCCGGCGCTGTCCGTGTCCAACGCGATGTACCCGCGCGCCGGGGTCGGCGAGGACTTCGCCGCGCGGGCTGTCGAGGCGGCGATCGCCGACGGAGTCAGCCCAGTCGTCAGGCGGGCGGTGATCGAGAATACCGACCAGCTCCGCCGGATGCTCAGGGCTCGCACCACCTGACGGGATCCACCCAGATCTGCGTGCTGTCTGCGTGGTGTCTGGGTGGTGTGGGGGTCAGCGAACCCCGACGAGCGATCACGGTCTTGTCGTCGTGGTAGGTGGGCCGGCCCGGCAGAGGGCGGCTACTCGCTGCGGTGCGGCTCAGGCTGCGGCGCGAGCATGGACTCGCCAGGCGACGAGTCGCCCAGGTGCTCCTGGCGCGCCGCGACAACCAGGGAGACCGCCGACGAGACGTCATCGGTGAGGTGGAGGATGTCGAGGTCGCGCGGACCTACCTTGCCGGCCGGCAGCACCACTTCGCGCATCCACTGGAAGAGGCCGCCCCAGTAGTGGCTCCCGATCAGGATGATCGGAAAGGACGTGACCTTCCGGGTCTGGACCAAAGTGACCGCCTCGAAGATCTCGTCGAACGTGCCGAAACCGCCCGGCAGCGCGATGAACCCCTGGGCGTACTTCACGAACATCGTCTTGCGCGCGAAGAAGTAGCGGAAGTTGATGCCGATGTCGACCCAGTTGTTGAGGCCCGACTCGAAGGGCAGCTCGATGCCGAGCCCGACCGAGACGCCGCCGGCCTGGGAGGCACCCCGGTTCGCCGCCTCCATCGTCCCGGGTCCCCCACCGGTGATCACCGCGAAGCCGGCGTGCACCAGGGCCTCACCGAGCTGCACACCCATCTCGTACTCGGGGTCGTCCGTCTTGGTGCGCGCGGATCCGAAGACAGAGATCGCCGGCCCGAGCTCGGCGAGAGCGCCGAACCCCTCGACGAACTCGGCCTGGATTCGTAGCACGCGCCAGGTGTCGGTATGCACCCACTCGCTCGGGCCGCGCGAGTCGAGCAGCCGCTGGTCGGTCGTCGAGGACTCCATCTGACCGCGCCGCATGACGATCGGGCCGCGATGCTGCTCGGGAGGCTGCCGCTCGGAGCCCTTCGGCTCCGGCTCGCCCGGCGGGCCCAATTCGGCTGGCGGTTGGCTCATGGCGTGAACCTACCGCGAGGTCGCCGTACCTCCCGCTCGGCCGGACACCGCCGGATCGTCAGGAGAGCCACTGGGTCATCTGGTCGAGGCAGGACCGCAAGTGTGCGATCGGCACGAACTCGTCCTGCCTGTGCGCGTACTCCGCATCACCGGGACCGAAGTTGACCGCGGGCATGCCCATCGCGCTGAACCGGGCCACATCGGTCCAGCCGAACTTGGGGTTCACCCCGCCTCCGACCGCGGCCACGAAGTCTGCGGCCGCGGGCCGGTCGAGGCCGGGCAGAGCGCCCGGCGCGAAGTCGCTGACCTCGAGCTCGAAGCCCGAGAAGACCTCGCGGAGATGAACCTCGGCCTCCTCGACGCTCCGGTCCGGCGCGAAGCGGTGGTTGATACTCACCGTGCAGCGGTCCGGCAGTACGTTGCCGGCCACCCCCCCGCTGATGAACACCGCGTTCAACCCCTCGTGGTAGGTCAGGCCGTCGATGACCGGCTTCCTGGCCTGGTACGACGTCAGCCGGGCCAGCACCTCGCCCGCGGCATGGATCGCGTTGACGCCGTTCCAGGAGCGGGCCGCGTGGGCACGCCGGCCGGACGTCGTGACATCGACCCGCATCGTCCCTTGACACCCGGCCTCGATGACCGCATTCGAGGGCTCCATGACGACCGCGAAGTCGGCGGCCAGGATGTCCGGACGAGCTGCCGAGATCAGCGTGATCCCGTTGCGGTCCGCTTCGACCTCCTCGCACTCGTAGAAGACGTAGGTGACGTCACGGTTCGGCTCGGACAGCCGAGAGGCCAGGGAGAGCGCGACAGCCACCCCTCCTTTCATGTCGCACGTGCCCAGCCCGTACAGGTTGGTGCCGTCGTTTCGAGCCGGCAGGTTGTCGTTGAGCGGCACGGTGTCGACGTGGCCCGCGATGACGACCCGCTCCGCGCGGCCGAGCGCCGTACGCGCCACCAGCGAGTCGTGGTGCCGCCACAGCTCGAGCCAGCGGATCCGGCTCAGCGCCTCCTCGATGGCGTCGGTGATCGCAGTCTCGTTTCCGCTGACCGACTCGATGTTCACCAGAGCCGTCGTCAGGTCGACGACGTCCTGGCTGAGGTCGAGCCGACTCACGAACCGCTCACGAACGCGCAGAGCTCGTTGCCCTCCGGGTCCGACCTGCTCCCCCTGCCAAGGTGCTCGCTCGCGTCGGTGTCGATGCAGAGGTCCTCCAAGCGCGCCACGGTCATCGCACGATGATAGGGGCAGTCGCTAGCGTGGAGGCGTGACAGACTCCCGTCAGGCCTGGGGTTTCGGCCTCGCCACCACAGACGCCGTCGGCGCGGTCCTCGATGCGTGGTTCCCGTCGCCCGCGCTCGGCCCCGCCCCCAACGACTACCACGCACCGGCGACCCTGAGTGCGCTGGAGGGCGGCGACGACGTTCGTCTCGTGACGCGCACCGTCGTCCACGTCGTCGTCGAAGACCTCGACACCCCGCCTCAGAACACTGTGGACGTGTGGCTGCGGCTCCACCTCCTCAGCCACCGACTCGTCCCGCCGCAGGGTCTGAACCTTGACGGCATCTTCTCCCTCCTGACGAACGTGGTCTGGACCGACGCCGGACCGTGCTCGGTCGACGGCTTCGACGAGACGCGTCTGCGGTCCCTCGACCTCGGGCACGTCCTCGTGGTACACGGCATCGACAAGTTCCCCCGGATGACGGACTACGTCGTCCCGACCGGGGTGCGCATCGGGGACGCCAGCCGGGTTCGCCTCGGCGCCCACCTGGCGCCCGGCACAACCGTGATGCACGAGGGCTTCGTGAACTTCAACGCCGGAACGCTCGGCGCCTCGATGGTCGAGGGACGCATCAGCTCCGGGGTCGTGGTCGATGACCGCAGCGACATCGGCGGAGGGGCGTCCATCATGGGCACCCTTTCTGGTGGCGGCAAGGAGACGATCAGGATCGGCAAGCGCTGCCTGCTGGGTGCGAACTCCGGCATCGGCATCTCGCTGGGCGACGACTGCATCGTCGCAGCCGGCTGCTACGTCACGTCGGGGACGAAGCTGGCCATGCCTTCCGGCGCCATCGTCAAGGCGCGAGAGCTCTCGGGTCAGCCCGGGTGGCTGTTCTGGCAGAACAGCGTGACCGGCGCGGTTGAGGCGGTCCGGCGCGACGGCGCCGGCATCGAGCTCAACGACGCACTGCACTTCAATGCGTAGAGGCCTCGCCTCGATCGCCGTTCTCATCGTGCTGGGGCTCGTCGCGGTCGGCGTCTACTCGGCCTCCCGAAACGGCGTCGGGCCCTTCGCCGAGCCGGAGGGCTGCACGGCCACGGTCAGCTCGCGCACGGTGTCGTTGTCCACGACGCAGGCGGCGAACGCCTCGCTGATCGCCGCCGTCGCCGGGCATCGCGGCCTACCGGCCCGCGCGGTGTCGATCGCGCTGACCGCGGCGTACCAGGAGTCCAAGATCGAGAACCTGGCCTACGGCGACAGCGACTCCCTCGGGCTCTTCCAGCAGCGGCCCAGCCAGGGCTGGGGTACGCCCAAGCAGATCATGAACCGCTACTACGCCACGAACGCGTTCTACGAAGCGCTGGAGAGGATCCCCGGTTACCAGACGATGAGCATCACCAAGGCGGCGCAGGAGGTCCAGCACTCCGCCTACCCGAGGGCCTACGCCATCCACGTCCCCGACGCGCGCGCGCTGGCCAGCGCGTTGACCGGCTTCAGCCGGGCCTCGTTCAGCTGCGTCGTCCACACCCAGAAGCTCGCTGTGCAAAGGATGCAGGCGGACGGCCTGACGGCGCGAGCCAATTCCCTCAGGTCGAGGATCGCTAGAGCGTACGGCGACCTCCCGCTCGGCGGGTTCGCTCCCGGCGGAGTCACCGCCGGTCACATGGCCGGCTCCGCCCACTACGAGGGACGGGCGGTCGACGTGTTCTTCCGGCCGATCAGCAGGGACAACACGATCCGCGGCTGGGGGCTTGCCCAGTACCTCGTTGCCAACGCCGCCGGCCTGCACATCGAGCACGTCATCTTCGACAGACGCATCTGGACGGCCGGCTCGGAGTCTGCACGGGGTTGGCGGCACTACACTCCACCCGGCCTTACCGGCGGCGAAAGTGCTGCCACGCTGGCGATCCTGGAGCACCGCGACCACGTCCATGTCGACGTCTGGTGACCCCCACCGGTTGACCCGTCGCAAAGTTGCCATTGATATGGCAGAGTTTGCGACGGTTCAAGGGCAACTTTGCGACGGTTCACGGGCAACTTTGCGACGGGTCAAACTGTGAGGGGCATCCAGGAGGGACGCCGGGCTTCGAACGACGCGATGTCGTCGGCGTGTGTCAACGACAACGCGATGTCGTCGAGGCCCTCCATCAGTCGCCAGCGGGCGTAGTCGTCGATCTCGAACGCGGCGACCACGCCGCCGGCGCGGACCTCCCGCTCGACCAGGTCCACGTCGATGGACGTCGACGGGTCCGCCTCGAGCAGGTCGTGCAGCGACGAGACCGCCGCACCGGGCAGCCGCACCGGCAGCAGACCACCTTTCAGCGCGTTCGAGCGGAAGATATCGCCGAAACGCGGCGCGATGACGGCGCGAAACCCGTAGTCCTGCAGTGCCCAGACGGCGTGCTCCCGGGACGAGCCGGTGCCGAAGTCGGGTCCCGCGACGAGGACGGTCGCGCCGGCGTACCTGGGGTCGTTGAGGACGAACGAAGGATCGCGTCGCCACGACGCGAAGAGCCCGTCGCCGAAGCCGGTCCGGCTGACCCGCTTCAGGTACTCCGCCGGGATGATCTGGTCGGTGTCGACGTCGGCCCGCCGCAGCGGCAGCCCACGACCGGTGTGCACGTGGAAACTCTCCATGACGGTCAGCCCCTCACAGGTCGGCGGGTGCGGTGAGCCGGCCGGTGACGGCGGTCGCAGCGGCGACCGGTGGCGACACCAGGTGCGTTCGCCCGCCCGGGCCCTGCCGGCCCTCGAAGTTGCGGTTCGACGTGGAGGCGCTGCGCTCCCCCGACGTGAGCTTGTCGGGGTTCATCCCCAGGCACATCGAGCACCCGGCCCCGCGCCACTGGGCTCCGGCGGCCTCGAAGACATCCTGCAGTCCCTCCGCCTCGGCGCGCCGCTTCACCTCCGCCGAGCCCGGTACGACGAGCACCCGGACGCCATCGGCGACCCGGCGGCCCCGCAGCACCTCCGCAGCCGCCCGCAGGTCCTCGATCCGCCCGTTCGTGCAGGAGCCGATGAACACGGTGTCCACCGTGATGTCGCGCAGCCGCGTGCCGGGATCGAGACCCATGTAGGCAAGGGCCCGTTCGGCAGCGGCGTCGACGGGCCGCGGCACCCGGCCGGACAGCGCCGTGCCCTGGCCGGGGTTGGTTCCCCACGTCACCCAGGGGGAGAGCCGGGTCGCGTCAACGTGCACGACCGTGTCGAAGGTCGCGCCCTCGTCGGTCGCGAGCGCCCGCCAGTGCGCGACGGCGGCTGGCCAGTCCGGCCCCTGCGGCGCATGCCGGCGCCCCTCCAGGTAGCGGAACGTGGTCTCGTCCGGCGCGACCAGGCCGGCGCGGGCGCCCGCCTCGATGGACATGTTGCAGACCGTCATGCGGCCCTCCATCGACAACCCCCGGATCGCCTCCCCCCGGTACTCGACGATATGTCCCTGGCCGCCGCTCGTCCCGATCTGGGAGACGATGCCGAGCACGAGATCCTTCGCCGTCACTCCCTCTGGCAGAGCGCCGTCCACCTCGATCGCCATCGAGGCGGGTCGGGTCTGCGGCAGAGTCTGGGTCGCGAGCACGTGCTCGACCTCGCTCGTGCCGATGCCGAACGCCAGTGCGCCGAGGGCGCCGTGCGTGCTGGTGTGGCTGTCCCCGCACACGATCGTCATCCCCGGCTGCGTGAGCCCGAGCTGTGGCCCGATCACGTGCACGATGCCCTGGCCCGCGCCACCCATCGGATGGATGCTGATCCCGAACTCCGCACAGTTGGCGCGCAGCGCGTCGAGCTGGGCGCGGCTCAACGGGTCGGTGACGGGGCCCGCCGTCGTCGGAACGTTGTGGTCCTCCGTGGCCACCGTGAGATCGGGGCGACGGACGCCGCGCCCGGCCGCCCGAAGCCCGTCGAACGCCTGCGGACTCGTCACCTCATGGACGAGATGCAGGTCGATGTAGAGCAGGTCGGGCTCTCCGTCTGCCCGGCGGACGACATGCTCGTCCCAGACCTTGTCGGCAAGCGTTTTCGGCACTGCGGACCTCCCTGCCCTCGCCTCGTAGCTCGGCTCGCTCATCGCAGTCTCGATGAGATGTCGTCGCCGATGTCGGTGGTACGCCGCGGGGCAGCCCCTCGCGACGCGAGATCGGCCGCCACCGCCTTCTCCACCCGCTGCGCGACGGCGTACAGACCGAGGTTCTCGAGCAGCAGCGCCACCGAGAGCACCGCCGCGGTCGGGTCGGCGGCGCCCGAACCGGCGAGGTCGGGAGCGCTGCCGTGCACCGGCTCGAACATGCTGGGCGCCGTGCCCTCGATGTTGAGGTTCCCGCTCGCAGCCAGCCCGAGGCCCCCGGCGACGGCGGCCCCGAGGTCGGTGACGATGTCGCCGAAGAGGTTGTCCGTGACGATGACGTCGAACCGCGCCGGCTGCGTGACGAGGTACAGGCATGCCGCGTCCACATGAACGTAGTCCACTGTGACACCAGGGAAGTCGTCGCGAACCTCGCCGACCGTTCGCGACCACAGCGAGCCGGAGTGCTCGAGGACGTTCGTCTTGTGCACAAGGGTGAGTCGGCGCCGTGGCCGGACATCGGCCCGCTCGAAGGCGTGGCGCACGACCCTCTCGACGCCGTACCTGGTGTTGATGCTCACCTCGGTCGCGACCTCATGTCGGGTCCCCTGGCGCAGCCCACCGCCGGCGCCCGAGTAGGGCCCTTCCGTGCCTTCGCGGACGACGATGATGTCGACGTCGTCCGGAGAGACTCCCGACAGCGGCGTCGCGACACCGGGAAACAGCCGCACCGGGCGCAGGTTGACCGCGTGGTCGAGGGCGAACCGCAACCTGAGCAGCAGGCCCCGCTCGAGCACCCCGGACGGGACGCTCGGGTCCCCCACAGCGCCGAGCAGGACCGCGTCGTGACCTCGGACCTCCTCGAGCACGCTGTCGGGAAGTGTCTCGCCGGTACGACGCCAGCGTGTCGCGCCCAGGTCGTAGGCGGTCGTGTCGACCGCGACATCCTCGTCGTCGACCGCTGCCCCCAGCACCTTGAGGGCCTCGGCTGTCACCTCCGGACCGATGCCGTCGCCGCCGATGACCGCCAGTCGGATGGTCCGGCTCACGCCTGGCAGGCCCGGTTGACAGCGCTGACCAGGGCGCGCAACGAGGCGGTCGTGATGCTCGGGGACATCCCACATCCCCAGCGCACCACGTCCCCGACGACCACCTCGACGTAGGCGGCCGCCTGCGCCTCCTCGCCCGCGCTGGTGGCGTGCTCGTGGTAGTCGAGCACCTGTGCCGTGACTCCCAAGCCCGCGAGCGCGTGCACCAGCGCCGCAAGCGGACCGTTGCCCTGCCCGGTGATGTTCCTCTCCGCGCCGGCATGCGTCACGACGGCGTCGATGCGGTCCCTGTCGCCGCTCTCGACGGAGTAGCCGAGCAGGTCCAGGGGCAGTCGCCGCTCGAGGTACGTCTCGCGGAACAGGTCCCAGATCTGCGCTCCGCCGATCTCGCCGCCGTCTTGTTCAGCGACCTGCTGCACGACACGGGAGAACTCGATCTGCATGCGCCGGGGTACGTCGAGATGCTGGTCGTGTTGCAGGACATAGGCGACGCCGCCCTTACCCGACTGGGAGTTGACGCGGATGACGGCATCGTAGGTGCGTCCCACGTCCTTGGGGTCGATGGGCAGATAGGGCACCGCCCAGCGGAAGTCCCGCAGCGGGACACCGGCCTCCGAGGCGTCTCGCTCGAGGGCGGCGAAGCCCTTCTTGATCGCGTCCTGGTGCGAGCCCGAGAACGCGGTGAACACCAGCTCGCCTCCATACGGGTGGCGCGGATGCACGGGTAGCTGGTTGCAGTGCTCGACCATCCGCCGTACCTCGTCGATGTCGCTGAGGTCGACGCCGGGGTCGATGCCCTGGCTGAAGAGGTTCAGCGCGAGCGTGACCAGGCAGACGTTGCCCGTGCGCTCCCCGTTACCGAAGAGGCAGCCCTCGACCCGGTCGGCCCCGGCCTGGACGCCGAGCTCGGCGGCCGCCACCGCCGTACCACGGTCGTTGTGCGGGTGCAGGCTGAGCACGACGGAGTCGCGTCGGCCGAGCTCCCGGCCGAACCACTCGATGGAGTCCGCGTATACGTTGGGTGTCGCCATCTCAACGGTCGCGGGCAGGTTGAGCACCGTCTTGGCGTCAGGAGTGGGCGACCAGACGTCCAGGACGGCATCGCACACCTCGAGGGCATAGTCCAGCTCGGTGCCGGTGAACGACTCGGGACTGTACTGCCAGCGCACGTTCGTACCGCGCATGAGTGACTCCGAGTACTTCGCGCACCACTGCGCACCGCGCACGGCGATGTCCTTGACCCCGTCCCTGCCAAGGCCGAACACGACGCGGCGCTGGAGTGTCGACGTCGAGCTGTACAGGTGGACCAGCGCCGAGCCGCCGAAGCCGGAGAGCGACTCACAGGTCCGCTCCACCAGCTCCTCACGGGCCGGTGTGAGCACCTGGATCGTCACGTCATCCGGCACCAGGTCGCCCTCGACGAGAGAACGGATGAAGTCGAAGTCGGCCTGGCTCGCCGACGGGAAGCCGACCTCGATCTCCCGGTACCCGAGCCGGACGAGGAGGTCGAACATCCGGCGTTTGCGGGCGGCGTCCATCGGCTCGATGAGCGCCTGGTTGCCGTCGCGGAGGTCGACGCTGCACCACAGGGGCGGCGCGCTGATGACGCGCGACGGCCAGGTGCGGTCTGGCAGGTCGATCGGCGGGAAGGCGGGGTAGCGCGACGCCTGTGTCATGCCGGTCATGGGGGTGCTCCTGTCGATGGTGCTCGTGGAGGTGGATGTCACAGGTCAGCGGGTGGCGGTGCCTTCGGTGTAGTCGTCGTCATCCGTGGAGACCCAGCTCATGAGTCCGCGCAGCTTCCGGCCGACGCTCTCGATGGGGTGGGCCTCGGCCTTGGCGCGCAGCGCCTTGAACTCGGGCGCGCCGGCGTCCTGGTCCGCGATGAACCGGGCAGCGAACGCGCCACTTCGGATGTCCGCCAGAGCACGCCTCATGTTGTCCTTCACCCGCGGGTCGATCACCTGCGGACCGCTCACGTAGTCGCCGTACTCCGCCGTGTCGGAAACCGACCAGCGCTGCTTGGCGATCCCGCCCTCGTACATCAGGTCCACGATGAGCTTGAGCTCGTGCAGGCACTCGAAGTAGGCAACCTCCGGGGCGTAGCCGGCCTCGGTCAGCACCTCGAACCCATACGTGACGAGCTGCGAGACGCCGCCGCAGAGGACGGCCTGCTCCCCGAACAGGTCGGTCTCGGTCTCCTCCGTGAACGTCGTCTTGATCGCGCCCGCCCGGGTGCCGCCGATCGCTCTGGCGTAGGACAGCGCCAGCTCGAACGCTCCCCCCGTTGCGTCCTGCTCCACGGCGACCAGGACGGGCACGCCTTTGCCGTCGACGAACTGGCGCCGCACCAGGTGACCCGGACCCTTCGGTGCCACCATTGCGACGTCGACTCCGGCGGGAGGCTTTACGTAGCCGTAACGGATGTTGAAGCCGTGACCGAAGAAGATGGCGTCGCCGTCTCGGAGGTTGGGCTCGATGGACTCGGCGTACAGGTCTCGCTGCGCCGGGTCCGGGGCGAGGACCATGACCAGGTCAGCCTCGGCCGAGGCCTCGGCCGGCGGCAGCACGCGAAGACCCTCCTTCTCAGCCTTGACCCTGCTGGCGGACCCTTCCGGGAGCCCGACTCGGACGTCCACGCCGGAGTCCCGCAGGCTCAGCGCATGCGCGTGGCCCTGGCTGCCATACCCGAGGACGGCAACTCGGCGCCTCTGGACGATGCCCAGATCGGCATCGTCGTCGTAGTAGATCTCTACTGCCATGACGCATGATCCTCATTTCAGGCTGGGGTTATGTGGGAGGGTCTTGAGCTTGCTTTCAGGTGCGTTCAAGAGCTGTGGATGAGCCGGGTGCCTGTCGTACGACGGCCCGCGGGCCCGGTTGCATCATCGAGCGCGGACCCCGTCCGAGCGCAACCATGCCCGACTGGACCATCTCCGTGATGCCGTAGGGCTCGAGCAGCCCGAGCATTGCCTCGAGCTTCTCCGGGCGACCGGAGAGCTCGATGGTGACGGCCTCCCGACCGACGTCGGCGACCTTGCCGTGGAAGAGGTCTACGACCTGGAGGACGTGGCGCCTGGTTTCCTCGTTCGCGCGGACCTTGACGAGGAGCAGCTCCCGCTGGACGGCCTTCCCATCTTCGAGCTCGACGATCTTCAGCACGTTCACGAGCTTGTTGAGCTGCTTGGTGACCTGGTCGAGGGCGGACCCCTCGACGCCGACCTGGATGGTGATGCGGGAGATCTCCGGATGCTCGGTCGGTCCAACCGCGAGCGACTCGATGTTGAAGCCGCGTCGGCTGAACAGCCCGGAGATCCGGGCCAGGACACCCGGCTTGTTCTCGACGAGCACGGAGAGCGTGTGGGTCGTCACTCGTCCTCCTCGAATACCGGGCGGACCGCACGAGCCGCCTGGATGTCGTCGTTGCTCGCACCCGCCGCCACCATCGGCCACACCATCGCGTCCTTGCCGACCGTGAAGTCGACGACCACCGGCAGGTCGTCGACGGCCATCGCCTTCTCGATGGTCTGGTCGACATCGCTCTTCGTCTCGCATCGCAGCCCGACGCATCCGAGGGCCTCGGCGAGCTTGACGAAGTCGGGGATCCGGTGCTTGTGCGTGCCGAGGTCGGTCTGGCTGTAACGCTCACCGTAGAAGAGCGTCTGCCACTGCCGCACCATGCCGAGGTTCCCGTTGTTGATGACGGCGACCTTGATCGGGATGCGCTCGATCGCACACGTCGCCAGCTCCTGGTTGGTCATCTGGAAGCAACCATCGCCGTCGATCGCCCAGACCATCGTGTCGGGGCAGGCCACCTTCGCGCCCATCGCCGCGGGAACGGCGTAGCCCATGGTGCCCAGACCGCCGGAGCTGAGCCAGCGGCGGGGCCGCTCATGGCGGATGAACTGTGCCGCCCACATCTGGTGTTGTCCGACGCCCGCGGTGAAGATCGTCTCGGGCCCGGCGATCGCACCGAGCCGCTCGACGACGTACTGCGGCGCGAGCGTCCCGTCGGAGGGCTCCTCGTAGCCGAGTGGGTAGGTCTTGCGCCAGGAGTCCAGCTGTCGCCACCACCGGGCCAGATCCGCCCGGTTTCCGGCGTGGTACTCGGCTTCGACGGCGACGATCAGCTCACTGAGCACGTCGCGGGCATCGCCGACGATCGGCACGTCCGCGGTACGGCGTTTGCTGATCTCCGCCGGGTCGATGTCGGCGTGGATGACCTTCGCCCCCGGTGCGAACGTGTCGAGCTTGCCCGTGACGCGGTCGTCGAAGCGGGTACCGAGGGCGACCAGCAGGTCGGCCTTCTGCATCGCCGTCACAGCGGAGACGGAGCCATGCATGCCCGGCATCCCCAGATGCTGGGGATGGCTGTCGGGGAAGGCGCCGCGGGCCATCAGCGTCGTGACGACAGGGATGCCCGTGAGCTCCGCGAACCGCTGTAGCTCGTCGGTTCCGCCTGCCCGGGCGACGCCACCTCCGACGTACAGGACAGGTCGATGGGCGAGAGCGATGAGGCGGGCGGCGGACCGGATCTGCCTGCCGTGCGGGCGAGCCGTCGGGCGGTAGCCGGCCAGGTCGATGGCGGGTGGCCAGCTGAACGTCATGTGCTCGGTCAGCACGTCCTTGGGCAGGTCGACGAGCACCGGCCCGGGACGCCCGCTCGACGCCAGATGGAATGCCTCGGCGATCACCTGGGGAATGTCGGCGGCATCCTGAACGAGGAAGTTGTGCTTCGTGATCGGCAGCGTGATTCCGCAGATGTCGGCTTCCTGGAAGGCATCGGTGCCGATCGCGGTGCGGCCGACCTGGCCGGTGATCGCGACCACCGGCACCGAGTCCATGTGGGCATCAGCGATCGGAGTGACGAGGTTGGTCGCCCCAGGACCGGACGTCGCCATGCACACGCCCACCTTTCCCGACGCCTGTGCATAACCCTCCGCCGCATGACCCGCGCCCTGCTCGTGGCGGACCAGAATGTGCCGGATCCTCGTCGAGTCGTAGAGCGGGTCGTAGGCGGGCAGGATCGCCCCGCCCGGAATGCCGAAGACGACCTCGACGCCGACCTCTTCGAGCGAGCGGACCAGCGCCTGCGCCCCGGTCGTGCTCGACTCGGTCATCTCGGCCTCTCTTCGTGCAGCTGGATCGCGGGCATCGGGAAACAAAAAACCCCTCGTGCCGGAGCACGGAGGGGTTGGCGCGTCGGTCAGGCTCTGGCCTAGTCGACGCGCTCACGGAGGATAAGTACCTGGTGCATGACGTCCACCCTAGCCGCGCGCCGGGAGGCTCGTCACCCACCTGTCCAGGAAATGAGACGATCCACTCACCACGAGAGACGCGGTCAGCTGCACACCGCGCCGGTGGCGGCCGACCCCACCAGCCTCGCGTACTTGCCCAGCACCCCGTGGTCGAAGGGCTGTGGCGGCGCCACCCACGCCGTACGGCGCCGGTCCATCTCGGGCTCGTCGACGAGCGCATCCAACGTCCGGTTCCGCATGTCCAGCCGGATTCGGTCGCCCTCACGGAGCAGTGCGATCGGCCCACCGACGGCTGCCTCGGGCGCGACATGGCCGATGCAGAGACCCGTCGTACCGCCTGAGAAGCGACCGTCAGTCAACAGCAGTACGTCCTTGCCCAACCCCGCGCCCTTGATGGCGCCGGTGATCTGCAGCATCTCCCGCATGCCCGGGCCACCCTTCGGACCCTCGTAGCGAACCACGACCACATCGTTGCTGCGCAGCGCCCCTGCGCCGAGGGCTTCCATCGCGCTCTGCTCGCGGTCGAACACGCGAGCCGTGCCCTCGAAGACCTCCGCGTCGAAGCCCGCACTCTTGACCACCGCTCCCTCCGGTGCCAGCGACCCGTGCAGGATGGTCAGGCCTCCCGTCGGGTGGATCGGGCTGCTGACCGAGTGGATGATGCTCCCGTCCGGGTCCGGCGGCGCGATCTCGCTCAGGTTCTCCGCCACCGTCCTCCCCGTGACGGTCAGTGCATCGCCGTGCAGCAGGCCGGCGTCGAGAAGTGCCTTCATGACAACGGGGATCCCCCCGATCGCGTCGATGTCCGTCATCACGTACCGCCCGAAGGGCTTGACGTCGGCGAGATGAGGGACCCGGTCCCCGATGCGATTGAAGTCCTCGAGGCGGAGGTCGACCCCGGCCTCGTGCGCAATGGCCATCAGGTGCAGCACGGCGTTCGTCGAGCCGGCCAGCGCCATCACCAACGTGATGGCGTTCTCGAATGCCTCCTTGGTGAGGATCTGACGAGTGGTGATGCCGGAGTCGACGAGGTTGACAGCGGCCTGACCCGAGCGCTGTGCGTAGACGTCGCGTCGAGGGTCGGGCGCCGGAGGCGACGCCGACCCGGGCAGCGACATCCCGAGGGCCTCCGCAGCCGATGCCATCGTGTTCGCCGTGAACATGCCTCCGCAGGCGCCCTCGCCCGGGCAGACCACGCGCTCGATCTCGGTGACCTCGTCACGGGTCATCCGGCCGGCCAGGCAGGCACCGACAGCCTCGAAGGCGTCGACGATCGTGACGTCGCGCCCGCGGTAGCGCCCCGGCAGGGTCGAACCGGCGTACAGGAACGTCGCCGCAACGTCCAGCCGGGCTGCTGCCATCAGCATGCCGGGGATGGACTTGTCACAGCCCGCCAGGAGGACACCGGCGTCGAGCTGCTCTGCCCGAAAGACGGTCTCGACCGAGTCGGCGATGATCTCGCGGGACACCAGCGAGTAGTGCATGCCGTCGTGACCCATCGCGATGCCGTCCGAGACCGAGATCGTGCCGAACTCGAGCGCAAAGCCGTCGGCTTCGAAGACGCCGACCTTCGCCTTCTTCGCCAACCGGCTGAGTGACAGGTTGCACGGCGTGATCTCGTTCCACGACGACGCCACCCCGATCTGGGGTTTGCCCCAGTCTCCGTCACCCATCCCGACCGCGCGCAGCATGCCGCGTGCGGCGGTCCGCTCGAGGCCGTCGGTGACGGTCCCGCTGTGCGGCTTGCGGTGCTGTCGGGGGGCCGGCTGGTTGCTCATCCTGAAACCCTAAGGCAGCCGATCTAGGCCGCGGGGGTGACCGGGAGACGCATCTTGAACATGGTTCGGCCAGGCCGGCTCTCCGCAGTCAGCGTCCCGCCATGGGCAGCCACGATCCCGAACGCGATCGCCAGGCCCAGCCCGGTGTTGCCCGTGCCGCGCGTGCGAGCCGAGTCGGCCCGCGTGAAGCGCTCGAACAGGTTCGGGAGCAGCGCGTCGGGGATGCCCGGCCCGTCGTCAGAGACGTCGACCACCACCTGCCCGAGGTCGCGGTACAGCTTGACGGTGACCGTCGTGCCCGCGGGTGTGTGGATGCGCGCGTTGGCGAGCAGGTTCGTCATAACCTGGTGAAGTCGATGGTCGTCGCCAGGCGCCTCGATGATCTCCTCGGGCAGGTCGAGCTGCCACCGATGACTCGGTCCAGCCGCTCTGGCGTCGCTCGCGGCGTCCAGTACGAGCCTGGTGATGTCCACGCTCTCCCTGGCGATCGGTCGACCCGCGTCGAGCTGGGCGAGCAGCAGGAGGTCGTCGACCAGGCCGCCCATCCGGATCGCCTCGGACTCCACACGGTCGAGCGCGTGCTTGATCGGCACCGGAAGCTCCTCGCCGGTACGACGGGCGTACTCGGCGTGGCTACGGATGGTGGCAAGCGGGGTTCTCAGCTCATGGCTGGCGTCTGCGATGAAGAGCCGAAGCCGCTCCTCGGTGGCGTTGCGGGCTCGAAGCGCCGTCTCCACGTGGTCGAGCATGTGCGCGAACGCGACGCTGACCTGGCCCACTTCCGTCCCCGGATCCATCGTCAGGTCTCGCTCGGGCAGGTCCACCTGTCCCGTGGCAAGCGGCAGTTCTGATACGTCGAGCGCGGCGGCGGCGACCCGGTTGAGTGGACGCAACGTCCACCTGACGAGGCCGGCCGAGGCGGCCGCGCCGCAGAGCACCACAACCAGGAACACGGCACCCTCGACCACCAGCAGACGGGTGACGGTGTCCTCGACCGGCTTCAACGGCAGGCCGGTGAGCTGGACGTCGTTGTCATGACCCTTTTCGGCCACCACCCGGTAGTCGCCCAGGTCGTCGAGGTGAACCGTGCGCGCCTGACCGGTCGGCGGTACGGCCGCCAGCATCTCCTGGTCCGAGGGGCTGAGCCGAAGCGTCTGAGCGCGACCGTTGTCGAGGACGACGGCGGCCTCCGTGGTGGCGCCGTTGACGAGCCGCACCCCCAGCGTCCCCACCGACTGGCCCGGTACGGCATTGTCGGCGTCGCCGTCGGGAGCCAGACCCTGGTCACCATGGCTGTGCTCCAGGCTCGCGCTGAACCTGCCGCTCGCCTGCTTGAGCTGGGAGTCGAGCCGATCGAGGAGGAAGCCACGCAGCGAGATCGCCGTCACGACGCCGACCAGCGTGCAGGTGGCAAGCAAGAGCACCACGAGACCCGCAGTGAGCTTCCAGCGCAGTGTCCGGCGCGTCAACCAGCGGGTTCCGGGAGGAGTCACGACGCGGGTCGAAGGACGTACCCGACACCGCGGACGGTGTGGATCATGGGGTCACGTCCCGCGTCGATCTTCTTGCGCAGGTAGCTGATGTACAGCTCGACCACGTGCGCCTGGCCCCCGAAGTCGTACTGCCAGACCCGGTCGAGGATCTGGGCCTTGGAGAGCACCCGGCGAGGATGCAGCATCAGGAAGCGGAGCAACTCGAACTCGGTGGCCGTCAGCTCGATCCGCTGACCGGCCCGGTGAACCTCGCGGGCATCCTCGTCCATGGTGAGGTCACCCACCTCCAACGCAGCCTCCTCCATGCTGCGGGCGATCCCGGCGCGGCGAAGCAGTCCACGCAGGCGGGCGAGAACCTCCTCGAGGCTGAAGGGCTTGGCGACGTAGTCGTCTCCCCCGGCGGTGATCCCCGCGATCCGGTCCCCCACCGAGTCACGAGCCGTGAGGAACAGGACGCAAACGGCCGGGTCGACCGCCCTGATCCGGCGCAGGACCTCGATTCCGTCGAAGTCGGGGAGCATCATGTCGAGCACCACGGCATCGGGGTGAAAGCGCTCCGCGGCGCGGACCGCGGTACTGCCGGTGTTCGCCGTCTCGGCCGTCCAGCCCTCGAGCCGCAAGACGCTGGCGAGCACCTCGGCCAGGCTCTGCTCGTCGTCGACAACGAGCACCCGCACGGGCGTACCGTCCGCCCGAACGAGGGGGCGCGACGCGTCTGATGACGTGGTCATGGCAACCATCGTGGACCATGCGGGATACCAGAAGCTCTGACTTCCTTCTGAGTGGGCTCTGAAAGCGCCAGGTCGACCGACCCGTTCCTGTGAACGGACTGTGCATGCTCTCCTGCCCGGCGACTCATAGCGGGTTCAGAGACTTCGCAGAACGTCGACAGATCGTCGCTGGCCACTCTTGAGTTCCAGGGCCGGGAAGCCGGCCACCGAACAACCTCGTCAGGAGACACCATGCGGGCCAGCGTCAACAACCGTGGCCTCGGCCAGCGAAGGATCCGCACCGTGACCGCTGGGCTCGCGACCCTGGGGGTCGCCGGCTCACTGGCCGTCGCGGGCTATCTCGGTATCGCCACCCCAGCCGTCGCTTCGACGAGTACGACGAAGCAGCCCGGCGGCACGTCTCCAGCGGGAACCAGGCATACAGGTGCGAGAGGGAGCAGCAGTGCAAACGGCTCGACGTCGCACCGCAGGGCGTCGTCCGACGACGGAGGGTCGACCGGCACGGTGCGCAGGGCTCCGTCGGCCCAACCCCCGGTCGCCACGTCCGGGGGGTCGTGACCATGCCGCTGGTCGAGACCCTGCCGATCGGACCGGGCGTTGCGCAATGGCCGGTCTGGACGACGACCGCCCGCGTCGTCACCACCGACCCCTCGGCTACGGAGCTTGCACGCTGCCTCGTCGAGGAGGAGCTGGCCGCCGTCGACCTCGCTGCCAGCCGGTTCCGCGACGACTCCGAAGTCGTGCGGATCGCCGCCACGGGCGGCGGACTTGTACACGTCAGCCCGCTGCTGGCCGAGCTGGTGGCCGTCGCCCTTCAGGCCGCGGCAGACACCGACGGCGCCGTTGACCCGACGCTCGGCTCCCAGCTCTCGGCGCTGGGCTATGGCCGCACCTTCGATGAGATCGCAGGTGGCAGCGCCGGTAGGGCATCCGTCACTCGGCATCGTCAACCGTCGTGGCGCGACGTTGTGCTCGACGGATCCGTGCTGAGCGTCCCGAATGGGGTGATTCTCGATCTCGGCGCCACGGCCAAGGCCTGGGCTGCGGATCGCTGCGCGAACCTCGTTGCCCAGCGCCTGGGGACCGGGGCATTGGTCGCCCTCGGGGGAGACATCGCGGTCGCCGGGACCGCTCCGGCGGAGGGTTGGACGATCCTCGTGCAGGACGGACCCGCAGAGCCCGCCTCGCTGGTCACGCTGGAGGATGCCGGTGGCTTGGCCACCTCGTCGACCCTGGGCCGCTCCTGGACGCACTGGAACCGGCGTATGCATCACATCCTGGACCCCGTGACCTGCCGGCCGGCACCGGAGGTGTGGCGCACGGTTTCCGTTGCAGCCGCGTCCTGCCTCGCTGCGAACACCCTGACCACCGCGGCCGTCGTACGGGGCACGGGCGCGCCCAGGCTGCTTCGTGACCGCGGCGTCCCGGCCCGTCTTGTCGGGTCGGACGGGTCGGTGACCACCCTGAACGGATGGCCCGAGCCATGACGAATGCCTTGTGGTACCTCGGCAGGGGGACCGGGGTCAGCGCGCTCGTGATGTTCACCATCGTGATGGTGCTCGGCATCGTGGTCCGCTCCGGACGCCCGCTCCCTGGCCTGCCTCGCTTTGCGGTCTCCGCGGTGCACCGGACCGCCAGCCTGACTGCGCTCGGGTTGCTGGCCGTGCACATCACGACCCTCTTTCTCGACCCGTTCGCCCAGCTCCGCCTCGTTGATCTCGTGATGCCGTTCCGAGGTGCGTACCGACCGCTGTGGCTGGGGCTGGGGACCCTCGCCGCCGACCTGATCGTCGTCCTGATCGGAACCAGCCTGCTCCGGCAGCACATCGGGCGTCGTACGTGGCGGGTCCTGCACTGGGCGGCGTACGCATGCTGGCCGTTCGCGATGGCACATGCCATCGGGAACGGTACGGACGGCACCACCTCGTGGCTGCTGGCGATCGCGGCCGGCTGTGCCGTGACCGTGGTCGGGGCGCTGGCGTGGCGCCTCGCCGTCGTGGCGGCCGAGCCACGTCCATCTGCCGAAGCCGCCGCGAGCGTGCCCTCTCCCCCGAACCTGACCGGAGTATGAGGGTGAACCCACTTCCAGCCGAGACACAGCTCTCCTGGCCTGAGCGGGGCGCCCACGTGGAGACCGTGACCGAACCGATGCGCCTGCTCAACGCAACCGCACGCACCCTGGTCGGCCACCTGACGCGAGTGGGACCCCTCCCCGACGTCGACCCGGGGCGGCTGCGCGCGTCGGTGACCCAGTCGGGGCTGGTCGGCCGTGGCGGCGCCGGCTTCCCCACCGGGCGCAAGCTCGTCACAGTCGCCGCCGGCGGTCGGTCGGTGGTCGTCGCCAACGGCGCCGAGGGAGAGCCGGCCAGCGCGAAGGACCGCTTCCTGCTGGCGAACGCCCCACACCTCGTCCTGGACGGCATCCAGGTCGCCGCGCGCGCCGCCGGTAGCCGCCGGGCGTTCATCTACGCACCGCAGGATCTGCTCGACGACGTGATAGCTCCCGCGCTCCGCGAACGCCGGGACCGGGTCCAGGTACGCATGGTGGCATCGCCCGACGCGTTCTTGTCCGGGGAGGAGTCCGCCGTCGTCTCTGCAGTCCAGGGCGGTCCCGCAATCCCGGTCACCACGCCACCCCGGGTTTTCGAGCGCGGCGTCAAGGGTCGGCCAACTCTGGTCCAGAATGTCGAGACGTTGTGCCACCTGGCCCTGATCGCACGCTTCGGGGCGGAATGGTTCCGCTCCGTGGGCAGCCCCGAAGAGCCGGGGACACGCCTCGTGACCCTGTCAGGGGCGGTCAACCGACCGGGAGTCTACGAGGCTGAGGGTGGGCAGACGCTCGAACACGTGCTGTCCCTCGGCGGCGGGGTCCGGGGACCCGTGCAGGCGGTGCTGGTCGGCGGATACCACGGCGGATGGGTGCCCTTCGAGCGGGTTGACTCGACGCTGCGGATGACGAGGCGGTCCCTTGCTCCCTTCGAGGCGGCTCCCGGTGCCGGCGTCGTCATGGCGCTGCCGCGCTCGGTCTGTGGCCTGCAGGCGGGAGCAGACATCGCGGGCTACCTCGCGGGCCAGGGAGCCGGTCAGTGCGGCCCATGTCTCAACGGCCTTCCGACGCTCGCCTCCACCTTGCGTGAGCTGGCCTACGGGCGCCCGACGCCCGGCCTGGTAGCCGAGGTCGACCGGGTCGCGGCACTCGTGGCTAGCCGCGGGGCGTGCCATCACCCGGACGGCACGGTACGCATCGTGAGGAGCACCCTGCGGACGTTCGGGTACGAGGTCAGCCGCCATCTGCAGGGTCACTGCAGCGCGTCTGAGGTAACAGTCGAAAGGGGCCCGGCGTGATGAGCGAGCGGCTCGTGATCGACTGGGTTGCATGCGACGCCCGCGGCCTGTGCGGTGAGCTGCTGCCCGAGCTGCTGACCACGGACGATTGGGGGTATCCCCTCTCCAGGTCGGCCGACCCCTCACCGCTGGTCCCGCCGGCGCTGCGCGAGCACGCAACGCAGGCCGTCCGGGAGTGTCCCATGCTCGCGTTGAGGCTTTCCCGTCAGCGATCGGATGAGCCTGGCTAGGCGCTGAGTCGTACGACGGCTGCGGCAACGCGCTCGTCCGTGGCGGTGAGCGCCACCCGGATGTGGCGCGCCCCCGCCGTACCGTAGAAGTCACCGGGTGCCACCAGGATGCCGAGCTCGGCAAGCCTGGCGACCGAGTCCCGGCATGGCTCGCCGCGACTCGCCCACAGGTAGAGCGATGCCTCCGAGTGGTCGATGCGGAACCCCAGCGACTCCAGCGCGGCTCGCAGGTCCGCCCGCCGTGCCTGGTAGCGCCCGCGCTGGTCGGCGACATGGTCGTCGTCCTCGAGAGCCGCGCACATCGCATGCTGCACGGGGCCGGCGACCATCAGACCGGCATGCTTTCGCACCTCGCGCAGCTCAGTCACGATCCGCGGATCGCCCGCGACGAAGGCGGCCCGGTAGCCGGCCATGTTCGACCTCTTCGACAGCGAGTGCACCGCCAGGATGCCGTCCAGGGACCCTTCGTTGACGGCTGGGTCGAGCACGGACACCGGGTCGGCGTCCCATCCGTACTCGAGGTAGCACTCGTCCGCCGCCACCACTGCCCCGCGTTCGCGAGCCCAGCCGACCACCTTTCGCAGATGCTCGACCGGCAGCACACGACCGGTGGGGTTGGCGGGGGAGTTCAGCCAGACCAGCGGTACGTCGAGCGGTCCGGCCGCAACCGTCGCGTCGCTGGCCAGCACGTCGGCTCCGGCAAGCAGCGCGCCGACGGCGTACGTCGGATAGGCGACCTCGGGCACGAGCACGGTGTGGCCAGCCCGAACGCCGAGCTGGGCAGGCAGGGCGGCGACGAGCTCCTTGGAGCCCACCGTCGGCAGCACGCACTCGTCGTCGAGGGCGACCGCACCGCAGCGCCGCGTGAGGTAGCCGATGATCGCCCGTCGCAACGCCGGCGTGCCCCACACGCTGGGGTAGCCAGGAGCGTTGGACGCGTTCTGAAGCGCCCCCTGCACGCACTCCGGCGTGGGGTCCACGGGAGTTCCGACCGACAGGTCGACGATGCCGTCGGGGTGTGCGGACGCACGGGCTTTGGCGGCCTCGAGGGTGTCCCAGGGAAAGTTCGGGAGCCGCGCCGATAGCCGGGGCGGGCGGCTCACCTGTTCAGGCGTCTTGGATCTGCGGGGGCAGTGCCGCGATGAAGGGGTGGTCCTTGTCGATGATGCCGAGCTTGGCGGCCCCGCCCGGCGAGCCGAGGTCGTCGAAGAACTCGACGTTGGCGGCGTAGTAGTCCTTCCATTTGTCGGGGGTGTCGTCCTCGTAGAAGATGGCCTCGACCGGGCATACCGGCTCGCACGCACCGCAGTCCACACACTCGTCCGGGTGGATGTACAGCATGCGGGAACCCTCGTAGATGCAGTCGACGGGACATTCGTCGACGCACGCACGATCCTTCAGATCCACGCACGGCTGGGCGATGACATACGTCACCTTTGTCCTCCTCGAATGTCACGGAGCGCCGGGTACGGCGCTTTGCACGTCCTAGTATCTACGCCATCACAAGCCTTTACCCAATCAGGGCGACGATCCGAGGGGTGAGATGGGTCTCGAGGCGGGACGAGTCGGACAACGCGTCGTGGTGCGAAGTCGCGTCCCCGGCGAGAGGGGTCCCTCCGGCGGTCCGGCGATGACGGACGCCGTCGGAGTGGTGGAGCTCGCCGATGAGCGGGAGGTCGTCGTACGCCGCCGCGACGGTAGCGTCCGGCGAATCGCGAGGGCCGACATCGTCGTCATCAAGGCCCTGCCGCCCCCACCCCCACCCCCACCCCCACCCCCGCGAATTGCGGGATAGTTCACCTCCCGGGGGGCCGGATGAGGTGCACTTTCCCGCAATTCGCGGGGTGGTAAGGCGGCGCGGAGGCTCAGCCACCGGCGCTCCAGAGCTGGACCTCGACCGTTGCCGGCCCGCGTGGTCGGCTGATGACCAGGGCGCGCACGTAGACGGGGAAGTCGGAGCTGTTGCGAAACTGGAGGTCGTGGCCCGACGACGGCCCGGCAGGTCGCTCGAGGATCTTCATCCGCGCGCGGGTCGCGGCGGCCGCGGTCACGTCGGCCAACGGGGACCGCACCGTCGACGGCCCAGTACCACCCGACGAGCGGAGATAGCTGAAGGTTGCCCCGGGCAGCACCACCGTGGCATCGATGTTGCGGGCCGCCGCTCTGAGGATGCTCGAGAGACTCTTGTCGGTGTGGGCTGAGCCAGCACCGATCTGAGCCTTGATGTCCAGGGCCCTCGCGTCCGCCGTGGTGAAGGCGGGACTAACCACGGAAACCTTGGCCGATGCCCTTCGATCCCGGCTCACGGTGGCGGCTGTGAGCACTGCCTTCGCCCAGTCGGCGATGTTGACCTGCCTGCCGGCTCTGCCGGGTACGACGACCGGTCTCCCGGCGCGGAAAGCGATCCGCGCGTCCTGCGGTCGCCCGGGCGCCGACCTGAGGATCCCCCGGGTGCGCCGGAACAGGTCACCGGGAAATACCCCCAGGCGCAGCCGACCGTCGGACTGCTCGATCCGCAGCGCCGGCCCGAACTCGACGGGCGTCACGGTGAGCGGCCTGCCGGAGACCGAGACGACGACAGCCCGGCTGAGTGCGGGTCGCAGCGTCTTGGCGACGAACGCGTCGACCTCCGAGACGCCGATGGGCGGCGGAACGGGGATGAGCTTGAGGGACACGGACGCGTCACCGTCGCGCAGCGCACCGATGAGCTCATCCCGGGCCGCGGCGACATCGACGCGGTGGCCGGGATGGCCGGCCCGGATGACGGGCCGCCCACCTCGCACGACCACGGTGGAGCTCACCGGATGCGACTCCGCATTGGCTGCCAGCGGCGCCAGCGCCGCCGCTAACGCCTCAGGATCACTGCTGTAAACGGCGTCGACGTGCCCGCCGCCCTCGATGACTTTGAGCATGTGGGACGGGTTCCAGTCGCTGCCGTCCATCACCGAATCGAGGGTGGCGTTCACGTCCAGGGCGAAGCCCGCCTTGGCCGGCGAGAGCGTCGCCTGGTGACCCGCAACGGTGACCGTCACGGGCCGCGTCAGACCAGGGGCCAGCCGATGCTCGAGCACTCTTGCTGCATGAGCGCGGGTCATCCCGCCGATATCGACGCCGCTCACCTTCGTACCCGTGGGCACCTTGTCGCCCGCCACGGCGTACCCGAGGGCGTAGACCGCCGCGAGAACAGCGACGAACGCGACCAGGAACACCGCGAGGAACCGCGCATCATGCGTCCGGGGTAGGTCGTCGACGTACACCCGGCGCCTCGGCCACCACCTCACCTGCCGCTGCCCCCCAACAGCGCGGAGCCGATCACGACAACGGTGGCCACCACGAGGAACGACCAGCCGAGGGTGTCGCTCGCGATGAGGAAGCCGCCTCCGGGGCTCCCTCTCATCACGACGCCCAGGCCAACCAGCCACGCCGCTGCGGCGACGAACGCGTGGCGACGCGACACCGCGCGAGCGAGCACAACCACACCCATGGACGCCGCTGCGCTGAGCACCAGACCGTACGGGACGGTGGCTCCCCCCGGGCGCCATGCCATCCGCGACACCAGCGCCGCCAACGGGGCGGTCACCAGCGCGAGCAGCGCGAACAGGAGCCCGATGGCCGGTGCGGTGGCCCTTCTGAGCGGAGACCGTCGCGTCGGCGGTGCCACGCTCTGCTCGCCCGAGGCCATCCGGTCACGCCAACCCGGCAAAGAGGTCGCTCTCCCGGTCGGTCCCGGCTTCCGGGACGGCCGTGCCCTTGACGAGGCGGTAGCTCTCCGTCCCCCACACCTGGTTGCCGAGGTTGTTCGACAGCGCGAAGAACGGCCCGTCGACCGTGATCTGCGTGGCGTGGGCCCTCATCGCCGCCAGCTTGGCCTCGACGAACTCGTTGCCGTCGATGTGGGTCGTCACCCACTCGTCGGGCGTTACGAAGGGCGGCAACGGTCCGTCGGGGTCCATGCCCTCGAAGGTCGTGGTGTCACCGGATTCACGGAGTCTCCGCAGACCGTCGCGCATGAAGCTCTCCGGAGTTGCGACCCAGTAGATCTTCGGGACCTCCCAGGGGTCGCCGAGGTCGCGACGGTACGACGGGACGGCCGCCAGCGAGCTCGCATAGGTGGCCACGCGGTGCGCCTGCACGTGGTCCGGGTGGCCGTATGCGCCGAACTCGTCGTACGTCACCAGGACCTGCGCGCGGGTCTCGCGGATGATGGGGACGAGGAGATCGGCCGCCTCTCGCAGGTCGGCGGCCCAGAAAGTATCGGGGCGCACAGTCTCGGGCACCATGGCGCCGCCGTCCGGCGCCGTTGCCATCCCGGTGTCCCGATAGTGCCCCGCGCCGCCCAGGAAACGGTGGTCGGTGACACCGAGCTCCGCCATCGCCTTGGCCAGCTCGCCGATACGGTGCCGACCCAGCGAGTCGTCGCGGGTTGAGGCGAGAGAGGCCAGGGAGTCCACGAGCACCTCCCCCTCCTCACCGAGGGTGCAGGTGACCAAAGTCACCGCGGCGCCTTCGCTCACGTACTTCGCCATCGTGGCGCCGGAGGTGATCGACTCGTCGTCAGGATGCGCATGTACCAGCAGCAGGCGCCTTGACGGCAGGGGATCCGAAGCCATGCCCCCACCCTAGATGTCGGCTCACCCGGCGACCGGCAAACCCGGGGCCGATCGCCCTCGTCGTCCGCAACATCCGGATCTCGGGCGGGGCGCGACCAGTCTCGTGCTGACAAGTGGCGCCCTCGACCCTGGCTGTCTTATGGACTCGGGTAAGTTGCCCGCAGGACTGCGATTTTGGGCACGGTCTGACGTAACAGTTCGACCTTGAGTAGGAGGGCGGCGAGATGTCAACCGGAGTCATGGGGTCCGGACGGGCGCGAATCGAGACGAAGACGCTCCGCGAGACCCGATGGTGGCTGATGCCGCTGGTGACCTTCGCGGTGTTCGTGGCCTTCATCATCTACTCGACATGGCGTGCCTTCTCCGGGAGCGACTACTACTCGGCGCCGTACATCTCCCCGTTCTACTCGCCCTGCCTCACCGACAGCTGCACGTCGGGCTCGTCGGACTTCGGCCAGCCCTTCTCGTGGTGGCAGCTCTCTCCTGCTCTGCTGATCCTGATCTTCCCGCTGGGCTTCCGGCTGACCTGCTACTACTACCGCAAGGCCTACTACCGGGCCTTCTGGTTGTCGCCGCCGGCCTGCGCCGTGGCGGAGCCGCACAAGGGCTACTCCGGCGAGACCCGGTTCCCGCTCATCCTGCAGAACGTCCACCGGTACTTCTGGTACGCCGCTCTGCTCGTGTCGCTGGTGCTGACGTACGACGTCGTGATCTCGTTCCGCAACGCCAACGGCGACTGGGGCCACCTGGGCCTGGGCAGCGTCATCATGCTGGTCAACATCGTGCTCATCTGGTTGTACACGCTGTCGTGTCACTCGTGCCGCCACATCGTCGGCGGACGCCTGCGGCATTTCTCCAAGCATCCGTTGCGGTACCGGATGTGGACCACCGTCTCGAGGCTCAACATGAACCACGCGAAGTTCGCTTGGCTGTCGCTGTTCTCCGTCGCGCTCACCGACCTGTACATCTACCTGCTGGCCAGCGGGGCCTTCAGCGATCCGAGGTTCTTCTAAGACATGACTGAGATCCCCACAGGACAACATGACAACCCGACGGGCACGTCGGGCCCCGACACGTCACGACACCCGATGACCGGCAACGTCATGTCGAGCCAGCCGGACGACGCGCCGCACTTCGAGACCCACGAGTACGACGTCGTCGTGATCGGCGCCGGCGGAGCGGGGCTGCGCGCCGCGATCGCGGCCCATGATGCCGGCGCGAGGACGGCCGTCGTCTGCAAGTCCCTCCTCGGCAAGGCCCATACCGTGATGGCGGAGGGTGGGATCGCCGCGTCCATGGGCAACGTGTGGCCCGAGGACAACTGGCGGGTGCACTTCCGCGACACCATGCGCGGCGGCAAGATGCTCAACAACTGGCGGATGGCCGAGCTGCACGCTCAGGAGGCACCCGAGCGGGTGCTCGAGCTCGAGGAGTGGGGTGCCCTCTTCGACCGCACTCCCGACGGACTGATCTCGCAACGCGACTTCGGCGGTCACCGTTATGCGAGGCTCGCCCACGTCGGCGACCGCACGGGGCTCGAGATGATCCGGACGCTCCAGCAGCGCACCGTTGCCCTCGGCATCGACGTGTTCATGGAGTGCACGGTCACCGAGATCTTCAAGGACGCCGGAAGGGTCTCGGGCGCCTTCGCGTACTGGCGCGAGACGGGCCGCTTCATCGTGTTCAAGACGCCCAGTGTCGTGCTCGCCACCGGCGGGATCGGCAAGTCGTACCAGGTGACCAGCAACTCCTGGGAGTACACCGGGGACGGGCACGCCCTCGCCCTGCGCACCGGTGCTTCGCTGATCAACATGGAGTTCGTCCAGTTCCACCCGACGGGGATGGTGTGGCCGCCCTCCGTCAAGGGCCTGCTGGTGACCGAGTCGGTCCGTGGGGACGGCGGAGTCCTGCGCAACTCCGAGGGTAGGCGCTTCATGTTCGACCACATCCCGGAGTTCTTCAAGAGCGAGACCGCCGACTCCGAGGAGGAGGGCGACCGGTGGTACGACGACAAGAAGAACAACCGGCGTCCGCCTGAGCTGCTGCCCCGCGACGAGGTCGCTCGGGCCATCAACGCGGAGATCAAGGCGGGCCGAGGGTCACCGCACGGTGGGGTCTTCCTCGACATAGCCTCGCGACGCAGCCCCGAGTTCATCAGGCGCCGCCTGCCCTCGATGTACCACCAGTTCAAAGAGCTCGCCGACGTCGACATCACCATGGAGCCGATGGAGATCGCCCCGACATGCCACTACGTCATGGGGGGCGTCGAGGTCGACGCCGACACCGGCGAGAGCCTCGTCGAAGGGCTGTACGCCGCCGGCGAGGTTGCGGGTGGGATGCACGGCTCGAACCGGCTCGGCGGCAACTCGCTATCGGACCTGCTGGTGTTCGGCAGGCGGTGTGGGCTCAACGCCGCATACCACGCCCACCGCAGCGCGGGTCGGCCGGCGGCCATCGATGACGACGAGGTCAAGGCGGCCGCTGAGAACGCGCTCGCCCCGTTCGCTATCGAAGGCGGCGAGAATCCGTACACGATCCAGAAGGACCTGCAAGACGTGATGCAACGCCTCGTCGGGATCATCCGGGTCGATGAGGAGTTGCGGGAGTCACTCGGCAAGCTCGAAGAGCTGAAGGAACGCTCGAAGCACCTCTCGGTCGAGGGTCATCGCCAGTACAACCCCGGTTGGCACCTATCGATCGACCTCCGGAACATGCTCCTGGTGTCGGAGTGCATCGCGACGGCCGCCCTTGAACGGCAGGAGTCGCGCGGCGGACACACCCGCAACGACTTTCCGGGCCCTGACCCGCACTGGGGGGCACAGAACCTCGTGCTCACTCTCGACGCGGACGGCGAGGTCGTCCTCAGGCACCAACCGCTCCCCGTCATGCCCGACGAGCTCAAGACGCTGTTCGAGGAGAACTGATGGGCTATGACCTGAAGATGCGCGTCTGGCGCGGCGACTCGAGTGGCGGTGCCCTGGGTGACTACGTGGTGGCCGTCGAGGAGGGTGAGGTGGTCCTCGACGCGATCCACAAGCTTCAGGCGACGCAGGCGGGTGATCTCGCCGTACGCTGGAACTGCAAGGCGGGCAAGTGTGGGTCGTGCAGCGCCGAGATCAACGGCCGTCCTCGTCTGATGTGTATGACGCGCCTGTCGGACTTCACGCCCGACGAGACCATCACCGTCACCCCGATGCGCGCCTTCCCGGTCATCCGTGACCTGGTGACCGACGTGTCCTTCAACTACGAGAAGGCGAAGGAGATCCCCGCCTTCGCACCGACGCCACGCGATCCCGACGGCAAGCGTCGGATGATGCAGAGCGACGTCGAGCGGGGCCAGGAGTTTCGCAAGTGCATCGAGTGCTTCCTCTGTCAGGACGTATGTCATGTCGTCCGTGACCACGAGGAGAACAAGCCGGCCTTCTCCGGCCCTCGGTTCTTCCTGCGCTACGCCGAGCTCGACATGCACCCGCTGGACACCCACGACCGCCGGGACCTGGCTCAGCGGGCTGCCGGTATCGGGATGTGCAACATCACGAAATGCTGCACGGAGGTGTGCCCCGAAGGAATCAAGATCACCGACAACGCGATCATCCCGATGAAGGAGCGCGTGGTCGACCGCAAGTTCGACCCGGTCACCTGGCTCGGATCGAAGATCTTCACCCGCAGCGACCGCGCCCTGCGCGAGGAACCAGGACGGGCCGAGCTCCGCCAGGGGACCTGACGGCCGGGGACGCCGGCGATGCGTCCAGGAATGAAGGAGGCCCGATATGCCGAACGTCCTGACATCCGAAGAGGTTGCTCGCCTGATCAGGGAGAAGCTGCCCGAGTGGAGCGCGCACGGCGACAGCCTGGTGCGGTCGGTCGAGGCTCCGAGCTTCGCAGCCGGCATCCGGCTCGTGGACGCGGTCGCCGTGGTCGCCGACGAGCTCGACCATCATCCCGACATCGACATCCGGTGGACAACGATCACCTTCCGGCTGGCCACCCACTCCGCCGGCGGAATCACGGCCAACGACGTCCAGCTGGCCGAGCGGATCGACTCTCTCGAGCAAGCGGCCCCGCCAGGTGAAGCGAACACCTGACGGGGCCTGGGGATACCTGACGGGCAGGTAGTCCCGTGTTCTCATCCTGACCCACGGGTGAACGCCGGCGCATCCGCGACACGGCCGCTGTCGCGACGCTCGACCAGGGCCGCCTTCAGGCGGTTCCCAGGACCGGACAAGGGCTGATCGGTGCGAGCATGTGTCGGTGATTCCGGGCGATTCTGGGAAAACTCAAACCTTGGACAAAGGTTGCCGATACACTCGAAACGCCAGGGGGGCCAGATAACATGTCTGCCTTCGACAAAACCCGTCACCAGCGCGCGAAGGGGACGGTACGGGACATTCAAGGGGCGGGGATCGGCATGTCGCACTGGGGAAAGATGGTCGTTGGAGGTCTGTTGGCGGTGGCCTGTGTGTTGTCTCCGGCGGCTGCGTTCGCACGAGCTCCGGTGCATCCTGCCGGCGCTGCCGCCGGGGCATTCAAGGAGCTGACAGGCGTCAGCGCGGACTCATCCAGCGACGCCTGGGCGATCGGTGACCTCGGCAATGCCAGTCCGGTTGTTGAGCACTGGGATGGAACCAGTTGGGCGTCGGTGGCCGTTCAGACACCCGGAACCGACGTCAACCTTCTGCACGACGTACTGGCCCTGTCACCCAGCGACGTCTGGGTGGTCGGCGAGTACGGAGCCGGCGACGGTACGCATGACAGCACACTGATCGAGCACTGGGACGGGACGAGTTTCACTGTCGTGCCAAGTCCCAACCCGAGCGCTCAGTTCAACGCCCTGCTCGGGATCAGCGCTGCCTCACCGGGCGACGTATGGGCGTCCGGCACCAGGGGCGCGGGTAACTGCCTCGTCGAGCACTGGAACGGAGCCAAGTGGACCATGGCGCTGTCTCCGGGGGGCCGCAGCTGTGACGTGTCCGCGGACCCGGCACACGATGTCTGGGCCGTCGCGGGGGACCACAGGCTCCTCCACTGGGATGGCCAACAGTGGCAGGTGGCAGCCCGATTCCACCACCGTTTCCTGAGCCACGTGACCGCCGTGTCGTCGACGAAGGCTTGGGTCCTGGGCGACTACCCCAGTCCGAGCGGTTTCGCCGCCGAATGGGGCGGAACCCGCTGGTCGAAAGAGCTGGCGTCGTGCGACTACACGGGCTGGGGCGGACTGGCACCGCTCAGCGCAGCCGATGTGTGGGTGGTGGGCGGATGCCCGGACAACGGTTCAGCCATCGCCACCTCCCATTGGAATGGGTCCTCATGGGTGCAGGTTCCTGTCACCAGGCACGGTTTCCTGCGCGCTGTCGATGGCGTTTCCACGAACGACGTGTGGGCGGTGGGCTACACGCAACTGGGCGGAAAGCTGATAGAGCACTGGGACGGCTCAACTTGGTCGGTCTACCCGGCTGGCGGGTAGGCCACGCCACCTCGGGTCGGCATTCGCGCGGGCCTCTCGATCAGGGCACCGGCACGGCAGCCGTTGAGTCAATCGGACTCGATGCCGCGCATCGACATGAGTCCGCGGCGGTGTATCTCTGTGCGGACGCGTAGCTCGAGGCGGATCAGGTCCTCCATCGTCGGATCACGGCGATCGGTGAGAAGGATGCTTGTCTCGACAAGCATCATCTCGGCAGCGAGCTGGTCCGCGGTGGCTTCGCGGACATCTAGGGCAGTGGTGTCACGGATAGGCTCCGCGGGTGCGTCTATTACAGCGGGTGCTCTTGAGGAGCCTGGGGATGAGTCAGACATGCTGATGCCCTTCGGCGCTCGGTAGCGGGGGTCGAGTCGCCGGGTCCGGGGCGGAAGTCTCCGTCGCGCCATCTCGCGATCGAGATGATCTGTCTCAGACATTACGCCCACATGACCCGCGACGACAAAATAGGTGGCCGCAGAACATTGGCGCCTTTGATGGCAAACTGCACCTTTCGGATTCTCTCCGCTGGGGATAGGGTGGCTGTTACGCCGCCTGAACGGCATACCTGCTGAACAGGCGTCACCCACACCACGGTTGCTCGGCTCAGACCCCGCTTGGATCCGTTTTGACGGCCTAGTCAGGGGTTCGTATGCACGTCAATGTCGCTTACCGGTCCAGCCGTGAGCTGCTCGTCGCTACCACCCAACCGCCGCCGAGTCGCGTTGGTGGAGGCAGGTCGAAAGTGGTTCTGCGTGGGGAGAACGTCCTCACCGGGTACCACTGCGACCAGCAGTCCGTTGATCCGGTCACCAGGGCTGAGGCGGCGGCAATCCTCGGCTGCTCGGTGCTGGCGGTGCAAGGATGCATGGCGGCCGGGACGTTCGCTGGTGGCGAGCAGCGTGGGCAGCGGGGGATGTCGCGCGGCGAGGTCGAGGAGCTGGCCATCCACGTGTACGGCTGCCTCTGCCATCGCAACGACCCGGACGCTTACTGGGTCATCGGTCAGCGAGCCGCCCAGACGCTCGGCGTGGACCGCGACACGCTCGCACGGCTGACCGCCGCCGGACGGCTGCCTTGCACCCGACACGACGACGGGACGCTGCTGTACCGTCGCCGCGACCTGATGAACATCCGACACAGCCGAGAGGCCCGGACCTGGTCCGCAACCACGCGCTGACTAGCTGACTATCTGAGGTCCGGGCAGGGGACCTGGGTGGGAAGCGGCCCGAACAGCGATCGCCCGCGAGTCTCGCCACCCAGACGACGGTTGACCGTCTCCAGCGCCGCTAGGCCGTCGCCAGACAAGCTCTTCGGCCTGCGCCATCTTCTCGCCGGCACGGTCCGGTTGAGCGCCACCCAGGCCTGACCTCCCCAGCCCATCGGCTGTCCTAGGCGATAAGCCGCATCCACCATCAGGCCATCTTAAAAAGTGATTGGCCGGATCTTCCGCGACAAAGCCTGCTGTCACCGTCGAAGGGGTAACGTTCGCAGAAGAGGCGCCTCGCGTCGCCTCTCGGGGGGTAAGACTCCTGGAAGAGCCTCCATCAAGCGCTCCCCGCGGGTGGAGGCCCTTCGCTGTGTTGAGACTCGAGGTCCCCGACGGGTATCCGACGCGTTGAAATGGTGGGAGCGCTCCCCCGTGGCGAACGCTCACACCATTGTCGTCAGTCTACCCCGATAAGGATATCATGGACATCCACCTTATAGAGGCCTAATTGTAGCCGAATGGTCAATCACGTGCGGCTCGTCTGCTCGTCGGCTCGCCCCAGCTGACAGTGGGTGGGGGATCGGTGCCTCCGCGCAGGCGTGTCAGAGGAGGCGCCCGGACGGGTCAAGTCTGCTGTCTACCCCATGCTGCGCGGTTCACTTATCAAGCCCGCCCCGGTAGGAGTAGGCCCTGCCACCGGGCGGGGCGGTCCCCGGTGGCAGGGCCTACGCCATTTGTGTCACACCCGGTGGTCTGCGCGCGGGCTTACGCTGTATTTTCTAGCCATGTTCTTACTGTGGGGTCGGCAGCGGCGGGTTTGCTGTGCTCGCGGCCGGGTACGCGGTTCCCATCGGCACCCCACCTCCAATCGGGAGCCTTAGGCCCCGCCCGACGTGCGCCGTCAGGCGAGGCCGACCCTCGGTATCGGCCTCCCGGGCCTCCGGTCATGAGCAGGCGCAGGGCACAACACCATGGGGCGTCTGGCAGGCGCTGAGGCGATTGGCGAGCGCTTCGAGACGGCAGATCAAGAGGCAGCGGCCTGGAATGCCCATCCACGGCAGCGATTCGTGCCATTTCGATAGCCGCGTCCCGATCACATCCACCCGGAGCAGTGACGGTTTGCGAAGGGCAGCGTCGGGGGGGCCATCAGGCAGCCGACAGGAGACGCGATTCGTTCATACCCTTGATGCGGAATGCCATGCGCTGCAGGCCGATCCGGCGGATGATGGGCGCAGGCGGCCCCGCCAGGTGCTCTCTACCACCGGGCGGGGCCTAGGGCATCACCTCACGGGGAGGCAACACCCATGGCTGAATTCTTGCGCCCCTCGAATGAGCCACCGGGCGACACGCCGACCGACTCGTGGCCCTGGCAACCGCCCACCTGGGTCTGCGAGTCGCGTGACATGCCGCATGGCATGCGCGTCAGTGACTGTACCGGCCCGTCAACGTCCATGCTGCATGGTGAGCAGCCATGACGGACGCCGCGGAGACCAGGCTCTACAGGGTCCAGTCGCGGACGATGGCGCATTCCATCGCGGCGTCGCTACGAGGGGCGGGATTCGACGGGAAGCCGGACATCCGACTCGGCGGGCCGATGGTGTCAGTCGTTGCTGAGCCCAGCGACTGGGTCAAGGTGGAGAGCATCATCCGTGGGCATGACCGGTCGGCCACTGCAGTCGCGGCGAGCTCATAACACCGAAGTAACTGCGCCCTGCTACCACCTACAGGACGGGCGCCCGGGAGGCTGGGGAGGGCGGCTTGCCCTCCTTGGCGGCGTGGGTGAGGGGGCACGGGACACGAGTTTCTGGGGTGCGCCCTTGCCGCAGAGAGTCAAAGCCGAGACCCCGCCCGACCCTCCTACTACGAAGCCCCGGTCTGCAGGCCGGGGCTTCGTGAGGTCCGAACGCGTGCGATTCGGCTCCAAGGGGAGCCTCTACACCCCGACTGACCCGGGCGAACGCGCCAGATCACACGTTGAAGCGGAACTCGACGACGTCTCCGTCAGCCATCACGTAGTCCTTGCCCTCGATCCGGAATCGGCCCGCCGCCTTGGCGGCTGCCATCGAGCCGGCCGCCACCAGGTCGTCGTACGAGACGATCTCGGCCTTGATGAAACCGCGCTGGAAGTCGGTGTGGATGACGCTCGCGGCCTCGGGCGCTGTTGCTCCGCGCCTGATCGTCCAAGCCCGTGACTCCTTCGGGCCGGCGGTGAGAAAGGTCTGCAGACCAAGCGTCTCGAACCCTATCCGGGCGAGCGAGTCCAGGCCGGGCTCGTCGACGCCCATCTCGGAGAGTAAGGCGCGCGCCTCGTCGTCGTCGTCGAGCTCGACAAGCTCCGACTCGAACTTGGCGTCCAGGAAGATCGCCTCCGACGGCGCCACCAGGTCACACATCCGCTGTCTCAGCTCGGCGTCCCCGAGCTCGTCGGCATCGCAGTTGAACACGAAGAGCATCGGTTTCGCGGTCAGCAGCATGAGTTCCCGCAACGACGACCTGTCGAGGTCTGTGCTACTGACCGGCGTACCAGCCTCGAGAGCGTGCTGGGCAGCCTGCACGACGTGCAGAGCGGCAGCCTTCTGCTTGTCGAGCCGTGCCTCCTTCTCGATGCGAGGCAACGCCCTCTCAACCGTCTGGAGGTCGGCCAGGATCAGCTCCGTCGAGATCGTCGAGATGTCGCCCGGCGGGTCGACGGCTCCCTCGACGTGGGTGACGTCGTCGTCGCGGAAGACCCTGGTCACCTGACAGATGGCGTCGGACTCCCTGATATGTGAGAGAAACCTGTTGCCGAGACCCTCGCCCTCCGCCGCGCCACGGACGATCCCGGCGATGTCGACGAACTGCACCGTGGCGGGGAGCACCCTCGCGGAACCGAACATCTCCGCCAGCCGCCCGAGCCGAGGGTCGGGCACGCCGACAACGCCGATGTTGGGCTCGATCGTTGCGAACGGGTAGTTCGCGGCGAGCACGTTGTTCTTCGTGAGCGCATTGAACAGCGTCGACTTCCCTGCGTTGGGCAGTCCGACGATACCGAGAGTGAGGGCCACGGCGGACAAGGCTACGGCTTCAACGTTCGGCTCCGAAATCTTGCCCGGCTAGTATCGACGGGACTTTCCGCCTCGATACGGAGGTTTCAGCGGCGACTCGACCGGTAACGCTTCCGGCAACACATCGGCCCGTCGGAGGGTGGCAAGCATGAGGCACGCGCGGACGTCCATGGTCCTGACGGTTCTGACGGTCCTGCTCGGGGGTGGCCTGCTCGCGGCCCCCGGCGCACAGGCGGTTGTCAGCGGTACCCGCTCGGCCAACTCGACCCCGTGCACGCACCGCCTGATAGCTGCTCACGAGGGCTACCGGGCGCATACGGACGGTGACACCGTCGCCTCGCAGATCGCCGCGTACCGGATCGGAGCCAGCCTCGCGGATTCCGATCTGTGGGTGACGAAGGACGGCCACATCGTGCAGATGCACGACAACGACGTTTCGCACTCCACCAACGGCACCGGCCTCGTCACCGACATGACGCTCCGCCAGGTGCTGGCGTTGCGAACCACCGGCCACGACGAGCCCGTACCGACGCTCAACGATTCTTTGGCGATCCGGACCGCGCATCAGGCCGGGCGTTACCTGATGTTCGAGACGAAGTTCTCCTTCCGAAGCACGGCGAACCTTCGGCTGCTCGCCCACCAGATCTCAGCGGCCGGCATGACCCACCACGTCATCATCTACTCGGTTTATCTGAACCAGCTCACCGAACTGAAGCAGCTCGACCCGAGTCTGCAGGTCTGGTACAAGCCGACCACGGTCCCGCCGGTCAACGAGGTGTCGAACCTGAACGGCGTCATGCTGCAGCTGGACCAGATCACCCGGCATCTGGTCAAGCGGTTCCACAACGCGGGTCTGAAGGTGATCCGGCAGCGCATGTCGGAGACCCACGCCGAGTGGAAGCAGTTCGTGGCGACCGGCGCGGACGGAATGATGACGGACTTCCCGCTCAAGATGATCAGGCTGTGCCGAGCCCTGCCGTAGCGACTCTCGGATGCGGCTCGAACCGGGTCATCCCGCAGAACTGTCGGTGCCCGCTGACATCGTCAGATCATGGACATCACCACGTTCGTCATCGCAGTCCTCGCAGCTGCCGTCGGGCTCTGCGTCGGCGTACTGATCGGCCAGCAGCACGCCGCCCGACGCCTCGGCGACCTCCGCACCGAGCTGCGGGAGATGTCGGCATCAGCCGTTGCCGACTCCGGCGACCGGGTCTTCGCGATGGCCAACGCCAGCTTCAGGGCCACCGAGACCGTGGTCGCCCCGGTCCAGGAGAGCCTGACCGCCTTGGCGTCGCGGCTCGAGACGATGGAGCGGCATCGGGAGTCGTCGCAGGCCCAGCTGCGGGAGCAGGTCAACTCGGTCAGGCTCAGCGGGGAGGAGCTCCGAGCCCAGACCCAGGCCCTCGCGGACGCCCTTCGCCGCCCGCAGGTTCGCGGCCATTGGGGGGAGATGCAGCTGCGCAGGAGCCTCGAGCTCGCGGGTCTGACCCGACACTGCTCCTTCGACGAGCAGGTACACACCACGTCGTCAGCCGGCGCCGTCCGCCCGGATGTCGTCGTCACGATGGCCGGGGGACGGGTCATCGTGATCGACGCGAAGACGCCCCTCGATGCCTTTCTCTCGGCGGGGACCGCCGCCTCAGCCGCGGAGCAGCTCGGCCACCTGAAGCGCCATTCGGCTCAGGTCAGGCACCACATGGACTCCCTTGCCACCAAGGAGTACTGGAAACAGTTCGAAACCTCGCCGGAGTTCGTGGTCATGTTCCTGCCGGGGGAGGCCATCTTCGCCCAGGCTCTGGACTCCGACCCGACGCTCATCGATGACGCGGCCCGCAAGAACGTCATGATCGCGACGCCGACAACGCTGATCGCAATGCTGAAGACCATCGGCTATGCCTGGACCCAAGAGTCCGTTGCGGAGAACGCCCGTGACATCCATCGCGTCGCGACCGAGCTGTACGAGCGGCTGGCCACCGCCGGCAGTCATCTCGACAAGGTGGGGCGATCGTTGTCGACAGCGGTCGGCAGCTACAACTCCTTCGTCGCCTCTCTCGAGACGAGGGTCTTCGTCAGCGCTCGCCGCCTGTACGACCTCGACGTCGGCTCGGAGCCCCAGCGGGCTGTCACAGCTGTGAGTGAAGGACCACGCCCCCTCACGGCGCCCGAGCTGGTCGCTGACGACGACGAGCGCCCCGCCATCGACGGTCCCGCCGGACGCGAGCAGTGGGTGCGGCCGGCTGTTGGCGAGTAACGCAGCGGAGAGCCTCGCCAGAGGGTACGGCGTGGCTGCCCGTTCGTCCTCCAGGACGCCGATAACCTGAGCGAAGCACGAGAGAGCGTGGGGAGACGGCCGTGACATCCTCGTTACCCGGGGGAGGCGGGCCTTGGCCTAGCGACACCTGGTCTGTCCCCGACCGGTCGACCAGCCTCGAAGACCCCCGCGGCGGCCAGCCGGACTCCGACGCGGGGCCCGTCCGCACGGCGACTCAGGAGGCCACGAGCGGGCTTTCCGGCCGGGGAGCGGTCGCCGTCAGCGCAGCAACCGCGGGGGTGTGCGTGGGGCTCGACCTGGTCCTGACCGACGGGCGGCTCACGTTCTTCTTCGACCTGTGTTTCGTGGTGATCTGCCTGGTGGCCGCCATGGCGGTTCGGCGGTCCGACCTGTTCACGGCGGGCGTACTGCCACCACTGCTGTACGCCGCCGTGATCGCGGTGCTGTCCGTGGTGGCTCCGCACGCCTTCCAGTCAGCCCCCGGTGTCAACAAGGTCTTCCTCACCGGTCTCGCCAACCACGCCCCCGGTCTCGTGTTCGGGTACGCGGCCGCGCTAACGGCGGTCGGCGCCCGACTGGCGACCTCCGCCGGCCAGCGCCGCTAGCAACCCAGCGGGCAGGGACTGAGCCGGTTTTCCTAGCGCGTCTCGGCGGCGCGCAGGTCCCTTCGCAGCTCCGGAGGCAGGGCGAAGATCAGCGACTCCTCCGCGGTGTGCACCGCAGTCGCGGGGGGGTACCCACGCTCGCCGAGGAACTCCAGCACCCCCGCGACGAGATCCTCCGGCACCGAGGCACCGGATGTCACGCCGACGGTCTCGACGCCGTCCAACCAGGCCGGGTCGATCTCCGATGCATCGTCGACCCGATATGCCGAGGCCGCTCCGGTCTCCAGAGCGACCTCCACAAGCCGGACGGAGTTGCTCGAGTTTGCTGACCCCACGACGATGACGAGGTCGGCGCCGGTCGCGATCTCCTTCACAGCCTGTTGCCGGTTCTGCGTGGCGTAGCAGATGTCGTCGGACGGCGGGTCAACCAGGTTGGGGAAGCGAGCTCGGATCCGGTCGACCGTCTCCATCGTCTCGTCGACCGATAATGTCGTCTGGGACAGCCAAGCGACCTTGGCCCCGTCCGCGACGGGGATGTCCGCCGTATCGGCCGGGCTCTGGACGAGTCTGATGTGGTCGGGGGCCTCCCCCGTGGTGCCCTCGACCTCTTCGTGACCGGCATGTCCGATCAGCAGGATGTCGTATCCCTCGTCCGCGAAACGCCTCGCCTCGTTGTGCACCTTGGTCACGAGGGGACAGGTGGCGTCGATGGTCTTCAGGCCGCGCTCAGCGGCTTGCGCGTGCACGGCGGGTGAGACGCCGTGGGCGGAAAAGACGACCGTCGACCCGGCGGGGACCTCGTCGAGCTCCTCGACAAAGATCGCCCCGCGTTCCTCGAGCGAGCGCACGACGTGGACGTTGTGCACGATCTGCTTGCGCACGTAGACCGGAGCGCCGTACAGGTCGAGGGCCTTCTCCACGCTGATCACCGCCCTGTCGACACCGGCGCAGTAGCCGCGAGGGGCCGCGAGAAGCACGCGGCGATCCACGCCCGGCTGGGGCACGGCGTCGGTGGGCGCCTCCGTCGAGGAATGAGTCACATTCACCATGGTAGGCAGATGTACGGCGCGAGCCCGTGTCGGCGGGTCATCCGCATAGAGTCGGCGTGTGGCCCTCGACACGTCGTACGAGAAACCCGCTCCGGTGCGGGTGATCGCGCAGGCGATGACGGGCTACATCGACCGACTCGGGGACATCTGGGTGGAGGGGCAGATCGCCCAGCTGACCCGCCGGCCGTCCACGTCAACGGTTTTCGTGATCCTGCGAGACCCGGTGGCCGAGGTCTCCGTCCAGGTCACCTGCTCCCGAACGCTCTTCGACTCGCTCCCGGTCCCGGTCACCGAGGGCGCGAAGGTGGTCGTGCACGCCAAGTTCCAGTACTACATCCCTCGCGGCTCACTGTCGCTCGTCGCCCATGACATCCGCCCTGTGGGTGTCGGCGAGCTGCTCGCCAGGATCGAGCAACGGCGACGCCTGCTGGCCGCCGAGGGGCTCTTCGACCCGGCTCGCAAGCGCCGGCTGCCGTTTCTTCCCCGATCCGTCGGCCTCGTCGTCGGTCGAAGCTCGGCGGCGGAACACGACATCCTCGACAACGCACGCAAGCGCTGGCCGGGGGTCGTCTTCAAGGTCGAGTACGCCGTCGTCCAGGGCCATGAGGCGGCGAGGCAGGTGATCGAGGCAGTCGATTCGCTCGACAGGGACGCCGGCGTGGACGTGATCATCGTGGCGCGAGGAGGCGGCGCCCTGGAGGACCTGCTGCCGTTCTCCGACGAAGGGCTACTGCGGGCGGTCGCTCGGTGTCACACCCCGATCGTGAGTGCGATCGGACACGAGTCCGACCAGCCTCTCCTCGACCTGGTGGCCGATGTCCGGGCGTCGACTCCCACCGACGCCGCCAAGCGGGTCGTCCCGGACGTCCGGGAGGAGGCTGCCCGGATCCTGGCCATGCGGGACCGGGCTCGATACGTTCTCGACGCGACGCTCGGGCAGCAGCAGAAAGGACTCGACAACACTCGTTCCCGGCCCGTTCTCGCCGAGCCGAGGCGGATCTTCGACGACCACAGTCGGCTCGTCATCGACCTCCGCAGTCGAGGCCGGCGCAGCCTCGACCATCATCTGGACGCCGCCGCGAGCGACCTCACCCACCAGCTCGCACGGATCCGCGGGCTGTCGCCGTTGGCAACCCTGCAACGGGGCTACAGCCTGCTGCAGGGGACGTCCGGAGACATCGTGACCGACCCGTCCACGGTCTCCACCGGGGACACGCTGGTGGCGCGGGTCGCGGGCGGTCGCCTCGACGTCACGGTGGACGCGACGCATCCTGACCAGCAGCCCGACCGAACCCAGAGGCCCAGATGACCCAACACCAGCCCGACCCGATGCCCGTGGATGCCGGAGAGGAGGCCGTCGAGCGTGCGCAGCCGACACCGAGCTATGAGGAGGCACGCGACGAGCTGCTCGTCGTAGTCCAACGGCTGGAAGCCGGCGGGGTGTCTCTGCAGGAGTCAGTCGCCCTGTGGGAGCGCGGCGAGCAGCTCGCCGCGGTCTGCCAGCGATGGCTCGACGGAGCCCGAGCCCGCCTCGACGAGGTGATGCAGCGCGACACCGCTACCGGCGGCCCTTCCTGAAACAGCACCCGCCCCTCCACGGCTGCCTTCAGTGCAGGCTGCGAACGAATGAGACGAGCTGAGCCTCGCCTGCCGTGCCCGTGACGAGCACGGTCATGCCCCGCTGCGTGTGCACCAGAGCCGTCTCTCCGCGACTCGGGTTCGTCAGCGTGAGCCACTGGATGCCGCCGATCGTCACCGGCGCCGAGGGCTGTGTCGCCGGCGTGTTGGCCGCAATGAGCTGTGCGGCGGGTCCGTTCCCCTGGTAGAGACCGACGAACGCCTGCTGGGACGTCACGAACCCGAGCTGCCACAAGACGGTCGGCCCCACGCCGTCCCAGCTCACGCTGGTCGCACGCAGCCCAGGTGGCACGGGCTCCGGCGCTACCACATGGAAGGGCGCCTGACTCCGTGCGGTGGCAAGCACCGGGCCGTAGCGAACCGTGACAGCCGGGTTGGCCGGCGTCCGGTGCTGGAACCAGCTGAGCGCCCAGACGAACGCGATCAAGCCCATGACCGAGATCAACGCGCCGACCATCCCGCCGAGGCTGCGGCCGTATCCCCGGCTCGGCCGGGTCACCGGGCTCTGGGTCGCCGGGGTCTGGGTCACCCGCCCATTGTCGCCGATCGGTCCGAAGCGGTCGTCGTACCCCGCCCTTTCCGCATCCGCGGATCATCAGCGCTGCGCAACCCCCGCGATCGAGGTACTCTCTGGCCGTGACCGTGTATTCCCTTGCAGAAGCGGCAGATCTTCTCGGCATCAGCGACGACACCGTGCGCCGGTGGGCGGAGTCGGGAAGGTTCGAGACCTCCCAGACCACCGACGGCCATGCCGGGATCGAAGGCGTCGCCCTCGCCGAGCTCGCCCGCCGGGCCGCCGACCTTCCGCGGGAGGGCGCGGCGGCATCACCGACCCGGACCAGCGCCCGCAACTCGCTGCGGGGCATTGTGATCGGTGTCCTGCGAGACACCGTGATGGCGCAGGTGGACATGTGCTGCGGCCCCTACCGGATCGTGTCGCTGATGAGCCGAGAGGCCGCCGACTCGCTCGGGCTCGAGCCCGGGGTGCTGGCGGTGGCCTCGATCAAGGCGACCAACGTGGTCGTGGAGGTTCCGGAATGAGGCGGATTCTGGCAGTTGCCATGGCCGCAGGGGTGGCACTCACGTCACTGGTCGCATGTGGCGGCAGCGCTGACAAAAACAGCAACACCAACAGCGCTGCCCCGACCGGCAAGCTGACCGTCTTTGCCGCCTCCTCCCTTACCGGTACCTTCACCACGCTGAAGTCGCAGTTCGAGAAGGCGCACCCCGGAGTGAACGTCGAGCTCTCGTTCGGGTCCAGTACGACGCTCGCCGACCAGATCACCGCGGGCGCGCCCGCAGACGTCATCGCAACGGCGGACCAGGCAAGCATCTCCGGTCCGGAGAAGGCGGGTCAGCTTGCGGCCAAGCCGGTCGAGTTCGCGACCAATAAGCTCATCATCGCCGTCCCACCGAACAACCCCGGCGGAGTAACCGGTGTGAGCACCCTGAACAAGGCCACCTTCGTGATGTGCGACGTGTCGGCGCCGTGCGGCGCGGCGGGCAGTCAGATGCTTAAGAACGCCGGCGTGACCGCGCAGCCGAAGGCGTTCTTCCCGGACGTGGCGACAACCTTGACCCAGGTGGAGCTCGGCGAGGCTGACGCCGGAATCGTCTACGTGACCGACGCGATGGGAGCCGGGTCGAAGGTGAAAGCAATCCCGATCCCGGCTTCGGACAACGTCACGAACCCGTACTTCATCGCCGCCGTCAAGGACTCCAAGCAGGCCCAGCTCGCCAAGGACTGGGACACCCTCGTCTCGTCGCCGACCGGACAGAGCGTGCTGCAGAAGGCCGGCTTCGGAGCGCCGTGAAGTCTGACCGGGCGCGGGTTCTCGGGTCCGCCCCGGCGCCCCTCGTCGTCCCCGCCGTCGCGGCGGTCGCCATCCTCGTCGTCCCCGTCGTGGCGGTGGTGATCCGGGCGCCATGGAGATCACTCCCGCATGACCTCACCCAGCCGGACGCGATCCTCGCGCTGCGGCTGAGCCTCGAGACAACGCTCACCACGCTGGGCGTCTGTCTCGTCGTCGGGGTTCCCCTTGGCTGGCTGCTGGCTCGCGTCGAGTTCCGCGGACGAAGCGTCGTACGGGCACTGGTAACGCTGCCGCTGGTCCTCCCCCCGGTCGTAGGTGGCGTCGCGCTGTTGCTGGCCTTCGGCAAGACCACCCTCCTCGGCAGGTTCCTCGAGTCGACGTTCGGGGTGACGCTGCCGTTCACCAAGGCGGGCGTCGTGCTCGCCCAGACCTTCGTCGCGCTGCCGTTCCTGGTGATCAGCGTCGAAGGCGCCTTCCGGGCCTCCGATGCCCGGTACGACGACGCCGCCGCGACCCTCGGTGCCTCCCGCTGGCTCACGTTCAGGCGGGTCACGCTGCCGCTCACCCTGCCGGGGATCGTGGCGGGAGGTGTGCTGTCCTGGGCACGGGCGCTCGGCGAGTTCGGTGCGACGATCACGTTCAATGGAAGCCTCCCCGGCACCACCGAGACCATGCCGAGCGCAATCTACAACACGCTCCAGCTCAACCAGGAGCACGCGATCGCGCTGAGCCTGCTGATGATTTTGGTATCGGTGGGCATCCTCACGTCGCTTCGGGAGCGCTGGATCTCCGGGGTTGCGCCGTGAGCCTGGCGGCCCATTTCGCCGTACGGCGGCCGGAGCACACGACCGCTGTCGAGCTCGACGCGGTCGACGGCGAGGTGATCGGCATGATCGGCCCCAACGGCGCCGGCAAGTCCACCACGCTGCGCGCGATCGCCGGCCTGCTCGCGATCACGAGCGGCACGATCACGATCGGGGACACGCTGGTTGCCGACGAGGAGCGACACCTCCCCGCCCATCGCCGAGGGGTCGGGTTCGTCTTCCAGAACCATCTCCTGTTCCCCCATCTCAGCGTCGAGGACAACGTTGCGTTCGGTCCGCGGGCAAAGGGACAGCGACGCTCCGCGGCCGGTCGGCAGGCCCGCGAGTGGATCGACCGTCTCGACCTGCTGGACCTCGCGCGCCGCAAACCGGGTCAGCTGTCCGGGGGTCAGGCCCAGCGGGTCGCCATCGCGCGCGCCCTGGCGAGCGATCCGAAGATCCTGCTGCTCGACGAGCCGACGGCGGCCCTCGACGCGTCCGCCGCGATGGGTCTACGGACGCTGTTGCGCGAACACCTCAGCGCGTTCCCGGGCGTCAGCATCGTGGTCACGCACACGGCCCTCGACGCGATGGTCATCGCCGACCGGCTCGTGGTACTCGACAACGGGCGGATCGTCCAGACGGGTACGCCGACCGAGATCGCCGCCCGACCGCGCACCGAGCACGTCGCGGCCCTGGTCGGCCTGAACCTCGTCCGGGGCGCCGCGGAAAACGGCGTGGTCACACTCCCCGGCGGAGGCGCGGTGGTCGCGGCTGACCAGGTGACGGGGCCGGTCTTCGCCTCGTTCCCGCCCAACGCCGTCAGCCTTTTCAGCGCTGAGCCCGCGGGAAGTCCGCGCAACGTGTGGTCCGGCACGATCGACTCGCTGGCACCGCACGGCGACGCGGTTCGCGTACAGGTCGACTCGTTCGTCCCCCTCATCGCGGACATCACCGCGGGCGCCCTGGCTGCCCTGCAGCTCAGGGTCGGCGACCCGGTCTGGCTCTCGCTCAAGGCGACGGAGGTATCCGTTTATCCCGCGTAGCGGAGATTTCGTTACCATCAGCCCAACGCCGACGACGAGGAGCCGACAGTGACGAACGACGAGCAGGACGCCGACGTCGGGGTACTCGCCACGCCCCGGGACGCGCCCGACCGAAACCTCGCGATGGAGCTGGTCCGGGTCACTGAAGCCGCGGCGATGGCGGCCGGGCGCTGGGTCGGGCGCGGCGACAAGAATGGCGCCGACGGCGTCGCCGTCAACGCCATGCGTGCGCTTATCGGCACGGTCGGCATGGACGGCATCGTGGTCATTGGCGAGGGGGAGAAGGACTCCGCGCCGATGCTTTACAACGGTGAGCGGGTCGGTGATGGTACCGGTCCCGCGTGCGACGTGGCCGTCGACCCCATCGACGGCACGACTCTCGCCGCCAAGGGCATGAGCAACGCCGTCTCCGTGATGGCGGTGGCACCCCGTGGAGCGATGTACGACCCATCCGCCGTCTTCTACATGGAGAAGCTCGCGACCGGTCCCGAGGCGGCCGACGTGGTGGACATCCGGCTCCCGGTGGCGGAGAACATCCGTCGTACGGCGAAGGCGAAGGGCGGCGCGAACGAGGACATCACCGTCGTCGTCCTGGACCGACCCCGCCACCACGACCTCGTCGAGCAGATCCGCGGGACCGGGGCCCGGATCAAGTTCATCACCGACGGTGACGTGGCCGGCGCGATCATGGCGGCGCGTTCCGACACCGGCATCGACCTGTTGATGGGCACCGGCGGGACACCGGAGGGCATCATCGCCGCCTGCGCGATGAAGGCGATCGGGGGGGTGATCCAGGGGCGGCTCGCACCCCGCGACGACGACGAGCGGCAGCGCGCGGTCGATGCCGGCCACGACCTCACCCGGGTGCTCAGCACGGACGACCTCGTGTCCGGCGACGACTGCTTCTTCGTGGCCACCGGGATCACCGACGGCGAGCTGCTACGTGGGATCCGCTACGCCCATGGCGGCGCGATCACGCATTCCCTCGTCATGCGGTCGCGAAGCGGGACCATCAGGTCGATCATCAGCGAGCACCACCTGAAGAAGCTCGCCCAGTTCGCGAGCATCAACTTCAGCGAGTAACCCTCCCGCGGGAGAGGGGGGTGCAGCCCGTGGGTGGCTGACCCTCCGATTGTTAGTTGGCGTCAAGCAACTATCATGGCCTGCAGACAAGGAGACCGATGACCCGACCCGGAACAGCCACGCCGCACCCCACCCGCGAGGGGCGACGGTTCAGCAAGGACCACCCGAACTACAAGTGGATCGTGCTGACGAACACGACCATCGGCATGCTGCTGGCAACCGTGAACGCGTCCATCGTGCTGATCTCGCTGCCCGCGATCTTCCGCGGGATCCACCTCGACCCCCTCACACCGTCGAACGTCAGCTACCTGCTGTGGATGCTGATGGGCTACATGCTGGTGACCGCCGTCCTGGTGGTGTCGCTCGGCCGCCTCGGCGACATGTACGGGCGGGTCAAGATGTACAACGCGGGGTTCGCCGTCTTCGCGGCCGCCGCCGTCCTGCTCGCCTTCGAGCCGTTCGACGGTTCGGCAGGCGCCCTGTGGCTGATCGGATGGCGCGTCGTGCAAGGAGTCGGCGGCGCCATGCTGATGGCCAACTCGACGGCGATCCTTACCGACGCGTTTCCTGCCGAGAAGCGCGGAATGGCACTCGGGATCAACCAGGTGTCGGCGCTGGCAGGCTCCTTCCTGGGCCTGGTGCTGGGCGGCGTGCTCGCCGAATGGCACTGGCGGGCGGTCTTCTGGGTGTCGGTGCCGATCGGAATCGCCGGAACGGTGTGGGCGTACCACTCCTTGCACGAGCTGGGACGACGGGTCTCGAGCCGGGTCGACTGGCTCGGCAACGTCACGTTCGGGCTCGGCCTTACCGTGCTGCTCGCCGGCATCACCTACGGCATCCAGCCGTACGGCAACGACAACACGGGCTGGAAGGACCCCTGGGTGGTGGCGGCCCTGGCCGGTGGCGTCGCGCTGCTCGTGCTCTTCGTGGTGGTGGAGGCCAAGGTCGAGGAACCGATGTTCCACCTCTCGCTGTTCCGGATCCAGGCCTTCTGGAGCGGCAACGCCGCGACCCTGCTCGCCTCGATCGCCCGCGGCGGCCTGCAGTTCATGCTGATCATCTGGTTGCAGGGGATCTGGCTGCCCCTCCACGGCTACGACTTCGCGTCGACACCGCTGTGGGCCGGTATCTACATGCTGCCGCTGACCGTCGGCTTCCTCATCGCCGGTCCGTTGTCGGGCTTCCTGTCCGACAGGTACGGCGCCCGGCTATTCGCAACCGGCGGCATGATCCTCACCGCGCTCAGCTTCGTCGGCCTGGTGCTCCTTCCGATCAACTTCTCCTACTGGGCCTTCGCCCTGCTGATCGCGGTAAACGGGATCGGGTCCGGCCTGTTCTCGGCGCCCAACACGACGGCCATCATGAACGCTGTCCCGGCCGGCCAGCGCGGCGAGGCGTCCGGGATGCGGGCCACCTTCATGAACGCGGGCATGCTGCTGTCGATCGGGATCTTCTTCTCGCTGCTGATCCACGGCCTTTCACAACGGCTTCCCACGGCCCTGTCCAGTGGTCTCACCCACCAGGGGGTTCCGGCCGGAGCAGCGCACCAGGCCGCCCAGCTGCCTCCGGTGGGCAGCGTCTTCGCCGCCTTCCTCGGCTACAACCCGATCAAGCAGCTGGTCGGGCCGGATGTGCTGTCGCGGCTGTCCCCCCAGCAGGTGACGACGCTCACCGGCAAGGAGTTCTTCCCCAACCTGATCTCAGGTGCCTTCTCGCACGGCTTGGCGATCGTCTTCATCGCGGCAGCGGTGATGTCGGTCATCGCCGCCGTGATCTCGGTCCTCGGCGGTGCGCGGTATGTTCACGACGAGTCCGCGACGCCGCTGCCCGAGCGGGTCGAGCCGGAGCGGGCCCCGGCGTGAGCATCCAGGTCAAGGACACTGCCACCCAGTCCGTGTCCGACGCGGCCAGACTGTCCCTGGCGCTCAGCCGGATCTCCCGCTGGATCCGACGGCAGCAGACCCTGCCGCTGGGCCACGGCGCGCTCTCCGCGCTGGCGACGATCTCGCGTGAGGGTCCGCTGCGGCTGGGCGACCTCGCGGCTCGCGAAGGACTCGCCGCGCCTTCACTATCTCGCATCATCGCGGTGCTGGTCGTCGAGGGGTACGTCGATCGGCGACCGGACCACGAGGACGGCAGGTCATGGCTCGTGAGCATCACGGCAACCGGTGATCAGCTGCTCGCACAGCTGCGCGCCTCCAGCGCCGGGGTGCTGATCGACCGGCTGGCGACGCTCGACCTCGACCAGCGCGCGGCGATCGTGGCGGCGTTGCCAGCGCTCGAAGCCTTGGCCGCCGATGCCTGGGAGGCACCGCACGACGTCGCATCCACCGCGACGTCCTCAGCCGCCGGCCGCGCCAGTCGGTAGCGGTGATGAGCAGCTCACAGCGGTCCGGCGGGGACCAGCCGACCCGCCCAGACTGCGAGCAGGTTGCCCGGCTCTCGAACGGCATCGAGATCTGCTACGACACGTTCGGATCGCGGAGCGACCCCGCATTGCTGCTGATCATGGGCCTGTCCGGCCCGATGATCTGGTGGAGCCCGGAGTTCTGCCAACAGCTGGCCGACCGGGGCTTCCACGTCATCCGTTTCGACAACCGCGACGTCGGCCGTTCCACCACGCTCCCGGGGAAGGCGGTTCGCAGAAGGCACACCGTCGGCGCCTACATCCGGGGCACCCGCGGCAGGCCGCCGTACACGCTGAGCGACATGGCAGCCGATGCCGTCGGGTTGCTGGACCATCTCGGCATCTCACGCGCGCACATCGTCGGCGTCTCCATGGGCGGCATGATCGCGCAGACAATCGTCCTGGAGCATCCGGAGCGGGTCCGTTCGCTGGTGTCGATGATGTCGTCGACCGGCAGGCGTGCGGTCGGCTGGCAGGACCCCCGACTGTTCCCGCTCCTGCTGCGCAACCGAGGCGTCGACCGGGCAAGCTATGTTCGCCAGTCGCTCGCGGTCGCGCGGATGATCGGGTCCCCCGCGTACCCGACCGCGCGCGAGGAGGCGGAGCGGCTGGCCGGCGAGACCTTCGACCGCGGGGTCACCCGCGACGGCGTCGGCCGGCAGATCCAGGCGATCATGGCCCAGCCGGACAGGTCCCGTTCCTTGCGCGACGTGACCGTCCCGACACTGGTCATCCACGGCCTCGCCGACAAGATGGTGCACGTCTCCGGGGGCCGCGCCACCGCCGAGGCGATCCCCGGCGCAGAGCTGATGCTGATCCCGGGAATGGGTCACGACCTGCCGATGGCGGTGTGGCCTGCGGTCCTCGACCGGATCGAGAGTACGGCGAGGCGGGCCTCTCCCTGACCTCAGCCGCCGCGCCGGCTGGGCCGCGAGGTTCGGCGTGGGCGCGCGGTCGGGACGGCTGACCCCTGCTCCGCCGCGAGCAGGAGCAGCTCGTCCAGCGCCTCGCGGAGGTAGCCGATCAACCCGCCGACGTCGGGCACCAGCTCACGGCAGGCGATCAACCCGAAGTCGAGCTTCCCGTCGTACGAGAACAGCGTGATGTTGAGTGCTCCGGTGAGGTCGCTGATCGCGGACACCGGGTAGATGCCGTCGACGCGCGCACCGGCCACGTAGAGCGGGAGCTGTGGTCCTGGCACGTTCGACACGAACAGGTTGAACGGGAATGCTCCAACGGTCACCATCGCGAACAGCGCTTTCGCCGCCAGGCCGGCGAGAGCCGTCGGGATCACCGCGGCGACATCCTGCAGGATGCTTGCCGGCACCGCCTCGAACTGCTCCTTGGCCTCCCTCAGGGCGAGCTGCACGGCCGCCAGCCGGTCACCCGGGTCGCGGATCTGGGTGGCGAGCTCGACCAGCATGACGGAGATCTGGTTGCCGTCGGTCAGGGGTCCGTCCCCCCGCACCGATACCGGGACCGCCGCGACGATCGGGATATCGGGCAGCCCGTCGTGTTCCAGCAACCAACGGCGCAGAACCGTTGCGCACAACGCCATCACGACGTCGTTCACGGTCATCCCGAAGGCGTTCTTGACGGCCTTGACCTCATCCAGAGGCAGCGACCCGAATGCGAACCGGCGGTGAGCCGTGATGTGCCCGTTGAGCGGCGTCGGGGGCGTGACGATCGTTCGGCGTCGCACAGTGCGACCCCGGGCGCCGGCCGTTGCCCACGATACGAGCGAGTCCCCCATTCGGCTCATCGTCTGGGCGCCCGGCAGTAGCGAGGCACCCGGTAGGTCGGCCAGGTGCGGGATCGCCGTGGGCAGGATCCGGGCGGCATCGAGCGGCTGGCGGAGCATCGACACGACCCCGCGCGTGAGCAGGTCAGCTGCGCCGGGCAACGGAGCAGGATCCCAGAAGTCCACGGGCGGGTCGACCACGCGCGGCTCGGCGGTGACATCCATGATGGTCGCCAGGATCTCGGCGCCCGAGACGCCGTCGATGGCCGCATGGTGGACCTTGCTGTAGATCGCCTGGCGTCCACCGGCGAGCCCGTGAATCAGGTAGATCTCCCAGAGCGGGCGGGTCCGGTCGAGCGGTCGGGCGTGGATGCGCGAGACCTGCTCCCCGAGCTGTACGTCGTCACCCGGCGAGGGCAGGGACAGTTCGCGAAGGTGGAACTCGATGTCGAACTTGGGATCGTCAACCCAGTAAGGTCGGCCGAGTCCGAGCGGAACGATCACCAGCCGTTGGCGAAACGGCGCCACCAGGTGCAGGCGGGGCTCCAGAACGTCTCTCAGGCTCTCGATGGTCACGTCCTGCCGAGCGCCCCGGGCGGGGTCGAGCAGGATCAAGCTCCCCACATGACCGACGGTCGTCTCGTTCTCGATGTGGAGGAACTGGGTGTCGAGGGAGGACAGCTGCTGCATCCCTCCAGTCTCCCGCACTCCCGGGCGGCCACCCGTGGACCAGCCGCCGGTACCCGCCGGACGGGATATGTCTAGTCGTCGTCAGTCGCGCCCCAGGCCAGGTGAAACACCTCGAACCGCGAGCCGAACGTGGTGCCAAGGGCCACCCCGGCCGGGCGCGCCGCGCCCTCCAGGAACTCGGCGGGGTCGAAGTTCTCCCACCCAAGTCCGTCGATGTAGCCCTGGTGGGCGCGCAGCGACTCCACTCCGGCGGCGAAGAAGTCCGTCGTATCCACGCCATGGGCCGCGAGCGGCGACCCGGCCGCCCAGACCTGGGTGACGCCGCCCCACGGTTCGAGCCCGTCAACGATCTGCTCGTTGAAGACCCAGCGGTTGCCGGCGTCCCTTGCTGCGTCCAGCGTCGCGCGCCCGGTGACGATGTGGTCGGACTGGTTGAGGGCCGCCCCGCCCCAGGAGGGCTGGAAGTTGTTCGTGATCACGATCTCCGGTCGGAAGCGCCGGATCGCCCCGGCGATGGCCTGTCGCAGCGGGACGCCGTACTCGAGCACTCCGTCGGGAAACCCGAGGAACTCGACCTCGGTCACGCCGACGATCTCGCAGGACCGCCTCTGCTCCTCCTGCCTGAGCACGCGGCACTCGTCGGGAGGGATCGAGTCGATGCCCGCCTCCCCACTTGTGACGAGGCAGTAGGCGATGTGCTTGCCCTGGCTCGTCCAACGTGCGACGGCCGCTGAAGCACCGAACTCCATGTCGTCGGGATGGGCGATGACAGCCAAAGCCCGCTGCCAGGTCTCGCTGACGGGTCGAAGGGTGGGTCGGTCGGTCATGATGTCCACCATGGTGCACGAGGCGTCCTGCGACAACCCCGGGAGCGCCGCTGGTGACCGGGGCCGGGCGCATCGCACAATGGGAGTGCTCACCGCCACGTCGCCGAGGAGCTCCGTGTTCGACATCGGGAACGACACCACGATCGCCCGCGCGGAGTCGCCGCGTGGCGAGGTGGTTCTTCGTCGCCGTAGCCGCGACGGAGCCCTCGAGCTCCGCGTGAACGGCGTCTTCGTCATGGACAGCCGGGAGACCGGGTCCGAGCGCGCTCTCGCCTCGCTCGCCCTCGAGAGACTTGCCCAGGATCGGTCCACCGAGACGCGCGACCTGGTCTCGGTGCTCGTCGGCGGACTCGGTCTCGGTTACACGCTGGCCGAGTTCGCAGCAAGCCCGCTGGTGGGTGAGGTCGTCGTCGCCGAGATCGAAGCGGCGCTGGTCGACTGGCATCTCGGTGGGCTGATCACGCACACGGCCGACATCATTCGGTCCTCGCCCGTCCGTGTGGTCGTGGGCGACGTCCGCGACGTGCTGGCAACCCGGCTGGACGGGTCGCTGGACGCGATCGTCCTCGACGTCGACAACGGTCCGGGCTTCCTCGTGTACGGCGACAACGCACCCATCTACCGGCGGGAGTTCTTCAGCAGATGCCGACAAGCCCTTGCAGACAAGGGGGTCGTGGTCGTGTGGTCCGCAGCCCCCGCATCAGGGCTGCGGGACGCGCTCCATGACGTCTTTGGCAGCGTCTCGCACCATCCGATGGAGGTCACGCTGGGGCAGCGCGTCGACAGCTACCATGCATACGTCGCCCCCGGGACTGCGAGCCAGGAGCCACCGTGCCCGAGCCGCTGACGGTGCGTCCGGGAGTCGTGGTACCGGCCGCCGAGCTCCAATGGCGGTTCTCCCGGTCCAGCGGTCCGGGCGGCCAGTCGGTGAACACGTCGGACTCCCGCGTCGAGCTCAGTCTGGACGTCTCCACCACGACCGCCCTTTCGGAGGTGCAACGCGAACGCGCCCTCGGCAGGCTTTCCAACCGACTCGTCGACGGTGTCATCACGGTGGCGGCGTCCGAGCATCGGTCCCAGCTGCGCAACCGCGAGGCCGCTCTCGGCCGTCTCGGCGACCTGCTGCGGCGTGCCATCGCGCCACCGGCACCCCCGCGGCGCCGGACGCAGCCCAGCCGTGCGTCGGTGCGGCGGCGGCTGGAGGCCAAGCGCCGGCGTGGGGCGCTCAAGCGGCAGCGCAGCGGTGACGGCGAGACCTGACCGTCGTACCGTTGAGACATGAGCGATGACGCGCAGTTCCGGATCGAGCACGACACGATGGGGGAGGTCAGAGTCCCGGCCGACGCCCTGTGGCGCGCCCAGACCCAGCGAGCGGTGGAGAACTTCCCGATCTCCGGCCGTCCGCTGGAGCCCGCTCACGTTCACGCGTTGGGGTTGGTGAAGGCAGCCGCCGCCCGTGTCAACGGAAAGCTCGCGGTCCTCGAGCCCGACATGGCCGACGCGATCGAGCGGGCTGCGCTCGAGGTCGCCATGGGCAAGCACGACGACCAGTTCCCGATCGACGTGTTCCAGACCGGTTCCGGAACCTCCAGCAACATGAACGCCAACGAGGTCATTGCTACTTTGGCTTCGCGTGCGGTCGGCAGAGCGGTCCACCCCAACGACCACGTCAACGCCAGCCAGTCCAGCAACGACGTCTTCCCGACGTCGATCCACGTCGCAACCACCCAGGGCATCGTCGAGGAGCTGATGCCGGCTCTGACTCGGCTCGCGGAAGCCCTTGCGGACAAGGCATCGGAGTTCGTGGGTGTCGTCAAGGCGGGACGCACCCATCTGATGGACGCCACCCCCGTGACTCTCGGCCAGGAGTTCGGTGGCTATGCAACGCAGATCCGTCTCGGAGTCGAGCGTCTGCAGTCGGCTCTTCCCCGGGTGGCGGCCCTTCCCCTCGGCGGTACGGCGGTCGGCACGGGCATCAACACCCCCCCGGGTTTCGCCGACCAGGTGATCGAGGTGCTGGCCGATCTGACCGGGATGCCGTTCACGGAGGCGGAGGACCATTTCGAGGCTCAGGGGAGCAGGGACTCCCTCGTGGAGGCCAGCGGCCAGCTTCGCACGATCGCCGTCAGCGTCTACAAGGTATGTACGGACCTCCGCTGGATGGGGTCCGGGCCTCGAGCCGGGCTCGGCGAGCTGCGGCTACCGGATCTGCAACCCGGCTCGAGCATCATGCCGGGCAAGGTCAACCCGGTGATCCCCGAGGCGGCCTCGATGGTGTGCGCTCAGGTGATCGGCAACGACGCCGCGATCGCCTTCGGCGGCGCGGCCGGCAACTTCGAGCTCAACGTGATGATGCCGATGATGGCGACGAACATCCTGCAGTCGATCAGACTACTGAGCAATGTCTCGCGCCTGCTCGCGGACCGCTGCGTGGACGGTGTCGAGGCCGATGTCGAACACTGTCGCGAGCTGGCCGAGTCGTCGCCGGCGATCGTCACTTCGCTGAACGGCTTCATCGGGTATGAGAACGCGGCGACCGTCGCCAAGCGTGCACTCAAGGAGCGGCGGACCATCCGTGAGGTCGTGATCGCCGACGGGTACGTCGAGTCCGGCGCGCTCACCGAGGAGCAGCTGGACGCCGCCCTCGACGTACTCTCGATGACACACCCCTGAAAGCCCTTGTCCGCTGCCCCGGCTCCCGCTCCCCCGCGAATTGCGGGAAAGTGCACGCGTTCGCGGCCTCCGAAAGGTGCACTTTCCCGCAATTCGCGGGAAGGGGAGGTCCGGGTCAGTACCAGCTGTGCGACTGCCAGAAGCTCCAGGCTCCGCAGGGCGAGCCGTAGCTGCTCCTGATGTAGGCGAGGCCCCACTTGATCTGCGTTTCGGCGTTGGTGGCCCAGTCACTTCCATAGGCGGCCATCTTTGATCCGGGCAGGGACTGTGGAATGCCGTAGGCGCCCGAGCTCGAGTTGGTGGCGTGTAGGTCCCAGTTGCTCTCGCGGGTCCAGATCGCGTCCAGACACGAGAACTGACTGCTGTCCCATCCGTACGACGGGAGGAGCGCCATCGCAATCTGCTGCGGCGACGCTGAGACCACCGCCTTCGTCATGGCGCCGCCGACCGCCTGCCTGGACACAGGCAAGGCCGCCGACTTCGTGGCCCGCTGGACGCTCAGCAGGGGTGGTCGGACTGCGGATCGACTTGCCTGGTTGGGACTTGCGTTGACGTGGTCGGCGATGAGTGCCTGGGCCTGGCTCTGAAGCGCACTGCTGGTCCTCGCCGACACGTGTGTCGGCGCGTGTGTCGACGCGCGTGCAGCGGTGTTGGCCTGGGCGTCGCTGAACGTGAGGATCCCAGCGCCGGCGACCGTCGCGGCGATGCCCACGACGCCTACCGTGCCGGCCATGCGGGCTGAGGGAAGGACGCCTGTGACGTCTCCAGCAAAACGCCCCAGCGTTCGCTTGAGCGACCGGGGCGATCTGTGACGGGGCTGGACATGCCTACGCGGCACGCAGCATCACACTCCTCAGGGTTTGGACAACCTCCCTAGACTGGTGTATCCGCCCTGAGATATCAAACTGACGACCCTTGGTGTGACCAATCTGACCCTGGTGGACAGACGGGTGCCGCGCCGATCCGCCAGGTCCGCGTCCTAAAGGCCGACCGTGAGGTTCTTGCCCGTCTCGGGGTCGAACAGGTGCATCTTCGACGAGTCGACGTAGATCTCGGCTTCGTCGCCGTCGTTGATGCGGCTCGCCGAGTCGAGCGAGATCACCAGCTGGGTGCGCAGCGCCTCACCGTCGAGGTCTCTCTCGAGCTGCTGCAGCTGAGCCTGTACCTCTGGCGGTGCCTCGAACGGGATGTAGGCGAACGCCTCGCTGCCGAGCCACTCCGTGACGTCGACGGTGGCCCGGAACGTGGAGCCCTCACCCACCTTCGAGCGGTCCATCACGGTGGCGTCGTCGAAGTTCTCGGGGCGGATGCCGGCGATGAGCAGGCCCTTGTCCGCTACCTTCTCCGCCTTCGCCTGGGGGATCTTGACGACGCCGAAGGGCAGCTCGACTGAGTCCCCCTTGACGGTGGCCGGCAGGAAGTTCATCGGCGGGGAGCCGATGAACCCCGCGACGAACAGGTTCGCCGGCTGGTCGTACAGCTCGCGCGGCGTTGCGAGCTGCTCCATGATGCCGCGCTTGAGGACGGCGACCCTGTCGCCGAGAGTCATCGCCTCGGTCTGGTCGTGCGTCACGTAAACCGTGGTGATTCCGAGCCGCTTCTGCAGCCGCGCGATCTCGGTGCGCATCTGCCCACGAAGCTTGGCGTCGAGGTTCGACAGCGGCTCGTCGAAGAGGAACGCCTGCGCCTCCCGGACGATTGCCCGACCCATCGCCACCCGCTGGCGTTGACCGCCGGAGAGGTTGCCGGGTTTCCGCTCCAGGTGCTCGTCCAGCTCGAGGGTCTTGCTCGCGTCCCGGACCTTGGCGTCGATCTCGGCGTCGGGCATCTTCGCCAGCCTGAGCGGGAAGGCGATGTTCTCGTACACCGTGAGGTGTGGGTACAGGGCGTAGTTCTGGAAGACCATGGCCAGGTTGCGCTCCCGCGGAGCCTTGTCGTTGACCTTCTCACCTCCGATCACCATGTCGCCGCTGGTGATGTCCTCGAGTCCGACGATCATGCGCAGCAAGGTTGACTTGCCGCACCCGGACGGCCCGACGAGGATCATGAACTCCCCGTCAGCCACGTCGATGGTGACGTCGTTCACGGCGGCGAACCCGTCGCCGTACTCCTTGACGATGTGGTTCATCTCAATGGCAGCCATCTGCGATCAACCCTTCACTGCGCCGGAGGTCAGGCCGGACACGATCTTGCGCTGGAACAACAGGACGATGATGATCACCGGGATGGTCACGACGACCGACGCCGCGGCGAGGGTCGACGCCGGTGGGTTGAACTGGTCGGGCCCGACGAAGTACGCCAGCTGGGCCGGGACGGTCCGCGCGGCTGTCGTCGAGGTGAGCGAGATGGACAGCACGAACTCGTTCCACGCGAAGAAGAACGTCAGGATCGCTGCGGTGAAGACCCCCGGCGCCGCCAGCGGCACGATGACCTTCCTGAATGCCTGCCACGACGTGGCACCGTCGACCTGAGCCGCCTGTTCCATCTCCCACGGGATCTCCCGGAAGAACGCGGACAGTGTCCAGATCGCCAACGGCAGGGTGAACGACATGTAGGGGATGATCAGGCCGGGCCAGGTGTTGAAAAGGTGAATCGCCCGCCACAGGTTGAACAACGGCCCGATGAGGGAGACCACCGGGAACATGGCGATCGCCAGGGCGATCGACAGCACGACCCGCTTCCCGGGGAACTCCAGGCGCGCGATGGCGTACGCCGCGAAGGTGGCGAAGACAACGGCCAGGGCCGTCGCGATGAGGCCGATACCGAACGAGTTCAGCAGGGCATGAAGAAAGTCATGGTTCTTGAGGATGGTCTTGTAGTTCTCAATTGTCCATGAGCTCGGCAGGAAGTGTGGGCTGCCCGCGGTGGTCTCGGCCACCGGCTTCAGCGACAGCGAGATGATCCAGGCGATCGGAAGCAGACACCAGAGCAGCACGATGACGAACCCCACGTATACCCGTGCACCCAGCTTGTTCATCAGCCCTCCCCTCGCGCGGAGGCGAGATCGACTCGGAACAGCTTGACCAGGAGGAACGCGATCAACAGCACCGACAGGAAGAGCAGCACAGAGAGTGCCGAACCGAGTCCGAGCTGGAACTGCTGGTCGATCTCCGCATAGGTCAGGAACGAGACCGACGCGGTGTTCACGGCACCCTTGGTCATGATGAAGATGTTGTCGAAGATGCGGAACGCGTCGAGCGCCCGGAAGAGCACGGCGACCATGATGGCCGCGCGCATGTTCGGCAGGATCACCTTGTAGAGGCGCTGCCACCAGGTGGCACCGTCGACCTTGGCCGCCTCGAGCATGTCCTCGGAGACCTGCGAGAGCCCCGCGAGCAGCAGCAGGGACATGAAGGGCGTCGTCTTCCAGATCTCAGAGACGCAGATCGCGAAAAGCGCCGGCCAGTGGCTGCCGAACCAGTTCGTGTTGCCGGTGATCCATGGCAGCCACGAGAACCACCCGTTGACGAAGCCGTTGTTGAGGCTGAAGGCGAACTGCCACGAGAAAGCCGAGACGACTGTGATGATGCCGTACGGGATCAGGATCGCCGTGCGCATGAGGCCGCGGCCGAACACGATCCGGTGCATGATCATCGCGAAGGCGAACCCGATCACGAGCTCCACCGAGACCGTGACGACCATGATGAACACCGTGTTGAAGACTGCGTCCCACCAGACGGGACTCGTGAGCACCACCTTGTAGTTCTCGAGTCCGACGAAGCCCTTGTCCTTCGGCGCGGTGAGCTGGTACCTGAACAGCGAGAGGTAGAGCGCCTCGAACATCGGGTACGCGGTCACCGCCAGCATGAGCACGACAGCTGGGGCGACGAGCTTCCACGCCAGCCGGTGCTCTGCCTTCGTCTTCTCTGTCAGGTGCTTCGGTGGTGCGTCGACGTGTGTCCGTGGCGCAACGACAGCAGTCATCGAGAGGTTCTCCTTCGCCCGTCCTCGCTGGATGTTTCGTTCACTGAAGAAGTGCCTTCCCTTGCAGGACCTGTTCGATGTAGGTGGCCGAGGTCGCCGGCGTCGAGGAGTTGACCGCCGACGGCGGGTGCCACTTGCTTTGGATGGCAGCCGAGATGGCACTCCAGTACGCCGAGTTCGGTCGCGGACCGCCGCCCTGCAGGCTCTGGCGGAACAGCGTGAGCAACGGAGTGGGGAACAGTGTCTTCAGCTTGGCCGTGGAGTACGCCGCAGCGGTGGCAGGCATGTTGCCCGTCTGCAGGGCGTACTGGATCTGGCTCTTCTCAGACGTGATGCACTTGGCTGCCTGGAACGCGAACGCCTTATGGGTCGAGTAGTTGCCGATGCCGAGGTTGATGCCTCCCACCGGTGGGCGCGAGGGCTTGCCGGCTACTGTCTCGGGGTATCTCGCCCAACCGAGGTCCTTGAACGTGGCCTTGTCGGCCTGGTAGTTGGGGTAGACGAACGTCCAGTTGACCTGGAAGGCGCCCTGCGGCGTGGCGAACGGCGTCAGCACGGTGCCCTCGTTGGAGACCGAGAGGTCGGGCTCGGCAGCCTTGGAATGCGCCAGCTCGGAGATGACGGAGGCCGCGTCCCGCCCAGCCTGCGAGTTGAGCGTGATCTTGGCGTCCTTGCCCGCAGCGGTGTCCGAGACGATCTGTCCGCCGGCGCCCGTGACGAGGGCGTTGATCCACACCGAGTACCCCTCGTAGAGGTTCGCCTGGACACCGACCGTACCGCCGTTGTCGGAGGCAGCCTTGATGATCTGGCTCCAGGTGACCGGCTTGGACATGTCGAGGCCGGCCTTCTGGACGAAGGACTTTCGGTACCAGAGCACCTGCGTGTTCGCCCAGAGTGGGTCCGCGATCAGGTTTCCGGCGTAAGTGGCCGTCTTGACGATGCCGGGAAGCTTGCCCGCGCCGTACACCTTCTGGTAGCTCAGCGGGATCGGCGCCAGGAAGCCCGCGGCAGCGAACTCGGCCGTGAACGCCGGGTCCATGCTCATCAGGTCGATCGATGGGTCCTTGGCTGCCAGACGGTAGGCGAGCTGCTGGCGCTGGCTGGTCGCATCGGTGGGGAGCTCTTGGACCTTGATCGAGTACTGGTTCGTGCTGCACTGCTGGGCCAGCAGTGACTGACCCATGTTCGGATCCGTGGTGGGATCGGGGTTGATGTACCAGGTCAGCGTGGGCTTGCCGCTACTCCCGCCACAGGCGGCCAGGAGCGTGCACCCCAACCCGATCGTGACCCCAAGGGCCAGGGCTCGCCGGCTCTTGAGCTTCGTGCGCGCCAACCGTGCCGACCCGTGCATAACGCCTCCCAGACATGTTGCGTGTGTCTCATCCTGCCGTGGATCAGCAAAACCGCAAGCCTAAAACGCCGCCTGTTTTCCGGAAAGTCGAGATATCGACTACGGTTGCCCGCCGGCTCAGGTCAGCCGGACACGTCCTCGAGAAGCTCGGTGACGAGGGCGGCGATCGGCGACCGCTCGGAGCGCGTGAGCGTCACGTGGGCGAAGAGCGGGTGTCCCTTCAGCTTCTCGACGACGGCCACCACGCCGTCATACCGGCCGACTCTGAGGTTGTCGCGTTGGGCGACGTCGTGGGTGAGTACGACGCGGGAGCCCGCCCCGACCCGGGACAGCACGGTGAGCAGGACGTTCCGCTCGAGGGACTGGGCTTCGTCAACCACGACGAACGCGTCGTGCAGCGAACGGCCCCGGATGTGCGTCAGGGGCAACACCTCGAGCATCCCCCTGGCGAGCACCTCCTCGATCACGTCGGTGTTGGTGATCGCCCCCAGGGTGTCGAACACCGCCTGCGCCCAGGGCTGCATCTTCTCGGACTCGCTGCCTGGCAGGTAGCCAAGCTCCTGACCGCCGACGGCGAAGAGCGGACGGAACACCACGACACGCTTGTGCTGGCGTCGCTCGAGGACCGACTCGAGGCCCGCGCACAGGGCGAGCGCGGACTTGCCGGTGCCCGCGCGACCGCCCAGCGACACGATCCCGATCTCCGGGTCGAGCAGCAGGTCGAGGGCGATGCGCTGCTCGGCCGAGCGGCCGTGGATCCCGAAGACCTCACGGTCGCCACGCACCAACCTGACCTGCTTGTCGGCCGTCACCCGGCCGAGGGCGCTCCCTCTCGGCGAGAGCAGGACCAGCCCCGAGTGACATGGCAGGTCTCGCGCGGCCGGCAGGTCGACGGTGCCGTCGTCGTACAGGGCGTCGAGATCTTCGAGCGTGACGTCTAGCTCGCTGATCCCCGTGTAGCCCGTCTCGATCGCCAGCTCGGCCCGATACTCCTCGGCCTGCAGGCCGACCGACGACGCCTTCACCCGCATCGGCAGGTCCTTCGACACCAGCGTGACGTCGCAGCCCTCGGCGCGCAGGTTCAGCGCCACAGAGAGGATGCGCGTGTCATTGTCGCCGAGCCGGAAGCCCGACGGCAGCAGCGACGGGTCGCTGTGGTTGAGCTCGACCCGCACGGTGCCACCCTCGTCAGTGATCGGCAACGGCTCGTCGAGCCTGCCGTAGACGACCCTGAGCTCGTCGAGTATCCGCAAGGCCGCCCGGGCGAAGTAGCCGAGCTCCGAGTGGTGGCGCTTCGCCTCGAGCTCGGTGATGACGACGACGGGGAGCACGACATCGTGCTCGTGGAACCGCTTGAGAGCGTTCGGGTCGGCGAGCAGCACACTCGTATCGAGGACGAAAACCCTGCCAGGTCGGTCCGTGGCTCCTGCTTTGGTCCGGGTCAGCGCCCGGGTCATCCTCGTCGTCCCGGTCGCCTTGGTCTCGCGCTTCGCCCCTCGGGTGGTGCCGTTGGCAGCAGCCACGTGCTTCTCCTCGCGAACCGGCTGCACATCGACGCCGGTCCTGGTTGTCAGCCGGACCGGGTCGCAGCCCACGGGCTCGACGCTTGCCCGCTCAGGTCTCGCATGTGGCCTCCCGGAACGTCAGGCTCCCCACCTGGCGTCGATTACGACCGTACGGCGACCACCACACGCATTGGATGGCGACACGCCAAACGCCGCCCGACGCCTGCACCTACCCCCGGGACTGCCCACGCGCGTCCTCCCGGCCAGGACGGCTAGGCGCCGAAGCGCCGGTTGCGGGCCGCGTAGTCGCGGATCGCACGCAGGAAGTCGGTGCGCCGGAAGTCCGGCCACAAGGCCTCACAGAAGTAGAACTCGCTGTGCGCGCTCTGCCACAGCAAGAAGCCCGACATCCGCTGCTCCCCCGACGTCCTGATCACCAGGTCGGGGTCGGGCTGACCCTTGGTGTAGAGGTGCTCGGCGATGTGCTCCATGTCGATGACCTCGGCGAGCTCCTCGATCGTGGTACCCCGCTGAGCGTGCTCGATGAGCATCGAGCGCACCGCGTCGGCGAGCTCGCGGCGACCGCCGTACGCGACCGCGATGTTGACCGTCATGCCCTCGATCTCGGCGGTTCGCTCCGCTGCGGCCTTCAGCCGCATCATCGTGGTGGCCGGCAGCATGTCGAGCGCGCCGACGGGATGGACCCGCCACCGGCCCTTGGAGGCGAGCTCATCGACCAGGTCCTCGATGACGTCGAGCAGTGGCCCGACCTCCTCCGCCGGGCGGCCAAGGTTGTCCGTCGACAGCAGCCAGAGGGTGACGAGGTTGATGTTCAGCTGGTCGCACCAGCCCAGGAACTCCTCGATCTTGTCGGCGCCCGCCAGATAGCCGCCTGCAACCTCGGCACCGAACGCCCGCGCCCAGCGCCGGTTGCCGTCGCACATGACGCCGATGTGCTCGGGCAGCCGGTCCGCCGGCAGGTTGTGCAGGAGTCGGCGTTCGTAGAGGTCGTACGCGAACCGCCGCACGGAAACCACTGCACCCACCTCTCGTTCCACCCCGTATTCACTGACGAGGTGCCAGCGAGATCAGATCCCCACAATCAGGGTACCCCGGGACAGCCCGATGAGCGGGCTTCGACGTGCCGCCCCGACCCCTCAGACGACCTTCCGGCCCCTTACCGTCCCCTCCTGGTCCTCCACCCTTGCCGCCCCCTCCGCCCTCTCCGCGTTTGCCCCGGCCGTGGAGTAGTACGCCCTCATCACCTGGGTGTCCGCAGAGCGGCCGAGTCCCGGCGTCCCGAGCAGATGGACGTCGTTGAAGCCACTGACGGATCCGTCTGCGGAGGACCCACCGGCCGGACGAGCAAGGCCAACCCGACTGATCAGGACCGGAGCAGCTGGTCCGGCTCGGTGACCGGCAGGTCGCACACGAAGTCGTGGCACATGTAGGCCGCCGCCCTGCCGGCGACCAGGATCCGCGACTCGAGCAGAGATACGGCGCTGGTGAGGACATCCCCCTGGGCGATCACCAGGCCCGGGTGGGTCAGCCGGAAGGCCGCCGCCACGAGCCGGCACCTTCCCTCGTCCCGGTCCGCGCCGACGATCGCGACCTGCCGGGGTCCGTCGGCGAGCGCCTCCGCGACGCCGAGCGCCTTCCCGGCGAACCGGGGCGCTTGCTCGGCCAAGCCTGCCACGGCGCGCAGCAGCGCCTCGGCACCTTCCCGGTAGGCCGCGTCGCCGGTGAGCCCGAACATCGTGACCATCACCGCGGCCGTGCTCGCCTGGCCGGACGGAGTCGCGTTGTCCGTGGGGTCGCGCGGGCGGGCCACCAGCGTCTCGGCGTCGGCGGCGGTGTCGTAGAAGCCGCCGGCGTCGTCCGCGAAGCGTCCGGTGATCTGCCGCGTCAGCGCCTCGGCCCGCGAGAACCACGCGGCGTCACCGGTGGCCGCATACAGGGTCAGGAAGCCCTCCGCCAGGCAGGCGTAGTCCTCCAGCACCCCCGCGGGGGAACCGGGCACACCGTCTCGAGAGACCCGGCGGAGCGTGCCGCCGGCGGTCAGATGTACGTCGACAAGCAGCCGCCCGGCCTCCAGGGCAGCATCGAGGTAGCGCTGGTCGCCGAGCAGGATCCCCGCCTCGGCCAGGGCTGCGATGGCCAACCCGTTCCAGGCCGCCACCACCTTGTCGTCCCTGGCCGGCCGCGGCCGCTGCTCCCGGATGTCGAGGAGCCGACCGACAACCGCGGCGTGGGTCGTCCAGTCGGGCGGATCGGCGCGGAGCGTGAGGGTCGAGGCGCCGTCCTCCACATTTCCGGCGGACGTGACACCGAAGAGATCGGCAGCCGCCGTACCCTCGGCATCGCCCAGCGCCTCCCGAAGCTGGGCGGGGGTCCAGACGTAGAAGGCGCCTTCACGACCGTCCGAGTCGGCGTCGAGAGCCGACGCGAACCCACCTTCGGGGGTTCCGAGCTCGCGGATCAGGAAGTCGGCCGTGCCGCGGGCGATGCGCTCCGCAAGCGGGGAGCCGTCGAGCCGCCACCAGTGAAGGTAGCCGGAGAGCAGCAGCGCATTGTCGTAGAGCATCTTCTCGAAGTGCGGCACCGCCCACCGCTCATCGACGCTGTAGCGCGCGAAACCGCCGCCGAGCTGGTCGTAGATGCCGCCGCGGGCCATCGCCTCGAGCGTTCGCTCCGCCATCCGAAGAGCCTGCGGGTCGCCCGCCCGGGCCACCCCGCGAAGGAGGAACTCGCACAGCATCGACGGCGGAAACTTCGGCGCGCCGCCGAAACCTCCGTGCTGCTCGTCGAACGACTCCGCGAGCTTGCGTACGGCGCTCGCCGTCAGGTCGTCGAGGTCGAGGCCGCCTTCGGTTGACCGGACGTCCCCGACCGAGCGGAGGTGGCCCGCGACGTCCGCCCCGACGCTCTCGAGCTCGTCCCTCCGCTCTCGCCACGCCTTGGTGACGGCGGCGAGCACCTGCCCGAACGACGGCATGCCGTGGCGGGGCTCGGGAGGGAAGTAGGTGCCGGCGAAGAAGGGCTCCCCCGCCGCTGTCAGCATCACCGACATCGGCCAGCCGCCCTGGCCGGTCATCGCCTGGGTCGCTCCCATGTAGACGGCGTCGACGTCGGGCCGCTCCTCCCGGTCGACCTTGACCGCCACGAAGTCCGCATTGAGCTGCTCGGCGGTTGCGGGGTCCTCGAACGATTCGTGAGCCATCACGTGACACCAGTGGCACGCGGAGTAGCCGACGCTGAGGAAAACCGGGACGTCACGCTCACGGGCGGCGGCGAACGCCTCCTCACCCCACGGGTACCAGTCGACGGGGTTGTCCGCATGCTGCTGCAGGTAGGGGCTCGTCGCGTCCTTCAGTCGGTTCGGCACTCCCCCATCATGCCGAGGTCCCATCATGCCGGGGACCCAGCGCTCCCACCCGCGGCGCGGGCCGCCGACCGGCAGAGCTATCGATCGTGGGGCGGATCGCCGTCCGAGGGCGTGGTCGCTTCCTTCTCGGACGGCGGGTTGAGCTCGGCGTCGCGAATCTCCTGCTGGAAGGGCACGTTGATCTTCCGCAGCTGCACGTTCATGTTGCGCCAGAGCAGGAACGTCGCCACGACCAGGCCCAGCACGATGAAGAACGCGATCCAGCCCGGCTTCACGTCGGCGGGGTTGTACGCGAGCATCCGTCCCGCTTCCCTCATACCGTTATGCTCTCGCGCCGGCCGTCGTACGTCGATGCCAGGCCCCGGATCCCCGCGAACAGGTCGTCCTCCGGCAGCTCGACCGGTGCCAGGCTCTCGACGAGCTCGTAGTCCTCGGTCGGCCAGGCCTGCTGATGCACCTCCAACGGGATCGCGAACCAGCCGCCGTCGGGGTCGATCTGGGTCGCGTGCGCGATCAGCGCGCGATCACGCACGGCGAAGAACTCGGCGCACGGCACCCGCGTGGTGATGCGGAGCTCGTGGTCGGGGTCCTGCTTCCAGTCCTTGAGCCGCTCCGCGTACGGCGACTCGAGGCCCTTGGCCAGCATCGCCTCGTGCATCGCCAAGATGCGGTCGCGGTGGAACGTGTGGTGGTAGTAGAGCTTGAGCGGCTGCCAGGGCACGCCCTCGTCCCGGTAGGCGGTTGGGTCGCCGGCGGCCTCCCAAGCTCGCAGGGTCACCTTGTGCACCATGATGTGGTCGGGGTGGGGGTAGCCGCCGTTCTCGTCGTACGTGGTGATCACATGCGGTCTGAACGAGCGGATCAGCCGAACGAGCGACGCGGCCGCCTCGTCGACGGGAACCAGTGCGAAGCAGCCTTCCGGGAGCGGCGGCAACGGGTCGCCCTCCGGCCAGCCGGAGTCCACGTAGCCGAGCCAGTCCTGGCTCACGCCGAGGATCTCGCGTGCCGCGTCCATCTCCTGCCGTCGGATCTCCGCCATGTTCGCGAGGACGTCGGGGCGGTCCATGTTCGGGTTCAGGATCGACCCCCGCTCCCCCCCGGTGCACGTAACGACGTGGACGTCGACCCCTTCGGCGACATACTTCGCCATGCTCGCGGCACCCTTGCTCGACTCGTCGTCAGGATGCGCGTGCACGGCCATCAGCCGGAGCGGTTCGCTCACTGAGAGACCTCACTCACTGTGCGGAGCGGATTATCGACAAGACACAATGGTGTACGACGATCGCCCCCCACCCAACACCGGCCTTCGCTGCCCTCATCACCCCAGCCTGCCCATGAGCCTTCGACGGAGCTGACACCGCGTGACCGAGCCGCCGGGACGCGACCCCGAGCAGTCGCTCGCGACGAGGTATGGCCGGCCGGCTCGCAGCAGGTATACCGGGCCCGCGGTGGTCGCGCTTCTTGCCGTAGTGCTGCTCGCCTGGGCAGTCTGGGCCGCGCTGGGGCAGTCTCATGACGCGGTGGGTGGTCTCGTGCAGTCCTTCCGGGTCACCTCGCCACACGAGGTGTCGGTGACGGTGCAGATCACCCGTACGTCGACCGGCCCGGTCCGGTGCAGTCTGTCGGCGGTTGCCGAGGACCATTCCCAGGTCGGCGAGACCGTGGTCCGGATTCCGTCCGGGCCGAGCGGAACACGCAGGCTCACGACCACCATCAAGACCGAACGGACCGCGACAACCGCTGTCGTGGCGGGCTGTCGCTGAGCTCGTGGACGCCGAGAACCCAAGCGACGTGGCCTCGCCTCGATTTCTTGATAGCCTCGATTTCTTCCCCGCTACGGGCGTGTGAGTGCCGCCCGCCCTCGACCAAGGAGCACCGTCCGTGACGCAGCCGACAGCCGAGAACGTCATCTGGCTCACGCAGGAGGCCTTCGACCGGCTCTCGGCGGAGCTGGAGAACCTCAAGGGTCCGGGCCGCGCCGCGATCTCGCGAAAGATCGCGGATGCCCGCGAGGAGGGCGACCTGCGAGAGAACGGCGGCTACCACGCGGCCCGCGAAGAGCAGAGCAAGGCCGAGTCGAGGATCGTCCAGCTCGAGGACATGCTCACCCGGGCGCAGGTGGGCGAGACGCCGAAGGACGACGGGATCGTCGAGCCTGGCATGCAGGTCACGGTCAGGTTCGCCGACGGCGACACGGAGACGTTCCTGTTGGGCGCGCGGGAGGTGCTCGCCACCGACAACAGCGTCGAGATGAGCGTCTACTCGCCGCAGTCACCGCTCGGCGCGGCGATCGTGGGCAAACGCCCTGGCGAGTCGGCGAGCTACAAGGCGCCCAAGAAGGACCTGGTGGTCAGCGTCGACATCGTCGAGGTCAAGCCGTTCGTCGGCTGATCCCTGACAGTTCCGGCGGCGGCGTTTGCCTGGCACGTCCGGCGGCGGCGTTTGCCTGGCACGTCCAGCGGCGGCGCTTGCCTGGCATGCCAGGCAAAGGCCGGCGGGCGGGTCCGCGCCAGCTTGAGTGGCCCACCACCCAAGTAACCCTTCAGCCACTCAAATCTGGGTGGCTGGAGGGCCATCTGAGTGGTGCACCACTCAAACGCTGCCCCCCCGGGCGATTGACGTGTGTCCCCGGCCACCCTGGCACGCCTTCCCTCGTTACACAGGCGACCAAGGCGACTGACGCGGGCCGGCGACGACTAGCGGGCGGTCGCCCGGTTGTACTTACGGATGGCCAGCGGCGCGAAGATCGCGGTGATCGCCACGCAGTAGATCAGCGACAGCACGAGCGGATGCCGGGCCGGGAACCCGCCCGTCACGAACGGGTTGGGGTTGCCGAACAGGTTGCGACAGGCTGACGTCACCGTCGAGAGCGGGTTCCACGCGGCGATGGGCTTCAGCACGCTGGGCAGCCGGTCGCCGGGCACGAAGATGTTGGAGATGAAAGTGACCGGGAACAGCCAGATCAGGCCGGCGCTGGCCGCCACCTCGGCCGACTTCACCGAGAGGCCGATCAGCGCACCTACCCACAGCATCGAGAACGCGAGCAGCAGGAGAAGCCCAAAGGCGGCCGCGGCCCGAAGTATCCCGTCGTGCCACCGCCACCCGACGATGAAGCCGCACACGACCATGATCAACATGACGAACGTGTTGAAGACGAGGTCGCCGATGACCCGGCCGGCGATCACCGCGGACCGCGCGATGGGGAAAGACCGGAACCTGTCGATCAGACCCTTCTGCATGTCGTCGGCCAACCCGACGGACGCGGAGGCCACCGCAAAGCCCATCGTCTGGGCGAAGATCCCCGCCATCAGGAACTCCCGGTACGTCGCGGGGCTGGAGTGGCCACCCACCGGGATGGCCCCGCCGAACACGTAGGCGAACAGCAGGACGAACATGATCGGCTGGATCGTGCCGTACATGAGCTTGTCGGGCACCCGGGGGATCTGTTTCAGGTTTCGCCAACTCATCAGCATGGCATCCCTGATGGCGTTGGGTCGGGTCGGCTGCAGGGCTTGGCTGGTCATCGCAGCTGCTCCAACGGGGTTGGGGCTTCGGCCTCGAGCTCGGCGGCATGACCGGTCAGCCTGAGGAAGACGTCGTCCAGGGTCGGTCGGCGCAGCGCGACGTCGTCGATCGCGATACCACGCGCGTCGAGCTCTCGGATCGTGGCCACTAGGACGGCGGAGCCGCCCTGGACCGGGGCACTCACCTTCCGGGTGTGGCGGTCCACGGCTGCTTCACCGATCGCCTCGGCTCTCACAACCTGCTCGGCTTCCTCGAGACGGGCGGAGTCGCGCACCACGACCTCGATGCGCTCGCCGCCCACGTGGGCCTTGAGCTCGTCCGAGGTGCCCTCCGCGATCAGGTGGCCGTGGTCGATGACCGCGATCAGGCTGGCCAGCGCATCGGCCTCCTCGAGGTACTGCGTGGTGAGCAGGAGGGACGTGCCGGCCGCCACCCGCTCGCGGATGACATCCCACAGGTCGAGCCGGCTGCGCGGGTCGAGGCCCGTCGTGGGCTCGTCCAGGAACAGCACCCTCGGCGAGGCGACCAGCGCGCCAGCCAGGTCGAGGCGCCGCTTCATGCCTCCCGAGTAGGTCTTCGCCACCCGGTCGGCGGCGTCGGAGAGGTCGAACAGGTCGAGCAGGTCCGTCGCTCGCGTCCTCGCCAGTCGGGAGGGCAGGCCGTAGAGCCGGCCGAAGAGCCAAAGATTCTCCTTGCCGGTCAGGTTCTCGTCGACCGCCGAGTACTGCCCCGAGAGGCCGATCAGACGACGTACCACGTCGGGCTCGGTCCGAACATCGTGACCCAGCACCCGCGCGGAGCCGGAGTCGAGGGGCAGCAGGGTGGCAAGGGCCCGGACCGCCGTGGTCTTTCCCGACCCGTTCGGACCAAGCAGGCCGAGGACCGTGCCCTCCGGCAACCGCAGCGACAAGCCGTCGAGTGCCCTGACTCGGGTCTTGCGGGAGGCGAAGACCTTCACCAGGTCGTCGGCCTCGACTGCTGCAGTGGTCAATGAAACCCTCCCTCGTGCCGCGCCATCCAGGATGCCAGAGGCGCCCGACAGGCTTTCGACCCAGCAGCTCAGGTCATCGTGGTGACCCGTCAGTTGACCGTCGGCGCATATCCGCCCGACGTCAACCGCTTGAGCACCTCCTCGCGGTGCTCGGGGCCCCTCATCTCGAGCTGCAGCACGACCTCGACCTGGTCAAGTGGCAGGGTCTCCGACGTACGCTCATGGACCACGTCGAGCACGTTCGCCTCGGCGGCACTGAGCTCGGCGAGCAGGCCGGCCAGACCGCCCGGCCGGTCGGGGATCCGGCAGCGGATCGTCAGATAGCGTCCCTGGGCCGCCATGCCGTGCCGGATCACGCGCATCATCAGCAGCGGGTCCATGTTGCCCCCGGAGAGCACGGCCACGATCGGCCCGGCGAAGTCGTGGGGGGTGTCCATCAGGGCCGCCACCGCGGCCGCGCCTGCCGGCTCTACGACGACCTTGGCGCGCTCCATCAGGGCCAGCAACGCGGTGGACAGCGACTCCTCGGAGACGGTGCGGACCCCGTCGACGTTGCGCTGGACGGCGGCGAAGGGCACGTCGCCCGGGCAGCCGACCGCGATGCCGTCCGCCATCGTGACCATGGACTCCAAAGCGACCGGCCGGCCGGACCTCAGCGACTCGGGGTACGCCGCTGCCGTCTCCGCCTGGACGCCGACGACGGTCACGTCGGGGCGCTTCGCCTTGATCGCTGTCGAGATGCCGGCGATCAGGCCACCGCCTCCGGTGGGCACCAGCACTGTCCTGACGTCGGGCGTCTGCTCGATGATCTCGAGCCCGCACGTGCCCTGGCCGGCCACGATGTCCGGGTGGTCGAACGGGTGGATCAAGATGGCACCCGTCTCAGCCGAGAAGGCCCGCGCCTGTACCAGCGCGTCATCGATGGTGTGGCCCGCGAACCTGACGGTGGCGCCGTAGCCACGGGTCGCGTTCTCCTTGGGGATCGGGGCGCCGTACGGCATGAACACGGTGGCCTTGATGCCCAGCAGGGCAGCGGCGAGCGCCACGCCCTGCGCGTGGTTGCCGGCGCTCGCCGCGACGACGCCATGTGCGCGCTCCTCGCTGGTCAGGTTGCTGATGCGTAGGTACGCGCCGCGGATCTTGAACGACCCGGTGCGCTGCAGGTTCTCGCATTTGAGGTGGACCTGGGTACCTGTCAGCGAGCTCAGCCAGCGCGAGCTCTCCATGGGGGTCACCAGCGCCGTACCGCGAAGCCTCTCCCGGGCCGCCTCGATCTGCTCCAGGGTCACGCCCGGGAGGTCCGGCGGAGGTGTTGGTACGGCGATCGTCGAGCCGGTGTCCGATCCGGAGTCGGGGTTCTCCATGTCTGCAGCCTATGGGACCACCTGTCAGGTTGCATGGTGCACGCATCTAGATATATGCTTGCGCCATGCAAACGAATCTCGCCCAGCCGGGGGGCCAGGTCGCTCTGGATGAGCCGGCCACGCCGGAGGAGGCCGTGATCGGCCTGCTCATGCAGGCTGGCCGCAAGCTGCGCACCCGCCATCCCGAGGACCAGGTCGACCCGTCGACGTTCCCGCTCGCCAAGTCGCTCATGTGCCACCGGGAGATGCGGCTTTCCGACCTCGCGGCCAGCGTGGAGCTCGACGCCTCCACCGTGAGTCGCCAGATCAAGCAGCTCGAGGACAAGGGGATCGTCGAGCGCACATCCGACCCCGCCGACGGCCGGGCGAGCCTGGTCCGGCTCACGACGGCCGGTGAGGAGTACATGCAGGCGGCGTTCCGTCGCCGGTTCCTGCGCATCAAGGCTGCCCTCGAACCCTGGAGCGACGACGACCTGCAGCACCTCAGAGTCCTGCTCAACCGGCTTGCGGGTGACCTCCGCAACGCCAACGACCTCGACGAGTCACGGAGCCTCACCTCATGACCGAACACCCCCAGACCGACGTTCCCACCGCTGACTCCGACGGCTACCTCTCCCACCGGCAGATCCTGGTCGTGATGGGCGGCCTGATGGCCGGAATGTTCCTGGCCGCCCTCGACCAGTCCATCGTCGGTACGGCGCTCCCGCGCATCACGTCCGAGCTGGGTGGGTTGAGCAAGCTGTCCTGGGTCGTGACGGCGTACCTGCTGACGCAGACCGCCTCGACCCCCCTCTGGGGTAAGATCTCCGACCTCTACGGGCGCAAGCTGATCTTCCAGGCCGCGATCATCACGTTCCTCGCCGGCTCGCTACTGGCAGGACTGTCCCAGAGCATCGGCGAGCTGATCGCGTTCCGTGCGATCCAGGGGCTCGGCGGCGGTGGCCTGTTCGCACTGGCGCTCGCCACCATGGGTGACATCGTGCCCCCGCGAGAGCGCGGCCGCTACGGCGGCTACTTCGGTGCGGTCTTCGGCACGTCGAGCGTCCTCGGGCCGCTGCTGGGTGGCTTCTTCACCGACGGCCCGGGCTGGCGCTGGATCTTCTACATCAACATCCCGATCGGCATCGGCGCCCTCGTCATCACGACCACAGCGTTGAAGATGAAGCACGTACGGCGCGAGCACGCCATCGACTACCTGGGCGCTGCCACCATCGTGGCGGCCGTCAGCTCGTTCCTTCTCTACACGACCTGGGCCGGGCCCGATGTCGGTTGGGGCTCTGGGAACGGCATCGCGCTCATCGTGGCGGGCCTGCTCCTGACCGCCCTGTTCGTGTTCGTGGAGTCACGGGCGACCGAGCCGATCATCCCACTGGAGCTCTTTAGGATCTCGGTGTTCCGCACGGCCAACCTGTACAGCTTCATCCTGGGTTTCGCCATGTTCGGCGCCATCATCTTCCTGCCGGTCTACCTTCAGGTCGTCCAGGGCTACAGCCCCACCAAGTCTGGACTTGCCTTCCTGCCCATGGTCATCGGGATCTTCTCGACCTCGATCTCCTCCGGGATCGCGATGAGCAGAACGGGGCGCTACAAGGCGTTCCCGATCGCCGGAGCCACCACCGTCATCGTGGCGCTCTTCCTGTTGTCACGGCTGGGGGTCGACTCGCCGTACTGGCAGGCGGCCATCTTCTTCTACCTGTTCGGCGCCGGTCTCGGCTTCAGCATGCAGATCGTCGTGACGATCGTGCAGAACGCCGTCGACAGGCGTCACATGGGAACGGCCACCAGCTCGGTCGCGTTCTTCCGCTCGATGGGTGGGACGTTCGGTGCCGCCGTCTTCGGGGCGATTCTGTCCGCGCGGCTGGCGACACACGTCGCCGCCGTCCTGGGTCACGGCGCGGCGCCGGTGGGCGGCATCAACACCAGCAACGTGCAGAAGATCCAGCACCTGCCGGATCCGATCAAGGGGCTCGTGCTCAAAGCGTTCGCCGAGTCGCTGCACGACATGTTCCTGTGGGCGATCCCGGTGGTGGTGGTAGCGCTCGCGGTCTCACTGTTCATCCGTGAGCTGCCGCTCAAGGCCCGACAGGCGCAGCAGCTCGAGGAGTCGGACCCCGAGGAGATCGCGCTCACCCACTGAGCGACGACTCCCCCGTCGACCGGCCGTCCTGCCAGAGCCGCCCCAGCAGGCGGTAGGCCGCCTTCGGGTACTCGGCGACGAGCAGCCCGGCGGCGGCGAGCACATAGTCACGGTCGATGACCACGCGGGGGTTGCGCGGGACGAGCCAGCCGCCGTCCACGTGGTGCCCCGTCCCGGCCGCGATGACGCCGAGCGCGTCGGCTCTGGTGTTGTGCCGCAGCACCCCTCCGGAGCCGACGAGCAGGTGCACCTCCCGCAGGTCCCTCCCGGTGCGCTCCACGAGCCGACCGTCGGGCCCGAACACCACCTGCTGACGGCCGGCGTGACGGCGTACCGCGAGGACGACCGCAGCGGACGCGATGGCCAGGTCCTCCTGTGTCTGCCCGGGTGTCGACGGAACCAGGCTCCGGTCCGCACGCCTGACCTCAGCAGCGGCGGCCAGCCCATCGGGCACGTCGAGTCCCGCCTCGACGGCCGCCTCGACCGTCGGTACGGCGCTCCACCGCATCCCGAGATCACCCTCCACCGTTCGGGTGACCGGGACGGTCGCCACCACTTCCCGGCTCAGCCCGGCGTCCTCCGGGTCCACCTCGACGACCGAGTGGATGTCCGTCGTGGCGCCACCCACGTCGACAACGACCACGTCCCCGGCGCCCGGGTGGTCCGCGCCGAGACCCCGGGCGAGCAGCTCCACGGCTGTGAGCACCAGGTCGGGCGTCGCTCCCTGCACCATCGAGGTGAAGTCGCCGCTCTTCGAAAGGTGCTTACCCCCGATCACATGCGCCAGGAACATCTGGCGGATCGCCGACCGCGCCCCTTCCGGGCGCAGCACACCGATCTGCGGAACCACGTTGTCAGCAACGACGAACGGCACGTTCGCGGCATCGAACCGAGCTTCGACCGGCCCAACCGCGTCGGCGTTCCCGGCGACTACGACCGGGCCCGGCCAGCGCGCATCGGCGAGCGCCGCCGCGTTCGCCAGCAGCACCTCCGCGTTCCCGCCGTCCGTCCCTCCGACGAGCAGCAGCACATCCGGCTGACTCGCGCGAAGGGGTCCAAGGTCGACGTCGTACGACGACACGTGGACCACCCGTCCTCCGCTCGACAGCGCGACCCGACGGCCCGCCTCCGCGGTCACCAGCTCCTCGTTGCCGACGACGGCGATTCGGAGCCCACCGCCGGCCGAGGAGCAGGCGAGCACAGGGGCGTCCCGACCTCCCGCCAGCCCCGCCAGCCGATCGCGCAGTGCCCGCCAGCCGTCGAGCACATCCGTGTCGAGAGTGGTGCGATGGCTCCCCGTACCGAGCAGCTCTCCGGTCTCGGTGTCGACGAGCGCCGCCTTCGTGAACGTAGACCCGAAGTCGACGCAGTAGACGAGTCCCACGGCAGGTTCGCGCTCAGACGGAGAGCATGACGTCGAGGTCCGCGATGAGGTCCTGGACGGACTCGATCCCGACCGACAGGCGCACCAGGTCGGGGGGTACGGCGAGCGGCGAGTCGGCAACCGACGCGTGCGTCATCGTGGCCGGCAGCTCGACGAGCGACTCGACACCGCCCAGCGACTCGGCGAGAGTGAAGATCTCGGCGCGCTCGCACACGCTGCGGGCCGCCTCCGCGCCGCCCTTGACCCGGAAGGACACCATGCCACCGAAGCGGTCCATCTGGCGCACCGCGATCTCGTGGCCGGGGTGGTCCTTGATCCCCGGGTAGAACACCTCGACCACGGCCTCATGGGCCCGGAGGGCTTCGACCACCCGTTCCGCGTTGTCACAGTGGCGCTCCATCCGCACGGCAAGCGTCTTCAGGCCACGGAGGGTCAGGTAGGCGTCGAACGGTCCCGCGATCGCGCCGGTGGAGTTCTGGAAGGTCGCGAGCGCCGCGCCGAGCTCCTCGTTGGGCGTGACGACGGCCCCGCCCACCACGTCGCTGTGCCCTCCGACGTACTTGGTCGTCGAGTGCACGACGACGTCAGCCCCGAGCGTCAGAGGTCTTTGCAGATAAGGGGTTGCGAACGTATTGTCGACGACGAGCAGCGCGCCGTTGTCCTTCGCGATGGTGGCGAGCGCAGCGATGTCGGCGATCCCGAGCAGCGGATTGGTGGGCGTCTCGATCCAGATGACCCTGGTGCGGCCAGGCTGCAAGGCTGCGCTGATCGCCTCCAGGTCGTGCCCACCGGCTGGAGTATGGTCCAGGCCCCAAGGCTCGAAGATCTGCTTCACCAGGCGATAGGTGCCGCCATACGCGTCCGTCGGGATGATGACGTGGTCACCGCGCGAGCACACAACGCGCAGCAGGGCATCCTCCGCCGCCATGCCGGACGAGAAGGCGACCGCGCGCACCCCCTCCTCAAGGGCCGCCAGGCACTCCTCGAGCGCTCGGCGGGTCGGGTTGCTGGTGCGGGAGTACTCGTAACCGCCGCGGAGGCCACCGACGCCGTCCTGCTTGTACGTGCTGGTCGCGTAGATCGGCGTCATGACGGCGCCGTTCTCCGCGTTGGCCGGCTGCCCGGCATGGATCGCCCGAGTCTCGAAGCCCTTGCCGGTCACGTCAACCATGCCGTGAAGCGTAGCCGTGCGCGACTGCCAGCAGCCGCTCGGCGTGACGCCCGAAAGCGACTCGGAGCTCGTCCGGAGTCACGACCGTCATCGCGAACGGCAGGTCGCTGACCCTCCAGACGAAGTAGTCGAGGTTGCTCGTCGAGGATCGCAGCCGGGTCTCGCGCGGACCGACGGCCTCGAGGACCCCGAGCCGGCGCGGCACGTGGTCCTGGACGTCCGACAGGGGCGCCTGCACGAGCATGGTCACGGCCCACTCCGGCCTCGCGAGCGCGAGCGACTCCTCGACGGCCGCCACCACATCGAGCCCCTGCGGTGCCGAGAACTGGCCCACCAGCACGTCCACGCGATCGATCCTGTCGATGCGGAAGGTACGACGGGCCTGCCGGAGATGGCACCACGCGTGCAGGTACCAGCCGCCGTCGAGCACCACCAGGCCATACGGGTTCACCTCGCGCACCGTGATGGCCCCGCCATGCGAACGGTGCCGGACCCGGCACCTGCGCTGGCCAACCACCGCCTCCGCGAGCGGAACAAGCAGCGCCGGGTGCGGCGCGTGGGGCCCGGGCGACTCCAGCTCCGGTGGCGCCGACACGGCGGCCCGCACCATCGTCATCCGGCTCGCCACGTGACGCGGCAGCACCCGGGCAAGCTTCTCGAGGGCCGTCGAGATCGCCGGGTCACCGCCCAGGTCCTCCGGGTCCTCGACAGCGCCTCTCTGCATGGCGGCAACGGCCAGCGTCACCGCGACGGCCTCAGCGGTGGTGAACATCAGCGGCGGCATCCGGTACCCCTGCCGGAGGCGGTAGCCGCCGTCCTTTCCGCGGATCGGCTCGATAGGGATCCCCATGTCGCGCAGGCTTGCGACGTACCGGCGCACCGTCCGCTTGTCGACGCCGATCTCCGAGGCGAGGAGCCGAGCCGAGAGCCCCGGCCGCTCCTGGAGGCGCTCGAGGACCGACAGCACCCGGCTGGTCGGGCTCGAGAGCGGCACGGTGAACTCCTTGAGAAAGCGGACGGAAACCGTCCTGATGACCTCCTAGAGTAGCCATCACCTACCAGTCAGACAGAAAGGCGCGGTCATGACCGACTCCACAGACGCTCCCCGGGCCCGCAAGACGGCTCTTGTCGTCATCGACGTGCAGAACTCGGTGATGGCCGACACCTTCGACCCTGCGGGCGTGGTTGAGCGGATCGGCACCCTGATCCAGCAGGCCAAAGCAGAGAAGGTGCCTGTCATCTGGGTCCAGCACCAGGACGAGGAGCTCGTGCCGGGCTCGGACGGCTGGCAGATCGTCGAGGCGATCCGGCCCGGTGAGGACGACGTCGTGGTGCCGAAGCGGTTCAACGACTCCTTCGCCGAGACCACGCTGCGGGAGACTCTGGACGGGCTCGGCGTCGGCCATCTGGTCATCACCGGAGCCGCGACCGACTGGTGCATCCGTGCCACCACGATCCGCGCGCTGGTGGAGGGCTTCGACATGACCCTCGTGGAGGACGCCCACACGACCGAGGACGCGATCTTCGACATGACCGACGGCGAGAAGGTGCCCATCAGCGCGAAGCAGATCATCGCGCACACCAACATGTGCCTCTGTTACGTGAGCTACCCCGGGGTGACCTCGACGATCAAGCCGCACAACGAGGTCACGTTCGCCACCTGACGTCCTGCGCCAGAATTGAGCCGTGACGCCGACGAACGACCTTCCCGTCATCCCGTTCGGTTCTCTCGCTGAGTGGGAGAGCTGGCTCGAGGCCAACCACGCCGGGTCCCCCGGCCTGTGGCTGCAGATCGCCAAGAAGGCATCCGGCATCCCCACCGTGACGTACGGCGAAGCCCTCGACGTAGCGCTTTGCTATGGCTGGATCGACGGGCAGAAGAGGTCGCTCGACGAGAGCTACTTCCTGCAGCGCTTCACGCCACGCCGGTCACGGAGCAAGTGGTCGAAGACCAACGTCGACAAGGTGGCCGAGCTGGTCCGCGCCGACCGGATGCGCCCGGCCGGCCTGGCGCAGGTTGAGGCGGCCAAGGCCGACGGCCGTTGGGAGGCGGCGTACGGCGGGTCCGCGACCATCACCGTCCCGGCCGACCTGCAGGCGGCGCTCGACGCCGACCCGGCGGCGAAGGAGTTCTTCGCGACGATCAGCCGCGGCAACCGGTACGCCGTGCTCTACCGCGTGCACGACGCCAAGCGACCCGATACCCGGGCCAAGCGCATCGCGATGTGCGTCCAGATGCTTGCCGAGGGCAGAACGTTCCACTGAGACAGCCCGTGTCACGACGTCCGGGACAGCACGGCCGCTGTGCGGTCGAGCACCCTTCTGACGACCCGGACCGGAGCCGGGTCGCGTTGGCCATAGGAGGTCTCCGGCGGGTCTAACGACTCGAAGAGGTTCCCGTCGGTCTGCACGGCCGGCTTCGGGTCAAGTCCGAAGGTACCCATTATCGGCGTGACCAGGCGGTCGAAGAGGGCGGGCATGAATCGGAAACCCAGGACTGTCAACGGGTTGGCGAGTCCAACTGAGACCTCCCGCCGCGGTCGGTCCAGCACGTTCACGACAGCCCTGGCCGCCTTCTCGGCCGTGTCGACCGGTGGCGGAGGCTGCCCTCGACGTCCCGAGACGCTCGCCGCCCATCCGTAGATGGGCGTGTCGACACTGCCGGGGGTCACCAGGCTGACCTCCACACCTGGAGTCTGACGGGCCTCGATCTGCATGGTCCGGACCAACGCGTGGACGGCCCATTTGCTGGTGGCGTACGGCGACATCTGCGGCGCCACGATCTTGCCGAGCAGAGAGCCGATGAAGACCGCGTGCCCTCCGCCTTGGCTCTCGAACCGACGCAGCGCAACCCGGCCCACGTTCGCCGTACCCGTGAGGTTCGTGTCCATGACTCGCTGAAGGATGTCGGCCGGGATGTCGACGAACCTGCCGTAGGCCGCGACACCCGCCGAGTGGACGACCGCGTCCACCCGCCCGAACGTCGCGACGGCATCGTCGAACGTCGCCTGGATCACCCGCTCGTCCGCCACGCCACCGGGTCGCACGGACGCGGAGGCCGCCCCGCGGCGCAAGCACTCGGCCGCCACCTCCTCAAGCCTCGCCCTGCCGCGCGCCATCAGCAGCAGGTGGTGTCCCTGCCGCGCCAAGATGAGTGCGGTCGCCCGGCCGATGCCGCTGGACGCTCCGGTCACCGGCACCACGCGCGGTTGCGCCATTATGGTCGGAATACCACCTTGACCGCGCCGTCCGTCTTCTTCTGGAACATCTCGTAGGCCTGCGGTGCCTCATGGAGCGGCACGTGATGGGTCGCGAAGCTTTCAACGCCCAACGGGTCCTCGTCGTCGAGAAGCGGAAGGATGTCGTCGACCCAGCGACGGACGTTGGCCTGTCCCATGCGAACTGTTATCTGCTTGTCGAACAGTGTCATCATGGGAAGCGGGTCGGTCTGCCCGCCGTACACACCCGATAGCGAGATGGTGCCGCCGCGACGGACCGCGTCGATGGCTGAGTAGAAAGCCGAGAGTCGGTCGACGCCGGTTCGCCGCATCGCGGACTGGGCGAGCTTCTTGGGTAGCAGACCCACCAGATCCTGGGCGATCTTGGGCACCGGCGACCCGTGCGCCTCCATGCCGACCGCGTCGATGACCCCGTCTGCGCCACGCCCGTTGGTCAGGGCACGGACGGCGTCGCCGACCTCGAACTCGCGCCCATCGATGGTCTCGACGCCGTTGGCGGCGCTCCGTTTCAGACGTTCGGGGACGATGTCGACACCGAGCACGCGGCAGCCCCGGTGCATGGCGATCCTGGTGGACATGTCGCCGATCGGCCCCAAACCGAGTACAAGCAACGTGTCGCCTGGCCCGACGTCGGCGTACTGAACCGCCTGCCAGGCGGTGGGCAGGACGTCGGAGAGGAAGAGGAAGCGGTCGTCCGACGGCCCCTCCGGAATCTTGACGGGCCCGAACTGAGCCTGGGGGACGCGCAGATACTCGGCCTGACCGCCAGGGACAGCCCCGTACAGCTTCGTGTACCCGAAGAGCCGGGCGCCCATTCCTTCTTCGCGGACCTGGGTGGTCTCGCACTGGGTGGGGAGGTTTCGCTCACACATCCAGCACGAGCCACAGGCGATCTGGAACGGCACCACGACCCGGTCTCCCGGGGAGAGGTTGGGCACCTCGAAGCCCACTGCCTCGACGACGCCCATCGGCTCGTGACCGAGGATGTCTCCGGCGTTCATGAACGGAGCAAGAACCTCGTACAGGTGCAGGTCCGACCCGCACAGGCCGGTACTGGTCACCTTGATGATGGCGTCGGTTGGCTGCTCGATCCTGGGATCCGGTACCTCCTCGACCCGTACGTCTCGCTTGCCCTGCCAGGTAACCGCTTTCATCTATCCAGCCTTTCGCGAGCCTCGAGTGTGTGCGCAGGCCGCAGATACCCCACGGTCGCACGCACTAAACGCGTCTCACGGTGTGCCGGACGGCTCGTCGAGGAGATCTCACGCGGCCCAGGGCCCGTCGGGGACCAGGCGCCGCAGGACCGGCAGCAGGTCCGGCTCGACCGGGTCCTTCAACGTCTCGAGCTCGTACCAGCCGAGCCAGGCGTGCCCGAGGTAGGCGTCCTGCTCGGCAGCCGTCGCCTCGTCGGGCCGCGGCGTGCCAGCGGTGGACGACCGGCCCAGGAAGAAGTCCTCGTCCACGATGCTGCGAACGCCCTTGAACACCACCTCCCGCGCCACGGACGTGACCACTCCCGTCATCTGGGGTGTCGGCAGCCCGGTCTCCTCGCGCCACTCGCGCAGTACGGCGTCGTACGAGGTCTCCCCGGGCTCGATCCCCCCGCCGGGCGGCTCCCACAGCTGGTAGCCGTCCACCGGGTCACGCCAGTGCAGCAGCAGCAGCCGATCTGTCGAGTCGAGGCAGACCAGCCGCGACGCGGGGCGAGCCACCCAGGGGATGGCGGGCAGGTCACGCATGTAGTGGGCGATCGGTTCGCCGTTGTCGTCGAGCCTCCGGCGCCCGGAGGGCTCGAAGCCCTCCCGCTCGTACAGGTGCCGGGCGGCCACGTTCGCGACCTGGGTCCACAGCTGGACCCGGGCGAAACCGCGCCTGCTGGCCTGCAACATGACGGCGTGCAGGCACCGGCTGGCGAGACCCCGACCCCAGTGTCCGGGCAGCGTCGCTACCGACGAAATATGCGCGAGGCCGGGGACGTTGTGCTCACTGCGTCCGTCATCGGCACGCGCCGGCAGAGCAAGGGCCATCGACACCAGCTCCGCAGCCTCGACGACACCGACCGCGAACACGCCGGGTCGAGACAGCTGGGAGTTGGGTGCGACGACGGGCTCGAGGCCCGTCTCGCGTCGGCGTTTGTCCGTGGCGGCCTGCCACAATGAGGTGACCGCCTGTGCGTCGATACCTGAGAGCTCTCTCACGACGCCGGGCATGCCTCACCGTATAGCGACGACGAGGAAGAAGTGCAGCCATGATCTTCAGCCGGGCCAAGACCCAGCTTCCCACCACCGCATCGGCCCTTCCGGGCAGGTCGCAGAGGCCCTTCACCTTGCCGGACAAGCACGAGGTGCTGGGCACGCCGCTCGAAGGCGAGATCCCGGAGGGTTTCCAGGTCGCGGTGTTCGGGCTGGGGTGCTTCTGGGGCGAGGAGAAGACGTTCTGGCAGCTGCCCGGCGTCTGGTCCACGTCCGTCGGGTACGCCGGGGGAGTGTCGCCGCACCCGTCGTACGAGGAGGTCTGCAGCGGTCGCACCGGCCACGCAGAGGTGGTGCGCGTGGTGTTCGACCCCGACAAGGTCTCGTACGACGGACTGCTGAAGGTGTTCTGGGAGAACCACGACCCCACCCAGGGAATGCGCCAGGGCAACGACGTCGGCAGCCAGTACCGCTCGGTCATCCTGACCACCAGCGACGAGCAGCAGTCAGCCGCTGAGGCCTCCCGTGACGCCTACCAGGTCGCCATGACGAAGGCCGGCTACGGCGACGTGACCACGTCGATCCTGCCGTTGCAGAGCTACTACTACGCGGAGGGCTACCACCAGCAGTACCTGCACAAGAACCCGTACGGCTACTGCCCGCTGCACGCAACGGGTGTCGGGTTCGACGACTGACAACCGCCGAGCTGGGGCGCACTGCCGCTGTGCCGCTCATCCGGTGGGCGGGTCGACGGTGCGTCGCACGAGGAGCGCGACGCACTCGACGTGATGGGTCATCGGGAAGAGGTCGAAGGCGCGAAGCCTCGTCAGGTCGTATCCGGCTGCGCTGAACGTCGCGATGTCTCGCGCCAGGGCCGCCGGGTCGCAGGCCACGTAGACGACGCGCGAAGGCGCCAGCCCGGTGATCGCTTGCACGATGCGTGAGCGTGCTCCGGTGCGTGGCGGGTCGAGGACGACAAGGTCACAGGGGCCGTCGACGAGCCCTCGCCGCAATGCCGACTCCACCGGCGCGTGCACCAGCCGCACCTGGGGCAGGTCGTGGAGGTTGCGGCGGGCGTCGCGGGCGGCGCGCTGGTTGGACTCCACGCCGTAGACCACTCCTCGAGGGCCGGTGGCCTGCGCGAGGAAGGCCGAGAAGAGGCCGACCCCGGCATAGAGATCGGCCACCCGCTCACCGGGCTCGACCGCCGCCAGGTCCAGGACGGCATCAACCAGGACGCCCGCCGCGGCGGGATGAACCTGCCAGAACCCCCCACCGGTCACCCGGAACTCACGCTCGCGCAGGTCCTCGTGGACGTAGGTACGCCCGCCTATGCGCCGGCCGCGCCCGTCGACCACGCCGATCAGGTCCAGACGGGGCAGCCGCGGGCCGGGAGCATCGACGACGGCCAGCCGCTCGCCGCGGGACGAGACCACGGCCTCGACCCGCTCCGCGTCCCATGGTTGGCCGGTGAAGTCGGCCAACGCCGGGTGCGCGATCGGGCATGGGTCCACCGCGACGACGTCATGCGACCGATGGCGGCGCAGCCCGAGCCGATGGAACGGGTCGACCGAGAAGTCGACACGGGTCCGCCAGCCGAGGCCGTCACCATCGTCGACGGCTTCGACCTCGACGGCGTACTCGATGCCCGCAAGCCTTCGCAGCTGCTCCTCGACCACCTCAGCGAGCAGCTCGCGTTGGGTCGCCAGGTCGACGTGCTGGAAGTCACAACCTCCACAACCTCCCGGTCCGGTCACCGGGCAGCGCGGCTGCACGCGTCCCGGCGCGGACCGCAGGATCTCGATGGCATCTGCCCGCAGGTACGACGACGACTCGCCGCCTTCCGTGACCCGCGCCAGGACCCGCTCCCCGGGCAGGGTGTGCCGGACGAAGACGACCCGCCCCTCGTGGCGACCCACGAAGTGGCCGCCGTGGGCGATCGTCTCGATGTCGAGCTCAACAAGGCTGCCCGTCAGATCGGACGCGGCGACTGCCTCGCCATCCGCAGCATGCGCCATGGACGCATTCTTCCAAGGGCTGGGCACCGGGTGGACCCCGGCCGTCTGCCCTGCCAGTCCTCGTGCCGACGAACCTGCGAGATACGGTCGGCGGGTGCAGGCGCTCGCTGGTCCCAGACCGGGCAACGCGCAAGCCAGGCCTGTCCCGCTACCCCCGCTACCCCCGCTCGCCCGCGGCCCCGTGTTGGCCGCCATGGGCGCGGTTGCCGTCCTCCTCACGGTGTTCAGTGACGGCTATGGCTTCCACCGAGACGAGCTCTACTTCCGGATGCTCGAGCCGAGGTGGGGGTACGTCGACCAGCCGCCCCTGACGCCACTGCTGGTGCGATTCTTCAGCCAGCATGTGGCGGACCAGCCGTGGGCGGTACGGATCCCCGCTACCGCCTCGACGGTGATGTCCGTCCTGGTCGTCGTCCTCATCACGCGCGAGCTCGGGGGAGGCAGAGGCGCACAGGCCCTGTGCGCATGGGCGTACGGCTTCGCAACCACCCCGCTGGTCTTCGGGCACGTGATGCTCACGTCATCCATCGACCAGGTCGTCTGGCCTCTCGTCACGTTGCTGGTCATCCGCGCCGTGCTGCGCGCGGAGCCACGCTGGTGGCTGGTCGCGGGCGTCGTGGTGGGCCTCAGCATGTACAACAAGCTCCTCGTCGCCATGCTGCTCGCAGCGCTCGTCGGAGGGATTCTGCTGGTCGGCCCGCGCCGGCTCCTCGTCTCGCGGTGGGCTCTCGGATCTGCCGCTCTCGCACTCGCTATCGGCTCCCCCAACGTGGTCTACCAGGTGACCAACCACTGGCCCGAGCTCACGATGGGACGCGCGCTGGCGGACAACAACAGCGCAGACGTGCATGTCCTGATGTGGCCGTTCCTCTTCATCCTGCTAGGCCCACCGCTGGCCGCGGTATGGGTGGCTGGGCTGGTCGCGTTGTGGCGACGGCCGGCCTGGCGCCCGGTCCGGTTCGTGGCGGCCGGCTTCCCGGCTTTCCTGGTGCTCGTCTTCGTCGCCGGCACCCAGCTCTACTACCCGTACGGTTACCTGCCCGTGCTCCTGGCCGCGGGATGCGTCCCGGCCGCCGAGCTCGCCGCCCGGTCGATGCGCTGGCGGGTGCTCCTCATCGCTGCAGTGGTGACCAACTCACTCGTCTCGCCGCTCATCGCCCTGCCCATCATTCCCTTGTCGGTCGTCGGCTCGACGCCGGTGCCCGCCATCAACCAGACCGCCCAGGACTCGGTCGGCTGGCCGACGTACGTCAGACAGGTCGCGCGCGTGTACGACGCCCTGCCGCCCCGCGAGGCCCGTGGCGCGGTGATCATCACGAGCAACTACGGGGAGGCCGGCGCGGTCGCCCGGTACGGTCCGGGACTGGGGCTGCCCGGGGTTTACAGCGCCCAGAACCAGCTCTACTTCCAGTCGCGTCCCCCGGCCGGCACCCGCGTCGCAGTCGTGGTCGGCGGGGAGATGCCCACGTTTCGCCGGGAGTTCCGGTCCTGCCAGGTGCAGCGCAGGCTCTACAACCTGGAAGGTGTCGACAACGAGGAACAGGGCGAACCGGTTGCGGTGTGCCGACACCCGGTGGGCGACTGGGCACGGGTGTGGTCAGCCCTGCAGCACTACGACTGACCGGGCCACGAAAGGCGCTCGGCTGCTGGATGTGTGAAAAGCCCCCGACTAGAGCCAGCCCCGGCGCTTGAACCCGACGTACAGGGCGCCCGCCATGGTGATGATGACCACGCAGCTGAGCAGGAAGCCCCACTCCTGGGCAAAGCCCGGATATGGCACGTTCTGGCCGAAGTAGCCGGTGACAGCGGTCGGCACCGCGATGATCGCGGCCCAGCTCGTCAGCTTCTTCATCACGGTGTTCAGCCGCGCGTCCTGCAGCGAGAGGTTCGTCTCGAAGATCGTGGTCACCATGTCGCGAAGCGACTCGGTCCACTCCGAGGCGCGCAGGACATGGTCGTAGAGGTCGTCGTACCAGGAGTCGAGCTCGGACGGTGCCCCGATGTCCTTGCGGTTGCGCAGCACGGAGTTGACCACCTCCCGCATGGGCAGCACGACACGACGAAGCTCGACGAGGTCCTTGCGGACCTGGTAGGTGCGACGCTGGACCTCCCTGCTGATCGCGGTGTCGTCGAAAAGGCCGTCCTCCAGCGACTCGATGCTGTCATCGATGGCCTGCACCGCCTCGAAGTGCCCGTCGACGATCACGTCGAGGAGCCCGTGCACGAGAGCACCGACGCCGTACTTGAGCAGATCGGAGTTGTCGTCCCAGCGCTGGACGACCTGGTCCATGTCGAACTCGGTGCCCGTCCGAACGGTGACGATGCCATGGCGGAGGATGAACGCCGCGACTCGGGTCGTGACGACCCGCTGGTCGGGCGGACCCGTCTGCTCCGGGCCTGCTTCATCGTCAGAATGCGTCAGCGTGTCGTCCGGACGCAGTGATGTGGCGTACGCCGTCAGGAACGTATGGGTGGCGTAGCGGGTCGCCTTCGCCCGACCGACGTTGCTGAGCGAGTCCTCGACAGCATGCGGGTCGAGGGTCAGCTCGTCGGCGAGCTCGTTGAGCTGTTGCTTCGCGGCGTCACAGATATCGACCCACACCAGGCAGCCGTCCTCGTCGATGTAGTCGGAGATGTCCTCGAAGGGGAAGTCCTCCTTGATGAGCGAACCGTCGCGCCAGAGCCTGGTGCGTACGGCGCCGTGGCGTTCCGTCATACCCCAAGTGTGCCCTTTCGGGTACGCGAGGCTCGCATCTGAGGGCGGTGGGGGTGGCCGTACGACGGCGTACCCGCCCTCATAGCCTGGACGAGACGAGAAGGCGAGAAGGCGAAGGGCAGGCCCGATGAGCGTTGACACCGCCGACCACGGCACGGGAGGCACCTACGTGGAGTCTGGCAAGGACTTCGAACGCGACACGTCCTACATCACGACCCGGATCACCGAGGACGGCCGGGAGGGGTACCCGGTCGAGCCGGGACGATATCGCCTCGTCGTGGCGCGCGCCTGTCCATGGGCCAACCGCGCGATCGTCGTGCGCAGGCTGCTCGGCCTGGAAGACGTGTTGTCGATGGGGATCTGCGGGCCGACCCACGACGTGCGCAGCTGGTCATTCGACCTCGACCCAGGTGGAGTCGACCCTGTGCTACGGATCCCGCGGATCCGGGACGCCTATCTCGAGCGCTTCCCGGGATATGACCGCGGCATCACCGTTCCGTGCATCGTCGACATCACCACTGGGGAGGTCGTGACCAACGACTACTCACAGATGACCCTCGACTTCTCGACGCAGTGGCGGAAACACCATCGCGACGGTGCCCCGGACCTCTACCCCGAGCCGTTGCGTGCTGAGATCGACCAGGTGGCGGAGATCGTCTTCGCAGACGTCAACGACGGCGTGTACCGCTGCGGGTTCGCCGGGTCACAGGAGGCGTACGAACGGGCGTACGACCGCCTGTTCGCCCGGCTCGACTGGCTCAGCGAACGTCTCTCGACACAGCGTTACCTGGTCGGCGACACGATCACCGAAGCCGACGTCCGACTCTTCACCACCCTCGCCCGCTTCGACGCCGTCTACCACGGCCACTTCAAGTGCAACCGTCAGAAGCTGGCCGAGATGCCGGTGCTGTGGGCCTATGCGCGCGACCTGTTCCAGACGCCAGGCTTCGGGGACACCACCGACTTCGTGCACATCAAGCAGCACTACTACATCGTCCACAAGGTGATCAACCCCACACAGATCGTGCCGAAAGGCCCCGACCTGACGGGCTGGCTCGAACCACACGGCCGGGCCGAGCTCGGCGGCCGGCCGTTCGGGAACGGCACACCGCCAGGCCCGCCACCGCCGGCCGAGAGGGTGCCGGCGGACCACAACCACACACCCCTCCCGGCCTAGCCAGGCACGACGGCCGGTCGGTGGTGCGACGCGGCAGATTTCCACGGTCAGTGGTGCATCCTGGGAAGGGCTGTGGCTCGTCACGGTCATCGGCATAGCGGAGCGCGCAACGGCGGGTAGGGTGCCAGTCATGAACGACCTGTCCGACGACTCACGAAAGCATCTCCGGCACGTGATCGCCGAACGGCAGCGGAAACACTACGTCGTGGGAGTGGCCGCCGGGGTCGCCAGGGACGGAAAGCTGGCATGGAGCGACGGCGTCGGGGCAGCCGACATCGCCAAGCCGGACGACCCGCCGGACGACGACACCCAGTTCCTCATCGCGTCCAACAGCAAGACGTTCACCGCCGTCCTCGTGATGGCGCTGCGCGACGAAGGCAGGCTCAGCCTCGACGACACCGTCGAGACGTTCGTCCCCCAGAGCAAGCACCCCGGCATCACGATCCGCCAGATGCTGAGCCATGTGACGGGGATGCAGCGCGAGCCGGTGGGCGATGTCTGGGACACGCTCACCTACCCCGACCGAAACGACCTCATCGTCGGGTGGAACGCCGCCGAGCAGATCCTCCGGCCCCACTACCGGTGGCACTACTCCAACCTCGTGTTCTCCGTCCTGGGTGAGATCATCGCCCGCGTCGACGGTCGCGAATGGGCAGAGTCCTTGCAGGCAAGGATTCTGGAGCCACTGGAGCTGCGACGTACCACGGTCGGGCTGGCCGATAACGTCGCGGTGGGCTACTACGTCCCGCCATTCAGCGACGTCCCGGTCACGGAGCCGGTCCTGGACATCCAGGCGATGGCGCCGGCTGGGGCCATGGCCAGCACGGTTCGCGACCTGGCGACCTGGGGCTCGTTCCTCGCCGACCCGACCGACGAGGTGCTCAGCAACGACACGGTCGAGGAGATGTGCCAGCCACAGATCATGGCGGACCTCGAGAAGTGGCAGGCAGCGTGGGGCCTCGGCCTGATGCTGATGCGTGACAACGACCGGGTGTGGGTCGGGCACACCGGCGGCATGCCCGGTCACATCACCGGACTCACGGTGCAGCGGCAGTCCAAGACCGTGGGCGTGGCCATGATGAACTCGACCTCGGCCCCGGACCCTGCGGCTCTCGCCGTCGAGCTCGGTGGGTACGTCATCGACCACGACCCACCGGACACTGAGCCGTGGCGGCCGGGCACTGAGCTACCACCGGAGCTCGTCGGCATCCTGGGGCTGTGGTTCTCGGAGGGCCGGCCGTTCACGTTCGCCTTCCGCGACGGCCAGCTGCAAGCGCGGGTGGATGGGGCCCCCGAGTGGATGCCTCCGTCGGTGTTCGTCGAGGTCGGGCCGGACCTTTACCGGACCGATTCGGGTCGTGAGACCGGTGAGATGCTGCGGGTCACCCGCGACGAGACCGGAACGGTCGTCCGGCTCAACTGGGCCACCTATCGGTTCACCCGGGAGCCGCTCGCGTTCGGTGAGTGGCTCTAGGCGCCCGGCGGCCCGGCGGCCACGCGGCGCAGCAGCTCGCGGGTGCCGTCCTCCCCCCGCTCGAGCGTCCACCAGCTCTCCACCCACCAGGTGACACCCGCGTCGGCCCAGGCAGCCGGCTCCGCAGGCTCGCGCCGGATGAACTGCCCGGTGCTGTCGGCCTCGAGGATGACGTCGTACCCGGTCATGTCCAGCCCGGCCGCGGCCCGTCGCGACCGCACCTCGTCGACGACGGAGGCGATCTCCTCCGGACCGGCCGGCTTGCTGGGCTCTCCCTGGTGGACCACCTGGGGAATCAGCCCCTCCCACCGGGCCGCCCGGTCGAGGGACGGCTGGGTAGGACGCCCCACCAGGTGTGCCCCCACGACCCACACTGGGGGGTGTGGGCGCTGAACCGGCGGGTCCGGCAGCATGAAGTCGGTGGGCCGTGCCGAGTAGTGCAGCCCCTCGTAGCCGAACGGCTGTCCCCGCATCAGGCCCGCGTAGATCGCGAGACACTCGTCGACCTTCTGCGCCCGCACCCGGCGTCCCTCGTCGGCCTCGAAGGCGAGCCAGCCCTCATGCAGCGCACCGAGCCCCACCCCCAAGACGGTCCGGCCGTTGCTCAGCCTGTCCACCGTGCCCACCCGGGACGCGAGGTCCCACGGCTTCCAGCGTGAGACGGGCGTGAGCAGGGTGCCGAGGCGGATCCGCTCCGTCGTCATCGCGGCGGCGCCCAACGTCACCCACGCGTCGACACCGAACAGCGCCTCCCAGGTGAACACCCCGTCCCACCCGGCTCGCTCACCCAGCGCGGCCACCTCAGCGAACTCACGCGCGTCGGCGTACGGCACCACGAACCCGAAGAACATGACGACGAAGATAACGCAGCGCCCCGCGAACCCCTCCTTCGCCGAGGCAACGCCGGGCGCGCCTCACGTCCGGCCGCCGGTGCTAGCGTCGGGAGGTGCCACGGAGGTTCGACGTCGTGATCATCGGAAGCGGCTTCTCGGGGCTGGGCATGGCCATCCGCCTCAAGCAGGCGGGTCGCCACGACTTCGTCATCCTCGAGAAGGCGGAAGATCTCGGAGGCACCTGGCGCGACAACACCTACCCCGGGTGCGCATGCGACATCCCGTCGTACCTCTACTCCTTCTCGTTCGCCCAGAACCCTCGCTGGTCGCGCATGTTCTCCCCGCAGCCCGAGATCTTCGACTACCTCAAGGACTGCGTACGGCGGCATGGCCTCGAGCCTCACCTGCGCTACGGCGCGCGCGTCGTCCGCGCGCTCTTCGACCACACCGCCGGCGAGTGGGAGGTCGAGGTGGAGGGTTCCGAAAGCCTGCTCGGCCGGGTTCTGGTGGCCGGGGTCGGCGCCCTGCACCTGCCCAGGACGCCAGACCTGCCGGGACGCGAGACGTTCGCCGGGTCGACGTTCCACTCGGCGGCGTGGCGGCACGACCGGGACCTGTCGGGGCAGCGGGTCGCTGTCGTGGGCACGGGGGCAAGTGCCGTGCAGGTGGTTCCGGCGATCGCCGAGCGGGTCGCGCATCTCGACGTCTACCAGCGGACGCCGGCCTGGGTGATCCCGAAGCCGGACCGGCCGATCAACCGAAGCGAGCGCCGGCTGTATGAGCGACACCCGTTCGCGCAGCGGGTGATGCGTGACCTGGTGTACTGGAACCTCGAGGCCCGCGGCGCTGGCTTCACGGTCTCGCCGAAGCTTCAGCCGATGGCCGAGCGGGTGTCGCGGCGGCATCTCGAGAAGCAGGTGCCGGACCCCGGCCTGCGGGCTCGGCTCACACCCGACTACCAGATGGGGTGCAAACGGGTGCTGCCGTCCAGCGCGTTCTACCCGGCGCTGCAGCGGCCTCAGGTCGATCTCGTGACGGAGGGGATCAGCTGCCTCACCCGAGGCGGGATCAGGGACATCGAGGGCACCGAGCGAGCCGCCGACACCATTGTGTTCGCCACCGGTTTCGACGTGCGGGCCAACCTGCGCCAGATCGAGATCATCGGCTCGGGGGGAGCCAGCCTCGAGGCGATCTGGGACCGGGAGGGGCTCAACGCCCACCTCGGCATCATGGTGTCCGGCTTCCCCAACCTCTTCCTCCTCCTCGGCCCCAACACCGGGCTCGGCCACAGCTCTGTCGTGTTCATGATCGAGGCGCAGGTCGCGTTCGTACTGAGGGCCCTGCGGCTGCTCGACGAGTCGGGCGGGCGGCAGATCGACGTACACGCCGGCGCGCAACGCCGGTCGGTGCGCGCTGTTCAGAAGCGCCTCGCCGGGACGGTGTGGCAGTCCGGCTGCCGCAGCTGGTACCTCGACGAGAGCGGCCGGAACGACACGATCTGGCCCCGCTCCACCGTGCACTACTGGCTTGCGGTACGACTGATGCGGCGTCGCGACTACAGCCTCACGGGCGGCTAGCCATAGGGGGCACGCTGCACCAGACTGGTCACACGAGGAGGGGAGTTCGACATGTTGGCTGCGACCTACCGGAAGAAGGGGCCGGCCCGCGAGGTGCTGAGAATCGAGGATGTCGAGCGCCCTGAACCGGGGCGCGGTGAGGTCAGGGTGCGGGTGGAGGTCTCCGGTGTCAACCCGACCGACGTCAAGGCCCGCGGCGGCCAGGTCCCCCGCCCGATCAACGGCTTCCAGATCCCGCACCAGGACGGTGCCGGTGTCATCGACGCCGTCGGTCCCGGTGTGGACGAAGGACGGATCGGGGAGCGGGTCTGGCTCTGGCTGGCCGCGGCCGGGCCGTGGGGAACCGCGGCGGAGTGGACGGTCATGCCCCAGGAGCAGGCGATGCCGCTCCCCGACGGTGCCTCGTTCGAGCTCGGGGCGAGCCTCGGTGTTCCCGCCCTCACCGCCCAGTACTGCCTGCTCGTCGGCGGCTCCGTCAAGGGGAAGACGGTCCTGGTCGCGGGCGGGGCAGGCGCGGTCGGCCACTTCGCTATCGAGCTCGGGCGGCACAACGGTGCGCGCATCGTCACTACGGTCAGCAGTTCCGAGAAGGCTCAGCTGGCCAAGAACTCCGGCGCGGACCTCGTCGTCGACTACACGGCCGACGACGCGCTGCACCAGATCAAGGCGGTCACATCGCACGTCGACCGGGTGATCGAGGTGGATCTCGCTTCGAACCTGGCCATGGACCTTCAGCTGTCGAAGCCGAACACGACGATCGTCTGCTACGCCGCCACCGGCTCCGACCCGGTGCTGCCGGTCCGCGCCTGCATGTCCGCCAACGTCGTGCTGCGCTTCGTGCTGCTGTACGGAGTACCACGACCGGTACTGGTCGCAACAGCACAGGCCGTGACCGACGCCCTGGCCGCCGGAGTCCTCACCGAGCTGCCGGTGCACCGGTTCGCCCTCGAGGACATCGCCGCCGCGCACGAGGCCCAGGAGGCCGGCGTCGTCGGCAAGGTCCTCGTCGACGTGCGCTGAAGGGGACTGGGGAACTCCTCGCCCGGGTCCCTCAGCCGCCGGTCAGGTATCCCAGCAGGTCCTGGCGCGTCAGCACGCCGATCGGCTTCCCGTCCTCCTGCACCAGGACCGCGTCGGCCTCCTGAAGCCGCTCCGCCGCGAGCGTCGCCGGCTCGCCGGCTCCGATGAGGGGAAGCGGCGGGGCCATGTGCGCCTCGACCGCGTCGGCGAGCCGGGCCTTGCCGCCGTACAGGGCTCCGAGCAGCTCGCGCTCGCTGACCGACCCGACGACCTCGGCCGCCATCACGGGCGGCTCGGCGCGGACCACCGGCATCTGTGAGACGGCGTACTCACGCAGGATCGACACCGCCTCCGCAATGGTCTCCCCCGGATGGGTGTGCACGAGGTCGGGCATCGTGCCGCCCTTGCCGCGCAGCACGTCGCCGGCCGTACGCTCGTCGCGGACGCCGAGGAAGCCGTATCTCGCGAGCCAGCGGTCGTCGAACACCTTGCTCAGGTAGCCGCGACCGCCGTCTGGAAGCAGCACCACGATGACCGCATCGGGGTCGTCGAGTTCATGGGCGAGCCGGATCGCCGCGGCAGCCGCCATCCCTGACGAACCACCGACCAGCAACGCCTCCTCTCGGGCCAGCCGCCGGGTGAGCTCGAAGGACTCCCGGTCGGACACGGCGATCACCCGGTCGGTGACGTCCCGGTCGTAGGCGGCCGGCCAGAAGTCCTCACCGACGCCTTCCACCAGGTACGGCCGCCCTGTCCCGCCTGAGTAGACGGAGCCCTCCGGGTCGGCGCCGATGACCTGGACCGAGCCGCCGGAGACCTCCTTGAGGTAACGCCCGACCCCGGAGATGGTGCCGCCGGTGCCGATGCCGGCGACGAAGTGCGTGACCCGTCCCTCCGTCTGCCGCCAGATCTCCGGGCCGGTCTGCCGGTAGTGGCTGAGCGGGTTGTTCGGGTTGGAGTACTGGTCGGGCTTCCATGCGCCGGGAATCTGCTCCACGAGACGGTCCGACACCCGGTAGTAGCTGTCGGGGTGCTCCGGCTCGACGGCGGTCGGGCAGACAACCACGTCGGCGCCGTACGCCTTCAGCACGTTGCGCTTGTCCTCGCTCACCTTGTCCGGGCAGACGAACACGCACCGGTAGCCGCGCTGCTGGGCAACCATGGCGAGACCGACGCCGGTGTTGCCGGACGTGGGCTCGACGATCGTGCCGCCTGGCTCGAGCTCACCACTGGCCTCTGCCGCGTCGATCATCGCGACCGCGATCCGGTCCTTCACCGAGCCACCGGGGTTGAAGTACTCGATCTTGGCGAGCACCGTCGCCGGGGCGTCGTGGGTCGTCGTACCGAGTCTGACAAGCGGGGTGTTGCCGATCAGATCAAGCAGCGAGTCCACGTAGTCCACGCACCAAGCGTAGGGGCCGCGAGCTTTCAGCCTCGCCCGGTGGGCAACTTGATGGGCGGCGACGGCGTCACATCCTTACAGTTGACGACAGGAGGTGGGGATGACGCGCGCTGGTTCGGCGGGACGGTTGGCGACGGCGGCAGCGGTCGGGGGTGGGGGCCTCGGATTGCTCGGCGGCTCGCTGTACGGCGTCCTGCGGCTGGAGGGGGTGTTGGCTCGGCGCCTCATCGGGACCACCGACGAGCCGCCGCCGGACCCGAGCGGACTCTACGGCGCCACACTCAGCGGTTCGCCGATCCGGCTCGCAGTGCTCGGTGACTCGGCCGCTGCCGGCTACGGGGCCCAGGTGGCACAGGAGACCTTCGGCGCCTACCTCGCAACTGGCCTGTCGACGCTCGCCCACCGGCCGGTGCGGTTACAGTCACTGGCGGTGGTCGGTGCCCAGACGACCGATCTGGCCGGCCAGATCGAGCATGCCCTACCCAACAACCCGGACGTGGTTGCGATCATCATCGGGGTCAATGACGTCACGCACCGGGTGCGGCCCTCGATCTCCGTCGCCGCCCTGCGGCGAGCGGTGGACACGATCCGCACCAGCGGCTCATCCGGGGCGCTCTACGGTCAAGGGCCCGAGGTCGTCGTCGGCACCTGCCCCGACCTCGGCACGGTGCAACCGATCGCGCCTCCCCTGCGCCAGGTGGCGCGCCGGTGGAGCCGCCGGCTGGCGGCCGCGCAGACCATCGCGTGCGTCGAGTCCGGCGGTCACTCGGTATCGCTTGGCTCCCTGCTCGGACCGAACTTTGCCGCGGCGCCGCATGAGCTCTTCGGTCCGGACAGGTACCACCCCTCCCCTGCGGGCTACCGCAGCGTAGCGATCGCCATGCTGCCGACGGTCGCGTACGCGTTGGGCGTGCTTCCCGATGACGGCGAGGAGCCCGAGGTGTTCCGGATGGAGGGCGTCTTCGCCCTCGCCCGGGCGGCCGCCGTCGCGGCGGAGCACTCCGGCACGGAGGTCTCGCAGGTCGGCGTCGGCGGGCCCGGTCGGCTGCCGTCCCGCCGCCGGGCACTGCTGCTGCACCGCCGCCGCCACGCGATCCCGACCGTCCGGCAGGTCAAGCCTGAGCACTCCGACGTGCTCGCCGACAGCTCCACTCACGCTTGACGGACGGCACTCACGCCTCGACGACATCCATTTCTGAAGAAGGGTTGTCTCGCCGTCAGTGATGGGGCAGGCTCAACCTACGACGACTGTCCCGGATCGGGAGGTACCGATGTCCCTACACCACTCCGAAGAGACGCATCAGCTGCTGGTCAGCCGAGTGCCCGCAGCGACGGGGCGTCCCCTTCACGAGTGGTTCGGTCGGCTTGAGGACGGCCCGGGCTTCCTCCGCTTCGACGAGAGGGTGCAGTGGCTGCGCGACGAGTTCGGGATCGCGCACGGACACGCGACCGCCATCGTGCACGAGCACGACCTGCAGAAGGCCCAGCGCTCCTTCCACTGAGGGCGTGCCGCCGCAAGTGCTCAAAAGGCACAAAGCGGAAGTCGCTTGATCGGGCCGGACCGGTTGGGCGAGCATGGGGCCTCGGGGTCCATTTGGAAGCCGAGGGACGGGACATGAGCACTGCTGTCGACATCGCTGAAGCCAACGGCATCGTCATCGCGCAGATCGCCTGGGACGCGTCGCAGGCGGTTGGGGTGCCCTTCTGGGCGACCTGCGCCTTTCTGGTCCAGGAGTCGGGGGGAGGGCACAACGTCTTCGGGCACGATCCGACCATCTTCGTCGGAGCGGGAGACGTCACGAAGGAGAAGTACGCCGCGTACAAGGCGGAGCGGATCAAGACCGGGCAATGTCAGGGCGTCGGGCCCATGCAGCTCACGTTTCACACGTTCCAGGACGAGGCAGACGCGCTCGGGGGGTGCTGGGTGCCGGGCCACAACGTGACCCAGGGACTGCGCATCCTGAAGGGCTTCGTCGACGCCGGGAACTCCTGGCACCAGGCCGCGGCGCACTACAACGGATCCGAGGCGTACGCCGACGAGATGGACGACAGGTTCGCCCATTGGCAGGCACTCCTCGCTGGTGCCCAGGCACCGGCAGGAGGGCACTCTCCGGATGGCGGCGAGCAGCCGGCGGGGGGAGGCGGCCAGCCGGCCGCGCTCTTCCAGCCCGTGACGTGGCGCGGTCACACCTTCGACAAGATGACCATTGCCGCGATCCTCGCGGCGGAGCAGCGCCTGGGGTTCCAGGTCACGATCATCCAGGGCTCCTACAACACGAGCGTCCAACAGTCCGCCGGGACCCACGCGGGCAGCGGAGCGCTCGACATCCACTACGACGCGAAGACCAGCCCCAAGGTGGTCCTCGCGTTCCGGGAGACGGGGTTCGCCGCCTGGCGGCGCTTCTACACCCCCAACGTCTGGCCCGACCACATCCACTGCGAGCTGCTCGACGACCCCAAGGCATCGGAGCAGGCCAAGGACCAGTGGGCGGCGTACCGGGCGGGTCAGGACGCCCTCGGCGGCACCGACAACGGACCGCGGCTGGACCCGATCCCGGTCTTCCACTACACGACCGAGCCGGTGTGGCCCGAGCTCCATTCGACGAGCGATGCGGTCGGGCTCATGCAGAAGAAGCTCGCGCTGGCGGGCTACTACCACGGTGGGGACGAGCCGAACAACTACGGAAGCCACACCCGCGCCGCCATCAAAGCGTTTCAGCAGGCCCAGCACTGGACAGGCGCGGACGCTGACGGGCGGCTCGGCCCGGTGACCTGGGCGCGCCTCGAGGCGATGCCCTCCGAGCCACCCTCGCACCCCAAGGTCGACCAGGCGGTTGCCGACCTTCGCCAGTCCATCAAGGAACACCCCAACTGGGCCAAGCTCAAGAAGCCGTTGGCGCTCCTCAACAGGCTGCAGCGCAGCAAGAAGTGACCCGGAAACCAGTGCCTGGGACCGGACAGCCTAGCGGCAAGACGGTCCGGTGAGCACTCCGGCGGCCCACCACCGTGACTGTGGTCATGCGACGGCGGCGGCGCTTGTGGACTCGGGTTTGGCCGGTCTCTTGTCGAAGTCCTTGGGACGGAAGTGACCGTCGCTCAGCTGCGCCTCGATCTGCTCGAGCGACCGGCCGGTCAGTTCCGGCATCAGGCGCCAGACGAATATCCATGCCGCAACGTTGAAACCTGCGTAGAGCCACATCGTCTGCCCCACTCCGACCGCATTGATGATCGTCAGCAGCGTCAGCGTGATGAGAACGTTCGTGCTCCACAAGGTTGCTGACTGGGCGGCCGTGCCCGCGCCGCGGACTGCCAGTGGATAGATCTCAGAACCGGTGAGCCACCCCATCAGCTGTAGGCCGCCGGCGTTGAAGAACATGAAGACGATGAGACAGGCAACGATGAAGGGGACGTCGCTTCGTCCGTCGTTGCCGGTGACGAACAAAGTCCCCAACACGGCCAGAGCCGCCGCAGCACCGGGGACCATCGTCAGGGTCAGTCTGCGCCGGCCGACGCGGTCCACGATGGACAGTCCGACGATCATCATGATCAGATATGTCACTCCCAGGCCTACACTGACCAACAGAGCAGCGTTCGTCGAGAAGCCGTTGTCCGTAAGGATGGTCGGCGCGTAGTAGATGATCATCTCGATCCCGCTCAGCTGCGTGAACATCGCGATACCGCAACCAACGAGCAGGGCCGGGTGAACCCATGACTTGCGCAAACCCCGCCATCCTCGGTTCTGCGAGCCCGCTTCACGCTCCTTCTCCTCGATTTCCATGACCTCTCGAAGCTCGACTTCGACGTCGGCGCCCTCGGGACGGATGCGGCGCAGGACCTCCCGTGCGGTCTGCTCGTCGTCCCGGCTCACCAACCATCGGGGACTCTCCGGGAGCTTGAGCATGAGCAGCAGCATGATGAGTGCCGGGGCCGCAGCCATGCCGATCATCACCCGCCATGGGAACTGCTGGCTCGCGCCGACAAGCGTGGAGACGACGATGCCCACACCGATGCCCACCTGGAAAGTCAGCACGAGCCGTCCGCGCTGCTTGGCCGGGGCCAGCTCAGCGACGTACATCGGAACGATCTGGGTCGCACCGCCAACGGCGAACCCGAGCAGGACCCGGCTCAGCGACAGCGTGACGGGGCTGGGGGAGACCGAGCAGGCGAGAGCGCCGACGATGTAGACGCTTGCGACGATGAGTGTCGTTCGGTGCCGTCCGACGCGCTCTGAGAGCTGGCTACCGATCAGCGCGCCGATGACCGCTCCGACGAGGATGCTCGCGGCGATCACTTGCTCCCAGTTGCTGCCGATCCCGAAGTCCGTCGTGATCTGCAGCAGGGCGCCAGAGATGATTCCGGTGTCGTAGCCGTAGAGCAGCGCCGACACGGCCGAGACGATCGCGGCCATCAGCACGATGCCGGTCACCTTTGCGTACTGGTCATCGCCTTGCGAGATTTGGTCTGCTTCCTTCGATGCGTCGACCTTCGCTGACTCGCTCATACCCGACCTCCGGGGGTCACCTGCGATCTGCAACCTGTGCCCGGGCACCCTCCCAGGGGTGCGCCTGCATAGGACGCAGCTGGTTGGACCGATCACGAAAAGGCTTCAGCACTCGGGGTAGAGACGCAACTGTAGGCGGTCAATTGAATGGAATCCGCTCATATGAGCGGTCATCTGCAAATAGGAGCGATCGCTTGAAAGGGGTGACGACTAGCTGGGCGCGATTTGGATCTTCCGGGCGTCCCCGGACCGGAACAGCGCGAGGGCGTCATCGAAGCCCTTCAGCGGCAGCACGTCACTCACCAGGGGGCTGAGATCGATTCCGGAGGCGAGCAGGTCGAGAGCAGGTGCGAAGCTGTGGTGGACCGCCATCGACCCGATGATGTCGATCTCTCGGTTGTACACGGCGAACGGGGAGAACGACGCCTGGTCATCCTCCGCAGCCACGCCGAACTGGAGAAAGACACCACCCCTGCGTACCCGGGCCAGCCCGTCGTGGATTGCTGGCATGGCACCAGTGGCGTCTATCACCACCTCGAAGCCCTCGGGACGGTCGAGCTCGTCCGCGCTGGATGCGGCGTTGTCCACTCCGAAGCTCAGCGCGAAGGAGAGCCGGTCCTCAAGGCGGTCGACCACAGACACCGAAGCACCACCGGCGCTCCGGACCAGCGTGGCAATCAGCAGGCCCATCGTTCCGGCGCCGTAGACCAGATAATGGGCGCCAGGGGTGCGCGGGAGGCGTTCCAGAGCATGCACAGCGCAGGCCGCCGGCTCGGCGAGACCCGCCAATCGCATCGGCATACCGCTCGGCAGTCGGTACGCGCATCGTTCGGGCACCACGACGAGTTCGGCGAACCCACCTGGTTGGGTGACTCCGATGGCACTGTAGTTGGCGCACAGATTCTCACGCCCGATATGGCAATAGTGACAGCGCCCGCATGGAAGGTTCGGGTCGACCGCTACCTGGTCGCCGGACTGCAGATCGACGACGTCGCTCCCAACCGTGACCACCTCACCAGCAAGCTCGTGGCCAGGCACCAGGGGATAGACCGCAGACGTCAGCGCTCCGTCCAGGATGTGCATGTCGGTCCCACACAGGCCGCATACGCTGACTCGAAGGACGACCTCTCCGGGGCCAGGCGAAGGTTCAGGTACGTCGGTCACCGACCACGATCCTGGTTTGCTCACCTGAACAGCGCGCATCGGCTCCCTCCCGTCCCGTCGGAGTCTGGCGGGAGAGCGCCTGCGGGTCAATACATTCACGCCAAAGGAACGGTAGCCTGCTCACATGAGCGGAAGCGACATCCGGTGACGCCAGCCGACGGACCCGCGCATCTGGTTCTCACCTCGTCGATAGCCCGTCGCTACTACCTCGACGGCAGGTCCAAGGTGGAGATCGCCAGGGAGTTCGGGCTGAGCCGGTTCAAAGTGGCCCGCTTGCTCGAGAGTGCCCGCACCAACGGGATGGTGCGTATCGAGATCGGATACCCCGGTGGGATCGATGTCGAGCTGTCCGGCAGGCTGCGCGATAGCTACGGGCTGAGGCACGCCGTCGTGATCGATAGCAACGAAGAGGACCCCGTCGCCCTCCGGAAGCGCATCGGCGCGGCAGCCGCGGAGCTGCTCCAGGAGATCACGAGCCATACAGACGTCCTCGGTTTGGCATGGGCGCGCTCGGTGAGCGCGATGACCCGCGCCTTGACCCGACTACCGGCGATTCCCATCGTCCAGCTGACGGGAGCTCTTCAGCCGGCCGAGGCCGGCTCCCGACCAGCCGCCGGAGATAGCTCCATCGAGGTCGTCAGGGATGCCGCCCGAATCTCCGGCGGGCCGGCCTACTTCTTCTACGCACCGTTCATCTTGGGCGACGCCAACACCGCCCGCGCGATGCGACGGCACTCGGAGGTGGCCCGCGCCTTCGACCGCGTCTCATCGGTCACCAAGGCTGTCGTCGGGATCGGGCTCTGGGAACCCGGGCAGTCCACCGTCCACGACGCCGTGAACGCACAAGAGCAGCGGGCACTGCGCAAACTGGGAGTTCGAGCCGAAGTCTCCGGAGTGTTGATCGATCTGCAAGGGACACCGGTGAGGGCCTCGCTAGCCGACCGCATGATTGGAGTGAACGCGGCACAGCTGCGCCAGATCCCAGAAGTGATGGCGATCGCCTACGGAACGGCGAAGGCCCCCGCTGTGCATGCGGCGCTGAAAGGCCGACTCGTGCGAAGCCTGGTAACCCACAAAGCTCTCGCCGAGATCCTCGTAGCAGGCCTGGATGCCGTTCCACCAGTCGAACAGCGCGACCCGGGCTGATTCCGCTGACTGTTCGTGCCCCGTGTGGTGCCCCCGGTGGTGTCTGGTTTCACGACATAGTTGGCACCTGTCTCGCGACATAGTTGGCATCTCTTGTGGAGGTGGCCATCATGTCCAAGTCGCGGTTGATTATCACCGCCGCAGTTGTCGAGGGGCGCTCG
>JAWWPG010000013.1:0-57398 GCA_033850885.1 Nocardioidaceae bacterium
TCCGGCATTACACGTCCCGGGCCGGTGACCCGCACCGGCACCTGCATCTCCAGGTCAACGCACGCGTCTTCGTCGAGGGGAAGTGGCGGGGACTGCACACCGTCGGATTCCGCGACAGCATCGAGGCACTCAACGGCATCGGGCACGCCGCCGTGATGACCGACCCCGTCTTCCGGGCCGCGCTCGCCGGAGCCGGGTTCACCCTCGATCCGGCCACCGGCGAGGTCGCCGGGCTGGCACCGTATGTGGGCCGGTTCAGTGAGCGGGCGGCGCAGATCGGCCGAAACATCGACCGGTACGAGGCCGAGTGGCGGACCGCCAATCCCGGCCAGGAGCCGGGACCCGTGGCGCGGCGGTCGTGGGACCGGCGGGCATGGAAGGACGCCCGCCCGGACAAGATCATCCCGACTGACGGCGCCGCGATCCTCGCCGCATGGAAGCGGCAACTGCACGATCTCGGCTACCGCGACCCCGGCCCGCAGCGCGGCCTCCATTCGTGGTGGGCACAGCAGGCGTGGGTGAGCTCAACCGTGACGCTGCCGTCCAGACCATTCTCGCCCGGTTGGGTGCACGGCGGTCGGCATGGAACCCCGCCGACATCCGCGGGGAGGTCGAGAAGTGGGTCGCGGCCACCGGTGTCGTGGTTGACCCCGCGGTCCGGATCGAGCTGGCCGAAGACCTCACCGCCCGCGTCATCGCGGCGTGTGTACCCCTGCTCGACCGGTCGGACGTTCCCGAGCACATCCGCTCCCTCACCTCGGCGCAGGTGCTCGCCGTCGAGGCAGACATCGTGACCCGGCTCGCATCACGCGCCGAGTCCGAGAGTTCGACAACCACAATGCCCGCGGGTCACGCCGAGGACCTCGATGAGGTTCAACGCCAGGCTGTCGCCGCCCTCGCCGGACGAGCCCAGTTGGTAGTTATCGAGGGGGCTGCCGGCGCTGGCAAGACCACCACGCTGGCCGCAGCCACGAGCGCCGTGGAAGCGGAAGAGCACCGGATGCTGGTGGTCACCCCGACCTTGAAGGCGGCCCAGGTCGCCGCCCGCGAAGTCGGCACGGCGGGATCGGTCGCATCGCTGGTGCACCAGCACGGGTTCCGGTGGGACAAGGACGGACATTGGACCCGCGTAGCCGCCACCCCGGCCGCGCAAACGCTCCTAGCTCACGGAGACCTCCTGCTGGTTGACGAGGCCGGGATGCTCGACCAGGACACCGCAAGAGCGCTGCTCACCGTCGCCGACGAGATGGGTGCCCGGGTCGCGCTGGTGGGTGACAGGCATCAGCTCCCCGCCGTGGGCCGTGGTGGGGTCCTCGACCTCGCCGCCAGTTGGGTCACACCGCAAGCTCACGTCGACCTCGATGTCGTGCACCGCTTCGCCGATCCGGAGTACGCCGCGATCAGCCTGGCGCTGCGTACCGGGAGGGCGACGTACTCCCTGTCTGGTGAGGCAGGTGGTGAGGTGCGGGGTGAGGAATGTAGTGAGGGGAATGGTGAGGTGTGGGGCTCGCTGTGCCGCCGTGGCCAGGTGCACATCTATCCCAGCGACGCTGAGCGCACCCAGGCGCTGGCCCAGCTCGCCGCAGATGCCTTCCTCACAGCTCGGCCGGATCCGGCGGACACTCTGGTGATGGCCGACACCCGTGAACCAGCCGCCGGATTGAACGGGGCGATTCGGGACCGGCTGGTCGCCGCCGGTCACATCGACGACAGCCACGCGACGGTCACTCGTGCGGGTGAGCGGATCGGAGTCGGTGACCGGGTCGTTACCCGGCGCAACGACCGCCACCTGGGGGTGACCAACCGGGCCACCTGGAGCGTTACGGCCATCACCGATGAAGGGGGCTTGACGCTTCGTGGCCGCCGCGCCACCGACGTGCACACCGTTCCCGCCGCTTATGTGCGTGAGCATGTCGAACTGGCATATGCCACCACCGTCTACGGCGCCCAGGGCGAGACCACCGGCACCGGCCATCTGGTCCTCGGCGAGCACACCAGCGCAGCCTCCGCGTATGTGGCGATGACCCGTGGCCGCGACCACAACGTGGCCCATATCGTCGCCGACGACGTCGACGACGCCAGGCGGCAGTGGGACGATGTCTTCGGCCGGGACAGGGCCGACGTCGGACCGGCCGTCGCCGCTCAACGTGCGTGCGAGGAGGTCGAGCGGTACGGGGCACAGATGCCGATGCGTGCCCTGGACGAGGTGCTGGCCGAGCTGCACGCCGCGTGGACCCAGCAGTCCGACCTGACCGCCCACCAGCAGCGTCTCGTCGGCGAGCGCGACGCTCTCGAGCAGGTTGCTACGATCCGTGCCCGCTTCGCGCCGGCCCTCGAGCGGCTATACGCCGACGAGTCTTCCGCCGAGACCATCTGGCGCGAGGCACGCGGCCGTGTCGCCGACCTCGAAACCACGCTGGAGTCGAAGACGGCCGACCTCCGGACCAAGGTCTGGGCCGCCTGGCGGCGGGACCTTTCGCTGGCCCAGCGGGCAGCCAGTGTCGTTGACCAGGGTGCGGGCCGGTTCGGCCAGCGCCGTCGCCAGGTCCACGCCGCCACTGACGAGTTGGCGGCGTTCGCGCAGAGCTGGCTTCCGATCCACCCCGACCTTCCGACCGACCCGGTCGAGCTCGCCCGGCAGGTGAGGTGGCTACACGGGCACCGGGTCGAAGACCAGATCAACGCTTTCGCCACCCGCCAAGTGACCGAGGCCCACCCCGACGCCGACGCTGCGCGGCAGACCGAACACGCCGCCCGGGCGGCGTTCGAGACTGCGCAGAAGGCCCGCACCCGACTCGATACCACCCTGTACACCGAACTACGCCCCTACGGTCGAGCCGCCCACATCACCGACCCGGGCCAGCGACTCACCACCGTCACCAATGAACTCGCCGACGTCGAGCACGACCTGACCACCGCCACCACTCGCGTCGGCCATCTCCAGAACGAGCCGGCCATCCGCGACTTCCCAGCCGCCAGCCTCGACACCGAACACAGCCAGTGGTCCGCCGACCGCGCCGCCAAACGCGAAACCGCCGCCCGCCAAGCTCAAGCGCTCTGGCAGCGCCAACAGCAGACCCACCCGATCGCGCCGAACCACCCCGCCCACCCCCGCGTCGACCACGGACCGAGCATCGGCCGATGAACAGACTTAGTGAACACATCCGAACGGAGCCGTCGCATCCAGCAGGCAAGGTGCCGCGATCAGCGATACCGCGAAGGCTCACCAGCGTTCCTCTCCGGTGTCACGCATACTCGTGCAAGTCCCAGGCCACGACCATCTCCCGGTCCGCACCTGCACACGAACCGTCCCCGGTACGGACGAAATTCGTTGGGCATTCGTGTCCAATGGTGGACCCCTCGAACGCCTATATGTAGTAGCGACCGAGCAACAACCCAGCAGAGCCGGACGTCGGCCGCCACGGCAAGGAACCAGCGCCGTCAAGTCCATTCGCACCCACCGTGCGCTTGCAGTGACCGAACGACCGACAAGGAGCAGCACATGACCACAACTCGCCAGGTCGAGGAACCCGACAGCACATACCAGAACGACGAACTGCTCACCATGCAGGAGGTCGCCGCCGTCGTACGCGTCCCCGTCGCCACCTTGCGCTACTGGCGCCACCTCGGGACCGGACCCCGGGGGTTCCGCATCGGCCGCGGCGTCCGCTACTGGCGCACCGAAGTCCACGCCTGGCTCGAAGCACAGAGTAACCGTCCACACGCACCACGCTGAAGCTCGCCCGGAGCTGCCCGTGAGGAAGAGGATGAAGTATGGCAAGCATCGAGAAGCGCATGCGCGACGGCAAGATCCGCTGGTACGCGCGTTACCGCGACGATGAGAACCGACAGCGGACTAAGACATTCGACCGAAAGGTCGACGCTGAGCGGTTCATAACCGCCGTCGCCGCCGACCTGCTTCGAGGGACTTACATTGCGCCCGACGAGGGTCGGCTCAGCTTTGGAGAGTACGCCCGGCAGTGGGCGGCGATCCAACAGCACCGCCCTTCCACGGCAGACCAGGTCGAGCGACAGTTGAGACGGCAGGTGTTGCCGGTGCTCGGCGACCGGCCGCTCGGGGCGATTCGGCCCAGCGAGGTTCAGGCTTTCGTGACGGGGCTTACGGCGGAGTTGGAAGCGAGCACAGTGCGGATCGTCTACAGCCGGGTCGTTGCCATCTTCGCTGCGGCGGTGCGGGATCGCCGCATCGCATCGAGTCCATGCGTCGGCGTCAGGCTGCCCAAGAGGCTCAAGGTGCCGATCGAGCCGTTGTCCACTGAGGCCGTCCTCGCCCTCATCGAGGCGGTTCCGACAAGGTACCGAGCGCTCGTGGTGCTGGCAGCCGGGACGGGCCTTCGGCAGGGCGAGTGCTTCGGGCTCGACCTCGAACGCGTCGACTTCCTGCGTCGCCAAGTGCGCGTGGACAGGCAGCTCGTGACAATCGCCGGCAAGGCTCCGCACTTGGGGCCTCCCAAAACTGCGGCCAGCGTCCGCACGGTCCCGCTGCCTGCGGTCGTGCTGGATGAGCTGGCGGCGCACGTCGCAGCTTACGAACGCGGCTGGCAGGGACTTCTGTTCACCACGGCCACGCGCGGCCCGATCTGGCGGTCGACCTGGACCGGCGTATGGTCGACGGCGGTCAAGAGAGTGGGGCTCCCGCCGGGCACCGGCCTCCACTCCCTTCGGCACTATTACGCCAGCCTGCTCATCAGGCATGGCGAGAGCGTCAAAACGGTACAGGCAAGGCTCGGGCACGCCAGCGCGACAGAGACGCTCGACACGTACTCGCATCTTTGGCCCGACAGCGAGGACCGGACCCGTGATGCCGTAGACGCCGTGCTCGGATGTGTACCCCGCGTGTACCGGAACGGGAAAGCAACCCGCTGACCAGCGGATTTGCCCTCCCTGAGCAGTTCACGAACTACCGCTAGGCCAAGCCGCCACACCCACGCCGCCGACGCCCACCCCGCCGACGCCCACCCCCCACCCCGCGAATTGCGGGAAAGTGCACCTCTCGAGACCCCGCAGAAGGGCGACTTTCCCGCAATTCGCGGGGGGGTGCTAGCGGTAGACGGCGCTGAAGAGAGGCCCGGGCACGATGGAGAGCAGCACGGATGCCGCCAGTGTCGCGGCGAGCACGATGCGCTCCACGCCGGCCTCCGCGCCGCCCCGCATCCCCGGCTGCCCGGACGCGATCGCTGAGCCGGCCGCCGGCCTCAGCAGGACGGCGACGAACCGCAGGTAGTAGACGAGCCCGATCGCGACGTTGACCACCATCACGACGGCCAGCCAGCCGAGGTGGCCGTCGACGGCGCTCTGGAAGATCACCACCTTGGCTACCAGCCCGACCACGCCAGGCGGCAGTCCCGCCAGGCAGAGCAGCGCGAAGGCGAGACTGACTCCCACCAGCGGTCGGCTCCGGACGAGCCCCGCCATGTCGTCAAGCGTCGCCGCCCCCCACCGGGAGGCTGCCGCGACCGCCGCGAAGGCTGCGATGTTGACGATGGCGTACATCAGCGCGTACGTCTGCAGCGCACCGATATCTCGGAGCCCGCCGCCGGCCGCCAACGGGACCAGCAGGTAGCCGGCTTGGGCGACCGACGACCAGGCGAGCAGCCTGACCGCGTGCCGCTGGCGCAAGGCCGCCAGGTTCCCGACGCTCATCGTCAAGGCGGCAGCGCCCGCCACGACGGGCCGCCAGCTGTCGCCGTACGCCGGGAAGAAGCGCACCAGGACGACGACGAGTCCGGCCAGTCCGGCCGCCTTGCTGACAACGGAAAGGTACGCCGCCACCGGGACGGGTGCCCCGACGTACGTGTCGGGAACCCACGCCTGGAAAGGCACGACGGCAACCTTGAACGCGAGCGCCACGAGAGTCAGCGTCATCCCCATCCCGACGACCGGGGTGACCGCACTGTCGGCGGCACCCGCTTCAGCGACCTGCCGGGCCACCACGGAGCCGGTAGCGCCGTACACCATCGAGATCCCGAGCAGGCTGAAGGCCGTGGCCACCACCGAGACCAGGAAGAACTTGAGGGCGGCCTCGGCTCCGCGGGCGTCTCGTCGCAGGCCCACCAGCGCGAAGGCGGGAAGCGACACCGTCTCGATCCCGACCAGCAGCGTGACGAGGTCTCCCGCCGCCGCGATCGTCATCGCCCCGGCAGCCGACGTGAGAATCAGCAGGTGCATCTCACCCGCGGGCAGCTCCCGGTCCGCGACCAGCGGATGAAGGAGCAGGACGACGAGACCGAGACCGAGGAGCACGATGGCCCACCACACGACCGTGACGTGGTCGACGTTCCACGAACAGCCGAGTCGTCGCCCGGCGGACCCGCTCAGGCAGAACGTCGACCTCGGGTGCGGCACCGTGGTCGTGAGCAGCAGCGCCACCGCGACCGCCGCCAGGCTCAGCCCGGTTGGAAGCCAGCGTCGGGCCATCGGCCAGCACGCATCGGCGAGGAGCGCGAGGACCCCGGCGACGACAAGGCACAGCGGAGGCGAGACTGCGCGCCAGTCGATGTTCTGGGTCACGTTGCGCCCCCGACCAGGAGCAGGCCGGGGAGCAGCCCGAGCATCAGCGTGCCGACGACGAGGGGCGTCCACACGACCCACTCGTCGACGGCGACGTCGGTGAGCGCGGGGAGCTCGGGCACCGCCTGGTCGACGCGCCTGATGGCGAGCACGAAGTAGCCGGTGGTCAGCACCACACCGACCCCGGCGAGCACCATCAGCGTGAGGTACGTCGACCAGGGCAGGCCAGGGGCGGGCGAGTAGGCCGACAGCATGGCGAGCATCTCGCCCCAGAAACCGGCGAGTCCCGGCAGCCCGAGGCTGGCGACCGCGCCGAACGCGAACAGCGCACCGAGCTCGGGGGCCCTCCCGTAGAGCCCTCTGCCGATGCTCGCGAGGTCGGAGCTGCCGACCCGCTCCTTGATCGCCCCGACGACGAAGAACAGCAGACCGGTGATCAACGCGTGGGCGACGTTCACGAAGTTCGCCGCGAGGATTCCCTGGCGCGTGAGCGTCGAGATCGCGAGGAGCACGAACCCCATGTGCCCGATGCTGGAGTAGGCGATGAGTCGCTTGAGGTCTCGTTGCGCGAGGCAGGCAAGGGCGCCGTACAGGATGCCCACGACGCCGAGTGCCCCGAGGTACGGCGACACCGTGGCGGCGCCGGACGGGATCGCGCCGGCCCAGAAGCGCAGCAGGCCGTAGGTGCCGAGCTTCAACAGCACGCCCGCCAGCAGGACCGATCCGACCGTGGGCGCCTTGCTGTGCGCGTCGGGCAGCCAGAAGTGCAGGGGCCACATCGGCACCTTGGCGCCGAAGCCGAGCATGAGCAGGACTGCCACGGCCAGCTGTGTGCGGTGCGGGATCCGCCCGCCGACCTGCAGCAGCGTCGGGATGTCGAACGTGCCGGTGGCCTGATGCAGGAGCAGGAACGCGACGAGCATCAGCGCCGATCCGGTCACGGTCACCACGAGGAACCGGGTCGCGGCCACCCGGCAGCCGGCAGGGTCGTCGCGATCCCCCCAGTCGGCGATGACGAACCACATCGGGATCAGGACGAGCTCGAAGAACACGAAGAACACGATCAGGTCGAGGGCGAGGAACGTGCCGAGGCTGCCCGCCTCGATCAGCAGCACCAGCGCGACGAGGTTGCGTCTCGGACGGAAGTCAGGCGCGCGTGTGAGGAGAGCCACCAGGCAACACCAGCTGAGCAGCGACGTCACGACGACGAGAGGCGCCGAGAGGGAGTCCACGCCGAGCCGCCAGTGCACGCCGATCGTCCCGATCCAGGTGACGTCTGACTGCAACCGGAAGGTGCTCGAGCGGTGTCCGGAGAGCCAGGCCCAGCCCGACACGAGCAGGGTCACAGAGCCGACTCCGGCGCCGAGCCGGCTGGCCACCTCGTCGTCCCGAGCGACCAGCCCAATGACGATCGCGCCCACCAGGGGCAGCCCGACCAGGAGCTCAAGTCCGCCGATCATGCTTGCACCAGCCCGACGATGACGGCGACGGCGACGGCGCCCAGTACCACGGCCGTCAGGTAGCCCGAGACATTGCCTGCATGCAGCCTGCGAAGACCTCTGCCGGCGAGCTGCATCACCGCGTCGGTTCCGCGGACGTACGGCGCCACCACGTCGGCCTCGGACGCGGCCGTCGCACGAGAGGCGAACCGGGTCCCCCGCACGGCGCTGATGTCGATCGCGGTGTCGACGTGCAGCTCGTTGTCGAGCAGCGGTCCTAGCCGGCCCAGCGTCAGAGCGGGGTCACCACGACCCAGGCGGCGCCATCCGGCGTACGTCGCAGCGAGGCCGACCCCCACGACGCACAGCGTGAGAGCCATCAGCACCGGGTGCAGGGGTGGCGCCGGGGCGGCGAGGAACCCCGGTCGGAGCACCGCGACACCTCCCGCAACTGTCAATGCGGCCAGTACGACGATCGGCCCGAGCATGAGCGGCGACGGTTCGTGCGGGGGCGGTGTCGGGTCGTTCCCGTCGGGCGGGGTCCCGAAGAACACCAGAAGCCAAGCTCGCATGGCATAGGCGGCGGTGATCCCCGCCGCGGTCAGCCCCGCGAGGAGCACGACCCAGCCACGCGCGGATCCGCGGGATGCGTCGTGGGCGGCCAGCCCGAGGATCGCGTCCTTCGAGAAGAAGCCGGCTAGCGGTGGCACACCAGCGAGCGCTCCCAACCCGACGGTCATCGCAGCAAACGTGACCGGCATCGCTCGCCACAGGCCACCGAGCTCATCGAGGCGCTGCCGCCCGGTCGCGAAGATGACCGAGCCGGCCGCCAGGAACAGCAGTGCCTTGAACGCACCGTGCGTCAGCAGGTGCAGGACGCCCTGGGCGTACCCGCCCAGTGACAGCGCAGCGAACATATAGGAGAGCTGGCTGACCGTTGACCAGGCGAGGACCCGCTTCAGGTCGATGGCGACGAAGGCGAAGCAGGCGCTGCCGACCATCGTGATCACCGCGATGGCCGTGAGAGTGTCCATCGTCACGGTCGACAGCTGGAGCAGCGGGAGTAGCCGCGCCACCAGGTAGACGCCCGCGGCCACCATGGTGGCTGCATGGATCAGCGCGCTGATCGGGGTCGGTCCCGGCATCGCGTCGGGCAGCCAGGAGTGCAAGGGGAACTGCGACGACTTGCCGACCACCCCGCACAGCACCAGCAGACCGGCGGCGGTAGCCTCCCCGGTGCTCACGCCCCCGTTGGCGACCGCGGCGAGCACTCCGCTGATCCGGTAGGTGCCGGCCGCCTGCCCGATGATGAAGATGCCGAACAGCAAACCGACGTCGCCGAGCCGCGTCATGAGGAAGGCCTTGACGGCGCCGTCGCGCGCCGGCTGACCCTCCCAGTAATGCGCGATCAAGAAGTAGGAGCAGACCCCCATCACCTCCCATCCGACCAGCAGGACGAAGAGGTCGTCCGCCGCGACGACGAGCGACATCGCCGAGGTGAAGAGCAGCACGAGCGCCGTGTACGACGGGTAGCGGGGGTCCCTGGCCATGAACGCCACCGAGTAGACCTGAACCAGAAGCGCCACCGTGGTCGCGAGCACGAGCATCGAGGCGGTGAGCTGGTCGACGCTCAGAGCGGGGGTGATCGGGATCGCCCCCGTGGAGATCGGGGCGGCCGTGAAGCGGCTCGGTGCACTGGTGCCCCAGTGTCCCGCCGCCAGGTCGAGGGTGAGCACCCAGGCGAGCGCAAGCGGTACGGACCCGAGGAGCTGTACGGCGCGCGTGCTGCGGTGGCCGACCGCGAGGGTCGCCATGGCAGCGAGCACCGGAAGGGCGATCACCATGGAAAGCGTCACAGCGCCGCCGCACCGCCCTGCCCACGCACCGGCTCCGGCTCGCGTCCCTGCGGTTCGTCGCGGTCGGCGAGCTCGCGGAGGCGCTCGAGGCTGATGTGCTGGTGGGTGCGGAACACCAGCAGCACGATGGCCAGCCCGAGGCCGATCTCGGCGGCGGCTATCGCGATGACGAACAGGCTGAGCGACTGGCCGGCGTCCAGCCTGTCGTGCCAGAAGGCGTCGAACGCCACCAGGTTGAGGTTGACGGCGTTGAGCATCAGCTCCACGCCCATCAGGACCAGGATCGCGTGCCGGCGCGCGAGCACGATGTACACCCCGATCGAGAACAAGAGCGACGAGACGACCAGGGGGAAGAGGACCGGCATCAGCGCGGCTCCTGGTGCCGGGACAGCACGATCGCCCCGACCAGTGCTGCCAGCAGCAACAGGCTGAGCACCTCGAACGGCAACGCCCATGACCCGAAGATCGTCGCGCCCAGCGACCGGGCACTGCCGATGTCCGCGCCGCGGATCTCGAGATGCGCGCCCCGGAAACCGGCCGCGAACGTCGTCACGAGGACCGCGCCAGTCGCCGTGGCCACGAGGGTCGCCACGGCCCGGTTGGTCGCGTTGAGATCCCCCAGGGTCCCGATCGGCGCACGCGTCAGCATCAGGGCGAAGAGCAGCAGGACGACAACCGCGCCGACATAGATGAGCACCTGGACCCACGCCACGAACTCGGCGGCGAGCAGCAGATAGAGCCCTGCCAAGGCGCCCAACGTGACCACGAGCCAGAGCGCACAGTGCACGAGGTTGGAGCTGAGCGCCACCAGCAGAGCCGACCCGACCGCCATCACCCCAAGCAGGCAGAACAAGGCGTCCACCAGGGTCATGCGTCGCCCTCCCGCGTCGATGCGTCCGGATCCCCGTCTGCCGGCGTGCTGGTTGGAGGATCCGACGGCTGGGTGGATCGGGCGACCGGTGAGTCGGATCGTCCCGGCGCGGCGGCCGGTTGACGCAGTGCGGCAGCGTGGGCCGCCGTCACCTCCTTGGGCGGCTCCGCGGCCGGGTCGAGGGCCGGAGGCGGCGGCACCGTCCACATCCACTCCTGCAGGCGGTCCTTCTCATGGGTCAGGTCGCGGATGTCGTACTCGGCGTACTCGAACTCCGGCGTCCAGAAGAGGGCGTCGAACGGGCAGGCCTCGATGCAGATGCTGCAGTACATGCACAGCGAGAAGTCGATGGCGAACCGGTCGAGCATGTTCCGGCTACGCTCCCGCCCACCCGGGGTGGCGGGCGGGACGGCTTCCTTGTGGGAGTCGATGTAGATGCACCAGGCGGGACACTCCCGCGCACAGAGCATGCAGACCGTGCAGTTCTCCTCCATCAGTGCGATGACACCGCGCGACCTCGCGGGCAGCTCCGGCAGCGAGTCCGGGTAGTGCGCAGTCACAGACCCGCGGGTCATCGACCGCCAGGTGATCCTGAGCCCGCTGAGCAACCCCCTGCCGAAGATGCTCATGTGAGCACCACGCCCACGGTCGTCCCCGCCAGCTGAAGCAGCGCGAGTGGCACCAGCCACACCCAGGCCAGCCGCTGCAGCTGGTCCTCGCGCAACCTCGGGAAGGCGACCCGGACCCAGATCACCACGAACGCGCAGAGCCCCGTCTTCAGGAGGGTCCACAACCAGCCCAGCTGTCCCGACCAGGGGCCGTGCCATCCGCCGAGGAAGAGTACGGCGGTCAGCGCCGCCAGCACGACGATCCCGGCGTACTCCGCGAGGAGGAACAAGGCGAAGCGGATCCCGGTGTACTCGGTGTAGGGGCCGAAGATGATCTCGGCGTCGGCCACCGGCATGTCGAACGGTGGGCGCTGCAGCTCGGCGAGACCCGCGACGAAGAACACCACCAGCCCCGGCAGCTGCCAGAGCAGCCACCAGGGGTTCCAGGCGGCGGCGATGGCAGCCAGGGATACGCTGCCCGCCGCCATCGCGGTCGACACCGCGGCCAGCACCAGGGGAAGCTCGTAGGCGAGCAGCTGTGCCGCCACCCGCAGCGCACCGATCAGCGAGAACTTGTTCGCGCTCGACCACCCGGCCATCAGGGAGCCGACCGTCCCGATGCTCATCACCGCGAGTGCGAAGAACAGGCTGGGGTCGACCCATGCCCCGGCCGCGTCCGGGGAGAGCGGGATCACGGCGAGGACCACGAGGTACGGGAGCAGGGCAACCGCCGGCGCCAGCCGGAAGACGTGAGCGTCGGCTGCCGCCGGGACGACGTCCTCCTTCTGGGCGAACTTCACCCCGTCGGCGATGAGCTGCGCCCAGCCGTGGAACCCTCCGGCATACATCGGCCCGACCCGCGACTGCATGTGCGCCATCGCCTTGTGCTCGGTCTGGCCGACGAGGAGGGGAAGCACGAGGAACGCCGCAAGGACGGCGATCGTGCGCCACGCGACGTCCCACCAGTCGATCATCGGGTCCTCAGGGATGCAGGCCGAAGCACGCCATGACCCACCACACCCTAGCGGGGTCTCCCCTCCAAGAGGGGTAAGGAACGATGCGGCTGGCTCTCGCCCACGAGAGCCAGCCGCACTGGTCCTTACCATTCCTGGTTTGGTCCTGATGATTCCTGCTGGGGGCCCTACCATTCCTGGCTGGGCAGCGGGAGGCTCCGCTCGCGGTTCCGATCCCGGCTAGGACGACGGCTGCGGCCAGACGTCGGGGTCCGGTACGCCGGGAGGACGGGTACGGCGTCGGCTCGGCGCGGCCTCGCGGTCGGACTCGCCAGGCTCCTTCGCGCCGGGCCAGGCCTTGGCGACCCGGGACGCGAGCACGAAGTCCTTGCGCAGCGGGTGACCGTCGAACCCGTCGGGAAGCAGGAGCGGGTCGAGGCTCGGATGTCCCACGATGTCGATGCCGAACATCTCGTGCGTCTCGCGCTCGTGCCAGCCGGCCCCGGCGTAGACGCCGCACACGCAGTCGAGGCGTGGCTCGTCGCGGGGCAGCCGGGTCCGCAGCATCACGGAGGCGACGTTGCCGACCTGCCGTGCGGCAATGTGGGCGACCACCGAGAACCCCTCCTCGAGGAGGTCGACGGCGGTGAGGAAGTCGAAGAACCGGCAGCCGAGACCGTCGCGAGCCGCCAGCAGCGACTCCGCCCATGAAGCTGCCGCGACGTCGACCGTCGGTGGACCGTAGCCCTGCTCCGGCGGCGAGCCGAAGGCGGTCTCGATCTCGGCGGTCCAGCTCACGCCGTACCACCCGGAGGCCGGAGCAGCGGACGAGTGAGTCGGCTCGCCAGCGAGCGCCGCTCATCGGGGGTGGGGCTCCCGGCCCGCCTACCCCCGGAGTAGCGCTCAGCGAGCGACTCCCCGGCGATCTTCTCCTGGAGCTTGACGATTCCCTGCAGGAGGGACTCGGGGCGGGGCGGGCAGCCAGGCACGTAGACATCGACCGGGATGACCTGGTCGACCCCCTTCGTCACGCAGTACGAGTCCCAGTAGGGGCCGCCGGAGTTGGAGCACGACCCGAACGAGATGACGTACTTCGGGTCCGGCATCTGCTCGTAGAGCCGACGGACGGCCGGTGCCATCTTGTCGGTGACCGTTCCCGACACCACCATCAGGTCGGCCTGGCGCGGGCCCGGCGCGAAGGGGATCACGCCCAGCCTGATGAAGTCGTGACGTGCCATCGAGCTCGCGATGAACTCGATCGCGCAGCAGGCGAGCCCGAAGTTGAACACCCACAGCGAGTAGCGGCGCCCCCAGTTCAGCAGGTAGCGGGCCGGCTCGGGGGCGAGCTGCTGGAGGGCACCCACCCGCGGCATCGGTAGGGCGACGGGGGAACCCGACGGATCCCTCAGCTCCACGTCAGCACTCCCGTCCGCCCGGCGTAGCCGAGCCCGGCGACGACGACGGCGACGAAGACGGCCATCTCGCCGATGCTGACCCCGCCCAACCTCTCGAACACCGTCGCCCACGGGAACAGGAAGACGGAGTCGACGGCGAACACGACGTACAGGTAGGCGAACACGTAGAACCGGATGTGCACCTGGGCCCAGTCGGATCCGACCGGGTCGACCCCGCACTCGTAGGTGAGCGTCTTCTGACGGGTCGGCACGACCGGACGCAGGAGCCGGTTGGCCGTCAGCATCGCGGCCACCAGGGCGACTCCCGCTACGAGCACGGTCAGCACCGGGAGGTACGACGTGAGGTAGGCGTGGTAGGCCGGGCTCATGGCCTCAACCTAGCCGAGCCACCGGCCCAGCGTCGGGGGCACGCAACGGGTCAGCCGGGGAGCCGCCGGTGGATGTCCTGGCTCATCCGCACGATCGCCAGATAGAACTCGAGGGTCATCCGGATGAATGCGAGGTACAAGACCACGACGACGGCCCCCAGGATGAATAAGAGGATCCCGAGCCCGGCACTGCTGGAGAAGCCGACGATCGTCCAGATCAACCACGCGATGACGAGCATGACGAGGGCGACCACGTAGACGACCTTGACGATGATCGGGGTGATGAAATGCTCGAAGCTGAAGTCGAAAAGGGCTCCGAAGAACCCTTTGGCGTCGGGCATCGGCCCGGCTGCCCCGCTCGGGTACGCCGGAAAGCCACCGGGTGGGACCGAACCGCCTGCGGGCTGACCGCCGTATGGCGGTTGACTGGCAGCGGGGGTCTGGCCGGCGTAGGGCGGCGGCTGATCGGCGTAGGGCGGCGGCTGGCCGCCAGCGGGGGGCTGGTCGCCGTACGGCGGCTGGCCGGGTTGGCCCTCATCGGGTGGTGGGGGGAACTGTCCTGACATGTGTCCTCCAGCGGGTGTCCAGGTGATCCCGCGACAAGCTCGTCAGCGAGATCAGGCGGTGAGCGTCATGCTTGCATCAAATCGACGGGAACGGGTCGAGTCCGGGTCGACTCCAGGGTGGGTGGTCGGGTGGTGCACCACCCAACCGGGATAATCCGAGATGGGTGTTTGAGTGGTGCACCACCCAAACACCCCTCCAGCCACCCGGATCTGAGTGGCTCGAGGGCAATCTGGGTGGTGCACCACCCAACTTCGCCGGGCGGTCAGGTGAGCTTGCTGCTGCCACTGCTAGTGGATGTTTCCTATCCCGCTGCTGGATGTGGAGCCGACGGCGAACACCAGGGCGAGAAGGAGCACCCCGACGACAAGAATGACCGTTCCGATGATGCCCATGATGAAGCCGGCCAGCGCCTTGCCACGGCCCCCGAGCTGTCCGCCCGAGGCGTCGATCTCCTTCATGCTGTTACGGCCGATCACGAGCGCGATCGGGGCGATGATCTGGCAGACGGCCAATCCAAGGATGCCGAGGACGAGGGCCGTCGTCGCCTGACCCTGGTCCTGGACGGGCCTATACGGATAGTCGGGTCCGCCACTCGGGTAGGGGTTGTATCCCGGAGGTGGTGGAGGTGGAGGTCCCGGAGGTGGTGGAGGTGGAGGGGGAGGTCCCTGAGACACGGCCGACGTCCTTTCCTTGACGGCTCAGCTGTCGATGGGCACCTGAGCGTGGTGCAACGCGACCGGAGGCTGCGGGTCATGCTGGGATCCCGCATACACCCGACGCCCGCACGAGAGGAGGATCAGTCGGGCACGTCCTTGCGCAGGAAGGCGAGTGCCCCGCCCGCGAGAATCACGATGAGGCTCAGCCAGTAGATGACGCCGTGCCCCGTGTACTTGCCGACATCGACGCCGTGGGTGTCGAGACCCGCCCAGGTGAGGCCGGCGATGATGGTGAACACGAACGCGGCGCCGAACAGGCCAAGAACGGTCAGCCGGAGCGGGACCGGCAGGGTCACGTTGGCGAACAGCCGGGCGGCGAGGAGTCCGGCGCCGACGAGCGCGAGCAGGGCGGCGAACCAGCCGAAGAAGCCGTGCCAGGCGTTGAAGTTGTCGCTGAAGCCAGGAACGCTCGCCGTGTAGTAGCCCGGGATCAGGGACAGGAGAAACGCAAGCACGCCGGCCCCGATGATGCCGAGGTCGTACCGGTCGGTGCCCTGGACGGCAGCCTTCATCTGGTCTGAGCTGTAGCCACCGGCCGAACGGCCGGTCGGGCCGCCGGTCGGGCCGCCGGTCGGGCCGCCGGAACCCGGTGGTGGCGGCTCCGGTGGTGGCGGAGTCTGCGGAGTCTCGGACATGGCATCCCCTTGCGCTGGTCTTCCGGACGCGGCACGCGCCACGGTCTGGCGGCGGCCACTTTGTCGTGGTGGGCTTATGTTTCCACCAAGACGCTACTGGTGTTGTCAATATGGCCAATTTCGCCATCGGAGTGTCGCGCGGGCTGCCGGGCTCGGGCTGCCGATCGCAGCCGGTCCACGCGTGGCAGCCCGGCCCGTGGCCGCTACGGCCACAGCTCGGCTCACACCGAGGCGTGACCGCTCAGCACGGCGACCGCTCGCACGACACCGAACGCGATCCAGCTCACGATCAGGACCATCCCCATCGGGTGGCGAAGGCCGCGGCCGATATCCGGCATCGGCCGACGCCGAACCAGCGCCACGACGACGAGCAGCACGATCAGGACGCCAGCAGGCATGGTCACGAACGCGAACGGGTTCGCCGAGGCTGCGTCGCCGAGGCGACCGTGCGCCAGGAACACCCAGGCCCGAGTCATCCCGCAGCCGGGGCACGGCAGCCCGGTCGCCAACCGGAACGGACAGACGACCGGGCCGTTGGTGGCCTGGTGCGGGCTCAAGGAGGCGGCGCAGCACAGCGCGCCGGCGCAGCCGACCCCGAGCAGCATCGTCGGCCACCGACGCACCGGCGGGCGACTGAGCCGGTCCGCGACCGCGCTACCGGAGAGGACGGCCATCACTGTCCTTGAGGCCACGCGTCGCGATCAGGATGATGTCCACGATGTACCAGATGAAGAACCCTCCGCAGGTCACCAGCTTGAGCACGCCCAGCCCGATCTGACCCAGGTAGAACCGGTCCACGCCGAAGTGGCCCAAGAAGATGGAGAGCAGGAGGGCGACCAGCCACTCACGGTCCGAGAACAGGCCAGGCACCTGGGTGGCCGGGAACCACTGCGAGTCGACCCTGCGCACTGCCTGGTCGGGCTTGAGAGCGCCGCTCAACGCCATCCCCTGCAGGTCGGCGTACCGGTACGGCCCGAACTCTCGACCCATCTGCTGGACGTAGAACTCGTCGGGCGCCGGCTGGGGCTGCGATGGCTGCTGAGGCGGGCCCGCCCACTGGTCGGTCATGCCAGGTCATCCTAGGCTGTAGCCGAGGGACCTTGCGGTGGCGGTGGGCCAAGTCCGGACCGTCGTCGCAGGTCGAGAGCGGATGGGCGGCGTACGGCGAGATCACGCGCCGGACATGAGTTTGGAGGGAAGGATCACGGCGTAAACTAACCGGGACAGGAGAATCTGCGGCGAAGAGTGAGATGTGGCGGACGTGACGAAGCAGATCGAGCAGCTTGACCGGGTGATCATCCGGTTCGCGGGTGACTCCGGCGACGGCATGCAGCTCACGGGCGACAGGTTCACCCAGGAGACGGCGATCTTCGGCAACGACCTATCGACGCTGCCCAACTTCCCCGCCGAGATCAGGGCACCCGCAGGCACCTTGCCGGGCGTCTCGTCGTTCCAGCTGCACTTCGCCGACCACGACATCCTCACCCCCGGTGACTCACCTCAGGTGCTCGTCGCGATGAACCCGGCCGCGTTGCGGGCCAACGTCAAGGACCTGGCCCCAGGGGCCACCGTCATCGTGGACACCCATGACTTCACCGACCGCAACCTGACGCGCGCGGGCTACCAGACGAACCCGCTGGAGGACGGCTCGCTGGAGCCGTTCGCGGTCCACCAGGTCGACCTCACGGGGATGACGCTGGCCGCGATCAAAGAATTCGGGTTGACGCGCAAGGACGGTTCGCGCGCGAAGAACATGTTCGCACTCGGGCTGCTGTCGTGGCTGTACGGACGACCCGTCGACGGCACCGAGCGGTTCTTGGCCGCGAAGTTCGCCGCGCAGCCCGACATCAGGGACGCCAACCTCGGCGCATTCCACGCCGGCTGGAACTTCGGGGAGACCACCGAGACGTTCGCGGTCTCGTACGAGGTCAAGCCCGCGCCGATGCCCCCTGGCACCTATCGCAACATCTCGGGCAACCTCGCACTGAGCTACGGTCTGGTCGCCGCGTCCGTCCGCTCGGGGCTGCCGCTGTTCCTGGGTGCCTACCCGATCACCCCGGCGTCGGACATCCTGCACGAGCTGAGCAAGCACAAGCGGTTCGGCGTGATGACGTTCCAGGCGGAGGACGAGATCGCCGGCATCGGCGCCGCCCTCGGCGCCTCGTTCGGTGGCGCCCTCGGCGTGACGACGACGTCCGGCCCGGGCATCGCGCTGAAGAGCGAGACGATCGGTCTGGCCGTCACTCTCGAGCTGCCACTGGTCGTCGTCGACGTCCAGCGGGGAGGACCGTCCACCGGTCTGCCGACGAAGACCGAACAGGCGGACCTGCTGCAGGCCATGTTCGGCCGCAACGGTGAGGCGCCGGTGCCGATCGTCGCTCCGCGCTCCCCCGGCGACTGCTTCGACACGGCGCTGGAAGCGGCCCGGATCGCGGTGACCTACCGCACACCGGTGATGTTGCTGTCCGACGGCTACCTCGCCAACGGGTCGGAGCCCTGGCAGGTCCCGGCGCCGGAGTCGCTCCCCAAGGTGGACCCCGCTTTCGCCACGACACCCAACCACGAGACCGAGTCGGGCCAGCACGACTTCTGGCCCTACCAGCGGGACCCCGAGACGCTTGCCCGGCCGTGGGCCGTCCCCGGTACCCCGGGTCTCGAGCACCGCATCGGCGGGCTCGAGAAGGCCGACGGCCACGGCAACATCTCCTACGACCCCAAGAACCACGACCTGATGGTGCGGACCAGGCAAGCGAAGGTGGACCGCATCGCCGACACCATCGGCCACGTCGAGGTCGACGACCCGGACGGCTCGGCGCGGGTCCTGGTCCTCGGCTGGGGGTCCACGTACGGTCCGATCGGAGCCGCCTGCCGGCGGATCCGGGCGACGGGACGGCCGATCGCCCAGGCGCACCTTCGCCATCTGAACCCATTCCCGCACAACCTCGGCGACGTGCTGCGTGGCTACGACCGGGTCGTGGTACCAGAGATGAACCTCGGGCAGCTGGCGTTGCTGCTGCGGGCCAGGTACCTCGTCGACGTCATCAGCTACAACCAGGTGCGTGGCGTTCCGTTCGGCTCGACCGAGCTGGAGGACGTGTTCGAAGCCGCGCTGGAGGAGGTGCAGGAGTGACGACGGACCTGCCGATGCCAGAGCTCGTCGACGCGGGTGTTCGTGGCGTCCCGCCGTCCGACGTACCGCTGTCACGCAAGGACTTCTCGTCCGACCAGGAGGTCCGGTGGTGCCCCGGCTGCGGTGACTACATCATCCTCGCCGCCGTCCAGGGCTTCCTGCCGTCACTCGGTCTGCGCCGGGAGAACATCGTGTTCGTCTCCGGCATCGGCTGCTCGTCACGGTTCCCGTACTACCTCGACACCTACGGCATGCACTCGATCCACGGCCGGGCGCCGGCGATCGCCACCGGCCTGGCGACCACCCGCCCGGACCTGTCCGTGTGGGTCGTGACCGGCGACGGTGACGCGCTGTCGATCGGTGGCAACCACTTGATCCATGCGATGCGGCGCAACGTCAACCTCACGATCCTGTTGTTCAACAACCGGATCTACGGTCTCACCAAGGGCCAGTACTCGCCCACGTCGGAGGTCGGCAAGATCACGAAGTCGACGCCCATGGGCTCGCTCGACCATCCGTTCAGCCCGATCTCACTGGCGCTCGGGGCCGAGGCCACCTTCGTCGCGCGGACCCTCGACACCGACCGGACGCACCTCACGACCGTCCTCAAGGCCGCCGCCGCCCACCGAGGCACCAGCCTGGTGGAGATCTACCAGAACTGCCCGATCTACAACGACGGCGCGTTCGACGTCCTGAGGGACAAGTCCGAGGCTGCGGTCCGTCTGGTCCGGCTGGAGCACGGCCAGCCGGTTCGTGTCGGGGAGCGAGAGTGGGTCCACGACACGCACGCGGACGACCCCAGCCGCGCTTTCGAGATCTCCCGGCTCGACGACCGGACAATGACGCACGTGCCGATCGGCATCTTCCGGCAGGTCGAGCGGCCGACGTACGACGACCAGGTGCGAGCCCAGGTCGACGAGGCCCGCGGCCGTCAAGGCGACGGCGACCTCGCAGCGCTGCTGGCCGGTTCCGACCCGTGGACGGTGCCGGCGCAGACCTGACCTGCCGGCCCGAGGGTCACGGGCCGAGCTGGGTCGTGTACGTCCCGCCGTACGACGAGATGTACGCGCCGGTGCCCGCGGTCGTCACCCTCCACCACCACCGGCCGTGCGCAGGAGCCGGCAGGGAGAAGCCGTAGGTGCCGCCGGTTCCCGTCGTCTTGGTCTGGACCGTCGTGTAGCTGCAGGAAGGGCATCTGCGCTTCTGCAGCGAGATCGCCTTGTGCGTGTAGAACGGCGTCACATGGCCGTTCAGGTTGGCGAAGTTGGTGCCGTCCGTGATGACCCCGGAGAAGATCCGGTACACGTTCACCCAGGTGACCGCGCTGCTCGGCCCGAACGAAGAATCGCCCGCGAAGGTCACTTTGTAGTGGGCTCGCTGGCGGGCCTGCGTGGTGAAGCTGAACTCGGGCATGTCAGCGGCGCTGGTCCGCTGAGACCCCAGATAGACCCATCTCGAGCTGCCGTCCAGCTGCCGGTAGAGCCTCACCCGTGCGCCGGCGAGAGCGCCGCTCTGCCCCTTCCGATGGCTGGCCACCTGCCCCAAGATGTCGACCATGCGGCCCGCGGGTCGCATGTGCGAGAAGTCCAGCCACCAGATCGTGGTGATGTGCCGCTTCCCGGTGACGCCGGCTCCCGCGGTGTGCTTGGACGCGCCGGACGGGGCAGTCGCGTGCCCCCCCGAAGCGTTCGCGAGCGCCGGCGGGAGGCCGAGAAGGGCGGTGGCCGTCAGCCCGACGAGAATCGAGCGCGTCGACGTCATCGTGTGGGACCCGCAATCTTCGTGGTACCACGGCCGGGTGCAACGGCCGTGCTGGCCCTCCCACCGTAGAAGTAGGTGCGCGGCCGTCGCAACCCGAGAGTGCTGCCTAGGGCCGGGAAGAGCGGAAACCGCCGGGCATCCGCGTTCCGGCGACGGCGTCTGGTTCGTCCCATCTGACAGGACCAACTCGGACCCACGCTCGTTACCCGGTCTAGGCTTTGACCATGGGTGATGAACGTCGCGGCCGTCTCATGGGTGCAGCCGCCTTCGCCATGTGGGGGCTGTTCCCGCTCTACTGGCCGCTCTTCGAGCCGGCTGGTGCGGAGGAGATCCTGGCGCACCGGGTGCTGTGGTCGGTGGTCAGCCTCGCACTGCTGCTGGCCGTCTCGAGGCGTTGGGCGGCGTTGCGCGCGATCTGGCTGAGCCCACGTCTTCGCGCGTTGATGAGCGCCGCGGGCGTCCTCATCGGGATCAACTGGTTCACCTACATCTGGGGCGTCAACAACGGACACGTCGTCGAGACGGCGCTGGGCTACTACATCAACCCGCTGGTCAGCGTGCTGCTCGGCGTCGCGGTGCTCGGCGAGCGGGTCCGGCGCGTTCAGTGGGCCGCGCTGGCGATCGGCCTGCTCGCCGTGCTGGTGCTGGGTCTGGAGGTCGGCAGGCCGCCGTACATCGCCCTGATCCTTGCGTTCAGCTTCGGCAGCTACGGGCTCATCAAGAAGAAGGCGGGCGTCGGGCCCACCGAGGGCATCACGTACGAGTCACTCGTGCTGGCGCCGGTGGCGCTCGGATATCTCATGTGGGCGACCGCCGAAGGCACCGCGCAGCTCTGGTCACACAGCGCCTGGCAGCTGGCTCTGCTGCCGACGACGGGAGTGGTCACGGCGCTGCCGCTGCTGCTGTTCGCCGGCTCGGCCAACCGGATCTCGCTCACCAGTGTGGGACTTCTGCAGTACATCACCCCCACGCTGCAGTTCATCATCGGTGTCGCGGTGTTCCACGAGCCGATGCCGCTGGCACGTTGGCTGGGGTTCCTCCTGGTGTGGCTGGCACTCACGATTCTCACCGTCGAGTCACTTGTCGTGCTGCGGAGTCGTACGACCACCGGGAGCGCCGACGAGCCCGCGGCCTCGCACGCATAGCGACGACAGACCACCCTCCAGCGAAAGTCGACGGCGGCGAATACTCTCGTGGGACGGCCGAAAGCCGCAGTCCGCCCGCAGCGAGGACACGGAAGGTGAGCCATGACAGAGCCGAACGAGAGCTATCACGGATACAGCGTCGATGACGAGGACCAGCCTCAGTCGACGGGTGACAGCCTCACCGACTCCCGGGGGCTCGAGGAGCCCCTGGAGGAGGGATACTCACCGCCCGAGAAGTGGTCACCGGCTGAGAAGTACGGCAACACGCCACTGGAAGAGGCGATGGGCGAGACTCTCGACCAGCGGATCGCCCAGGAGGAGCCCGAGCCGGACCCGTACGAGGAGGCGGCCAACGACACCTCCAACTTCGACGACGAGGAGGTCGGACGCGACCGAGCCGGTCGACTCGTGGCCGAGGACGAGGGCATCGCTGAGGACACGGAGGAGCGCATGGTCGCCTACGATGTCGGGGTCGATGGCGCCGCCGCCAGCGCCGAGGAGGCTGCCGTCCACGTCGTCGACGACGACTACTGACCGTCCGCAGGCCTCCTCGTGGCGATGTCTCCGGCGCTGGCCGAGTCGGAGGGACTCCAGGCGCTCCTCGCGGACGTCCGCACCGACCCGAATGTTGCCGGCGTCGTCCTCATGGGCTCGCAGGCCTGCGCCGGGATGGTCACGCCGAGCTCCGATGTCGACGTGTACGTGGTACTGCGCGAACCCGACCCGCCTCGGCCCGACGCGCGGACACCCGGGCTGGACATCGCTGTCTGCACGGTTAGCCGGCTGCGCAGGGTTCCCGGTCCGGCAGATCCGGGGTGGTGGGACCGCTACTCGTTCACCCACAGCCGTGTTCTGGTGGACCGGGCGAACGGCGAGGTGGCTCGGCTGGCGCAGGCCTGGGGCCGCTTGAGCGGTGCCGAGAGCCTGCTCGTGCTCGAGACGTACCTCGACGGCTACCTGAACTACGTCTACCGCTCCCTCAAGAGCCGCCGCGACGGCAGGATGTTCGAAGCGAGGCTGGACGCCGTCGAGAGTCTCGCCTGGGGGCTCCCGGTGATCTTCGGGTTCGAGCGCCGAGTACGGCCGTACAACAAGTACCTCCGCTGGGAGCTTGAGCATCATCCGCTGGAGCGTCCGGCCTGGACGGCCGAGCAGCTTGTCCCGAGGCTCGAGCAGGTCCTCGACACCGGCGACCCGGCGGCCCAGCGCTGGCTCTTTCGATCCGTCGAGACGGCCGCTCGCGAGGTTGGCCTCGACGGGATCGTCGACGGCTGGGGCGACGACCTGGCGCTGCTGCGAGGCGATGCCCCCTAGGAGGAGCGCGTGGTGACCAGGTCGCAGAGCCCGACCAGCGCGCTCCTCGCCGGGATGTTCGGCACGGACTCGAGCAGCCCTCGGGCGACATCCACGCGGCGCTGGACCTCGAGGCGAGCCTTGGTCATCGCCGGGTTGCTACGCAGCAGCCGCAGCGCCTCAGCATGCAGGGCCTCGTCGCTGATCGGCCCCGACAACAGCTCGAGCAACCGCGAGTCGGTGGGGTAGTGGGACTGTCGGGCGATCAGCGTGGGGAGGGTCGGAACCCCCGCCCGCAGGTCGGCGCCTGGGGTCTTGCCGCTCTCGGTGAGCTCGCTGGCAACGTCGATGATGTCGTCGCTGAGCTGGAACGCGATGCCGATCTCCTCGCCGAACTCCGTCAGCGTCGCGGTCAGCTCACCACCCGCGCCGGCCACCATGGCCCCGAAGCACGCCGACGTGGCGATCAGCGAGCCGGTCTTGTCGGCGACCACCGAAAGGTAGTGCTCGAGCGCGTCCTCGTCGGGACCGGGACCGACCGTCTCCCGGATCTGACCCCTCACCAGCCTGGCGAACGTGCGCGACTGGATACGTACCATGTCCGGTCCGAGATCCGACACGAGGTCGGCGGCCCGCGCGAACAGGAAGTCGCCGGTCAGGATCGCTACGGAGTTGTCCCACCGGGCATTGGCGCTGAGCGCTCCCCGGCGCAGCGAGGCCTCGTCCATGACGTCGTCGTGGTAGAGCGTCGCGAGATGGGTCAGCTCCACCACCAGGGCAGCTGGTACGACGGTCTCCCGACCCGGGTCACCGAACTCGGCGGCGAGCAGGAGGAGCAGCGGCCGGAACCGCTTGCCGCCCGCCTTGAGCAGATGGTGGGACGCCTCGTTGAGGAAGTCGACGTCGGAAGCGACGCTGACCGAGAGCGCCGCCTCGACCTCCTCCATCCGGCCGCGGACACGCGCCTCCAGCGCATCGTCTACCCGGGGCAGCCCGAGCGGGGACCAGGTCATGGCAGCAGGTCAGCGCACGAACTCGCCGGCCTGGCGGGCCAGGTCGAGAACGGGCTGCGGGACGACGCCGAGCAGCAGCGTGACGGTGGCTCCCATGGTGATCACCGAGGTCGTGAGGATGCTGGGGATGACCACCGTCGGACCGTCGCCCACCGGATCGGAGAAGAACATCAGCACGATGACACGGACGTAGAAGAAGGCCGCGACCGCGCTCATCACCACCCCCACGATCACCAGTGGCCACGCGCCGCCCTCCCAGGCCGCCGTGAACACCGCCCACTTGCCGGTGAACCCGCTGGTGAGCGGAATCCCGGCGAACGCGAGCAGGAAGAACGCGAACACACCCGCGACGACCGGCGACTCCTTGCCGAGACCGGCCCAACGGGACAGGTGGGTGGTCTCCCCGCCCGCGTCCCTGACCACCGTCACGACAGCGAAGGCACCGACGGTGCTGAAGCCGTAGGCGACGAGATAGAAGAGCACGGCCTGCAGGCTCGACACCTGGCGGCCGATGATCTCCGCGCCCTGGGTGGCGCCTACGAAGCCGGTGAGGAGGAAGCCGGCATGGGCGATCGAGGAGTAGGCCAGCATCCGCTTGATGTCCGTCTGGGTGATCGCGATGATCGAGCCGACCGCCATCGTGATCACGGCGACGATCCAGAACATCGGCTGCCAGTCCCATCGGGCGCCGCCCAGAGCGACGTAGAAGACCCGCAGCAGCGCGCCGAACGCGGCGAGCTTCGTGCAGGCCGCCATGAAGGCAGTGACCGCCGTCGGCGCGCCCTGGTAGGCGTCTGGTGTCCAGGAGTGGAAGGGCGCGGCGCTCACCTTGAAGAGCAGGCCGACGGCGACGAGGGCGATGCCGACGACCAGCAGGCTACTCGCGCCGACGCGCGACGAGATGGCGTTGGAAATGTCGGCGAAGCGGACGCTCCCAGCGAAGCCGTAGATCAGCGCGATGCCGTAAAGGAAGAACGCCGACGAGAACGACCCGAGCAGGAAGTACTTCATCGCGGCTTCCTGGCTGATCAGCCGCCGGTGCCTGGCCAGTCCGCAGAGTAGGTACAGGGGCAGCGAGAACACCTCCAGCGCGACGAACATCGTGAGGAAGTCGTTGGCGGCGCTGAAGAGCATCATGCCGCCGACCGCGAACGTCATGAGCGGGAAGATCTCGGTGTGCTCGACCCCGCGGGCCGAGGCTTCTCGTTCGGCTTGGGTTCCTGGCAGCGCGGACGCCTGACCCGCGAAGGCGGTCAGCCCGCCGCCGAGGTGACGCTCGGCGAACAGCATGACGCTGACGATCGAGAGGATCAGCAGCGTGCCCCAGATGAACAAGGAGGGACCGTCGACAGCGACGGCGCCGCCGGCCTCGATGTTGCCGAAGGAGCCGGCTGCGGCACCGGTGTTCTGGGTGAGTCCCTCCCCCACGACCATCACCGCGACGAACGCGGCGACGAGGCCAGCGAGCGCGAGCAGCGTCTGGATCAGGTAGCGGCGCTCACGGGGCACGAACGCCTCGACGAGCACGCCGACGACCGCTGCCCCGAAGACGATGAGCAGCGGCGAGAGCTTCCCGTACGCGAGACTCGGCGAGTGGAAGACCGGATCGGCGATGTACCTCACTTCGATGCTCCCTCATGGTTCGCCGCGACGGTCGGCACCGGGTCGTGGACGTCCACCTGGTGCAGCAGCGAGGTGACCGTCGGGTTGACCGCATCCAGCGCCGGCTTGGGGAAGAACCCGAGTACGACGATGAGCACGAGCAGCGGCGCCAGGGACGCGATCTCACGCGGGTTGAGGTCGGGCAGGTGTCTCGTGGACTCGCGGACCGGGCCGGTCATCGTACGTTGGTACATGAGCAGGATGTAGACGGCGGCGAGGATCACGCCCAAGGTGGCGACCGTCGCAGCCACGATCGACGAGGTGAACGTGCCGGCCAGCACGAGGAACTCGCTCACGAACGGGGACAGCCCGGGAAGTGACAGGCTCGACAGTCCGGCGACCAGGAAGAGGCCGGCCAGCACCGGCGCGACCTTCTCCACTCCGCCGTAGTCGCTGATCATCTTGGAGCCTCGCCGGCTGATCAGGAAGCCGGTGACGAGGAAGAGCGCGCCGGTCGAGAGCCCGTGGTTGAACATGTAGAGGGCAGAGCCCGCCTGGGAGGTGCTGGTCAGCGCGAAGATGCCGAGGACGATGAACCCGAAGTGGGACACGGACGTGTAGGCGATCAGCCGCCTGATGTCGTTCTGCCCGATCGCGAGCAGGGCGCCGTAGATGACGGAGAACACAGCGAACGCCATGATCACGGGACTCGCCCACCTCGAGGCCTCCGGGAAGATGCCCAGGCAGAACCGCATCATCCCGAACGTGCCGATCTTGTCGAGCACGCTCACCAGCAGCACCGACGTACCAGGGGTCGCCTCACTGGCGGCGTCGGGCAGCCAGGTGTGCAACGGCCACATCGGCGCCTTGACCGCGAAGGCGGCGAAGAACCCGAGGAAGAGCCAACGGCCCGTGTTGGTCTCGATGTGGGTCTTCATGAGGTCCTGCAGCAGGTACGTCGGTCCGCCCGCCGTCCTGGACGTCACGACGTACAGGCCGATCACGGAGGCAAGCATCAGCAGGCCGCCGAACAGGCTGTAAAGCAGGAACTTGACGGCTGCGTAGGACCGCTGCGGCCCGCCGAAGCCGCCGATCAGGAAGTAGATCGGGATCAGCGTCGCCTCGAAGAGCACGTAGAAGAGGAAGACGTCCGTCGCCGCGAAGACACCGATCGCCAGCCCTTCCAGCGTCAGCATCAAGGCGAAGAACGAGTTGGTGCTCCACCGTGCGCCGTCGGCGTCGTCCCAGGAGGCCAGGATCACCACGGGCGTCAGGATCGTGGTCAGCAGCACCAGAAGCAGGCCCAGCCCGTCGACGCCCAGCGCGTAGTGCGCTCCGAAGGACGAGATCCACTCGTGCTTCTCGACGAACTGGAAACCCCCGCCGGTGTCGTACTGCGTGGCGATCCCGATCGAGACGGCGAGCGCGACCAGGGAGAAGCCGAGCGCGACCTGCTTGGGCAGTACGCCGCCGCGCGGGACGGCCATCAAGGCGACGGCGCCCACCAGCGGCACCAGCGCGAGGATGGTCAGCCAAGGGAGGCTCGACTCGGACCCGTTCACGCGAGCTTCACCGCCAGCATGGCCAGCACGACGACTGCGGAGCCGCCGAGCATGGAGAGTGCATAGGAGCGCACGAAGCCGGTCTGCCAGCGCCTGACCCGGCCCGAGGTGCCGCCGATGAGGGCGGCCAGCCCGTTGACCGCCCCGTCGACCCGGCGGTTGTCGAAGAACACGAGGAGCCGGGTGAGGTACTCACCAGGGCGCATGAGGACTGCCTCGTTGATCGCATCGCCGTACAGGTCTGCCCGCGCCGCCCTGGTGAAGACGGACACTCGTGTGGGCGCAGTGGCCGACACGGTCTCCCGCCCATAGGCCAGGTAGGCGATGGCGATGCCCACGGCCACGACAACGAGCACGATCACCTGGATCAGCCACGCCGCCATCGGCAGGTTCTCCTGACCCTCACCGCCGACCACCGGCTTCAGCCAGCCCTGGATCCACCCGTCGAGCAACATCACACCACCGAAGGTCGAGCCCACCGCAAGCAGGACGAGCGGCACGGTCATGACCGGCGGCGCCTCGTGGGGATGCACGTTCTCGCGCCAGCGCCTCTCACCGAAGAACGTCAGGATCATCACTCGGGTCATGTAGAACGCCGTGATCCCCGCCCCGAGAACCGCCCCGATGCCCACCAGGACGTTGTCCTGGAACGCGGCCTCGATGATCTTGTCCTTCGACCAGAACCCGGCGAACCCGGGGAAACCGATGATCGCGAGGTAGCCGCATCCGAAGGTGAGGAAGGTGATCGGCAGCAGCTTGCGCAGGCCCCCGTAGTGGCGCATGTCCACGTCGTCATCCATCGCGTGCATGACCGAACCCGCCCCGAGGAACATGTTGGCCTTGAAGAAGCCGTGCGTCAGCAGGTGGAAGATCGCGAAGGCGTAGCCGGCAGGCCCGATGCCCGCCGCCAGCATCATGTAGCCGATCTGGCTCATGGTCGAACCGGCGAGCGCCTTCTTGATGTCGTCCTTGGCACATCCGATGATCGCGCCCCACAGCAGGGTCACGAGCCCGACGACGACGACGGCGGTCTGGGCAGCCTGGCTCTGCGCGTAGACGAAGTTCGAGCGGACGACGAGGTAGACGCCTGCTGTCACCATCGTCGCCGCGTGGATGAGTGCGGAGACGGGGGTGGGCCCCTCCATGGCGTCGAGGAGCCAGCTCTGCAAGGGCACCTGGGCGGACTTCCCGCACGCGCCGAGAAGCAGCAGCAGGCCGAGCACGGTCGCCGTACCGCTCGACACCCGGTCCATGCCCGCGGACACGCCCGCGAAGGACGTCGTGCCGAAGGACCGGAACATCAGCATGATCGCGAGCAGCATCCCCGCGTCGCCGACCCGGTTGACGATGAAGGCCTTCTTGGCCGCGACGGCCGCCGAGTTCTTGTACTGCCAGAACCCGATCAGCAGGTACGACGCGAGACCGACGCCCTCCCAGCCGAGGAACAGCGCGAGGTAGTCGTTCGCGAGCACCAGGGTGAGCATGGCGGCGACGAACAGGTTGAGGTAGCCGAAGAAGCGCCGCCGACGATCGTCGTCCGCCATGTAGCCGATCGAGTAGATGTGGATCAGCCCTCCGACGCCGGTGATCAGCAGCACGAAGAGCGCCGAGAGCGGGTCGAACAGCAGGGTGAAGCTGACGTGGAACGGGGTGTTTCCCGGTGCGCTGGACCCGGCGTTGATCCAGGTGAAGAGGTTCTGGTGCAGCGGGTCCCCGTCGTTGCGGAGCTTCAGGAACGCGACGAGACCCACCACGAAGGACGCGAGCGGAGCAGCGGTGCCGAGCAGATGACCCCATCCGTCGGTGAGCCTGCCCCCGATGAGAAGCACGGCGGCGCTAGCCGCCGGGATGAGGATGATGAGGCTCAGCCAGGTCACCAGACGTCCCCTTCGCTCAGTACTTCAGCAGGCTGGCGTCATCGACGCTCGCCGATCGGCGGGTGCGGTAGATCGTGACGATGATCGCCAGCCCGACGACAACCTCCGCGGCAGCGACGACCATCACGAAGAAGGCGGCGATCTGACCGTCGAGGTTGCCGTTCTGACGGGCGAAGGTGACGAAGGCGAGGTTGCTGGCGTTCAGCATCAGCTCGATGCACATGAACACGACGATCGCGTTGCGCCGCACGAGCACACCGATCGCGCCGATCGAGAACAGCAGCGCCGACAGCACCAGGAAGGGGGTCGTGCTCATTGCTCGCCTCCATCGATCTGCGCCGGCTCACCGGGGACGGACTGCCCGGTCCGAGGGTCGGCCGACACGATCTGCGGCGGCACGACCTGACGGATCGTGCCTCTCGCCCGCATGACGCGCGAGATCGAGAGCTGCGAGATTGCGCCGTCGGGAAGCAGCGCGGGAGTGTCGACGGAGTTGTGCCGGGCGAAAGTCCCCGAAGTCGGAAGCGGTCCCGGGTGGATGCCGTCGCTCGCGTACTCACGCATCCGCTGCAGCACGAGGTCGCGCTGCGTCGGCTTGGGCGTGAACCGCTCACGGTGGGCGAGCACCATCGCCCCGAGGGCCGCGGTGATCAGCAGGGCACTCGTCACCTCGAACGCGAAGACGTACCGGCTGAACAGCAGCTGCGCCAGGCCCGGGACGTTTCCGGCGAGGTTGGCCTTGCTGAGACCGACAACCGCGCCGAAGGTCGACTGGGTGATGCCCAGGATCAGGAGGATGGCCAGCAGCACGCCCGCCACGCCCGCGGCGGCCCGCTGGCCACGCAGCGTCTCGACGAGGGAGTCCGCCGAGTCCACGCCGACCAGCATCAGCACGAACAGGAACAGCATCAGGACCGCGCCGGTGTAGACGATGATCTGGACGGCGAACAGGAAAGGGGCGTCCTGGACGGCGTACATGATGGCCAGACTGACCATGACGACGGCGAGCAGCACCGCCGAGTGGACGGCGTTCCTCACGGCAACCATGCCGACCGCACAGATCACCATGATCGGCGCCAGCACCCAGAAGACGATCACGCCGGCACCTCCCCTCCACCGGGGCGGGCCCGCGCCGAGGTTCCCGCCCCGAGGTAGTAGTCGGTCTCGTCGCCGAGCCGCATCGCGTGCGGAGGCTCCTCCATCCCGGGCAACAGGGGCGCCAGCAGGTCGCTCTTCTCGTAGATCAGGGACTCCCTGGTCGAGTCGGCCAGCTCGTACTCGTTGGTCATGGTGAGGGCGCGGGTGGGACAAGCCTCGATGCACAGCCCGCAGAGGATGCACCGCAGGTAGTTGATCTGGTAGACCCTGCCGTAGCGCTCACCCGGCGAGAAACGCTGCCCGTCGGACTCGTTGTCGGCACCCTCGACGTAGATCGCGTCGGCCGGGCAGGCCCAGGCGCACAGCTCGCAGCCGATGCATTTCTCCAGCCCGTCCGGCCACCGGTTGAGCTGGTGCCGGCCATGGAAGCGCGGGGCGGTGGGCAGCTTCTCGAAGGGGTACTGCTCGGTGACGACCTTCTTGAACATGGTCCTGAAGGTGACTCCGAACCCTGCGATCGGGTCCCAGAACTGCTCCCTGAGGCTAGCCACGGATACTGTCCCCCTCGGGTATCGACTCGGCGCTCGTCACGTGTTCGGGAACCGCGGTGGTCGGCATCGGCGGCACGGGGTAGCCCCCCGCGTACGCATCGAACTCAGCCGGCTCGGCCGGCTCGTCCTCCTCGTCCTTGGACTCCCCGACGAACCCGAGCGCGAGGAAGATGACGAGGGCGACCGCGGCCGCACCGATCAGCCAGGTGCGGCTGATCGGGCCTTCCAGGCTGATCGTGCGGATGCAGCCGACCGCGACGATCCACACCAGCGAGACCGGGATCAGCACCTTCCAACCGAACTTCATGAACTGGTCGTAACGCAGCCGCGGGAGCGTCCCGCGGAGCCAGACGAAGAAGAAGACGTACAGGAACACCTTGGCGAAGAACCACAGCAGCGGCCAGTAGCCATGGTTGGCGCCGTGCCAGATCGACAACGGCCACGGTGCCCGCCAGCCGCCGAGGAACAGCGTCGTCGCGAGCATCGAGACCGTCACCATGTTGATGTACTCGGCGAGGAAGAAGAAGGCGAACTTGATGGACGAGTACTCGGTGTGGAACCCACCCACCAGCTCACCCTCGGCCTCGGGGAGGTCGAAGGGCGCCCGGTTGGTCTCCCCGACCATCGCGATGACGTAGATCAGAAAGGACGGGAGCAGGATGACGACGTACCAGAGGTGGCCTTGCGCCGCGACGATGCCCGATGTCGAGAGCGAGCCTGCGTAGAGGAACACGGCGACGAAGGACAGCCCCATCGCCACCTCGTACGAGATGACCTGTGCCGACGAGCGCAGCGCCCCGAGCAACGAGTACGTCGAACCCGAGGACCAGCCGGCCAGCACGATGCCGTAGATGCCGACGGAGGCGATCGCGAGCACGTAGAGCACGCCGACCGGCAGGTCCGTCAGCTGGAGCGGGGTGTGGACGTCGCTGAACGGTATCCGTACCTCCGGGCCGAAGGGGATCACGGCGACCGCCATGAAGGCGGGGATCGCCGACAACAGCGGGGCGATGATGTAGATGGCCTTGTCCGCGGCCTTCGGGATGAGGTCTTCCTTGAGCATCAGCTTCACGCCGTCGGCCAGGCTCTGCAGCAGACCGAATGGGCCGTGCACGTTCGGCCCGAGGCGGTGCTGCATCCGAGCAACCACGCGGCGCTCGAACCAGATGTTGAAGAGCGTGAGCACCAGCATGATCGCGAAGGCCAGCACGACCTTGATGATGATCACCCACCACGGGTCGTGGCCGAACGCGGTCAGGTCGTCGCTGGCCAGCACCACCGACCCGGTCACGGGGCGACTTCCAGGCGATCCTGGGCCGGGCTGCTCCGGGAGACGCCGATGGCGAGGATCTCCGTGCGGCTCATCTCGCGACTCCTCCCTCGACCCAGACCTGGTCTCCGGCCCCGGCGCCGAGATCCCTGCGCAGGTTAGTGCCTGCGCTGTTGGCAGGCAGCCAGACCACGCCGTCGTCGATGTCTCCGACCTCGGCCGGGACGATGATCGACCCGGACGCCGTCGTGACGGTAACAGCCGAGCCCTCCGTGGCGCCAAGCGCCTCGAGAGTGGCGGCCGATAACACGGCAACGGCCGGACGGCCGGTGGCTCTCAACGCCAGGTCCCCGTCCACCCCCCTGCTGTCGTCGATCAGCGTGCGCCAGGTCGACAGCACCAGCGACCGGCCGGTCGATGTCCGGAGCGGCTCGGCACCCGACGCCGACGAGGGACGAGCGGCTACCGCGGAGGTGCCGGCGCTCGTCGGGTCACTCGCCGCAGGGGCGTGACCGGCGGCGGTCGTGGTGGGCGAGTCCCAGCGCCCGAGCTCACGCATGTCGGTGCGAGCTCCCTCGACTGTGGAGAACCCGAGTGGACGCTTCATCTCCTGCGCGATCTCGGACAGCACCCGCACGTCCGGCAGCGCTCCGGTCCGGATCACGGTCTCGAACGGCCTGAGCCTGCCCTCCCAGCTGACGTACGTTCCCGCCCTCTCCTCGACCGGGGCCACCGGCAGCACGACGTCGGCCCGCTCGGTAACGGCGGACTCGCGCACCTCCAGGCTCACGAGAAACCCGACACGGTCGAGCGCGCGCAGTGCGAGCGCCGGGTCGGGAAGGTCGTCGACCTCGACGCCACCGACGACCAGCGCGGCCAGCCCGCCGGCTGCGGCGGAGACGAGCATCTCGGTGGTGTCGAGCCCGGTGAGGGTAGGCAGCGAGGGGATGCCCCACGCGGCCGCCACGTCCACCCGGGCCTCCGGCACGTCCGCGGGCCTGCCGCCAGGGAGCAGGCCGGGAAACGCCCCCGCGTCGAGTGCGCCGCGCTCCCCCGCGCGGCGCGGAATCCAGGCCAGCCGGGCACCCGTCGATGAGGCGAGCGTCGCGACCGCGGTGAGCGCGCCGGGGGAGGTGGCCATCCGTTCCCCTACCAGGATGATGCCGCCGCCGTCGAGGGCGATCTCCGGATCGGTGGCGACTGCCTCGATGGCTCTCGCCTCCTCGCCGGGCACTGTCCGCAGCAACCTGCCGCCGAGCTTGGCCAGGCCCTTGGACGAGTGCGAGGCGACGGAGTAGATACGCAGTCCGCCCGCGCGGGCTGCTTTGCGGAGCCGCAGAAAGACGATCGGCGACTCGTCCTCCGGCTCGAAGCCGACGAGGACGACGGCTCTTGCTCGCTCGAGGTCGGCGTACGTCGTACCCGGCCCGGTTGCCACGTAGCCGGCGAGGAAGCCCGACTCCTCGCCGGAGTGCGGGCGCGCCCGGAAGTCGACGTTGTTGGTGCGCAGCACCGAACGCGCGAACTTGCCGTAGGCGTAGGCGTCCTCAGCGGTCAACCGGCCGCCGGGCAGCACGCCGACAGAGGTGTCCGCGGCTGCCAGACCCCGGGCAGCGAAGGCGAACGCCTCAGGCCAGGAGGCGAGGCGCATCTCGCCGGTCTCCTCGTCTCGGACCCGAGGGGAGGTCAGCCGGTCGCCTACCCGGGTCGACATGAAGCCGAATCTGCCCTTGTCGCAGTTCCACTCCTCGTTGACCTCTGGGTCGTTGCCGGCGAGCCGGCGGGTGACCTTCCCGCGCCGGTTGTCTGTGCGCAGCGCGCAGCCGGAGGCACAGTGCTCGCAGACAGACGGGGAGGAGACGAGGTCGAACGGCCGCGAACGGAAGCGGTATGCCGCCGACGTCAACGCGCCCACCGGGCAGATCTGGATCGTGTTGCCGGAGAAGTAGGACTCGAACGGCTCCTTCTCGTAGATCCCAACCTGCTGCAAGGAACCGCGCTCCAGCATCTCGATGAACGGGTCACCGGCGATCTGGTTGCTGAAGCGGGTGCAGCGCGCGCACAGGACGCAGCGCTCACGGTCGAGGAGGATCTGCGCGGAGATGTTGATCGGTTTTCGGAACGTCCGCTTGGACTCCTGGAACCGGCTCTCACCGCGGCCGTTGGTCATCGCCTGGTTCTGCAGGGGACACTCGCCGCCCTTGTCGCAGACCGGACAGTCCAAGGGGTGGTTGATGAGCAGGAACTCCATGATTCCCTGCTGCGCCTTGTCGGCCACCGGCGACGTCTTCTGGGTGCGGACGACCATTCCCTGGGCCACCGGGATCGTGCAGGAGGCCTGGGGCTTCGGGATCGCCCGGCCGTTGCCGGCGTCCGGCACATCGACCAGGCACTGCCGGCAGGCGCCGACCGGGTCGAGCAGCGGGTGGTCGCAGAAACGTGGGATCTGCACGCCGATCCGCTCCGCCGCCCGGATGATCAGCGTGCCCTCGGGAACCGTGACCTCGACGTCGTCGATGGTCAGCGTCACGGTCTTGACGACCTGCTGAGCTTGCTGCTCCACGGTCATGCCGTTGCTCCGGCGGTGGTGAACAACGTGGAAGCCTCCCGGTCGAAGGGACAGCCGTGCTCGGTGAGGTGCTCGATGTACTCGTCGCGGAAGTACTCGATCGACGACTGGATGGGCGCTGCCGCCCCATCCCCCAGCGCACAGAACGCGCGACCCAGGATGTTGTCCGCCTGGTCGAGCAACAGGTCGAGGTCGGCTTCGGTGCCGACCCCGTTCTCGAGCCGCTCCAGCACCTGCACGAGCCACCAGGTGCCTTCGCGACAAGGCGTGCACTTGCCGCACGACTCGTGCTTGTAGAACTCCGTCCACCGCAGGGTTGCCCGCACTACGCATGTCGTCTCGTCGAATATCTGCAGAGCGCGGGTGCCGAGCAGCGACCCGGCTGCGCCCACCGACTCGAAGTCGAGCGGTACGTCGAGGTGCGCGTCGGTGAGGATCGGCGTCGACGAGCCGCCGGGGGTCCAGAACTTGAGCCGGTGACCCTCGCGCACCCCACCGGCGAGCTCCAGCAGCCGCCGCAGCGTGATGCCGAGCGGTGCCTCGTACTGGCCCGGCTTCTCGACGTGGCCCGAGAGCGAGAAGAGGCCGACGCCCTTGCTCTTCTCGGTTCCCATGCTCGCGAACCAGTCGGGTCCGTTGCCGATGATGCAGGGGACCGACGCGATGGACTCGACATTGTTGATCACGGTCGGGCAGGCGTAGAGACCGGCCACCGCGGGGAAGGGCGGCCGCAGCCGAGGCTGGCCGCGTCGGCCTTCGAGGGAGTCGAGAAGTGCGGTCTCCTCTCCACAGATGTAGGCGCCGGCTCCCGCATGCACGATGAGCTCGAGGTCGTAGCCGGACCCATGGATGTTGGTCCCCAGGTGCCCTGCGAGGTAGGCCTCCCGGACGGCGTTGTGGAGTCGCCGTACGACGTGCAGGACCTCTCCCCGCACGTAGATGAAGGCGACGTGGGCGCGGATCGCGTACGCCGAGATGATCACCCCCTCGATGAGGGTGTGCGGGCTCGCCATCATCAGCGGGATGTCCTTGCAGGTGCCGGGCTCGGACTCGTCGGCGTTGACGACCAGGTAGTGCGGCTTGCCGTCGCCCTGCGGGATGAAGGCCCACTTCATCCCGGTGGGGAAACCCGCGCCCCCACGACCGCGTAGCCCGGAGTCCTTGACCTGCTGGATGACCGTGTCCTCGCCCATCCCGAACGCCTTGACGAGCGCATCGTAGCCGCCGCGCTCCTCGTAGGCAGCCAGCGTCCAGGCCCGCTCCTGGTCCCAGTTGTCGCTCAGCACCGGGGTCAGCGTGTCGGTCATCGCGTGGGATCGCCCTTCCCGTCGGAGGTGTTGTCGTCGCTCGACGGCGGGCCGTCGTCGCCAGCGGAAGTGTCCACGTCGACAACGGTCTCCGACTCGGCACGCTGCGTGTGCGACTGCTTGACCGCCCGCATCGCGTCGGTTCCGGAACGAGCAGGCCCGTCCCCGGCCGTCGCCTGCTCCGTGGTGTCCTCACGGTTCTGGGAGCGGGGGGCGGTCCAGCTGTTCTCCCGGGCGAGCCGGAGACCGACGAGCGTTGCCGGGCCTCCCGCCGGGCCCTCGTCCGCCCGGTCGTCGGGGAACCCGGCCAGCACGCGCTCGGCGTCCCGCCAGGTGCAGAGCCGGGCTCCCCGCGTCGCCGTCACCTCGCGGCCGCTGCGCAGCTCGTCGACAAGGTCCGTGGCCGACTGCGGGGTCTGGTCGTCGAAGAACTCCCAGTTGACCATCACCACTGGCGCGTAATCGCAGGCGGCGTTGCACTCGATGTGCTCCAGCGTGACCTTGCCGTCCGACGTGGTCTCGTCGTTCCCGACGTCGAGATGACTCTTCAACCGCTCGAAGATCGCGTCGCCGCCCATGATCGCGCACAGAGTGTTGGTGCAGACTCCCACGTGGTACTCGCCGATCGGCCGGCGCTTGTACATCGAGTAGAACGTCGCAACCCCCGCGACCTCCGCGGCCGTGATCCCGAGGATGTCGGCACACGCCTGCAACCCGGCCGCCGTCACATAGCCCTCGCTGCTCTGCACCAGGTGGAGCATCGGCAGCAGCGCCGAGCGCGCCTCCGGGTATCGCGCCGCCAGCTCCCGCAGCTCGGCCAGCGTGGTTTCGGACAGCGGGTCGGTCCCGGACCAGCCCGCCTCGTCATGGCCGCTGTCGAGCGGGCCTCGGGTCAACGTGATGTCCCGGGGGCCGGGCCACGCCGGCTCGGCGCCGAACTGGACCTGCCCGGCCTGGCTCGGCGTGCGGTCCCCAGGTGTCAGCGTCATCGGTCGACACCGCCCATGACGGGGTCGATGCTGGCGACGGCGACGATCACGTCGGCGAGCAGGCCGCCCTCGCACATCGCAGGCGCCGACTGGAGGTTGACGAAGGACGGGTCACGGAAGTGTGCCCGGTACGGCCGGGTCCCGCCGTCGGACACCAGGTGGCACGCGAGCTCCCCGCGTGGAGACTCGACGACGGCGTACACCTGACCGGCCGGCACCCGGAAACCCTCGGTCACGATCTTGAAGTGGTGGATCAGCGCCTCCATCGACTCGCCCATGATGTGGCGGATGTGGTCGAGGGAGTTGCCCATCCCGTCGGAGCCGACCGCCAGCTGGCTCGGCCAGGCGATCTTCTTGTCGCCGATCATCACCGGCGCGCCCTCGAGGTTCTTCAGCTGCTCCGCGCACTGCTCGATGATGCGCAGCGACTGCCACATCTCCTCGAGCCGGATGCGGAACCTGCCGTAGCTGTCGGCGGTGTCCCAGGTGACGACGTCGAACTCGTACTGCTCATAGCCCCAGTAGGGGTGCTTCCGACGCAGGTCCCAGTCGTATCCGGTCGCCCGCAGCACCGGGCCGGAGGCCCCGAGCGCCAGGCAGCCCGCCAGGTCGAGGTAGCCCACGTCGCACAGGCGCGCCCTGAAGATCGGGTTGGCGTTGCAGAGGTCGGCGTACTCAGGGAGCCGCTTCTTCATCAAGCCGATGAACTCGTGGATCCGTTCCAGCGCTCCCGGTGGCAGGTCCTGGGCGACGCCGCCGGGCCGGATGAACGCATGGTTCATTCGCAGGCCGGTGATCAGCTCGAAGAGGTCGAGACAGAGCTCCCGCTCCCGGAAGCCGATCGTCATCACGGTGAGGGCACCGATCTCCAGGCCTCCGGTGGCGATCGCAACCAGGTGCGAAGAGATTCGGTTGATCTCCATCAGCAGGATCCGCATCACCCGGGCCTTCTCCGGGATGTCGCCCTCGATGTCGAGCAGCCGCTCCACCGCCATGCAGTAGGAAGACTCGTTGTAGAAGGGCGCCAGGTAGTCCGCCCGGGTGCAGAATGTGACGCCCTGGACCCAGTTGCGGTACTCCATGTTCTTCTCGATGCCCGTGTGCAGGTAGCCGATCCCGCAGCGACACTCGGTGACCGTCTCGCCGTCGAGCTCGAGGATCAGCCTCAGCACACCGTGCGTCGACGGGTGCTGTGGGCCCATGTTGACGACGACGCGTTCCTCGGCCTCGGTGGCGATGCCCGCAACGACGTCGTCCCAGTCCTGGCCGGTCACGGTGACGTAGCGGTTCGCTTCGCCGCCGGTACCGGCTGCGTACGGGTCGTAGCCGCTCGCCCTGGTTGTCTCGACCATTAGTTGTAGGCCCTTCGGTCGTCGGGCGGTGGGATGGTCGCCCCCTTGTACTCGACGGGGACGCCGCCGAGAGGGTAGTCCTTGCGCTGCGGGTGACCCCGCCAGTCGTCCGGCATCTCGATCCGGGTCAGTGCCGGATGCCCGTCGTAGACGATGCCGAAGAAGTCGTACGTCTCACGCTCATGCCAGTCGCTCGTCGGGTACACACTGACGACGGACGGGATGTGGGGATCGGAGTCGGGGCAGGTCACCTCGACACGGATCCTGCGGTTGTGGGTCATCGACAGCAGGTGGTAGACGGAGTGCAGCTCCGAACCGACCTCCTTCGGGAAGTGCACCCCGCTGACCCCACTGCAGAACTCGAACCGCAGAGCCGGGTCGTCACGAAGCGTCTGCATGACCGGCACCAGGTGGGTCCGGTCGACGTAGAAGGTGATCTCGCCGCGATACACCACCACCCTGGTGATCGGCGGCACATCGGGTTGCGACGTGTCGGTGCGCTCCCGGAAGGCCGTCTCGAGCCGGTCGGCGACAGCATCGAACCAGCCGCCGTAGGGGCGGGTGGTGCTGCCCGGGAGCGTGACCGGGCGGACCAGCCCGCCATACCCGGAGGTGTCGCCGGTGCCGCTGACACCGAACATCCCGGTCCGGACGTCGACGACCTCGAGCCCCGGCTCCGCGATCGCGCCCGGGTCGTCGCTCACAGTCAGGGCTGCGGGCTCGGCCGGTGTCCGGTTGACGGCGAGGTCCGCCGCACCCTGCGCGCTGTCGTCGTGGGGCGTCGTACCGACGGTCGGAGAGTCCGCTGGCTCCTCGGGAGCCGACGCTGACCCGGGTCGACCCTGATCCGTCATCGCAGCAGCCCCGTCATGTCGGACGTCGGTACGGCGTCGAGCCCGTCACGCTCGTTCTGGGTGTCCTCCGCCCTGCGGTCCGCGCCGAGCTTGCTGTGCTGGATGTCGTCGTGCAGCTTGAGGATCGCGTCGATCAGCATCTCGGGCCTCGGCGGACAGCCGGGCAGGTACATGTCGACGGGGACGACGTGGTCGACGCCCTGCACGATCGCGTAGTTGTTGAACATGCCGCCGCTGCTCGCGCAGACACCCATCGCGAGCACCCACTTGGGGTTGGGCATCTGGTCGTAGATCTGCCGCAGCACGGGTGCCATCTTCTGGCTCACCCGGCCCGCCACGATCATCAGGTCAGCCTGCCGGGGGGACGGCCGGAAGACCTCCATGCCGAACCGTGCCAGGTCGTACCGCGGGCCGCCGGACGTCATCATCTCGATCGCGCAACAGGCGAGACCGAAAGTCGCCGGCCACAACGACGCCTTGCGGAAGTAGCCGGCCAGGCCCTCGACGGTGCTGAGCAGCACCCCCGACGGGAGCTTGTCTTCCAGGCCCATGGTGCCTCCTCTCGATGCTGGCCCGACGGTTGGTGCCCGACTACCGGTGGCTCGACCAGGCGCGCTGGTCGCCGCCCCCCGGTGCTGACGGTGTCGCTAGTCCCACTCGAGGCCGCCGCGGCGCCATACGTAGGCATAGGCAACGAAGACGGCGGCGATGAACAGGACCATCTCGACGAGTCCGAAGAGCTTCATGCTGTCGAAGTAGACCGCCCACGGGAACAGGAAGATGATCTCGATGTCGAAGACGATGAACAGCATCGCGGTGATGTAGTACTTGACGGGGAACTTCCCGCCGCCGACCGGCTGCGGAGTCGGCTGGATACCACACTCGTAGGAGTCGAGCTTCGCGCGGTTGTAGCGCTTGGGGCCGATCTGGGAGCTCGCCACCACCGAGCCGACCGCGAACAAGGCGGCCAGCAGGCCGAGACCCAGGATCGGAATGTAAGGGTTCACGTGGTCCCGCTCCTCTCACTCGGTCGGTTGACGGCCGTCTCGGTCTGCCATAGTAGTGGCGTCCACTCACGCCGCCGGAGCGACCTTCGACAGCCCGTTGATCAGCCTGTCCATGGCATCGCCGTCCCGCGGGTCCGTCAGGTTCGCAAGCAGCTTCAAGGTGAAACGCATCAGGGTCGGGCGGGGCAGGCCGTGGCGGGTCGCGAGCTGCATCACGTGCGGGTTCCCGATCGCCGCGACGAACACCCGGCCCAGCGTGTAGTAGCCGCCGTACCGCGCGTCGAGCGCGTCCACGTAGCCGGCGAGGGCGCGCTCGCGACCGGTTGCCGTCGTACGGCTCAGCGCCTGCGTGATGACGTCGGCGGCCATCTCGCCGGCCTCCATGGCGTAGGCGATGCCCTCCCCGTTGAAGGGGTTGACCATGCCACCGGAGTCTCCGACGAGCAGCATGCCGTTGGCGTAGTGGGGCTTGCGGTTGAAGCCCATCGGCAGGGCGGCGCCGTGCACGGGCTGGGTACGGTTCTCCTCCCGGAAGCCCCACTCCTCGGGCGTGTGGTCGAGCCACCGCAACAGTAGATCCCGGTAGTCGACGTGCTGGAACGCCGGCGTGGTGTTGAGGATGCCCAGCCCCACGTTGCTGGTGCCGTCCCCGACGCCGAAGATCCAGCCGTACCCGGGAAGCAGGGTCAGATCGCCCGGCTCGCCGTCCCACAGCTCCAGCCACGACTCCAGCCAGTCGTCATCGTGGCGAGGGCTCGTGTAGTACGTGCGCACGGCCACCCCGAGCGGGCGGTTGTCGCGCTTGGGCAGCCCCATGGCGAGACCGAGCCGGCTCGAGGAACCGTCCGCGGCGATCACGATCGGCGCCCGGAACGTCTGCTCATCGCCGGACTTGTGTCCACTCTCGTCGACGGGCCTGGCGGTCACCCCGACGATCTGACCGCTCGCCTCGTCGATGACGGGACCCGTCACGGCCGTCCGCTCCTGCAGCCGCGCGCCGAGCTTCTGCGCATGCTGGGCGAGGATCTGGTCGAAGTCGAGCCGGGTGCGGACCAGCCCGTACGACGGGTACTCGGCCAGGTCGGGCCAGGGGATCTCGAGCCGGTTGCCGCCGCCGATGATGCGAAGGCCCCGGTTCCGGACCCACCCCGCGTCGTCGATGTCGATGCCCATCCGGATCAGCTGCCGCACCGCGCGCGGGGTGAGGCCGTCGCCACACACCTTCTCGCGGGGGAAGGCGGACTTCTCGAGCAGCAGCACGTCCACGCCGGCGCGGGCCAGGTAGCCCGCCGCGGTGGATCCGCCCGGCCCGGCCCCGACGACGATGACGTCGGCCTGTCGCTCGGAGGCCGTCGGCTCGGTCATGTGTGTGGCAGTCCCTATCTGATCCGTCTCATCCGGGCTGTGTCACGTGAAAAGCTTCACGAGCCCAGGACAGGTCTTAGTCTATTGGGTGGCTGGCCCGCCTGCACGCTCGGGATCCCCCACCCGCAAGCGCACCGCGAGGGGCTGCACCTCGACCCCTCGAGCATGTCCGTGGGCGCTGTCATGAAGGCATCAGGCGGCGGTCCGGAGGCCGGGATGAGTCGCTATGGGTGAGGGCGTTCGTGCGGGTGCCCGGCTGGCGTCAGGCGCCCGGTGGGGCGCCGTACGCGTGCGACACGTGGATGGTCAGCACCAGTCGCTTCTCCTGCACCATGGCCCGGCGGTAGTCGTCCCAGTCCGGGTGATCGGCACCACGAACAGTGCGGTACAGGTCGATCAGCGCCTCGACCGAGTCGTCATGCTCGTCACGCGCGACCGGCGAGAGCTCGGCGTCTCCCTCGAGCACGACGTACGACCACCCGTCGTCACTCGACACGAAGAACGACACTCGTGGGTCTCGCCGCACGTTGCGGGTCTTGACCCGGTCGTCGGTCACGGACACCCGCGCGGTGCGAGTCTCGGGGTCGAACGCGTAGCTGACCGCCGAGAGCTGGGGCCGGCCGTCGCGCTTCAGGGTGGCCAGCACGCCCAGGTTCCGCGACGCGGCGAAGGAGAAGATTCGGTCATCCGACATGGCTGGCCTTCCCGTGCGGCGGCTCTGCCGGGATCACGGACGACGACCGGCGACCGCCGGCTCGTCAACCTACACCGTCGCGGTGCTCGTCCTGTCGAGCGGGCCTCGAGCATCGGGCGCGCCGGCATGCTCCCGCCGGGGTGCTCTCGCCCGGGGTGTTTGAGTGTGCACCACTCACGCACCCCTGAAGCCACCCAGATCTGGGTGGCTTGATGGCAACCTGGGTGGTGCACCAGCCAGCTGCGACGCGTCTGGCTATGCGAGCCCCGTCAAGGCTCGACATTGCTCAAGGCTCGGAGAGCCCGCGCTCGCGCCAGGCTCGAGGGAGCGCAACCGGCGTCAGCGCCTGGATCGGGGCAGTGCCACACCGGCGCCGTCGCCAGGCCCGGGGCAGCCCGAAACGCCCCCGCTAGCGCCTGGCTCGGTGCAGCGCCACGATGCCGCCGCTGAGGTTGCGCACCTGGACGCCGCGCCAACCGGTTCCGACGACCAGCGTGGCGAGCGCCTGCTGGTCGGGCCACGACTGGATCGACTCAGCCAGGTAGACGTAGGACTCGGGGTCGGAGCTGACCCTGGTGGCCAAGCTGGGGACGGCCCGCATCAGGTAGCCGTCGTAGACCCGCCGGAACGGACCGAACGTCGGCTTGCTGAACTCGCACACCACGAGGCGCCCGCCGGGTCTGGTGACCCGGAGCATCTCGATCAGGCCCGCCGCCGGGTCCGCCACGTTACGCAGCCCGAACGTGATCGTGACCGCGTCGAACGTCTCGTCCGCGAACGGCAGCCGCGTGGCGTCGCCGGCCACGAACGGCAGCCGGGGCCGCTCACGCTTGCCGACCCTGAGCATGCCGACCGAGAAGTCGCAGGGAACGACGGTGGCCCCCGCGAAGACCAGGGGGACGCTGCTGGTGCCGGTCCCCGCCGCGAGGTCGAGGATGCGCTCGCCGGGCCGGGGTTCGACCGCTGCCAGCACCGCCCGCCGCCACCTGCGGTCGAGGCCGAGCGACAGCACATCATTGGTGACGTCGTAGCGCTCCGCCACTTCGTCGAACATGGCGGCGACCTCACGCGGTTCCTTCGCCATACTGGCTCGGCTCACCGCCCCATCCTCGCATCAGGTTGTCCCGGCTAGGCTTGGCAACCGTGACCTCTTCCCCGGGTAACGCGCCCTCCGGCGCCGCCGTACCCACCGGGAGTCCGCTCGTCGCACGCTCCGTGATCGTCGACGACCCCGGCGACCTGATCGCCCTGTTGCCGCCCACGTCGCCGTTGGCCTGGATGCACCGCGGCCAGGGCCTCGTCGGCTGGGGGGAGGTAGCAAGGCTCGACAGCCGAGGACCCGGCCGGTTCGAAGAGGCCGACAGGTGGTGGCGCGACCTGGCCGCGCACAGCGTCGTGCGAGACGAGGCGCGGATCCCGGGGAGCGGGCTCGTCGCTTTCGGCTCCTTCGCGTACGCCGACGATCCCGGCGCGTCGGTGCTCGTCGTACCCGAGGTGGTCGTCGGGCGCCGAGGCTCGACGTGCTGGGTCACCACCATCGGGCGTGGCAGCGTGTCCCCGCCGCCTCGGCTGATACCCACCGAGCCACCCAGCCAACCGGCCGGCGCCGTGTTCGCCGACGGCGCGATGAGCGGCGCCGAGTGGGAGCTCGTTGTCGCCGACGCGGTCTCGCGGATCAAGGCCGGGCGCCTGGACAAGGTCGTGCTGGCTCGCGATCTGATCGCCGAGCTGGACGAGCCGCTCGACGTCCGCACTCCGCTGGCTCGGCTCGCGGGGAAGTATCCCGCCTGCTGGACATTCCACGTCAGTGGGTTGTTCGGCTCGACGCCGGAGATGCTGGTACGGCGGGAGCGCGGCCTGGTGGCGAGCCGGGTGTTGGCGGGCACCATCCGCCGTACGGGAGACGACGCACACGACCTGACCCTCGCCGCGACCTTGGCCCGCTCGTCCAAGGACCTGGAGGAGCACGAGTTCGCGGTGCGTTCCGTGGCCGACGCGCTCGCGCCGTACTGCACCAGCATGAACGTGCCCGAGGCGCCGTTCGTGCTCCACCTGCCCAACGTCATGCACCTGGCCACGGACGTCACCGGCGTCCTCGACAGCGACGCCAGCTCGCTCGCGCTGGCCGCCGCCCTGCATCCCAGCGCCGCGGTCGGCGGGACGCCCACGGCCGACGCTGTCGCCATCATCCGCGAGATCGAGCGGCTCGACCGCGGCAGGTACGCGGGACCGGTCGGCTGGATCGACGCCGATGGCGACGGCGAGTGGGGGATCGCCCTGCGCTGCGCGGCACACCAGGGTTCGCGGGTCCAGCTGTTCGCCGGCTGTGGCATCGTGGCCGACTCGGACCCGGCGGCCGAGCTGGCGGAGGCCGCGGCCAAGTTCATCCCGGTACGGGACGCCCTCTGCGACTGAGGTTGCGAGCGTGATGGACGCCGACACCCGCCGCCGGCTCAGGGGCAGGTTCGACGAGGTGGCCGGCAGCTACGCGGCTGGTCGGCCGTCCTACCCTGAGGCGGCTGTCGACTGGCTCGTGGGCGGCCGTGCCGTTACCGACGTCCTCGACCTGGGAGCAGGCGGTGGGGCGCTGACCCGCGCCCTGGCCACCAGGGCAGCCCGGGTGGTCGCGGCCGAGCCTTCCCGCAACCTGCTCGTCGAGCTGAGGACAGTCTCTCCCGCGATCTCCGCCGTCGAAAGCGCCGCCGAACGGCTGCCGTTCCTCGACGCCTCCTTCGACGCCGTGACGGTCGCGACCGCCTTCCACTGGTTCGACCACGACCGGGCGCTTCCCGAGATCGTCAGAGTCCTCCGCCCGGGCGGTCGGTTGGGTCTGGTCTGGAACACCCGGGAGATCGGTGAGTCTTGGACCAGGGAGCTCGGGGAGCTGCTCACATCCGTTCAACCTCCGGGCCTGCGGGGTGACTGGGGAACCGACTCGGTGCGCGCGTTGGACGGCTCGGTGTCGTTCAGTGCGCCTGAGTACGCGGAGTTCCGGCACACCCAACGTCTTGACCTGGCCGGGCTTCTCAACCTCGTTGCGTCTCGGTCGTACGTCGTCGCGCTCGAGCCTCACGTCCGGAGCTCGTTGCTCTCGGACGTGACGGCCCTGTTCGACTCCAACGCCGACCCCGGCGGATCCGTCGAGATGACCTACCGCTGCCAATGCTGGCGCACCCTGTCCGTGACGACCGCTCAGTCTCCACGCCAACATTGACTGGCCGTTCGGCGCGGTCCCAGCCGGGTGCAGCTGGCTCGCTGCGCAACTCGTCCCCAAACCCGCCCGTTCGACCACGGAGCCTGACTCGAGGCATCGCGATGCGGGTAAGGGCCGTTAGACGCGGGTCATGGGCGTCAGAGCGGCGGCAGCGGCGGAGGCTGCTTGGCGGGCGTCTTCCTGAGCAGCTGCTGCACCAGGGTGAGCGCGTAGTCGAGCTGCGTGTCCCGGTTGGCGACCCTGTCGTGCGGCGCAGCGACGACCTCGATGTCGGGGTCGACGCCATAGTTCTCGACACCCCAGCCGAACTTCTCGAACCAGAACGCGAACCGCGGCTGGGTGACCGACGTGCCGTCCACCAGCGTGTAGCGACCGTCGATACCCACGACACCGCCCCACGTTCTGGTGCCGACCACCGGACCCAGCTCGAGCGCCCGGATGGCGGCCGTGATGATGTCGCCGTCCGAGCCCGCGTACGCGTCGGTCACCGTGACCATCGGCCCTCGTCGGGCGTCCCCGGGGTACGACTCGGGCTGGTAGCCCCGGGACCGGTCCCACCCGATGATCTTGCGTGCGAGCTTCTCGAGCACGAGCTGTGAGGTGTGGCCGCCGCGGTTCGCTCGGACGTCGACGATGAGCGCGTCTCGGCCGACCTCCGTCCGGAGGTCGCGGTGCAGCTGGGCCCAGCCACCCGACACCATGTCGGGCACATGAACGTAGCCGACCGCTCCGTCGGTCCTGCCGTGGACGTACTCCCGCCGGTCATTGACCCAGTCCTGGTAGCGCAGCGGCATCTCGTCAGCAAGGGGTACGACGACCACGCGCCGCGGCGAGCCACCGGAGCGGGGGGCCAGCGTCAGCTCGACCGGCTTGCCGGCGGTGCCTACCAGCAGCGAGCCCGGACTCGCGGACCGGGTGGTGGCCCGGCCGTCCACCGCGACGATCGCCTCGCCGACCTGTGCCGCGACGCCGGGCGCGGTCAACGGGGAGCGTGCGCGCGGCTCCGAGGACTCTCCGGGGACGATCCGCGCAACGCGCCAGACACCGTCCGCGTACTCGACGTCCGCGCCGAGCAGCCCCTGGCGGCGAGACTCGTCCCCCTGTGACGGAGGCGGGTTGACGTACGCGTGGGACGTCCCGAGCTCGCCGTTCATCTCCCAGAGCAGGTCGACCAGGTCGTCGTGCGAGCCGAGCCTGTCGAGCAGCGGACGGTACCGGTCGGCGACGCCGGTCCAGTCCACGCCCTTCATGTCCGGCCTCCAGTAGTGGTCACGCATCAGCCGCCAGGACTCGCCGAACATCTGGCGCCATTCGGCCTGCGGCTGCACCTCCACGCGAACCCGTTGAAGGTCGACCTTGACGACGTCCGGGTCCTCCTTCTCGGTCTTGCGGCTCGAGGGCACGACGCGCACCTCGTCCTTGTCGACAATGACGAGGCGGAGCCCGTCGCCGCTCACCTCGACCCGGTCGGCCGTCTCCGCGAGCTCCTGGATCTTGCCGGTCGCCAGGTCGATGTGCTCGAGCTTCGCCCTCGCCGGCTCGTCCTCGACCCGAGCCCGGTCGTCACCCAGGGCGCCCTGCAGCGGGCTGTTCAGCCAGACCAGCCCGCCCTTCACCGCCCTGAGCTGCTCGTAGTGACCGCCCGGGACCGGGAACGGCACCAGGCGCTGGTCGAGCCGCTCGGGGTCCACCCGGGTCGGCTCCGCGTCCGTCGCGTCGGCTGGTGCAACCGCCTGCTCACCCTCGTCGCCCGACGCCCGGCCGGATGCCCCGTCACCGACGGGTCGTCCGCCGAGCTGCGGGTCGAAGGGTGAGGGCACGTCTGCCGCCAACGGGACGAGATAGGGCCGGCAGCCGTTCGGGAACGACAGGTCGAAGACGAAGCTGTCGTAGACGGGGTCGAGGCTGCGGACCGACAGGAAGGCCAGATGCTTCCCGTCCGCCGTGAAGACGGGCGCTGTGTCGGTGAAGCGAAGCGGCGTGACGTCGAACGGCTTCCCGCGACCGGCCACCTCGACCATCCTGATGTGACGCAGCGGCTCGATACCGGGCGCCGACCAGGCCAGCCAGCGGGAGTCGGGAGAGAAGGCGAGACCCTGCATGTCGCCGCCCTCGGCCTCGTCGACGACGCGCAGCCGGGCGGATCTGCCGATCCCTCCGGCAGGGACGTTCACCAGCCGCAGGGTGTTGTCGTGGCTGGCGATCGCGAGCGTCCTGCCGTCCGGGGATGCCGCCAGCTCGAGAACCCTGCCCACCCGGCCGGCGGGGACGAGCACGGCGGGTGCCGCGTCGACATCGTCGGTGCCGATCACCTCGATCGCGTCGTCTCCCGAGCTGTCGCTCACCCACGCGACCCGCTTGGTGCCACCGAGAACCACCGGCTGCCGACGCCGTACCCCCGAGCCGTCCCCCAGCGCCCGGACCGGACCCTCCCGGTGGGTCAGCCAGTGCACGCTGCCACGGGTCTCGACCGCCGAGGCCCGACCGGTCGGGTCGGGCGAGATGGTGCCCAGCTTGCCCGCGGCCTTCACGGTCATCGGCTGCTGGGAGGTGCGCGGGCCCCCGAGTCGTACGTCGACCTCCCGCCCCGTGGCGTCGGTGGCGAGACTGTCGAGCAGGTACAGTGAGCCGCCGGCGACGTAGACGACCGACCTGCCGTCGGACGCGGCGTGCCGGGCATAGAACTCTCCGTCCGAGTGCCGCACCAGCCGCGAGACGGTGGGGGCCCGCTTGCCGACCGGGGCGCTGTAGACGCGGCCGCGGTCCTCGTGGTCGGAGACGAAGCCGATCCGCTGCCTGCCGTCGCTGCCGAGGGTCCACAGCGGGCTCACGAGGCTCGAGGGGAGATCGGCGAAGACCCGCTTGAAGTCGCCATCGCCGTTCAGGTCGAGCCACAGCTGGGCAGCCGTGCCACCGCGGTAGCGCTTCCACCAGGCCGGTTCGACCGTCGTCGACGTCGACAGCAGCACCCCGCCATCCGGCCCCAGCGCGATGTCGTCGATCCAGCCGTATGGAAGCCGCCTGCTCGGCGAGCCGTCGACGGGCACGGCGTGGGCGAAGGCCCGCTGCCTCTCCGCCTGGCCTGTCGTGCTGACGACGAGGACCTCGGTATCCGAGAGCCAGCCCCGGACGAGCGTCTTCTGCTGACCCCAGAACGTCAGCCGCCTCGAGATGCCGCCGTCTGCGGGTGCGGCGTACACCTCGAACGCCCCGTCGCGGTCGGCCGTCCAGGCGACCAGGGCGCCGTCAGGGGACAACCTGGGCGAGCGGGCGGGTGCGTGGTCGGCGCTAACCCGGAAGGCGCGACCGCCGTCGCGGTCGGTGAGCCAGATGTCGTTCTCGGCAACGAAGACGATGCTGTCGCCACTGATGTGCGGGTAGCGCAGATAGGAGTCGGAGGTCACAGCGTCCGACCATAACCTGCGTGGCGGTGCGCGGCGAGGGCGCCTCAGGCGGATGGGTCACGCGGCTCGGCAGCCACGCCACGCCCGGCGAGCAGGGCGTCCCGGTTGGACACGTACCCGACCATCCAGGAGGGCTCGAGGCGGAACAGCGCCGTGTCGCTCCAGGACAGCGGCGACGACCCATAGAACTCCGTCAGGTGGCTGAGCGTCTCGTCGAAGACGGTGTCGTCTACGACGATCCGGTACGCCGACCCGTGGGTGAACACGCCGAGCTCCTCCCCCTCGAGGTACGAGGCGCTGACCGCGGGCCGGGCGAGGATATGTCGCGCCTTGGCCGACGTGACGCTGGTGCTGAACACCCAGCGGGCGTGCAGGAAGTGTCCGTCCACGGCGCTGATTCGCGGCTCGTCGCCGGCGGTGACGGTGGCCAGGTTCAGCGTCCGCATCCCCGAGAGCAGGCCGGCGATCTCGCTCGCCCTCAGGGACCGGCCGTCGCTGATGATTCCGCGCAAGTGGGGTGTGGCCCCGTCGTACGAGGTGTCGATGATCTCCTGGAGCCGGCGTTGCTCCGTGGTCGTCTCGAGCATGGGTCCTCCTCGTCCTCGCCGCCTACCCTTGCCGGCCGGTAAGGGTGCTCCCCTTGCCGGCCGGTCAGGCCGGCTCCGCGACCCATTTGCGCGGGTCGCCGTACCCGAGGTCCGTGATGCCCGCGTGTCCGAGGGCGCCGACGACGAGGGTCCGGCGGTACGCCGCGAACGTGAGCACGTGGGCGATCAGCCCGCCGTACGTGAACACCTCGGGGGGTGAGCAATGCGCGTCGACGAACGTCTCGTCGAGCCGCCCCTCGGCGACGACGTCGCGCACCTGCCCGAGGAAGTCCGGTCCGACGGTCTCCAGCCGCCGCCTCATGTGGTCGACGGGCTCACCGTCCTCGACGCTCCAGTCGTAGTCGCGGTGGGCGATCACCTGGTTCCACATGTCCATCTGGCCGATCAGCCGGGACAGCAGCGATCGCAGCGTCGGGTTGTCGTCGACACCGCCTTCCACGGAGATCTCGATCGGCCGGTCAAGGTAGGTGTCGCTGAGAGAGGCGGCGCGGTCGACCATCTCGCCGACCAGCCAGATGTGATGCTCGACCATTCTGGTCAGCAGGTCCATGGAAGTCACTTTCGTTCGAGCCGGCAGCCGCAGGCCGCCGGGTGGGTGGAAGTGCACGCCGTTCGGCGCCTCGATCTGGATTCGCGTCGGGGCCGATCGCCACTGCGACGGGACCGCGCCGTACGCACGCGTGAAGGCACGCGTGAAGGCCTCGTGTGAGGAGTAGCCGGCCTCGACGGCGACGTCGAGGAGCCCCGTGCGGCTGGTGAGCAGCCGGTAGGCGGCGCGTTCCAGCAGCACGCGCCGACGGAAGCGTCCCGGAGTCTCACCGCTCGCGGCCCCGACGACCCGGTCGAAGTGGGAGCGCGAGAGGTACATCCGGGCCGCCAGGTCGCCGCCAGTGGCGTCGTGGTCGTCGAGATGCGAGGCCAACGACTCGACGAAGGTGCTGAACGTGTCCGACGTACCCATGTCACCTGACTGTGCCCGAGCGCCGTCCCTTACGCTTGATCGCTTTCCGCGTCCTGCTCTCGGGTGAAACGTACGACGGCGGCGATCCTCGTGCCGCGAGTGGTGTCGAGGTCCACGATCCCGTCCGGCCATCAGGGGACACGGGCGCGGCCGCGTCCCGGCTGGCAGCGCTTGCCTGACCCGGCGCTCTGCCTGACCCGCGCTCTGCCTGACCCGGCGCTCTGCCTGACCCGCGCTCTGCCTGACCCGGCGCTCTGCCTGACCCGGCGCTCTGCCTGACCCGGCGCTCTGCCTGACCCGGCGCTCTGCCTGACCCGGCGCGGTTGAGTGGTGCACCACCCAGATTGCCCTCACGCCACCCAGATTTGGGTGGCTACAGGGGTGCTTGAGTGGTGCACCACTCAAACGCACCACCCTCGGCGACTCACGAGTGGGCCAGCGCCGCTACCCGTTGGGCGAGCCCGCGCCGACCGGCCCGATCCACGAGCACCTCCACGACGCGGATCCCGGCAGCTCCCTGGCCCAACAGGGCGCGCAGGTCCTCCACATTGGCGGCCCGCTGGTACGGCGTACCGCTCGCCTGACAGAACGCGCGGAGGTCGACGCCGTGCGGAGTCCCGAAGACCCGCTCGTACGAGCCGGCGTACGCCGCCGCCCCCTGCTCGAGGGTCGCGAAGATAGCACCGCCGTCGTCGTTGGCCACCACGATCGTGAGGTCGGGTACGGGCTCGGCCGCGCCGATGACCAGACCGTTCGCGTCGTGCAGGAAGGTCAGGTCACCGAGGTAGGCGATGGCTCGGGACGACTGCCGCCCGAGCGCTGCCCCGATCGCCGTCGAGACCGTGCCATCGATGCCCGACAACCCCCGGTTTCCGAGCACCAGCCTTCGCTGACCGGCCGGGTACGGCGTCATCATCAGGTCGAGGTCACGCACCGGCTGGGAGCTGCCGACGACGAGCAGCGCCTCGGGGGTGACCGCGGCGGCCACCTCGGCGGCGACCCGAAGCGGAAGCGCGTCGTCGTCACCGGCCACCAGCTCGTCGAGCCTGCGGCTCATCTCGGCATCGGCGCGGCGCCACTCCTGCACCCATCCGTCGTCGTCGCTCCCGTCGACGGTCGGCAACATGCCCAGCCTGCGCGCCACCTGGCCTGGGTCCGTGGGGACACCTGCGAGCCCCGCCACGGAGACCACCTCGATGTCGCCCCGGGAGATCAGCCGTGTCACCTGTCGGGACAACGTGGGATGTCCGGTCACCACGACACGCTCGATCCGCCCGCCCAGCTGGGTGTCGAGCAGCAGCCGGTAGGTCCGGATCGCATGCGTGCCGGTGCGGGTGCCGGACGTCGGTTCAGGCAGCAGGGGCCAGTTCGCCTGCTCCGCCATCAGCCTGGCGGTCGGTCCCGCGTCGTCACCCGCGACGACGACCGTGCGTGGCCCCACCGGGAGGCGGACGGAACAATCCCCGGGGGGTCTGAGCTGGGCGCGCAGTCTCCGGTAGGCCGGGATCGGCTGCCTGGCCTCGGAAAGGTCGACCGGCATCTCCTCGGGAAGCAGCGGCTCCGCGAACTGCAGGTTGACGTGTGTCGGCCCGGCGGCCTCCACCGCGGTCGCCACGGCGGAGATCGCAGACTCGCGGTCGTCCACGGGTACGTCGACGAAGCGCACGTGAGGTCCGAAGATGTGCACCTGGTCGGTCGTCTGGTTGGCGCCCGTGCCACGCAAGGATGCGGGGCGGTCGGCCGACAGGACGATCACGCGTTCGCCGACGTGAAAGGCTTCGAGCACGGCGGGGTGCAGGTTGGCGACGGCCGTGCCGGAGGTCGTGACGACGGCGACCGGTCGGTGTGAGCCTTTGGCCAGCCCGAGCGCGAGGAACCCGGCCGTCCGCTCGTCGATCCGAACGTGCAGGCGCAGGACGCGGTCGACGTCGGCCTGGTGGAGCGCGAGGGCGAGCGCGGCTGACCGCGAGCCGGGCGCGAGGACGACGTCGGCGACGCCACCTCGCCGCAGCGCGGCCACCACCGCGACCGCTGTCGACGTCGAGCCGTTCATCGACGCCGGTCCGCGAGCGCGGCCAGGCACGCGGACAGCCGCTCGTGCCACCGGGCGACGGTCTCCGGGTCGGCGCAGGCCGCATCGAGCAGATCCGGCTGGGGCTCCACGCGCCGCACCTTGAGACACCCGTCCACCGGTCTCATTGCTGGCGCCGCCAGGTCGTACTCGAACATCGACGTCGTGGCGAGTCCGCATGCGTACGGCAGCTCCGGCAACGCGGCCGCCAGGGCGACCCCGGCGGCGATGCCGACCGAGGACTCGAGCGCGCTCGACACCACGACCGGCAGCCCGACCTCTTCCGCCAGCCGAAGGGAACCGCGCACGCCGCCGAGCGGCTGCACCTTGAGTACCGCGATGTCCGCGCCGCCCAGCCGGGCGACGCGGGCCGGGTCGTCGGCCCGGCGGATCGACTCGTCGGCGGCGATCGGAACGTCGACCCGACGGCGCACAGCGGCCAGCTCCTCGACCGTGCGAGTCGGCTGTTCGACGTACTCGAGCCCGAACTCGCTGAGCAGTCCGATCGCGTGCACCGCCTGGGCGACGCTCCAGCCGCCGTTGGCGTCGACCCGGATCTTCGCGGCGGGACCCATGGCGGCTCGTACCGCCGCGACCCGGGCCAGGTCGGCGTCGAACGGCTGCCCGGGCTCGGCGACCTTCACCTTGGCCGTCGTGCACCCGTGCCGGCCGGTGACGATCGAGGCCGCCTGGTCGGGGCCGACCGCGGGCACGGTGCAGTTGACGGGCACCAGGTCGCGAACCTGGCGCGGGAAACCGGCGTCGGCAGCCTCCAGGGCGGCCGCCAGCCAGTCCGCGGACTCTTCGACGCCGTAGTCCCAGAACGGGGAGAACTCGCCCCACCCGGCAGGTCCCTGCAGCACGATGCCTTCCCGGTGGTCGACCCCTCGGAAGCGGACGTTCATCGGGAGCGAGAAGACGTCGACGTGCCGCCCCCCGAGCTCAGTCACGGCCGCCCGTCACGGCACGAAGCAGCGACTGCCGGTCCACCTTGCCGGACTCGAGCAGCGGCAGCTCATCGGAGACGACGACCGTGCGCGGAGCCCACTCGCGCGGATGGACTTCGCCGACGAAGTCCCTGACGCGGGCCAGCCCGGGCGGCTCAGCTCCGGCCGCGGGGACCACGACCGCGACCACCCGCGTTCCCCATTCGGGGTCGGGGACACCGACCACGGCCACCGCGGCGATCTCGGGGTGCTCCGTCAACCGGGCCTGCACCGCCGCAAGCGGCACGTTGACGCCGCCCGAGACAGCGACGTCGTCGACCCGCCCGAGGATCTGGAGCCGGTCGCGGTCGTCGAACCTGCCGATGTCGGGGGTGCACAGCCACCCGTCACGCAGCACCTCGGCGGTGAGCGCCGGCTGGCCGACGTACCCGTCGAAGAGCACCGGCCCCGACACCATGACCCGACCGCCTGCTGCCAGCCGGACAGACACATCGTCCAGCGGCAGCCCGTCGTAGACACAGCCACCGCACGTCTCGCTCATCCCGTACGTCGTGACGACGGCGATGCCGAGGCGCCGGGCCTCGGCCAGCAGGGTGGGCGTTGCCGCAGCCCCGCCGAGCAGGACACTGTCGAAGGTCGCAAGCGCAGCCGCCTCACGCCGGCGCGTGAGCATCCGTTGGAGCTGGGTCGGCACGAGCGCGAGGTAGCGGCGCTCGTGGGTCAGGGCGCGCGTCGCCGCTGTGAGGTCGGCGTGGTCGGCCAGTACGACGGGGCTGGTGCCGGCGAGGACCGACCTGACGACCACCTGGAGCCCCGCGACGTAGTGGGCAGGCAGCGCCAGCACCCATTGGCCGGGACCGCCCAGCCGGGCCAACGTGGCACTGGCGGATGCCCGGACCGCGTCAGCCGAGAGGCCGACGTCCTTGGGCTCCCCGCCAGACCCGGACGTACGGACCGTCAGTGGGCTCGGCGACCTCGCGTTGAGCCAGTCGCCGACGAGCCGCTCCACCGCCGCCGGCTCCCCACTCAAGGGTCGCAGCGTCGCGGCGGCTTTCATCCGGCAAGCCTATGGGGCGGCTAGCGGAGCCGGCGCGCCACACCTGCCAGACTTGGCGCCGCGATGGCTACCCCTGCCCACTGGATCGAAGGCGCCCGGTTGCGCACCCTGCCGGCGGCGGTGTCGCCGGTCCTGGCCGGCACCGGGCTCGCGGTGCATGCCCACGCGTTCGTGTGGTGGAAGGCGCTGCTCGCGCTGGTGGTGGGGCTGTCGCTCCAGGTCGGCGTGAACTACGCCAACGACTACTCGGACGGGGTGCGGGGCACCGACGCCGACCGGGTCGGCCCGTTACGGCTGGTGGGATCAGGGGTCGCGAGCGCCAGCCAGGTCAAGACCGCCGCCCTCACCTGCTTCGGCGTCGCCGCCGTCGGCGGCCTCGCGCTGGCCGCCACCACGTCGTGGTGGCTGGTCGGCGTCGGTGCCGCCGCGATCGGCGCCGCCTGGTTCTACACCGGCGGCGCGGTGCCCTACGGGTACCGGGCACTCGGCGAGGTCAGCGTGTTCCTCTTCTTCGGAGTGGTTGCGGTGATCGGCACGACGTACGTGCAGACGGAGCGCTTCGGTCTCGACCAGCTGTGGACCGCCATCGGGGTGGGCGTCCTGGCCTGCGCGATCCTGGTGGCCAACAACCTGCGCGACATCCCGACCGACGCGCTGGCCGGCAAGCGGACGCTCGCGGTGGTGATGGGGGACCGCTCGTCGCGGATCCTCTACTCGGCGCTGCTCGCCGTGGCCGCGGTGGCTCTTGCCGCGCTCGCCATCACCGACTCGGGATGGGTGTTGCTCGGGCTCGCCGCGACCCCGATCGCACTGCGTGCATCCCGGATGGTACTGCGCGGTACGACCGCCCTGGGCCTGATACCCGTGCTGCGCGACACCGGGCTTGCCGAGCTGGTCTACGCGATCGGCGTGCTGGTGGGCTGTGTCATCTCGGTCACCGCCTGACCCCGCACCGGTGGCCGCCGCTACGGTGCCACGCGCGCACCGTTCGGTGCTACGGGTTGCGCTGCTGAGGGTTCGGGGGCGGCTCGTCGGTGTCCTCTGCGGCGCGCATGGCGTCGAAGGCTGCCTTGGCCCGGTCTGCCCGCCGTGACACGTCGGCGGCGAAGCGGTCCCGGAGCCGTCCGAGCACCAGCAGCGCGACCAGCGACGACACGACCATCGCGACGATCGCGGTGTAGAGCGCACTGACCGAGGACCAGGTGAGCCAGCGGCCGAAGATCAGCCAGATCAGCCCGTAGGCGGCAGCGAAGAGCGCCAGCCGGGCCAGCGTGTACAGCGCGAAAGTCCTCATCGGAAGAGGTCACCCAGCAGCCGGGGCTCCACATTCCCCCCCGACACGACGGCCACCGCCGTCCCGTGCCCGGCCAGCTCCCGGTGCGTCTCGAAGCCGGCGACCGCCACCGCGCCACTCGGCTCGCACACGAGCTTGCACTCCAAGACGATGCGGCGCATCGCGGACCGGATGGCATCCTCGCCGACGGTCACGACCTCGTCGACGTACGCCTCGATGTGGCGCCAGTTGAGCTCTCCGACCGACTGGACACGCAGCCCGTCCGCGATCGTGCGACCGGTGCGTTCGGCCCCCCAGCTGACCCGCTCGCCCTTCGCGAAGCCTTCGGCGAGGTCGCCGGCCAGCTCCGGCTCGACGCCGATGACCCGCACCCTCGGGGCCTTGGCCTTGAGCGCTGCCGCGATGCCGCTGATCAGTCCGCCTCCGCTGACGGGGACCCACACCGAGCCCAGGTCGGGTACCTCCTGCAGGATCTCGAGACCGATCGTGCCCTGCCCGGCGATGATGTCGGCGTTGTCGAAGGGTGAGACGAAGACGGCCCCGGTCTCGGCGCGGATCTGCTCCACCCGTGACGCCCGCTCCGACAGGTCCACGAGCTCCACCCGCGCACCGTGGCGCAGGGTTGCGAGCCGCTTGACGTCGGGGGTACTGCGCGGCATCACGACGGTCGCGGAGATCCCCGCCTCGCGCGCCGCGCGGGCGAGCGCCTGGGCGTGGTTACCCGACGAGTGCGTAACGACTCCGCGGGCACGGTCCTGCTCACTCAGCCGAGCGACGGCGTTGGTGGCTCCGCGGGCCTTGAACGACCCGGTGACCTGCAGGCTCTCCGCCTTGAGGAGCAACGGCGTGTACGTCGTCCCGAGGCTGGTGGGGACCACCGGAGTCCGGCGTACCACCCCCGAGATCCGGCAGGCCGCCGCCTCGATCTCGGCAAGCCCGACGAGCCCTTCCGTGTCCACGCCCCGACCATACGCGAGCGGATCGGTCCCGGGCACCGCGAGACCGCGGTCGCTGAAAAGGAGGCTACTCTGGCCCTGAGAGGAGGTCGGTTTGCCGTGAGATTCCTCCCAGCCATCCTGGCGATCGTGCTCGCGATCTACGCCTGGATCGAGCTCGCCCAGTCCGATCCGCGTGACGTGCGAGAGCTGCCGCGTGGTCTGTGGGCGCTCCTCATCGCGATCCCCCTGCTCGGCCCGATCGGCTGGCTCGTCTACGGCCGCCCGAACGGCCAGGAGGCACCGGCGAGCGTTCCGCGACAACGTCCCCGGCCGATGGCGCCCGACGACGACGCCGAGTTCCTGCGCAACCTCAAGATCGACCCGCCCTCCGACACCTGACCGCCTCACCCCGCGACCGCCTCACCCCACCCCCCGACCGCCCCACCCCGCGAATTGCGGGAAAGTGCACCCTCGCCGGCCCTCTCGAGGTGCACTTTCCCGCAATT
>JAWWPG010000023.1:0-19842 GCA_033850885.1 Nocardioidaceae bacterium
GGCTCACGCAGGCCAAATGAGAGCCACACGACAAGCGTGGGCAGCCGATGTGAGAGCGACGAGCCGGGCGCCTAGACCGAGCCTCGCCAGGTCCGGTCCTAGAGGCAATACAACAAGCAGCCGATGAGCGGATGCGCATGATTAGGTGAATCGGTCGTCTCCTTGCGATAAGTACCCGTAGTGGTACCGACAACGACGGAGCGCAAACATTCCCCTATTCGGTCGGCGGCACGAGCAGGACCGGGCACTGCGCGTGCCGGCTGACTTGGTCGCTCACGGAGCCCATCATCAGCCGGGCGAAACCACCCGCGCCGCGTCTGCCCAGGACGAGCAGGTCGGCGTCCTGACTCGCCTTGATGAGCTCGTCGGCCGGCAGGCCGTGCACCGCGGTGACCGTGACCGAGGCCGGCTTGGAGTCCAGGCCGGACAGCACCTCGTCGGCCTCCGCCCGGGCTGCCTCCTTGGCCTTCTCGGTCAGGGAGGCGTCCTCCGCGTAATGGGAGACGGCGCCGTACACATCGCGCACGGCCTGGTGGACGGTGAACACGGTGAGCCGGGTGCCGTGTGCCACCGCTTCGGCCGCGGCCCGTTCCAGGGCCTTGCGGGAACAACCGGAGCCGTCGACTCCGACAACGATGCCAGCCATGTTTTCTCCTTTGACGTAGTCACTACCGCTGCCCTGTACCTCTGCCGATGATCTTAGGCACACGAGGATCCGGGCAACAGAGCCGCCGCGGCTACGCTGTGCCTGACCTACCCCTCGCGGAACTGGACGCCGAACCCGCCGCGTCTGGGGTAGGGGCGTCGCCGCCGCGACGCGCACATCGCTCCAAGGCTTCCCCGGCGGCCCCGACTGTCCCGGGGCCACAGGCCCGAGGCGCCCAGGGAATTGGCTCCAAGAGGCGCTTCGGGCCGACCTTCGCCGCCGCGAGAGCGCAAGCTCCTGCCGCGACGCACCAGGGCTCCGGGGCACTCTCGGGGTGGCCCGGTCAACCATCGAGCTGGACCTCTCAATGACCGAATCTGTCATTGAGCCCTCAGCCTTCTTCGGTTAGCGCTGATCGGCCCAGCTGCAACACGTCATGAAACTGCCGGGCGTTGGGGTGGTCCTGAGCCTCAAGCTCGTCCGTGAACTCGGACAGCACGTCCAACATCAGCCCGGCGAGACGTAGCAAGTTCGTGGCGCTGTCATCCACGACTGCCTTGCTTGCCCTCGGGATGCGGTCCCAGCTCAGGTGCGCGACCGTCTCGGTAGCCGTGTCCCAGACGTAGGAGTCCAGCTCCCGTGTTGCGTCGCTTGGGTTGGGTCCCAGCCGGGCAGATAGCAGTACCGGTGAATGTGTCGTGGATCATGCCGTCTGAGCAGAAACTCCACCAGGGCTCGCATGTTGGAGACGTAGGCCTGGATGCACGCCATCTGCTGGATGCTCGGTACCTCCGGGTCGCCCACTAGCCGCGCCAGCCGACAGAGCGCCATTACCGCGTAGCCGGTCTGATTCGCACCGCGCATGAGAGTCTCGTCCATCGCGCCTGGGGAGATGCTGCGGATGACGGTCAGAGCCTGTTCCCGTCGTGCCGCCTCCGTCTCGACGGCCACGAACTCGAACTGGATGGTGGGCGCGATCGCTGGCTCCGCATCGGGAAACCCGGCCCTCCGAAGCGCGTCGAGTACCCCTCCTGAGTGCCCGTTCGATCCGGATGAACCGCCACTTCATGGCGCAGGCTCAGTCGCGAGGTGACACGTCACTCCACGCAAAACTCGTTGCCCTCCGGGTCCTGCATGACGACCAATGTCGACTGTTGGGTCTCTCCTCTACCTATTGATGCGCTATCCTCGGGGTCGGCCATCATCACCAGGTCAGCGCCGTCGCGAAGCGTGGATGCCCCGAGCACGGTGAGGCGCTCCACCTCGTCTGCGATGCGCCCTGGCGCGCGGAGGTCGAAATGCATCCGGTTCTTGGCGGTCTTCGGCTCGGGCACGGCCTGGAACCAGATCGTCGGGCCGCCCCAGCCGGCTGCCTCGACGAAGGCCTTGGCGGACGTCGAGTCCTCGTCCACGGACGAGCCGAGGGCAGCAGCCCAGAACTCTGCAAGCCGGAGCGCGTCCGCGCAGTCGAACGTGACGGACTTGATGAAGGTGGCCATGGGCGCACGCTATCGCGCGGTCGGACCATGGCCGCAACGAAGTATCCGGGCGCCCGCGAGGGGGAGAACGCGTGCTCAGGGCCGGGATAGAACGGACCTCCTCATTCCCGCCCGGAGCCGGCGAACCTGATCGCCTCTTCCTCCTCGGGCGAGAGCTGCTGGCTGGCCGACCAGCCGTTGACGTTCTTGGCGTAGGTGCGCGAGTCGCTGCGGCCGTGGATGGACGTGAGTACGACGCCGTCACCGCCGTCGTCGAGCAGCGCGAGCGACCACGACAGGTGGCCACCCATGTCCCCGAAGGCGTCGTACCTGACGACGGCCACATGCCGCAGCGCGGTCGCCGAGTCGACATGCAGGGCCTCGATGGCGGTCGACATCTCGTCGGCGGACAGGGGCTCTCCGTCCGCGCGGCGACGGAGGCCGGGTAGCCGGCGCGGGGCTCGGTTCGCCAGGCCGCGGTGCCCGGTCCGCATCAGCGCGGCACCCGCCAGCAGCAGCGCCAGGATCGCGACCAGCACAGCGGCGATGGCCACCCAGCTCAACGCCGTCGATCCAAGAGGCACGTCGGAAGCCTACTCAGCGGGGTACCCGGACGAGGAGAACGCCAGGCTCCACCTCAGCGCGGATCTCGGTGCCGGCGCCGACCGCGTCGCCGTCCAGCTGCCGCGGCGTCGCGGTGGCGGCGGTCACGACGACCGACCTGCCGGTGAACCGGTCGAGCCTTTCGTCGGTTCGGGGGTGCTTGGTCATCACCCGCCACAGCAGGGAGACCCAGCCGACCAGACGTCGTGGTGCGATCACCACGACGTCGAGCACCCCGTCGTCGATGAGGGCGTCCGGAAGCAGCGGGATACCGGCGGTGAGGCTGCCGACGTTCCCGACCAGCACGGTGCGCGCTCTCCGGTGGACGGGTTCCGCCCCGTCCACGCTGATCTCCACCCGGACGGCGGGATAGCGCAGGAACCGCACCGCCGTGATGAAGTAGGCGGACCAGCCCACCCGCCGCTTCAAGGCGTCCGGGGCTCGGTCCATGATCGCCGCGTCCAGACCCATCCCGGCCATCACCGCGAACCGGGTGGTCTCGAGGCCGTCCCCCTTGATCTTGACCATGTCGATGGCACGGTCCTGGCCGCGGAGAACGACGTCCAGGGCCTGGTCGCGACCGAGTGGGATGCCCAGGTTACGAGCCAGCAGGTTGCCGGTCCCGGCAGGCACGACGCCGACCGGGATGCCGGTGCCGGCCATCTCGCTGCAGATCACCCGGACGGTTCCGTCGCCCCCGGCCGCCACCACGACATCGGCGCCGGCGGCGACGGCAGCACGTGACATGGAGGCGCCGGCGTCGTCGATCGCCGTCTCGAACCACAGCGGCTCGTCCCAGCCCGCGGCTCGGGCCGCCTGCGAGACCTTCACCCGGAAGGCGTCGGAGTCGATCCTGATCGGGTTGACGATGACCGCCAGCGTCCGAAGGCTCTCGGGCGTGGTGGACAGTGGGCGCTCGTCAAGCGGGGATGACCCGGGGTTCACGACCCCGAAGACCGCACCGAGGAGGTAGGCGACCAGCACCCCGAGCAGGAACCCGCCGACGACGTCACTCGGATAGTGCGCGGCGACGACCAGTCGCGAGAGCCCGACGACGAACGCCACCGCCACCCATGCCGAGACCAGCGCGACCCGCAGCCGGCCGGCATGCACCAGACGCCACGTCAAGATCACCAGCACGGTCGTGGCGCAGGCCACTTCGGCGGAATGGCCGGACGGGTAGGACCAGCCAGCGATCTGGTCGGGGATCGAAGGTCGTGGCCGCTGGATCCAGGCCTTGAGCAGCGACCAGGCCGCCGCTGTGACAAGAAGGCTGCTCACGATCCAGATGGCGGTGGACCATTGACGCCGTACGGCGAACCAGATCGCGACGACAGCGAGAACCGACTCGCAAACCCGCGGCTGGCCGAGCGTCGAGATGACATGGAAGAGGTGCCAGGAGGTGCCGTGTGCGCCGTCGTACAGCGACCCCGTGACCGAAGCGTCGAGTCTCGTCAACGGGCCCGCCCGCGCCGCCACCAGGATCGTGAGGAGAGCGAGCGGGGCAGCAATGAGGGCGGCGACCACTGCCGCCCGGCGCGCCGCTGAGGTTTCTAACACGTAGCCTCTCGAGTCTCGAGGCAAGTTTCTGGTGGTGGGTTGTCCGGCTTTCTCTCACAGAATCTAGCGGCACGAGCTCTCCGCGAGCCGCTTGCCGTGCGTCGGCGTCAGCGAATCAACTCGTTCGTGATGGCAAGGCAGCGGCCGATATCCTCGGAGGGTGATCGACCTTCGACTGCTCCGTGACAACCCCGAGCTCGCCCGCGAGGCCCAACGTCGCCGCGGAGCCTCGCCGGAGCTGGTCGACGAGATCCTCGGGGCCGACGCCACCAGGCGGTCCGCCATCGCGTCGTTCGAGCAGCTGCGTTCGGAGCAGCGGTCTCTCGGTCGACAGGTGGCTCAGGCCAAGGGCGACGAGAGGGCCGCGCTCCTCGACAAGACCCGGACCCTCTCCGTGCAGGTCAAGCAGGCCGAGTCGGTGCAGGAGAAGGCCGAGGCGGCCTTCGTCTCGGCCATGGCCCTGATGCCGAACATCGCGGCCCCTGAGGCGCCGGCCGGCGGCGAAGACGACTATGTCGTGCTCGAGCACGTCGGTGAACCTCGCGACTTCGAGGCCGAGGGCTTCGAGCCCTTGGACCACGTCGAGCTGGGGCAGCGTCTCGGCGCCATCGACATCGAGCGGGGTGCCAAGGTGTCGGGCGCACGGTTCTACTACCTGACGGGCGTCGGGGCCGACCTGGAGCTCGCGCTGGTGAACATGGCGATGGACCAGGCCCGCGCCTGCGGCTTCACGACGATGATCCCGCCGGCTCTGGTCAAGCCCCGCGCGATGGAGGGCACCGGCTTCCTCGGACAGGCGGCCGCCGACGTCTATCACCTCGAGACCGAGGACCTCTATCTCGTCGGCACTTCGGAGGTACCGCTCGCTGCCTACCACAGCGACGAGATCCTCGACGCCGATACTCTGCCGAGGCGCTACGCGGCGTTCAGCCCCTGCTACCGCAAGGAAGCCGGCTCATACGGCAAGGACACCCGCGGCATCATCCGCGTGCATTGGTTCGACAAGGTGGAGATGTTCGTCTACACGACGGTGGAGGAGTCGTACGCCGAGCACCAGCGCCTGCTGGCATGGGAGAAGGAGTTCCTCGACAAGCTGGAGCTGGCCTACCGGGTGATCGACACCGCGGCCGGGGACCTGGGACTGTCCGCCCAGCGCAAGTTCGACTGCGAGGCGTGGATCCCCACCCAGGGCAGGTACCGCGAGCTCACCTCGACTTCGAACTGCACGGACTTCCAGGCCCGTCGGCTGTCGATCCGCGGGCGCTTCGGTGATCAGGTGGCGCCTCTCGCCACCCTGAACGGAACCCTGATGGCGACGCCCCGGACGATCGTAGCGATCCTCGAGACCCACCAGCAGGCAGACGGCTCCGTAACGGTCCCGGCGGCGTTGCACCCTTACCTGCAAGGCCGGAAGACCCTTGAACCGGTGAACGACGGCAGGTGAATGTGCGACCTGGACTCGTCGCCCTGGATATTGACGGCACCCTGCTGGACCACGAAGAGAACGTGTCGTCAGCGGTGCGGAACGCCGTGCATGCCGTTGTCGAGTCCGGAACACCGGTCGTTCTCGCCACCGGGCGCTCGGTTTTCGGAGTGGAGCGGGTGATCGACGCCCTCGGTCTCGACGACGGCTGCGCCGTTGCCAGCAACGGCGCCGTCATCTTCTCCTACCCTCCGGTGAAGGTGCTTTCGACCGTCACGTTTGACGCCGGTCCTGCCGTGGAGGCAGTGCTCGCGCGTGTCCCCGACGCGCTCGTCGCGGTCGAGGTGGTGGGCGACGGCTACCGCATCAACCGGCAGTTCCCCGAGGGCGAGATCACCGGCCGGATGTGGATCGAGTCGGTCGACAGCCTGGTCAGCGAGCCGGTGACCAGGGTGATCATCAGAGATCCCCAGTCGTCGTCCGCCGACTTCGTCCGGCTGGCGGCCACCATGGGCCTGCACGGGACGAACTACTTCGTGGGGTACACCGCCTGGCTCGACCTGGCCCCCGAGGGCGTGTCCAAGGCGTCCGGTCTGCAGACGGTCTCCGACCGGCTGGGCGTGCGGCAGGCGGACGTACTCGCCATCGGGGACGGTCGCAACGACTTGGAGATGCTCAGCTGGGCCGGTCGCGGGGTGGCCATGGGGCAGGCGCCCGAGGAGCTGAAGACAGCTGCGGACGCGGTGACGGCGACGCTGGCCGAGGACGGAGTCGCGGTCGAGCTCGAACGCTGGTTCCCGGTCGGGCAACCGTCGCGACGCTGAGTGTCACGGCGTTGTCAGGCGGACCCGGGAACGTCGACCGACATCACGGGCTTGGTCGTCGGCTGCGACGACCCGCCGCTTGGCTCGACCGTGATGGCGATCTGCTTGGCGGCCAGGGCCGCCGCGGGCAGCCGCACGACCGAGCCCCCGCTGCCGGGCGTGAAGGTGCCGGCCGGAGCAGGACGGCCCGCGATGGTCCACAGCTCGTAGACCTTGCCGCTGGGCGGGCTGGGCATCCCCGTGGTCACGAAGAGTGCTTCACCTTGGGACCGTGAGACATAGACCGTGCCCGACCCGCCGCCAGGGACCGAGCCGGAAGCCGAGCGGACGTCGCCGGCACCGAGCACACTGATCAGCTCCGTGACCCGGTCGTTCGCCTGCTGGGCGTCCTGGTGACTCTGCAACCCCCACGTGCCGAAGCCGAGCGCGAGCAGCACCGCCGCCGCGGCAACCAGACTCGGGACTCGGCCGAACCGTCGTGGCCCCAGGGTCACCACGTTGTCGCTTGCGGGTGCCGGCTCGTTGTCTGTCGCGCGTGCTTTCGTCGCGGGTGCTTCGATGACACGCGGCCGGTCGGGTTGTCCGGGCCGCGAGGACGCCGGCGGCTCCTGGGCGACGCCGGCGATGCCGGAGATCACCGCCGCCCGTAGCGAGGCCGGCGGCTCGGCCTGGACCGAGCGCGACAGCTTCTCGGTGACGCTTCGCATGTCGGTCACCTCCTGCTGACATTCGACACAGTCGGCCAGATGGGTTTCGAAGTCGTGGGCCTCATCGGGCGAGAGGGCGTTGACGACGTACAGGACGGCGATCTCGTGGTCGTCGTGCGTCATTGAGCCCCCTCCTCCAGACAGGTCCTCAGTTTTCTCATGGCATCGCGCATCCGCGACTTCACGGTTCCCAGCGGCACGTTCAGCATTTCGGCCACCTCGCGCTGCGTCCGCCCGTCGAAGTAGGCGAGCGCCAAGGCGGTGCGCTGTGCCTCGGGAAGCTCCGCGAGCGCCCGCCGCACCCGGCTCCCCTCATCGCGTGCGACGACGACCTCCGAGACGTCCGGAGAGCTTGCCAGGAACTCCCCCGCCGCGTGTCTCAGGTCGCGCTGGACCGACCGTTCCGCCGACCTGACCCGGTCGACAGCCCGACGGTGGGCGATCGTGTTGATCCACGCCGACGGCGAGCCCTGCACGGGATCGTAGCGGGTCGCCAGTCGCCAGGCCTCCAGAAACACCTCCTGCGAGACCTCCTCAGCCTGCGCCCGGTCCCGAAGCACCCTGAGCACAATCCCGAAGACGGTCCGTGACGTCGCGTCGTACAGCTCCGCGAACGCTCGGTGATCGCCCCCCGCAACCCTGGCCATCACCGAGGCCAGTTCGGTCCCGGTGGTGGTCTGACGCATGGACAATACTCTGCCACGCGGTCGTCGTACGGCAGCGGCAGGCAGCCAGACGCGAACGGCGGCGACTGCCACGGTGGTCGTCGCGTACGGGGCGCCTTCACATCCCGGATTCGGCACGACGTCGGTTTCGGATTGGCTCGCCCGGGACCGCTAGTGCCCGGGTCGGGCGTCAGAGGTACATGCCGCCGTGCGAGTCCTGGGCTTCGGGCTCGGCCTGCTGCATGCCTGGAAGGTAGTTTCCGGCCGCCGGCATGGAGCCCGGCGGAAGAGCGCGGCGCATCTGCTCCAGCTGTGCGCGGGCCGCCATCTGCTGGGCATAGATCACCGTCTGGATGCCGTGGAAGAGCCCCTCCAGCCAGCCAACGAGCTGGGCTTGGGCGATCCGCAGCTCGGACTCGCTCGGCGTCGAGTCGCCGAAGGGCAGACTTAGCCGCTCCAGCTCCTCGACCAGCTCAGGCGCGAGGCCCTGCTCGAGCTCCTTGATCGAGGCCTGGTGGATCTCCCGCAGTCGGGCCCGGCTCGCCTCGTCGAGCGGGGCGGACTTCACCTCCTCGAGGAGCTGGCGGATCATGCTGCCGATTCGCATCACCTTCGCAGGCTGCTCGACGAGGTCGGCTATCGACCGGTCGTCATCTCGGGCCTGGTCGGCGCCGCTGCCACCTCCCGCGGAGCCGTCGGGGCCCACGATCACGACGCGAGGCTCATCTGTGACTGGCCCGCTGGCGTCTTGTGGTGGCACTGCGTTCTCCGACGTCATGCATTTCACCCTACTTCGTGGGATCGGATCCGGTCGATGTCGTGATGACCACCTTGCCGATGTGGGCGCCGCCGTCGACCAGCCGATGCGCCTCGACGACGTCTTCCATGGGGAACGTGGCATGCACGGTCGGCTTGACCAGGCCATCCTCGATGAGCGGCCAGACGTGTTCGCGCACACTCGCGACGATGGCCGCCTTCTCGTCGGCCGGTCGGTGGCGCAGTGTCGTCGCGATCACCGCGCCCCGCTTGGCGAGCAGGGTCGCGAGGTTGAGCTCGCCCTTCGTGCCGCCCTGCAGGCCGATCACGACCAGCCGCCCCTCGGTCGCGAGGACGTCCACGTTGCGCCCGAGGTAGGACGCTCCCATGTTGTCGAGGACGACGTCCGCGCCATCGTCCGCCCAGCGGCGTACCTCTTCGACGAAGTCCTGCTCCCGGTAGTTGACGACGAGGTCGGCGCCGAGATCCCTGCAGAAGTTCGCTTTCTCGGCCGACCCGACGGTGCATGCAACCCGGGCTCCGAGTGCTTTCGTGAGCTGGATCGCCATCGTGCCGACACCGCTGCCGCCGCCGTGGACGAGGAAGACCTCGCCGGGCTGCAGCGCGGCCGTCATGAAGACGTTCGACCAGACCGTGCAGGCGACCTCCGGCAGGGCAGCTGCCTGAACCTGGTCCAGCCCCGCGGGGATCGGCAGCACCTGCCCGGCCGGTACGACGACCTGCTCGGCGTACCCGCCGCCGGCGAGCAGCGCGCACACACGATCACCCGGGCTCCATTCGTCGACACCTTCACCGACGCGCTCGATGACGCCTGAGCACTCGAGCCCGAGAACGTCGGAGACGCCGGCGGGCGGCGGGTAGTGCCCCTGGCGCTGCATCACGTCGGCGCGGTTGACCGCCGTCGCGGCAACTCGGATGACCACCTCCCCTGGCAGCGGGTCGAGATCGGGCAGCTCCACGACCTCGAGCACCTCCGGTCCGCCGGCGGCCCGGCACATGACTGCACGCATCCATCCACGCTAACGCCCGACGGAGACGGGACGCGCGCCGGCCATTTCCTGCAGCCAGCCTCCCGCCTTCCTGCAGCCAGCCTCCCGCCCTGGCGTTTGCCTGGCATGCCAGGCGGATACACCCTTTGCCAGGCAGGCCTGGGTGGCAAACGGTGCGTCTGCCTGGCATGCCAGGCAGACGCGAGGCCCTCGGGGGATCCGGCGGTCTGGCCGAGCGCGCGTCCAGCCACCGCGCGTCCAGGCGGCTGCCCGGGCGGCCCAGGGGGGCGCGGCAGGGTCAGGCGTTCTGTGAGACCAGCTCGACCTGTTCCACCGCGATGTCCATGCAGTCCTCGAGGTCGGTCGGCTTGCCGCCGCGGAGCCCGGCCGCATATCCGACGATGAACGTCGTCAGCGGTGCGGCGGGCCGGTCGATCTCGTGCGCTGCGTCACGCGCCAGATCCAAGATGGCGTCCGGTTCAACCTCGAGGTCGAGCCCCAGCGCCGTACACAGCTGGTCGGTCCATTCGGTCAGAGTCATTCATCCTCCAGGAGATCTCTGTCCACGCGGTCACGGGCGAGGGTCACGTCGGCCCAGGTATCGCAGTCCCAGGTCTGCTCCGGGTCTGCCTCGATGTCCAGCATCATCAACCGTTCCAGGACACCACGCATCGGGGTGTCCATCAACTGGTCAAGCGTAGACAGCGCAGCGCGCAACCGCTCGGTGCGGTACACAGCCGTCAGGGGCTGGTGTCGCCCCGCCTCGTCGACGAGCTGGGCGCCGTCGCAGCGGCTGCCTGGTCCGGTGCCAAGCGCCTCGGCCAGCCGCCGGACCGTCCCCCTGGTCACGAATGGCAGATCACAGGCGAGTACGGCGACCAGCGGCGCCTCGACCAGCTCCAGGCCGGCCGCCAGCCCTGCCACCGGTCCTCCGCCTGCCGGGCGTTCCGACGTTCGCAGCACGCCCGCGGGAAGGTCGCACCTTGGCCCGACGACGACAATGCGCTCCGCCCCGGCCACTGCATCGAGGACACGTGCCAGCAGAGTGCGGCCCCCTACCTCTATCGAGCCCTTGTCGACACCGCCGAGTCGGCGCCCGGACCCGCCGGCAAGCACGATCGCGTCGAACACCGCGCCATCCTCGCACCCGGTAGGGGCGCCTTGGCTGTCACACTGGCGGCGCCTCGGCTGTCACACTGGCCGAGTGAGGGTCTCGCTCATCCAGTTCGCGGCGGTGACCGATACCGCCGAGAATCTCGAGGTCGTCACCGGGATGGTCACCAAGGCGGCGGCCACGCCGGCTTCGCAGCGGTCCGACGGCCACCTGATCGTGCTGCCAGAAGGCGCGATGCACGACTTCGGAGCGCCCGACCTACCGCTCGGCCCGGCTGCGCAAAGTCTCGACGGCGAGTTCGTGACCGCATTGGCGCGCCTCGCCGGCAAGGTCGGGGCGACGATCGTGGCCGGCATGTTCGAGGCGTCGAACGACCCGGACCGGCCCTTCAACACGGTGGTCGTCATCGGCCGTCAGGGCGAGCTCGTCGCGCGCTACCGCAAGACCCACCTCTACGACTCGTTCGGCTATCGCGAGTCGGCGCGGATGCTCGCCGGTGACGGGGTGCCAGTCGTCGTCCCGTTCGAGGGCCTCACCCTGGGGTTGCTCACGTGCTACGACCTGCGCTTCCCGGAGCTGGCTCGCGCCTTGGTCGATGCCGGCGCCGACACGCTCGTGGTGCCCGCCGCCTGGGTACGCGGCCCTTCGAAGGAGGACCACTGGGCAACCCTGCTGCGCGCCCGGGCCATCGAGAACACCTCGTTCGTGCTCGGCGCCGGTCAGAGCGGGCCGTCGTACATCGGCTCGAGCATGGTCGTCGACCCGATGGGGGTGGTGGTCTCCGGTCTCGGCGCGGGCGCGGGGGTCGCGACCGCGGATCTCGACCCCCGTGTGATCGGGGAGGTACGCCGACGTAACCCCTCGTTGGCGAACCGGCGGATGCCGCCGGCGTCATGAGCCGGACCCTGCGCGGCTCTTCCACGCCGGCACCCGCACTCACCAGCGCGGGGCAGCCGGCGCAGACAGCCGAGTCTGGTCGCTTTGGGGGAGGCGTCCGGTGGATGCCGTGGACGGCAGCCGCCCCGCTGTGGACAGCCGGCCTGATTCTCGCGGTCGCTCCGCTGGCAGCGAGCAAAGGCACGCACTTGTGGGATCCGTGGCTGGCCCGGCTCGGCGCAGGCGGCGCCACGTGGTTCGCAGTCATGCTCCTCGCTCGCCGAATCGGCAGCCCGCTGCCGCTGGTCGCCGGCTTCTCTGGCATGTGCATCCTCGCTGTCGAGGCGTTCCCCCGGGGATGGGTGCTGTCGGCGGCCGCAGTTGCGGCCGCCACGTCGTACGGCCTGCTGGGGATGGTCATGACGCGGCCAGCGGCGGGGCTCAGGTCGCTGCGGGAGGCGGCGCTGGCGATGGTCTTCGGTCTGGCGGGGGCCGTTGCCGTGACGGGGTACGACGTCGGGGTGCGGCCCTATCGCGTCCGGATGGTGGTTCTCGCGCTGACCCTGACGGCGGCGCTCGTACTCGCCTGGCGCCTCGGGCAGGGCCTCCGCAGCCTCGGGCGCCGAGGCACCGCCTGCATCGTCGGCGCGGTCGTCGTGCTCGTCGCCACGGTGGGGTACGTGCAGGCGATCCGGCACTGGGGTCCTGAGCAGGTGCTGGGAACGCTGACCGGGACCAACGGCACCATCAGGGACTGGCTCGGGGCGTCGCCTCGGCCGATCGAGGCTCTCGTCGGGTTCCCTGCGGTGGTGTGGGGGGTGGCGGTGCGCAACCGGAGGCGGCAGGGGTGGTGGATGTCCGCCTTCGGCTCGCTGGCTGCCGCCGGAGTTGCGACCTCGTTGGCGCAACGGTCGGTCGCGCTCCGCGAAGTGGCGGAGTCGACCGGCTACGGCTTCGTCATCGGCTGCGCCCTCGGGCTGGTCCTGGTCGGGTTGGACAGGCTGCTGACCGGCCTCGACCGGCGTAGCCGTGTCGCGGGTGGCGCCGACACCGAACGCCCCGAGCCCGCGAGGGTGGCAAGCCTCGTCTAGGCTCTCGCGGGGAGGGGTGCCGGAGCGGCCTATCGGAACCGCCTTGAAAGCGGTCGCTGGCAGAAGTGTCAGCCGCGGGTTCAAATCCCGCCTCCTCCGCTCGAACGACGGCGGGCGCACTCGAGGGAGGTTGATGTCAGGGCGCGGAACGACTCGCTACCGGTGGTCGCGCGCCTACGGGTTGCGGTTCGTCGGGATGTCGGCGGTCGTCCTCGGCGTGCTGTGGATGATCGCCGCCGTGCTGGGATTCCCCCGCTGGTCGTTGGTCGCGCTGGCAGCTGCCGGCATCGTTGTCGTCGCCAGTCTGGTCCGGTTCGTCGTGGTGCCGCCGGTGCTGCTCGAGCTCTCCGTCGACGGCTACCGGCTCCGTCACGTGCGCGGTGGTGGGGTTGCGGCGGCCGGCTGGACGGACGTCGACTCCGTCACCGGCGGAACCGGCGACCAGGGCTCGCTGATGGTCGTCAAGCTGCACGCGGGAGGCACCACCGTCGTCCCTCTCGTCCTGCTCGGCCCGCAGGCGGTCCCGGCCGAGCGAGCCGTCCACGAGAGCCTCAACGCTGCGTTCGGCTACCGCCGGCTGGGCGAGCACTGAGTCGACGTACGACGGTCGGCTGCCCGATTGGAGTCGTGGCGCGCGTGACGGGTACTCTGTGGCGTCGCCGCTCGCCGGCGGCACGGAGGTGTCGCCTAGCCCGGTTTATGGCGCCCGCCTGCTAAGCGGGTTGAGGGTAATCCCCTCTCGCGGGTTCAAATCCCGCCACCTCCGCCATCGACCATCGACTCTGAGAGCACCCTGTCGACCGGGAGGCGCCCGTGGACGAGGAGCTGGTCGGCACCACCCGGGCGACCTATGACCTCATCGCCGCGGAGTATGCAGCGGCGAACCGGGAGGTGCCTGCCTCCGTCCGCGAGAGCCTCGACCGGTTCCTCACGGCTCTGGTCCCTGACGGGGTCGTGGCCGATGTGGGGTGCGGGCCCGGACGCGATCTCGCTGAGCTGCGGCGCGGCGGCGCTCGGGCCTTCGGCTTCGACCTTTCGCTGGGGATGCTGAGGGCGGGTAGACACGCCGGAGTGGTCCAGGCCGAGATGTCGCGGCTACCGATACGGACGGCGTCGCTGGATGGGTTGTGGTGTGCTGCCGCCTTCCTGCACATTCCGCGCCGGCGGGGGCCGTCGGTCATGGCCGAGTTCGCCCGGACGACCCGGCCGGGCGGCGTGCTCCACCTGTCGGTGTCCGAGGGCGAGGGTCAGGCGGCGGAGCCCCGCTCGTACGGTGTGGTCGCCACGCGGCTCTTCGTGCATCACGACCAGGGCGAGCTGATGGACCTGCTGCCAGAGGTGGGGTTTGAGGTCACGTCCGTCCACCGCTCGGAGTCGCATCGTCGATGGCTGACCATCGGAGCCGTACGGCGCCCCGACTGACCCGCCTACCGCCGTACGACGACCCGACTGACCCGCCCACGACGGACGACGATCCGACAAGCCGCCTTTTCGGCGGTCAGCTCTCGAGTCGCGCTTTGAGGCCGTCCAGCTCGGTCCAGAGCACGGCTGGCAGCTTGTCGCCGAACTTGGCGAACCACTCGTTGATCTGGGGCAGCTCCTGCTTCCACTCGTCGGGGTCGACGCGAAGCGCGGCCTCGACGGTCTCGCGGTCCATGTCGAGCCCGTCGATATCGAGGGAGTCGACGGTTGGCACGTACCCGATGGGCGTCTCTACGGCGTCGGCCTTACCCTCGATGCGCTCGATGGCCCACTTCAGCACTCGGCTGTTCTCGCTGAAGCCAGGCCAGAGGAAGCCGCCGTCCTCGTCGCGGCGGAACCAGTTCACGTAGAAGATCCTTGGCAGCTTGGCCGGGTCATGCTCCTTGCCCATCGTGATCCAGTGGTTGAAGTAGTCGCCTGCGTGGTAGCCGATGAACGGCAGCATCGCCATCGGGTCGCGGCGCACGACGCCTACCTCGCCGGTTGCTGCGGCAGTCGTCTCGGAGGAGAGGGTCGCGCCCATGAACGTGCCATGAACCCAGTCGCGTGCCTCGGTCACCAGGGGGATCGTCGTCTTTCGTCTGCCGCCGAAGAAGATCGCGTCGATCGGGACGCCGCGCGGGTCGTCATATTCGGAGGCAAGGATCGGGCACTGCTTGATCGGCGTGCAGTAGCGGCTGTTGGGATGGCTGGACGGCTCGTCCGAGTCGGGGGTCCAATCCTGCTTCTTCCAGGAGGTAAGGTGCTGGGGGTCGCCCTCCATGCCCTCCCACCAGATGTCGCCGTCGTCCGTGAGGGCGACGTTCGTGAACATCGAGTTCCCCTTGTCGATGGTCGCGATAGCGTTGGGGTTGGTCTTCTGGTTCGTGCCCGGGGCGACGCCGAAGAACCCGAACTCAGGGTTGATCGCCCGCAACCGGCCATCCTTGTCGATGCGCATCCAGGCGATGTCATCCCCGAGCGTCTCGACCTTCCACCCGGGGATGCTCGGGGCCAGCATCGCAAGGTTCGTCTTGCCGCATGCGCTCGGGAAGGCGGCGGCGATGTAGTAGGACTTCCCCTCTGGTGAGATGAGCTTGATGATCAGCATGTGCTCGGCCATCCAGCCTTCGTCGCGAGCGATCGCCGACGCGATGCGTAAGGCGTAGCACTTCTTGCCCAGCAGGGCGTTGCCGCCGTACCCGGAGCCGTAGCTCCAGATCATCCGCTCCTCGGGGAAGTGGGTGATGTACTTCGTATCGTTGCACGGCCACGGCACGTCCTGTTCGCCGTGTTCGAGGGGGGCGCCGACCGAGTGCAGGCAGGGGACGAAGTCGGCGTCGAGCTCCTCCATCCGCGCCAGGACGTTCGCGCCCATCCGCGCCATGATCCGCATCGACGTGACGACGTACGCCGAGTCGGTGATCTCGACACCGAACATCGGGGAGTCGGACTCCAGATGACCCATCACGAAAGGGACCACGTACATGGTCCGGCCGCGCATGCTGCCCCGGTAAAGCTCGGTCATGATCGTCTTCATCTCAGCGGGGGCCATCCAGTTGTTCGTCGGCCCCGCATCCGTCTCGTCGAGGGAGCAGATGTAGGTGCTGCTCTCGACGCGTGCCACGTCGGAGGGGTCCGAGGCACCCCAGAACGAGTTCGGTTTGATGTCCGGGTTGAGCCGGGTCAGGGTTCCGCAGGCGACCAGCTCCGCGGTCAGCGCCTTCCACTCCTCGTCCGAGCCGTCACACCAGTGGATCCTGTCCGGTTGAGTAAGCTCAGCGATCTCGTCGACCCAGTCACGCAGCCGTTTGTGTGATGTGGACGTGGTGGTCGAGGGTGCTTCCGTCGTCGCTTCGGCCGTCATGCCAAGGTTCCCTTCGCGCATCGCGGTGGTGTGCCACCAACCGCTGTCTCGTAGCGGAATCATGTTGAGATAGGTCGTCCACGGAGTCTCTGTCCGTGGATGGTTGTGCACACGGTACGCCAGATCGGGTATCATACGCTAACCAAGAGACCTTGTGAACCGCATCACAAGCTCTTCTTTGGCGAGATCCCGCCCGGTCACGCGGGGGCGCTTTCATCGGCGATGCGGGCGCCTCGACTGCGGCGGTGCGGCGGTGGACCGGCCATTAGTTAGCCTCGCCCTAACCCGCGCTAGACTCACACGTCGCGTCGTCTAGGAGTTCGCCGAGTACGACGGCGTACCCAGCGCTCGTAGCTCAACGGATAGAGCATCTGACTACGGATCAGAAGGTTGGGGGTTCGAATCCCTCCGAGCGCGCCAGCAAACCCCAGGTCAAAGTATGTTTCTGACTCTGGATCGCACACCTCGGATGGGTCGTGTCCGCAACCGTGTCCGCAGGAAACTCTTGCGTCAGCCGAGAGGATGCTGTCCATGGCCTGGGCAAAGAAGAGGACCACGAAAGACGGAACCGTCCGGTGGACGGGCGTGTACCGAGACACACTGCGCCGTGAGCGGTCGGCGGGAACTGCGCCGACGAAGCGTCAGGCGCTCCAGCTTGCGACCGAGCAGGAGCTCGCCGTTGCCCACGACGACTGGGTCGGTCCTGAGACGGGCATGCTGACGCTGGACACCTACTTCACCGAGCACTGGCTGCCCAACCGGGACTATGAGGTGAAGACCCTCATCGGGTACCAGTCGGACTACAACAAGGCCGTCGGGCCGACGTTCGGCCATCTTCCGCTGCGCGAGATCACTAACTCCAAGGTCCAGGGTTGGGTGGCGTCAATGCGACGTGCGGGGGTGTCCGCAACGTCGGTCCAGTCGAGGTTCAAGCTGCTTCAGACCGTGCTGGCGGCGCGACGAGGGGCGTCGGCGATGCGAGACGGTCACATCCGTAGCAACCCGTGTGCCGGCGTGCTCGTGCCTGTGCTGACCCGTCGGGATGTGTCGGTGTACACGCCCGACCAGATCGATAGGGCCTTCGCCTGCCTCGAACGGTGGTGGCTGCCGATGACGGGGTTTCTAGTCGACTCCGGGTGCCGGTGGGGCGAGGCGCAAGGAGTACTGGTCTCAGACCTGACGGGCGACCCGAGCTCGTACGTGGTCGCCGTCCGGCACACCATCGTCGAGGTGACAAAGGCAGCCAGCGGCAACGGAACCCGGTTCGTCGCAAAGAACTACCCCAAGACCCGACAGCCGCGCCGACTGCGCCTGTCCGCGGAGACGTCGCGGCTCGTTCACGGAGCGATCGTCGAACGTGAACTTACCGGGGATGACCGGGTCTTCGCTCGGCAAGGCAGCAAGCGGCACAAGCACACCATCGCGAGGACTCCAGAGTGGCCGGGTGGCATCCCGGTGTCCACCGGGTTCTTCAGAGGAATCTGGCACCGAGCTTGTCAGGAGGCGGGGGTTCCACAGCTGCGCATCCACGACCTGCGGGCGACCAACATCAGCTGGTTGTTCGCCGGCGGAGCCGACCTGGCCACGGTTCAGCAACGTGCTGGGCACACCCAGATGGCCACGACCCAGCGATACGTGAGCGCGCTCGACGATGTCGACGAACGTGCGCTGTCAGCGTTGGAGGTCGTACGCAGTCGGAGCCGCCCACGTTCAGCCTGAGGCGGCTTGGCACGTCACCGAGGATCGGGGCCGCGCTCGTTGCGCTGTCACTTCACCCGAGGCTTGCCTAGGACAACGCCCCACTTCGGCTGAGGGGGAGGTGTCAGTGCACGCTGGTGGGCGTCGAGCCAGGCCTCGATATCGGCGAGCCGGAAACGGACAGCACCATGCAACTTCAGACACGGCAACGGATCGTGCTTATCGTATGTCCTCCGGTAGACCCATGACGGCGATGCTCTGAGCAGCGCCGCCACCTCATTGACCGTCATCAATTCAAGGGCTCGCTGGCTGTCGACGTACTGGGGCTCGAGTTCTGCTGTCATTCGCAGGTCCTTATCGGTTTGGGGTAGGGGTGCTGCTTGCGCCAGAGACTCCTGACACGACTCGGCAAGAGGCCGCCCCAGACCCCCGAGGGCTCCCATGGAGACTCAAGTGCGACGCCCAGGCACTCGGTCTTGACCGGGCATCCAATGCACATCTTGATTCTCGGTCGGCCCTGCACTGGGAAGAAATCGTCGGGGTCAGCCTGTGCACAACGTGCGAGCTCGCGCCACGCATGCTCGGCGGGGTCCAGCCTCCATGTCACCTGCTCATCACCCCTGTGGCCAGGGACGGGGTCCGCCGAGCCGGGAGAGGCTCGTGCTCCGCCCGGCGCACGCAGCGTCTAATTCCGTGGGCATACATGGGATACTTGGGCCGCGGTACACCATTTGACCCAGTCCCCCGCACAAGCGGTCATGCCTTCGTGAGCCAACGCCGTTTGGCTGCGGCACAACAACACCCCACAACTCCAGGACCCATCCTCAGCAGCGTGGACCGCGCGGCAATTCCCCGACACCAGCCACCATGACGGTCAGCATGTCCCTCGCAGACACCGTTGTCGGACTTCGAGGGCCACGACGACAGTTTGATGCAGGGGGCCTCCGTGGGTCCGCCCGTGCGTCGGATTGGCGTCGGGCCTGTCGTCGGAACGCACTACCGCCCGCGGGACGGCATGAATCTGAGACTCTTGGAGTGTGATGACGCGAGCCTCAGTCACTCTCGGCCTGGTTGGCGTCACGTGCGCGGGGCTGGTCGGCTGCAGCTCATCCAGCCCGGGCACCGGGGTTGTGCAGGGCCGCTTGCCGCTCTGCTACGGCCCTGGCCCCGGCATGAACCTCGAGCCGCACACCACAATTCAGATCGTCCGCGATGGTCTCGTGGTGGGCACGCGGACCTTTGCGAGCAGCGATCAACACCGGACCTACCGGCTGGCACTGCCGGCGGGTACCTACGTGCTCAAGACCTGGGCGAAGCCTGATCTACACGTCGTCGTTCAGCCGGGGAAGACTCTTAGCGCTGACTTCCGCTTTCTGGGCTGCCTGTGAGCGTCGGCGCCCAACGCTGATGCGGCCCGGCCGAGGGGAGCGATCGCCAAGCGCAAGCAGCGTCCGATGGTATGGAAACCTGACCCACCACTTTCGCGGCGACGCACTCGCCATGCCGGTCGCAGGTCCGTCGCGCACGACTACACACATCCTGTACGCGACGGGCAAATGGCGACGCGGCCCCCGCCGCCTAACCAGTCTCAAGTCGACTAGCGCCTCGCCCAGCACCCTTCAATCCAAGAGCCACACCGTTGGCATCCGAGGGCGGCTCAGACCCGATCGTGTACCGAGTCGCCGGTACTTCACCTGTGTGGCGGGTGATCTGACGCCCGCTCGTGGCTGTTTGGGGGCCAGTGGGGATGACGGTGTCGATCCGGCGGATGTCTTTGGGGTCCGGTTTCCGGTACCTGATGTCGTCGGTGGCGCAGTCCGACGGCGCCGGGTTGCAGACCTCGGCGTTGACACGTTACTACGCCGAGACGGGTACCCCACCGGGCCGGTTCCTGGGCGTCGGGCTGGCGGGTCTTGCCGATGGCGCTGGTGTTCCTGCCGGTACCCAGGTCGGCGAAGAACACTTGTTCCGGATGCTAGGCAGGCTGCAGGACCCGGTCACCGGGACCCAGCTGGGTGCACCACCGCGGACATTCACACGAACCAACGGAGACCGGGCGGTCG
>JAWWPG010000033.1:0-82144 GCA_033850885.1 Nocardioidaceae bacterium
CGCTACTGGGACGTTGTCCAGTCTGACGGCCCGTGGCAATCGGAGTTCCGCTTCACCGGCGAGTAGGTACCCACCGACGTTGGGATCCCGGCTCGTGCGGGTGCGAAGGCAGGCGCCCGCTGGCGGCGGTATGACGCGCCGCTTGGCTCTCGGGACTGACATCGTCACGTCGAGTTGGGCTGGACGCACCTGGCGGGCAGCCGCCGGGAGGCGATGGGTCAACAGGCAGCTCGTGACAGGCGAACGCTTGTGGCCAATAGTGGGGTGGTGTCTGAGTTCCATGACGTTGTTGTCGTCGGTGGCGGGCAGGCGGGCCTGGTGGCCAGCCGCGCGCTCACTGAACGCGGGATCGACCACGTCGTCCTCGAGCGAGCCCGGGTGGCCGAGCGGTGGCGTAGCGAGCGTTGGGATTCGTTGCGGTTCCAGTTTCCCAACACCGTGCTGGGGTTACCGGGGATGCAGTACGACGGGCCGGACCCCGACGGGTTCGCCCACTACCGCGACGTACTGCGATGGGTGGAGCGGTACGCCGCGGAGGTCGGGGCGCCCGTCCGCGACCAGACAGCGGTGGTGTCGCTCGACCCACGTTCAGGCGGGTGGCTCGTAACGACTGACCAGGGCCTGTTCAGGTGCCGTGCCGTGGTCCTGGCAACCGGACCGTTCCAGCGTCCTCGCGTGCCGGCGGTCTCTGCCGACCTTCCCGACGGTGCGCACCAGATCCACTCGGCTGACTACCGCAGCGCCGACCTTCTGCCCGACGGCGCGGTGCTGGTCGTCGGGAGTGGCGCGTCTGGTGCGCAGATCGCCGAGGACCTCCTCGCCGCCGGCCGCACGACCTACCTTTGTGTGAGCCGCCATCGTCGGGTACCGCGGCGCTTTCTGGGCCGCGACGTCTTCACGTGGCTCGTCGAGATCGGGCTCATGGATCGCACGCGGGCGGACTGGGTCGACGGCCGGATGCCGCCCACGGTGCTGGTCACTGGCGTCGGTGGTGGACACGACCTGAACCTGCGCGATCTCGAGGCGCATGGCGCGACGCTGCTGGGCACACTGCGCGGCGCCACACCCGACCTCGTGCACCTGGCCGACGACGTTGAGGAGATCCTCGCCGCTGCCGATTCGATGTGCGACGACACGGTGCGGGCGATCAGCGCACACGCGACGGCTCAAGGCTTCGACATCCCTCCACCCGAGACCAAACCTGCTATTGCTCCCCGCCCGCACCCCTCGACCCTGTCCATCCGGGAGGCGGGGATCACCAGCGTCATCTGGTCGACCGGCTACTCCTACGACTACGACTGGGTTCATGCACGATGCCTGGACGGCCTCGGGCAGCCGCTCCAGCAGCGTGGCGTCGCACAGGTCCCCGGCCTGTACTTCCTCGGACTTCACTGGATGCACACCTTCAAGTCCGGGACATTCCTCGGCATCGGCGACGACGCCGCGTACGTCATGGACCACCTTGTGACACACGTGCTGCGTTCGTAATCCGCCGCGGCCCCAACCCGCTGGATCGCGGCTGTTAGACGATTCCGGTAGGGCCGGGTCGGACCAGACTCGGTCTGGGTGCTCGGCGGGATGCTCTCTCTTTGCGGCTACCCACCCTGAACTGGGTGTGGCTTACTTTCGGTCTGCGTCCCGTCGGGCATCGTGACGAGGCGTGGCTCAACAGAGGACTGCCCAGCTCGTAACAGCAATGCCCGTCTCCCGCTCCCAACACGACGAGGCGAGGTAGGGGCATGGTGAAGGTGTTCATCGGGGTCGATCCCCACAAAACCTACGCTTCTGCCGGCTTGCCGGGTGCCGACTGGTGGGTCGCCGGTAGAGTCACGACTTCCGCGGCGGAGCCGACGTCGAGGCTCAGCCCTGGTCCTGAGCGGCGTTGAGCTTCTGCGCGAGCGGTTCGAGAGCAGCGATCAGCTCCTCGAGCTCGGCTGTTTCGAGAACCTCGTACGGCACGACGGCGAGGTGGTCGGTCAGCGTCTCGACGCGGTTCTTGACCTGCCGGCCGACGGGCGTGAACGTCTTCTCGTCTCGGATGAGTCCCTGAGCCTTCATCCCGTCGATCAGGTCGGTCAGCAGCGCGGACGGGAGGTGGTGGATCCGGCCGAACGTCGGTGCCGGGATCCCCAGGTCGAGGGCGAGCAGGACGTGGGCCTCGAGGCCGCCGATACCCTCAGCCATGAGGGCGGCGATGTGCCCGTCGCCTCGGTGCTCGCGCAGCAGTGAGGCGGCGTGGAAGAGGCGGGCCACCGGCTCCGTTGGGGTGGGGAGTGCCCGCAGCGCGGCGTACATGGGGCGGCCTTCGAGGGGTGCGCTGGTCGCTGCCTTGGTGAGCAGCTCGACAGCTCGGGTGAAGTCTGGCGTGGCAACGAGGTCGCCGAGGATCCTGCGCAGCGCGTTGACGCAGCCTTGCTGGCGGGCGGCGATCGCCGCCTCCGGTGTGGTCGTGCTCCAGACCTTCGGGATGTGGCGGGCCACTTCACCCGGGCCGAAGTTGTAGAAGAGCGCGTGGACGACGCCGGCCGGCACAGAGCTGCCGAGCGGGGCCGCCCGGCCGGCGAAGTAGGTGTCCCAGTAGTCGGTGAACCCCAGGGCGAACATCGCCTCGTTGGGTTCGTCAGCCGAGTAGGGAATGACCCCAATCGGCTCGACGAGGTCGAACATCCTGCGAGCCAGCGCGCTCATAGCGCTCGACGGTAATGGCCTAGGTGCACTGACCCCCAACCGCCCCCGGCCCTCGGCGTGCGCACACATCTCGGTATGGAGCTGCCCTTGTCGGCCTCCCGCCGTTGCGGGCGACTGTTCTGGAAAGTCAGCAGATGTCAGGCCGTCGGAATGAGCCGGAGGCCACTGGACGAGCTCGATCCGGTAGCCGTTGGGATCAGTTAGCCAGGTCGTCCAGAAGTCCATGGAGCCGCTCGGCGAGCTGGGCTCGTCCGCTTCGATGCCGAGCGCAGCGAGGCGAGCGACCGCATCGTGCAAGGCCTCCACCTGGATGACGAGGTGGTTGAGACCCCCCGGGCTGATGGTCCCCACGCCGGGATCGTGAACGAGCTCGAGGCTGACGAACGGATCCCTCGGCAACTTCAGCATCGTCAGACTGCCGAACCCTGTCTCGGGCACCGTACCAACGACGTCGTACCCGAGGCTCTCGTAAAACTCAAGCGAACGATCGAGGTCCACTACCCGGAGCCCGACGTGCAGCGTCCTCATCCTTTCCCCTCCGACGACTGCATCGATGACTCCGCCACAGGGAACACGAGGTGGGTGACGCGATCACCTTGGACGCACTTGATCGGGTCACCCAGGGGAGCATCGTCTGTCGCCAACTCCCCGAAGAAGGGGCGACCGTGGCCCATGACCACGGGCACCAGGTCAACGGCGACTTCGTCAAGCAGGCCGAGCTCGAGACACTGCCGCGCAATGGTGCCGGCCGTCACCGCTACGGTGCGTTCGCCGGCGATTTCCTGTGCCTTCGCAACCCCAGCCTCCACGCCGTCGGTCACGAAGTGAAACGGAGCGTCCGGGTGAGCCTCGATCCAGTCTGTCGGGATCCGGTGGGACACCACCACCACAGGCACTCCAATTGTGTGCATCCCGTCCCATCCGCCGGTGAAGTCGAACAGTGTGCGCCCACACACCAACGCACCCAGTCCATCAACCCACGTGCGCCAATACTCGGCGCTGGACTGGCTCATGTGCAAGGTGATGCGGTCATCGACCGTGCGGACGTCGACCTCGCCGTTCTGCAACCAGTCGAAGAGCCGACCGATCGTGTTGTCGTGTTTGGCGATGTAACCATCCAGCGACATCGACGCATTGGCTATGACCTTCCCCATAGTGTGCTCCTTCAGTCCAAGACCGGGTTCCTTGTATCGACCAGTGAGGCGAACCAAAGTCATCGCATCATCACGATTTGCCATGTTCGGTCAACGCCCCCATCCAGCCTGCAACGCGGCGATGTGACGCATCACTGGCATTGGCTCGCATCGTTATGAGCATTGACGCGGACGAGGCAAGGGAGTCACCTCTTGTCAGTCGGATCGGAGTTCGAAGTCCCAGGCGACGACTGCTGGCTGGCCCGACTTAGCGGCGTTCGCTGCTTCACGCACCCACGGATGGAGCTCCCAGATGTCTGGAGGCCCTGGCGTCAACGGTGCCGGCATCTCGTCCGGCTCGACCGTCTCGGAGGTGCGGTAGGTCTCCTCGCATGCTTGGACAATGAAGCCATGCTGCAGCCCGGCGCGCAGATAGTCTCCGAGGCCGTGGCTATAGCCGGCGATGTAGCCGAGGCGTCCGTCCCGGGCTCGCTTCACGAGGGGGTATCGCTTCGAGCCCGTGAAATGCCCGCGAGTATCCAGCAGCAAGAGATGCCCACCGGGTCGCATCACCCGCGCCGACTCGGCAAAGAATGGCCGAAGATCGCTCAGGTGGCTCACCGCGAGGCTGCAAACGACGTGATCTACGGCGTTGTCACACACCGGCAGATCGATAAGATCGCCGGCCACGAATGAGGGTTGGGGAACGAGTCTGCGGGCGCGCGACAGCATTGCCTCGGACAGGTCGACGCCCACGACGTCGTGACCTCTGGCCACCAGCAGCTGAGCGACCCCACCGGTGCCGCAGCCGGCATCGAGGGCGCGGCCGACGCGTAACCGGTCCAGCATCGGTGTCAGCGCGTCATCACGCATCGGAAAGCAGCCGTTCTCCTCGCTGTCATAAGTCGTGGCCCAGCCGTCATAGCCGTCGGCGACCGGAAGTGGCGCCACCTCGACCCCCGCTCCGAGATCGGCGGCCCGATCGAGCAGCCGGCGCATCTCAGCGAGCCGGGCTTCGGTGAAGGCACGGTCGTACTCCCCGGCGAAGGCGCGCATCAGTGCGACGCCCTCCAGGCCCAGTAAATACGCCAGCGGGTGCTGGAAGATGACGTCGTCAGCTCGCTCGCCGGCCATGTGCACATCTTGCGGCCCAGCACGGTCACACCTCAATCGAGTTCCCCATCAGGGGTGCTGGCTAGGTCTGCACTGGACCGACTCGCGACGGAGTCACACTTGCCCTGACGGCTCGCGGGCGTCATCCGAGATCGACGCCATGAAATGTCTCTGGGTCCATTCCCGCTGTGCGATAGCGAGCCCAGGGGTCTGGATCGTCTATGTCGAGCGGGGCATTGCCGACGCCGGCGATAGTCAGCAGGATGTCCTCATCCTTGGTGATGACCGCGCCAGCGAGGAACCGGCTGAGGTAACCAATCAGATCGCCAACTATCAGCTGTTCTGACCCTTTGATCATGAGGCCGATGAGGATGTTCCTCGGCCGCAGATGCTCCAGGATCAATCCACGACCACCGTTCGGCACCTTGGGGTTGACTGCGTATGCAGCGAGTGCCGCGACGGACCACGGATAGATCACTGGGTAACTTGCCCTGTACCAACGGCGGGGGAGTCTAGGCAGCTCCCAGAAGCTCCAGAGAGCTTGCCTGGCTACGTGGGTGGTCCCTGCGTGTCTGCGCTCCCGCACGGGATGGCAGTCGCGGAGAACGGCCAGGAGCCCTCCGCATCCATAAGGTCGTCAGCCGCCCCGAGCGAGATGGGACGTCCGGGTTCTGGCATGCCTCATTGTCCGTCGCACCTACCGAATGCAGCTGCATTGGTGGCGGTTTGACGCACCTCTCGGCGAGCATGTCGAGGCATGACCGGACGGCCGCAGCGCAGGCCATCTGCGTCATGATGCGTGCGTTTCACCCAGACCGTTCGGGGCAGACGTGACTGATCGCGCGCCACCCAATCGGAAAGAATGATCTCGCCGAGATGCCGTGCAAGTGCGACTGAGTTCCTCGTTCCGTACCCGAGCCCGGGGCTGCCGGTCGCCGGCGACATCGGGGACCGCGGCGCCCCAGCCTGGATCGATAGTTGGTCAATTCGCCGTACGCTCGGCGCAGGGCTGATACCGCAATACTCACCTAGCGAGGAGCGCGTATGGATGTGCAGCTGGTGATCGGCGCTGGAGCGATCGGCGCCGCTACGGCGCAACTGCTGGCCGACCGCGGCGAGCGGGTCCGGCTGATCACCCGAGGCGGCGGAGGACCTGAGCACCCTGCGATCGAGCGCATCGCCGCGGACGCCTCCCACCCGGATGCATTGAGCCGTCTCGCCGAGGGCGTCGCCGTGATCTACAGCTGCGCGGGGCCCGCCTACCCCCGGTGGGTCACCGACTGGCCGCCGCTCGCCGCTGCGCTGCTGCGGGCAGCGGAGACCAGCGGCGCTCCGCTAATCACCACCGGCAACCTGTACGGCTATGGGGCCGTCGACGGCCCGATGACCGAAGACCTGCCGCTGCGACCGAACACCGAGAAGGGCCAGGTGCGGGTCCGGATCTGGAACGAGGCGCTCGAAGCGCACCGGGCCGGCCGGATCCGCACGGCCGAGGTGCGCGGCTCGGACTACCTCGGCGCCGGGGCGGTGACGCCGATGACGCTGCTCGTGCTGCCGAAGGTGCTCGCGGGCAAACGGGCTTCGGCCCCGGCAGACCTGGACGCGCCCCACAGCTGGACCTATACCGGCGACGTTGCCGGCACCCTGCTCGACGTCGCAGCGGACGCCGGATCCTGGGGCCGAGCCTGGCACGTGCCGACTGGGCCGCCGAGGTCATTCCGCGAGGTGGCGACCCGGGCCGCTGAGCTGGCCGGCGTACCAGCTCCGCGGCTGTTCGCGATGCCCTACCCAATGCTGTGGCTCGCGGGCCTGTTCAACCCGATGGCCCGCGCGGCGTGCGAGACCCAGTACCAGTTCCGGAAGCCGTTCGTGCTGGACTCCACGGCCGCCACGGAGGTGTTCGGTATCAGTCCGACACCGCTGGACGACGCGCTGCACGAGACGATCGCCGACCTGCGCTCCCGGTCATGACGGCGCATGCGCGCCGACAACGTACTCAATTCGGCATGTGAGTGCGATGACCGATGGTCGACTGGCGGCGGTATGACGCGCTCGCTTCTCGCCCGTGGCCCGAAAGGGCTAACAGTCGAGTTACTGCTCCAGCAGGATGCGCATCACTCTGTACCGCTCTGCGTTCTGGGCTTCGTCGGCGAACCGTATCTCCATCGCGGCCGCCGCGTCCATCGCGAGTGACGTGAAGGGCGATCGTTGCTTCTTCTAGGAAGGCGTAGGCGGTCGCGTCGTCGTCCGATTGCTCCCCGAGGGCGAGAGCAGCATGGGACTTCGTCAGAAGGCTGCCGTGCTCGTGGCCAACTCAGGCTGAGGTGCTCCGGCTGCCCGGTCCAGCTTCGACGCTGATGTCGCGGGCTCGCATTGGTTGCTTACAGGCTGAGCAGTGCAGTTCGACAGTGCTGATCTCGCCGCATCGAGCGTGGCGGTGGAGCACGGGCGGCCCTTCGCTGCCCGAAGTCCAACGATCCCCCCAAGCAGTCATCACCAGCAGCAGATCACACAAGTCGTGTCCCTTTGCGGTGAGCACGTACTCGAAGCGCGACGGCCGCTTGGAGTAGCACTGTCGTGCCAGCACGCCTTGATCGACAAGCCACTTCAGGCGCTCTGTGAGCACCTTACGAGAGATCCCCAGGTCGGCTTGTAGCTGGTCGAAGCGAGTGATGCCCACAAATACGTCGCGCAGGATCAGCGGCGACCACGGCTCGCCGACCACGTCCAGAGTACGAGCGATCGAGCAGGCCATCTGACCGAAGTTTGTGCGTTGCATACAGCCATCCTACGGCAGCGGGTTCCCTTACGGAACCTACTGCGCTACCTTCTGAGGGAGAGTTCCTTCAGGGAATGCGGATGAACTGGCATCCTGCCGAAAGAGAAGGAGAACGTCATGACCACCACCAACACCCGGACCACCTTCGTGTTGTTGCCCGGCGCCTGGATGGGCAGCTGGATATGGGACGAGGTCGCCGACCACCTCCGCGATCACGGGTACATCGTCCACACACCCACGCTGGCGGGGCTCGGGCGCGGGGATCGAACCCACGACGTGCGACTCGCCTCGCACGTCCAGCAGATCGTCAATTTCCTCGATGAGAACGACCTGGCCCGCGTTGTGCTGGTCGGTCATTCCTACTCGGGATTGGTCGCTGGACAGGTCGCCGACCGCCGGCCCGAACGGGTCTCGCACACAGTGTTCGTCCAGGCGTTCCTCCCTCGTGACGGCCGCAGTCTGATTGACGACTGGTCAGATGACGCCGCCGCACGAAACCAGGAAATTGAGGCCATCGCCACCCACGGCGGGACCTGGGAGGCCCCCGTCGCCGGCATCGCCGATGAGCCCGACCTTTCCACCACGCAGTGCGAGTGGCTCGCCAGTAGGCTGGTCGACCACCCCGGAAGCACGGTCACCGACCCGGTGCAGATGACGGTTCCCGTGGAGAAGCTGAACGCCACCTACCTGGCTAGCATCCCCGACGACACCGCCCCCTTGCCCGAGCACATCGCAGCGCTGGTGGCCGAGCCAACATGGACAGTCGACAGGATTCGGGCCGGCCACTGGCCGATGGTGTCCGTCCCCGCCACCCTCGCCGACAGACTCGAAGCCGCCGCCCATCGAAGCGAGTCGACAGCCTCCGCGACGACCGGCACCTCTGCGGTGCCACCCCTCGTGAGGCGCCTGCTCGATGAAGCGAGCCTGGCCCACCTCGCAACCATCATGCCCGACGGCTCACCGCACAGCGTGCCAGTATGGGTGGGGATTGACGGTGAGAACGTCGCAATCCTGACTGCGCCGGGTTCTCGCAAATCACGCAACATTGCCCGCGACCCCCGCGTATCGATCTCCATGACCGCTCATTCATCACCCACCACCATGGCGCAGGTTCGTGGGCGCGTCATCGAGCGCATCGACGGTGACCGCGCTTGGACGATCATCGACCGGCTCTCCATCAAGTACCTTGGGCAGCGCTACCCCCTGCGAGAGGATCGAGTGGTGTTGCTCATCCAGATCGAGCACGCCTGGGGAAATGAGTTCGGGTGAAGACGGCTCCCGACATCCGTGAGTCACAAAGCAGAGCCCTCAAGCTTGCAGGGGTAGCCGTCCTAGTTGCGGACCCCTCAGCGAGAACGGTGCTCGTCGCAGGACGTGGGAGAGGCGCCGGTCCCAGATAGACCGTCCGGTGGCATCTCACGGGACACGGGCGTACTACGGGGTGCGTCTATCTGGGCGGAAGCGACGCGGTGGGCGCTGGTTGTCAGACGCCGGCGACGTAGGCGGTGAGGAAGTGCACTCCGTGCCGGTCCAGGTTGCCGCGGGCTCGGTCATAGAGCTCGGTGGTCCTCGGGTCGGCGTGGCGGGCCAGGATCTGTGCATCGCGGAGGGAGACTTTCGCGTCGAGCGCGTTGGTGATCGCCGTGTGGCGCAGCGAGTGGGGGCTGATGTGCCAGGGGATGGAAGCGGCCTTGGCGATCCGGGCCACCATCCGGTAGACGTCGCGACGGTCGATCGGCTGGCCTGAGATCGGTCGCAAGATCAACGCGCCGATGTGCGTTGGCCCCGGTAGGCCTTCCGCACCCGCAGGACCGGGACGGTGATCGGCATGGTGGCAGGCTTGTTTCCCATGCCGACCAGGTGCAGCACTCGGTGACCCCCGCAGCGTGTCGGCGTAGTCCTCGATTTGCACCGCCGTCCGCCTCCGAGGCCGGCAGTGCGTTGATTCCCAGCAGGTAGGCGAGTGCGCCGTGGTGCACCCTGATGGTTTGCGCGACTTGGAGGAAACGGATTAGCCCAAGCCGGTCCAGGCCCTGGGTGCGGGACTCGTCACGATGCACCTTCGGCAGTCGGGCGTATACGGCGGGTCGGCGGCGCAAGTGATCCGATGCCGGACTCGGTTGTCGTCAGCTTCCCCATGTTCAACGACCGGAGGTTGGCTGGCACCGTCCTCAAGGACGGATGGTCACCACCAACATCCACTCTCGGAGAGACGGCAGTGCTTGGCCTATGCGCGACTTGAGGATCCTGACGAACTGCGCGTCTCATTTTGCTGGTGTGAGAAGCCGCGTGATGCAGGATGGCCTAGCCGCCGACAGACGGGCTGATCCTGTGCCTCATCGTGTCGGATGTCGTCACCTCGTGGTAGCCCGTGCCAGGGCTTCGCCTTCTTCCTCCTCGGACAGACCATTTGTGAGGGGTGGCTCGCCCCGATCGCGATCCCACGCCCGGGTGTCGGAAATTGTCTGGATAAGCGCAGTGCGCGGCATGCCCACGGCGAGGGCGGCAGCAGGGCTGATCCGTAGCATCACGTCCCACGCCGGGTCCGGGAAGAGCAAGGGGAAGTCGAGCTTGCCCTCGGATACCGGCACCAGTTCGGCGTCGCCGCAGGCCCTGACGAGCTCCAAGAACGACACGCCAGGGGACGGGCCAACGGCGTTGAACGCGCCGGGAATGTCCTGCTCGATCAGCAGGACGACCAGCCGCGCGAGGTCCCTCACATCCATCACCTGAACCGGTCGATCGAACCGCTCAGGGACCGCCACAGGACTTGTTCCGGCGGCACGCCGCACCCAATAGGTGAGAAGCTCGGACCTTTCATGGGGCCCGACCACCCAGCCGGGCCGGACGACGCTGAGCCGATCGCCCAGATGAGCCAGCAGGAAGTCTTCGCAGGCGACCTTCATCGGGCCGTACGTGTCGTCGTCGAGGTGTTCTGGCCCATGGTGCGGAGATAACCGAGGGGACGACTCGGTGATCTCACCTTGCACGATCTGGTGGTCGTAGACCATGCCAGTAGAGATAAACACGTATCGTCCGAAGCGATCCTCAAGGGCGGCCAATGCCTGCTCGACATGCCGCGGGACGTACCCACATACATCGACGACGGCGTCCCATGACCGACGGTCGAGAGCCTCGTACGCACCACTCTCACGGTCGCCGACAAGACGTTCCACGCCTGGGAACAGCTCTGCCCCAGTGCGGCCACGGTTGAAGAGGGTCGGCGTATGGCCACGCGCGAGGAAATCTTCGACGATGGCGCGACCGACAAACGACGTACCACCGAGGATCAGGACTCTCATCCAGTCAACATACGCCCTATAAGATCGCCATCGTTGCCGCACCTTCGAATCGCTGAGCGTCGACAGGGCAGGTCTGGGTAGACCACTCGACGAGGAGAAGGGACGACATTCGGAAGCCAGCGAACTTCTTCCGGAAGGCGACGGGCTGAGTGCTGCAGACGGCCTACCGCGGTCTTTCTGCGTAGCGCGCGTACGGTGTATTGGTTGGAAGCACCAGTGAGCGACGCAAGGGGTGACTTCGGAGTGCAGCCCCCGAAGCCCCGCGGCACCCGGCACCGGTTCTCGCGATCCGAGCCGCTCTGTAGTGACGGTTCCGTTCGGTGGTTTGTGCGTTGCCACAGACGCCTGCGTTGACTGGCGAAACATCATCTGTAGGTTTCGACTCAAGTCGGGTTCGATGTGTCCGAGCCGCCGATGGCTCCTGCCTTGCTAACGTCGGCTCGTGCGCGACCGTGGTCACCATCCTGGCTTGGATGGCGTCCGTGGCGTGGCAATTCTTCTGGTCCTCGGCCAGCACGCCCCGACCAAGCCGCTCTGCGACGGCTTCGTCGGTGTCACCGTGTTCTTTTGCCTGTCGGGGTATCTCATCACCACCCTATTGGTCCGCGAGCTCCAAACCGGCACCATCGATGTGCGCGGGTTCTATCGCCGACGCGCGGCGCGCCTCGGCCCGGCTTTGGTGGCGGTCGTAGCGGTGACGGTAGTCGTGCTGCTCATACATCGAAAAGACCTCAGTGCCGGGCTCCAATATCCACAAGACCTCAGTGTCGTGCAGATTTTTGCACCCGCTGGCGCAGCCCTTACATATACAACGAGCCTCTTTGACTGGAGTGGCCACCCTTTCGCTACCTACGACTACCTCAACTACACATGGTCGCTCTCCGTCGAAGAGCAGTTCTATTTGCTGTGGCCGTTCGCACTGCTCTGGGGCTACCGTCGCAGTCCCCGATTATTCGCCGGCCTCACCGTGTCGCTCATCGGGGTCACCCTGGCGCTTGACCTCTATCTCGGCTTGAGTCGGGCGGTGAAATTCGATCCGCACGAGTATTTCGGGAGCGACACAAATGCGCTGCCTATCCTGGTCGGCTCATTGCTCGCGATTGTTGTTCTCAACGGCTGGCTGTCTCGGACGGTTCGGTGTCTTGCGCCCTGTGCGCTGCTAGCCGTTGGCCTCCTGCCTGTCCTGGCATATCTGAACGATACTTATCGCTGCTCCCTGGTGATCGTCGCGGGAACCGGACTGACGCTCGTGACGTTGATCGGTGTCGTGACGCGGCCGCGGTCGGCGGTTGGGTCGCTGCTGGCAAGTGGCCCAATGAGGTGGCTGGGCGAACGGTCGTATTCGATCTATCTTTGGAATGTCCTGGCGCGAATCGCGATACTCGGTACGCTCGGACCCACGGTAGTCGGGGATATCGCCTGGATTGCCATGTTCGTCGTGCTGGCCGAGGCCAGCTTCCGGTTCGTCGAGCGCCCGCTGCGGGCTAAGTTTGCGGGGAGATCTGGTGTGTCCGGCCCCCCGATTTCGGTCAAGCTGACGTGAGTGCCGCGAAGTGTTGCGACCGGCTTCTGGTTGCCAGATCTGGTTGGCGCATGAGCACAGCCACTCAGTCATAAGTCGATTGCTTGGACGTCCGCACGAGAAGCCCGCTCATCGGCTAGATGAGTGCTTCAAGAGTGGTTGTCTTGACGCGATTCACTTGTATACGCCGGCGACGCAGGCGCTGAGGGGGCCGACGACGATCTGGCGACCATGCCTCAACAGCGGACCGTAGCAGGCGGTGGTCCGATACCCGACTTCGTGCGAGAGGTGGCTGGCTGGGGACCGCATGCTCGAGAGGCCTGGTCGGCGTACCTTGTCGGTATGCGCGGACCTCGGACCGGCTGACCTTGTGCCGACTCTTCGGCCTGCACGCCGGAGGCATGGCCGTTCCGGCGACCTTCTGGCTCCTCGAAGCCCCCGACAGCCTGGCCACGCAGAGTCGCCGAAACCCCGACGGCGCGGGCATCGGCGTGTTCGGACCCGACGGATCGCCGACCGTCGACAAGCAGCCCCTGCCTGCCTGGAAGGACGCAGAGTTCGCAACCGCTGCACATGAGCTTCGCGGTACGACGTTCGTGGCCCACGTCAGGTACGCCAGCACCGGGAGGCGTGTGCTCGAGAACACCCACCCGTTCCTCCAGGACGACCGGCTCTTCGCGCACAACGGGGTTGTCCAGGGACTGGACGAGCTCGACGCCCGCCTAGCGGAGGTGGGTAGCTCGGACCTGGTTCGCGGGGATACCGATAGCGAACGGGTTTTCGCGCTGATCACCGGAGAGGTCAGACGACGCGGCGGTGACGTCACGGAAGGAGTTGCGTCCGCGGTCGGATGGGTGGCTGAGCACCTGCCGATCTATGCCGTGAACCTGGTGATCAGCTCGGCAACCGACCTCTGGGCTCTGCGCTACCCGGCGACCCATGAGCTGTACATGCTCGAGCGGCCGGCCGGGGGACCCCGGAGCGACAGTGGCCTGGACGCCCGCAGCAAGCGCATCCAGGCCCGCTCTCCGCGGTTGGCCACCAGGGCTTCGGTGGTCATCGCGACGGAACGCATGGACGACGACCCCGGTTGGCGGTTGCTCGACAGCGGAGAGCTGCTCCACGTCGACACCAGCCTGGCGACGAGGAGCTCCAAGCCGCTCCCCGCCAGGCCGCGGCACCTGCTCCGGCTCGAGGAGCTCGACGCCCACACCGCTGCCTCCCAGCACCCCAGCCCGATCGGTACCGGCTGAGCGACGACGCGACCCGCGAAGGTCGTACCCGGGTTCGCGGGTCTGCTGGTCCGCGGGGGTGGTGAGGGGCGAACTAGGCATGCAGGTACTCGGCCCTACTGAACGGCCTGGGACTCCCCAGAGTGTCGGTTGCTCGTACTAAAGTTCGAGTATGAGTCGGAACCGGACGAGCTTCGTCACCACCGCGGGACACATCGAACCCGCCCCTCGGGTACGAGGTGTCGCCGAGCTGGAGTCGTCGGTGCGCTCCCAGCTGGCCCGGATAAGCGATATCGAAACCGAGATCTGTCGGTTGCGGGCCGAGCAGATCAGATGCGCGGGGACGTATCTTCGCGAGCAGCTGGAGATCGACAGCCGGCACGCGCTAGCGATGAGCGAAGAGCAGTCCCGGGTGATGGCTGCCGAGATAGCGGTCGCCCGCCGGATATCGAACCTGTCCGCAGCCAGCTGGCTGAGCGACGCCTTCCTGCTTGACGACTCGCTGCCCTTCACGCTCGAGGCACTGGAACGCGGCGAGCTGAGCCTGTGGTCGGCGCGCGCGATCGGCCGGGAGGTCAACTACCTCGACGACCTCGCCTTGCGTCGGCTCGCCGATGAGGTGATAGCCGAAGAGGCCGTCGGCATGCTGCCCGGCAGGATCAAGAAGCTCGCACAGACCCGCGTGATGGGCATCGACCCGGCAGCCATGGATCGGCGGGCCAGGCAGGAGCGTGCTGACACGTTCATCTCGTGTCAGCCCGGCGATGCCGGTGTTGCCTTTCTGACCGCGAAGCTGGCCGCCGAGCAGGCCTTGGCCTGTTGGCATGCCGTCCACGACCAGGCGACCGCTGTCTACGCCGGCGGCGATCCGGAGGGCCGGTGAGCATGCTCATAGGGACATCTTCGTGGAACGGCTCACCAGCATCACGAAGCCCAAGGACCTCAAGGTGCACCTGAACCTCGTGATGACGGAGACCACGTTGCTCGGACTTGACGACAAGCCTGGGCAGCTGCTCGGACTCGGACCCATCCCACCGGCAGTGGGCCGGTTGATCGCTGCCACCGGGGACACGTGGGTGAAGCGAGTGTTCACGGACCCGGTTGACGGGACGGCGCTGGTGACCGATACCCGTCGCCGTCGGTTCCGCGGTCCGTTGCGGGACCTCATCGTCGCCCGTGACGAGCAGTGCCGCGGACCGCAGTGTCTGACCAGGATCCACGACATCGACCACCTCATCGAGCATGCGAAAGGTGGACACACCACCCTGGGGAACGGCCAGGGTCTCTCCAAGGGTTGCCACACGATGCGGGACCGCCCGGACGTCACGGTCGCCAGAGTGCCGGAAAGCAACGCGATCAGCTGGACTCTCCCATCCGGCGCAACCACGACGTCGCTTCCCCCTCCAGTGCTCGGGTACGGCGCGGGCGACCGAAGAGAAGTCCGGGCGCGCAAACGGCTCGCCCAGCGCGGATCGCTCGTCCCAGCGGCACCAGGACCGAACCGCGGACCCCTGCGGTGCTGAACGGTTCGGATCCCCCGGAGGGATCGCGCTATCGCGCTATATTGCCGGGATGCCGAGCGATTTCCAGCTGAAGACGATGAACGCCGTGCATCGGGTCCTGCTCAAGCTCAGCGGCGGCCGCATCGGCTGGTCGGTCCAGAACATGCCGGTGCTCGAGCTGACGACAGTCGGCCGCAAGAGCGGCCAACCACGCAAGGTGATGCTCACGTCGCCCTACCAGGAAGGCCCGGTCTTCGTCGTCGTCGCCTCCCGCGGCGGAGACGACAACCACCCCGCATGGTTCGTCAATCTGCGCGACAAGCCCGACGTCGAGGTCAGGGTGCAGGGGGGCGACACGCAGTGGATGCGGGCCACGATCGCCGACCCGGACGAACGACGAAGGCTCTGGCCGCTGGTCACAGCCGACCACAGCAACTACGCGGAATACCAGACCAAGACCACGCGTGAGATCCCGTTAGTGCTCCTCGAACCGGTCACCAGCCGACCCTCGCATGACCCCGACCACAGCACGTGACCGTGCCTGCGGTTCGAGCTCGTCGGCGGTGTGATGTTGACTGGTCCGGTGTTGGCGACACCCACCCTGCCCGAACCCGTCACGGCGACCCTCCAGTTCAGGCCTCCCCTCGATGCTCGCTCTCTGCTCGACTTCTTGCGGCTCCGCACCGTCATGGGCATCGAGAGGGTGCGGGATGACATCTACGCGCGGACCTTGCGGCTGCCGCACGGTCCGGCTTCGTTCCGCCTCCAGGTGAGGCCCGAGCGCGTCGAGGCACGGGTCTGGGTCACCGACGCGGCCGATCTCGGCACCGCAGTCGAACGCTGCCGTCACCTGCTCGACCTGGATGCCGACCCCACGGAGATCGACGGCCACCTCGGCAACGACCCGCACCTCGCGCACTCCGTCGCAGCGCACCCGGGGCTCCGGGTGCCGGGTCATGTCGACGGCTTCGAGGTGGCGGTACGCGCCGTCGTCGGACAGCAGATCTCGGTGGCCGGCGCGCGCACGGCCCTGGGACGCCTCGTCGCCGAGTACGGCGAGCCGCATCATGGCAGTGAAGGACTGACCCACCTGTTCCCCGGCGCCGACAGGTTGTCGACGGCAGATCCCGAGCGACTGCCGATGCCGCGGTCTCGTGGCCGCGCACTTATCGCCCTCGCGGGTGCCGTCCAGAGCGCAGAGCTGGCGCTCGACCGATCCGCAGACCGGACGCAGGCACGGCGGACACTGCTGGCCCTCCCCGGTATCGGGCCGTGGACCGCCGACTACATTGCCTTGCGGGCGCTCGGGGACCCCGACGTCTTCATGGGAACTGACCTCGGGGTGCGACAAGGCCTTGCCCGGCTGGGGATTGCTGACGCCGGGCCCGACGTGGTCAGGGCCTGGGCGCCCTGGCGCTCCTATGCCCTCATGCACGTCTGGAAGTCCCTGGACGAGGAGCCCCGATGACCGTATCGACGCTGCTGATGACGACTCCGGTAGGTCACCTCGAGCTCGTCAGCGAGGATCACACCCTCACCGCGGCGCACTTCCTCGACGACGTGTCAGCGGCAGAGCACGACAGCTCGTCCGACGAGCCCGTCCTGCTCGAGACACGCCGCCAGCTGACCGCGTACTTCGAAGGGCGGCTGCGGTCCTTCGACCTACCGCTGGCCTTGCACGGCAGCGAGTTCCAGCAGCGGGTTTGGGAACAGCTGCGCGCCATCCCGTTCGGCGTGACGACGTCGTACGGCGAGATCGCCTCCCGGCTGGGGATGCCGAAGGGCGCCTCCCGTGCCGTGGGGCTTGCCAACGGAGCAAACCCGATCGCCATCGTCGTGCCGTGCCACCGGGTCATCGGATCCAACGGCAAGCTCGTCGGGTATGCGGCGGGCCTGGAGCGCAAGAGGCTCCTCCTCGCCCTGGAGGCACCCGTCGTCCAGGAAGGCCTGTTCGCCGGTTGAGGCTCAGGGCGGCTGTCAGCTGCGTTCGGCGGTGCGGCGAAGTGACTCGGTCAGTCGCTCCGCCGCCGCCAACACGGCAGGAGCATGCATCCGGCTTGGCTGTCGTGTCATCCGTTCCAGCGGGCCGGACACCGAGACCGCCGCCACCACCTTGCCCGCGGGCGACCGGACGGCGGCCGAGACCGACGCGACGCCGGCCTCTCGCTCCCCGACACTCTGCGCCCACCCCCGCCGGCGAATGCTCGCCAAGGTGGCGGCATCGAAGGTCGCGCCCTGCAGGCCTCGGTTGAGGCGCTCGGGGTCCTCCCAGGCGAGCAGGATCTGCGCGGACGAGCCGGCGAGCATCGTGAGCTGGCTGCCGATGGGAATCGAGTCGCGCAGACCGGACTGTCGCTCCGCGGCCGCGACGCACACGCGGTGGTCGCCCTGCCGGCGGAACAGTTGGGCAGACTCTCCGGTGATGTCGCGGAGCCTGGCGAGCACGGGACCGGCAGCGGCGAGCAACCGGTCTTCTCCGGCGGCAGATGAAAGCTCGGCCAGCCGGGGACCGAGCATGAAACGTCCTTGGACATCACGCGCCACGAGCCGGTGGTGCTCGAGCGCCACCGCCAGGCGGTGCGTCGTCGGGCGCGCCAAGCCAGTCGCCGCGACCAGGGCCGCGAGGGTCGCCGGACCCCCCTCGAGAGCAGTCAGCACTTTCGCGGCCTTGTCGAGCACTCCGACACCGCTGGATGAGTCCATAGCACGATACTGCCGTCTCAGATGCTGACCTACAAACCGCCCCCGCGGGAGAGGCGTGAGGTGCCCTGCAGGTCGGCTCTCGGTTCGCGGAACATCCTGCCTCCGCGAGGCGGCGACCGCCGCGAGAGTCACCTGGCGTTTCAGGGCCGAAGGGCTGCGAAGCAAGGGAACCAGCACGCCCGATGGTGCGTGGCTGCCAGGTCGCAGCTCGTCCTTGATGCTGATATCTCAACCACACAAAGGTTCCCGCGTCTTCCGGCACGCATCCAGGTCGCTCAGCAATGACGTGACAGGGCCGACCACTGCCTGCGGACGCGACCCGGCGCGGTGCAGAGGTCAATAAAACATGACAGAAAGTTGGGTGTGTCGCCTCCTCATGCGCTTTGATTGTGCATAGCGTTTCCCAAACGTCGAGCATCGGCTCGGCATAGCGGAGTTCACGAAAGGGAAGTCAGTGAACAAGAGCCAGTTCATCGAGACCCTCGCAGGGCACTATGAGGGGAACAAGAAGGCTGCCGGACATGCGCTGGAGTCGGTGCTCGACACCATCTCGCGCGAGCTCGTCAAGGGTGAGAAGGTGGCCCTCACCGGCTTCGGAGCTTTCGAGAAGGTCGTCCGTGACTCGCGGATGGTCCGCAACCCTCGTACCGGCGAGCGCAAGCGCGCGAAGAAGACCGCGGTGCCAAAGTTCAAGGCAGGCGCTGACCTGAAGGCGATCGTCTCTGGCGCGAAGAAGCTGCCGAGGGTCTCTGCAGCCACCGCCAAGACCTCGGCCGCCAAGACGACGACGTCCGCGAGGCCTTCGACCTCGGCGACCTCGAAGTCGAGTGCGCCGGCGAAGAAGGCGACGGCCAGGAAGTCCGCGGCCAAGAGCACGACGGCTGCCGGCACCGCCAAGAAGACCACCGCCAAGAGGACCACGGCGAAGAGGGCCACTGGTACGACGACCGCCCGGAAGACGGTGGCGAAGTCCTCGCCGGCCAGGAAGACGGCCTCCCGGTCCGCATCGACAGCGTCGACCGCGAAGAAGGCGACCGCGAAGAAGGCGACCGCGAAGAGGACAACCGCAAGGGCGACGACGGCCAAGAGGACCCCTGCGACCAAGTCCACAGCGACCAAGACCACCACCCGGTCAGCGGCGAAGCGGACCGCGAAGAAGAGCTAGTCGTCAGGCCTCGTCACGCAACGGGTCTTCCAGCGTGACGATCGTCAAAGCGACGATCTCCCCGGCAGCGGAGACGTTGGCGCGGACCCGCTGCCCCGGCCGCAACAGTCGCAGGCCGCCGGCGGCGAACGAAGCCTCGTCGAACGGCACCCGTCTCCCGTCGTCGGTCACGACAGCCCCCGACCTCGTCGCGGGGTCGAACGTGAGGACCGTCGCCTGCATGGGCTCACGCTACTTCTGAAAGTCGGCGGCGCCGTCGAGACGGGCGAGCGCCGCCATCGTGAAGGGACCGAGCCCGAGCAGGGCGGCGTCTCGCAGGTCGTCCTCGGTGTCGACGTCGCGGCGCAGCCGAGCGAGATCGCCGGATGCGAGGTCGACGGCGCCCCCCTTTCGGTGCTGTTCACGCGAGTCGGCCCCGAAGGCCGGCCGCAGGCGGGCGCCCGTCCCCGCCGCCAGCAGCGTGGTGCCCGTGCCGGTGGCATCCGCCACGAACCAGCGAGGTACGCCGACTGCCGCGTCGAACGCTGCACTCAGATCCTCGGCCCGCAAGGCGGGAAGGTCTCCCGACATCGCCGCGACGGCTGCCGACGGGTCGTTTCGGCGCACGACGTCGACACCGTGCACCAGGGCGCGGTTGAGCCCGTCATCCGGTGTGTCCGCGATGATCTCGACCCCGACGGAGACCAGGGCTCGACCGGCCGGCTCGTCGTTGGTCACCGCCACCACCTGCCGGACGAGGGGACAACCGAGGGCAGCCGTCGCAGAGTCGAGAGCGAACGCCTGCGCAAGCGTCGCCCTGACCGTCTGGTCGAACCGGCGAAGCCGCGTCTTGGCGACGCTGGTGTTCTTGACTGGGATGATGATCGTCCAAGCGGGAACCGGCCGGGCGTGGTGTGGTGTCATCAACCACGATCTTGCCATCTCCGGAAGTGGCCTTGGAGGCGAAGGTCAAGGCCCCCGATGGTCGGAATGGAGGGACGGCAGTGATGAGCGACGACTCCGGATGGGCCCTCGGGCTCTGCATCCGCGTTGTCCGCCGCCCGCTGATACTGCTCACCAAGCGAGACTGGCGCGGCGCTGAGCACATTCCTCCGACTGGTGGATGCGTGATCGCCGTCAACCATGTCTCCGAGTTCGACCCCCTGACCGCGGCGCACTTCGTCTACGACAGCGGCCAGCTGCCGCGCTTTCTCGGGAAGGTGGAGGTCTTCAGGATCCCGGTGCTCGGATGGGTCCTGCGGAACGCGGGACAGATCCCCGTCTACCGGCAGTCGGTCGGCGCCGCAGCCGCTTTCAGGGCGGCGGTGGAGGCCGTCGAGTCAGGGAGGTGCGTGATCGTCTACCCGGAGGGCACGATCACCCGTGACCCCGACCAGTGGCCGATGGCCGGGAAGACCGGCGTTGCCCGCATCGCGCTCGCGACCGGCTGCCCGCTGATCCCGGTCGCGCAGTGGGGTCCGCAGGAGGTGTTGCCGCCGTACACATGGCTGCCCAGGATCCTTCCCCGCAAGCTGATCCTGATCAGGGCGGGTGCGCCGGTCGACCTGACGGACCTGGCGGGCGAGCCGATCACCCCAGACCTGCTCAAGAGGGCCACGGACCGGGTGCTCGACGCGATCACCGGGCTCCTCGAGGAGATCCGCGGTGAGTCTGCTCCTGCCAGACGCTTCGACCCGTTGGCGGAGGGCGTCTCACGGATCGGCCGTCCGGCTCCGGTGCCGAGACGGGACGAGGAGCCCACATGACGAGGGTGGCCGTGTTCGGGGCGGGCTCGTGGGGAACAGCGTTCTCGCTCGTGCTCGCCGATGCGGGGAACGACGTCACGCTGTGGGCCCGGCGCAAGGAGCTGAGCGACGGGATCAACGAGGAGCGCCAGAACGTCGACTACCTCCCGGGCATCCCGATGCCGCCCGCGATCCGCGCAACCCACGACCCGCAGCGGGCGCTCGACGGCGCATCGGTGGTCGTCCTTGCCGTGCCGTCCCAGTCGCTGAGATCCAACCTCGAGCACTGGGCGGATGCCATCCCACCCGATGCGCTCGTGATGAGCCTGATGAAAGGCGTGGAGGTCGGCACCGCGAAACGGATGAGCGAGGTCATCCAGGAGGTCGGCCACGTCGGGAGCGAACGCGTCGCGGTCTTGTCGGGACCGAACCTGTCGAAGGAGATCGCCGAACGCCAGCCTGCGGCTTCCGTCATCGCATCGGTGGACGAGGCCGTCGCCGTGAGACTCCAGCAGCTCTGCCACACGGCTGCCTTCAGGCCGTACACGCTCACCGATGTCGTCGGCTGCGAGCTCGGTGGCGCGACCAAGAACGTCATCGCGCTGGCCGTGGGAATGGCCGCCGGGCTCGGGTTCGGCGACAACGCGAGAGCAACCGTGATCACCCGTGGCCTTGCCGAGACGGCGCGGCTCGGGGCGGCCCTCGGCGCGGACCCCTACACGTTCTCCGGGCTGGCCGGCCTGGGGGACCTGGTCGCGACCTGCTCATCACCTCTTTCGCGGAACCGGCAGTTCGGCGAGCAGCTGGGGCTGGGCAAGTCCGTGGAGGAGGTGGCCGCGGCGACCCGTCAGGTGGCCGAGGGCGTCAAGTCGTGCGAGTCCATCCGCGACCTTGCCAGCCGGCACGGTGTCGAGGTGCCGATCATCGACCACGTCGCCGCGTTGGTGCGCGGCGACGTCAAGCCGGAGGAGATGCTCGTCCGGCTCATCTCCCGCGCTGCGAAGGCCGAACGGGACTAGCGCCCTACTACGCTTGCCGCCCATGGGTGCCGAGCGGAAACCGAGAGTCGCTGTCGTCTTCGGCGGCAGGTCCAGTGAGCACGCGGTCTCCTGCGCGACTGCTGCCAGCGTGCTCTCCGTGATAGACCGCGACGCGTACGACGTGGTGCCGATCGGGATCAGCGTCGAGGGCAAGTGGGTGCTCGAGTCGGGAGAACCGGAACGGCTGGCGCTCACGGCGGGGCATGTCCCGGAGGTCGACGCAACGGCGAGTGCCATCGCGCTGAGCGCCGACCCGACCCGGCCCGACCTGGTGGTGGCCGAGCCAGGGGAGACGCCCCGGGTGCTGGGCGAGGTCGACGTCGTCTTTCCCCTGCTGCACGGCCCGTGGGGGGAGGACGGCACCATCCAGGGCCTCTTCGAGATGTCCGGGGTCCGGTACGTGGGGTCAGGCGTCCTCGCGTCGGCGGCCGCCATGGACAAGCACTTCACCAAGATGCTGCTGATTGCGCACGGCATCCGCACCACGCCGTACGTCGTGATCCTGCCCCGGGAGTGGGAGCGTGACCCGGCCGCCGTGCGGGACGCCGTGGAGGCGCTCGGGTTCCCCGTGTTCGTCAAGCCGGCAAGAGGAGGGTCGAGCCTCGGCATCACGAAGGTCGCGGACCGGGGCGGCTTCGACGATGCCGTCGAGCATGCCCGTGGCTTCGACCCCAAGGTTCTCGTCGAGCCGGCGATGGAGGGGGCCCGTGAGCTCGAGTGCGGCATCCTGCAGCAACCTGACGGCGACGCCGAAGCGAGCTCAGTGGCCGAGATCACCGCCTACGGCAGGCACGAGTTCTACGACTTCGAGGCGAAGTACCTCGGGGAGGACGGCGTCACCCTGCAGGTACCCGCTGACCTGCGCCGCGACGTACGCGACGAGGTCCAGCGGATCGCGGTCGACGCGTTCGAGGCACTGGGGTGCGAGGGACTGGCGCGAGTCGACTTCTTCCTCCTGCACGACGGGCGCCTTCTCGTCAACGAGGTCAACACGATGCCGGGGTTCACGCCGGCCTCGATGTTCCCGAGAATGTGGGCCGAGTCAGGGGTCGACTACCCCGAGCTGGTTGACCGCCTGCTCACGCTTGCCATGAGCCGCGGGACCGGGCTGCGCTGACAGCAGGCCGGGTCATCGGCAGGGATGGGGCTGGGTCGTGTGCCTCCTGATCGGCCCGGCCAGGTCGACCAGGATATCGGCGGCGGGCTGGTAGGGGCCGGGGACTCGAACCTCGACGTACGCCGACCTGCCGATCGTCGTGAAGTCGATCTCCCCGCTCAGTGGTCGTGTCGGGTCGACCGGCTTCCCGCGCTGAGTGACGAGCCAGCCGACGCGGTCGACGACGAAGCACTGTGAGGTGGCGTGCAGGGCTCCCGGAGCAGACCCGCCGCACGTCAGGACGATCGGTGGGTCACCCCATGCGGCGGCGAACCGGTCGCGCGGTGAGATGACGCGCCTGCTCTCGCCGGCCACCCGGCTCGGGGTGGCCGCCACCAGGGCTGCGCACTGGCTGGCCACCGGTCCGCTGGCTCGGGGACCGGTCACGTCGACGGGGCCCGCGGCGCCCCCTCGGCATCCGACCAGCAGGAAGCCGCCCAGCACGGTGAGGGTAGCCGTCGTCTGCAGCCTGGCGAGCAGGTGGTCCGAACGCAGATCGCTCCCTGCTGCGGGATGTGGGCGCAGGGAGCGACGAGGTGGCGGGTGCACGCCAGGTTCTAGGTGCTAGATGTGCACAACCGGACACGTCAAGGTGCGAGTGATCCCGTCGATCCCCTGGACCTTGGCCACCACCAGCTTGCCCAGCTCGTCGACATTGCTCGCCTCTGCGCGCACGATGACGTCGTACGGGCCAGTGACATCCTCCGCGAGGTTGACACCCTCGATCTCCGCGATCGCCTTCGCGACGTCGGCGGCCTTGCCGACTTCGGTCTGGATGAGCACATATGCCTGGACAACCACTGGTGACCTCCCGCGAGTCGAGTCGTGTCGATGCAGCGGTCATCACGCTACCGTCTGGAGAGGCCGTCCCGATAGGCGGGCGACTGATGGCGATCCGAGGAGAAGATGGCCGAACGATCCAGCCGCACGGCGGCCGAGATGGGCGAGTTCCCACTCATCCGCGCGATCACCGCCAGGTTCCCCCAAGGGCCCCACGTGCGGGTGGGTCCCGGTGACGACGCGGCCGTCGTCGAGATGCCGTCAGGCTCCGTGGTGGCATCCGTCGACATGCTCGTCCAGGACCGACACTTCCGGCTCGACTGGTCTTCGGCGAGCGACATCGGCCACAAGGCCGCAGCCGAGGCGCTCTCCGACATCAACGCGATGGGCGGTGTCGCGACGGCGCTGCTGGTCGGGCTGGGCTGCCCCGAGGACCTCGAGACCCGCTGGATCCTCGAGCTCGCCGACGGGCTCGCCGAAGAGGCCGCCGTGGTCGGAGCGTCGGTCGTCGGGGGCGACCTGTCCGCGGCCTCGGTGATCACGCTCTCCGTCACCGTGATCGGGGTGTGCGAGCACGCAGTGGTACGTCGCAGTGGCGCGCGGGTGGGTGACATCGTGGCCATCTCGGGGCGACAGGGCTGGGCGGCGGCCGGCTTCGCGGTCCTGGCCCGAGGCTTTCGGTCCCCACGCGTCGTGGTGGACGCGCACCGGCGGCCGAGTCCGCCGTACCTGGCCGGAGCGGAGGCGGCCCGACTCGGGGCCACCGCGATGATCGACGTCAGCGACGGCCTGCTCCAGGACATCGCGCACCTGGCGGCGGCGAGTGGAGTCGCCGTCGACGTCGACGGCTTCGTGCTCGAGGTACCCGACGCCTTGCAGACCGTCGCAGCCGCGATGGGCGTCGACCCGCTCCGGTTCGTGCTGACCGGCGGGGACGACTACTCGCTGGTCGCGACCTTCCCCCCGGACATCGAGCTGCCGGACACCTGGCGCCCGATCGGGAGGGTACTCGAGCGCGGAGAGGGCAGCAGCGAGGAGGGCCTCGTCACGGTGAACCGCGCCGCCTACCCTGACGCTGCGGGTCACCAGCACTTCGGCTGAGACTCGCGTGGGCGGCGATCCGCGCTGCACGGTCGGGACCACCCGGATGTCGCATCGTTTCGCGCGACGATCCGTCAGCCCGCACGAGGTATCTGAACGGACCAGTGCCGGGAGCCGAGAGTCTCCCAGCCGCCCTGCCTACCCTCGCGGGCCGCCAGGTCGACCGTGACCTCCAACCGGGCGGCGCGGATCCGGACGTCCATCGTGGCCGTCGTGGAGACCTCGACGTCGGGCCATCGGAGCGTGAAGGTGGCCGTCGCTTCGGTGTGCTGCTCGAACGTCGCCCGGTCGAGGGTGACGCGCCCGGCGTAGTGCTCGGTCGCCGTCCCGTCGTGCGGGATCTCGTACGCCGACCCGTGGTCCACCACGCACGAGGTGGTCCGGGCGGCCACGTCACGCTCGATCCTCCACGTCAGCCCCGAGGAGTCCTCGCTCGAGCCGGCGCCGGGGGCCAGCACGGGATCCGGGTACGGTGACGGGCCCGCCCAGACCGGCAGCTCCAGCTCGCCTTCGTGCACGGTCAGGCTGAGCGGGCCCGGGGGCGCCGCGGTGTTCGGCCAGTCGGCGCCGGCGATCGACAACCGCATCCGTTGGCCCGGATCGAACTCGTAGGCACAGGCGTCGAGCTCGATCTCGACCTCGTACACCTCGCCAGGCGCCAACGGCTCGATGGCGTCGAGGCCCCCTCGGCAGCCGAGGTTCAGCGTCCCCCGCGACACCAGCGCCGACGTCCCGTCCGTGAACACGTCACACAGCTTCACCGACACGAACGCGGCCGGCTGGTCGGCGCTGACGCGCAGCCGCACCTTCGGGTGTCCCATGACCGATATGCCTGCCGCGTCCCACTCCCAGGTCAGCGATGCCGCGTCGTCGAACCGCTGGTCACCGCTCTGTCCCCACGGAAGATGCCCGGCACAGTCGATCCACGCGTCGACCCCGACGTCTGCGAGCACGACGTAGGCCGACCGGCCCTCGAGCGGCCAGGAAGCAGCTGCGACTCTGGGCGACGGCCACTCCTCCCGGACCCAGCGCCCCTGGTGCGTGTCGAGCGTCGCCGACGGCCGGGTCGACGACCGAACGAAGCCCGTGAGGCACGGCCGGCCCTCGTCCAGCCCGTCGTCGACGCCGTTGTCGACCCCGCGCAGCCAGCGGTCCCACCACGCCACCATCTCCGGCATCGAGTCGATCCGTGGTCCCGGCTGTGACGTCTCGGCGGCGGCGTGCGCCCATGGCCCGGCCAGCAGCCGGTGCGGCACGCCCTGTGCCCGCAGTTGCTCCATCAGCCGGAACGACGTGTTGCGGTAGCCGTCCGCCCAGCCGGCGACGACCATCGTCGGGCACGTGATTCGGTCGTAGTGGGGTCGCACCGACCCGTGCCGCCAGTAGGGTCCGTCCAGCTGCTCGCGCAGCCACGTCAGCGCCCACGGCTCGGACGTCTCGAGCCGGCGTACCCACTCCTCGCGCCAGCCGTCACCCCACACCGCGGGCACCGGTGGCAGTGCGTTCATCGGCGTCATGTAGTGGCAGTAGTCGACCAGGTCGAGGACCTTCAGCACGCCGCCCCGGTAGTGCACGTCGTCCGTGTACCGGTCGTCGCTGCCGTAGATGGCGATGATCGCCTTCAGGTGCTCAGGTCGTTCGCTGGCCATCTGGAGCGAGTTGAACGCGGAGTACGACGTGCCGTACATCCCCACGTTCCCGTCGCACCACTCCTGGCCGGCCAGCCAGCCGATGACGAGGTGCAGGTCCTGCTGCTCACGGGGTGGGTACTCGTCGGTGGCGTCGCCGCCCGACGAGCCGGTCCCTCGCAGGTCCAGGCGGCAGACGGCGTACCCGTGATCGTCGCGCAGCCGCACATAGTCCGGCCGGTACGACGAAGTGAGGTCGTCCTTGCGGTAGGGCAGTGCCTCGAGGATGCACGGCTGCGGGCCGGGTACGCCGGACGGCAGGTAGAGCGTCGCCGCGAGCTCGACGCCGTCGTCCATCCGGATCCGCGCCTCGTGACACAGGCGGTCCAGGTCGGGGTGGTTCACCCGTCGACCCTGCCGTGCTCCCGCAACAGGTGGACGACGTCCTCGACGGGGAGCCCCGTCGCGATGTGGCCAGCCCTGCCGACGACGGTCGGTGAGGTGAAGATCGAGTTCAGGACTGCCTCTTCACTCGCGTCCACCACCGCGCCGAAGAGGGCGTCGAAGCCGCGACCGGTGACCACCGGGGTGTTCCACGTCCTGTCGTCGCGTCCTACCCGGACGCCGGTCGACGTTGCCATGAAGATCTCGCCGCTCGAGTGGCGGCCCACCGAGCCGGTCCGGGCCAGCCCCAGCCCGATGCGACGGGCGAGCCTCGCGCACCCCGCCCCGTCCACTGGCGCGTCGGTCACGACCAGGCCGATACACGAGCCGTCAGGTGGCCTGCGTGGGGACGGTCGATCGCCTTCGTCGGCCGGGCCGAGGAGCCTGCCGACCGGCACGCCGGCCACTGTGAGCCGGTCCTGGGTGCCGAAGTTCGTCATCAGCAGGACACCGACGGTGTGGCCGTCCTCGGTCACGCGCGACGCCGTGCCGATGCCCCCCTTGAACCCGAGGCAGGTCATCCCGGTGCCGGCCCCGACGGCTCCTTCGGCGGGCGCTGTCGAAGAGCCGACCGATGCATCGGCCTCCTCCCAGGCCCTCCGGACGTCGTCGCTGGTCACCTGCATCCGCCGTGCGTCGTTCAGGAAGGAGTCGTCGCACTCGCCCACGACCGGGATGATGAAGTCCTCGGCGACATCCGGCCACCGCTCGAGCATCTGCTCGCAAGCTGCGTCGTATACCCGCCCGAGCTGGAGCGTCGAGGTCAGGAACACCGGTGTCTCCAGGGTCCCCCACTCGCCGGCCGTGATGAAGCCCGTGCACTCACCGGCTCCGTTCAGCACCGCACCACCGGCCGGCAGCATCGCGTGGAACGGGTCGTCGCGCAGCCGGACCACCGTGACTCCGGTCCGGGCGACGCCCCGGCCGGCTGGTGGGTCGGCCTCGTCTCGCCACACCGTCGCGTGTCCGACCCCGACTCCCTCGACGTCGAGCACGGAGTTCGTCGGACCGCAGGGCAGCGATCCGATACTGATTCCCGAGTCAGTAACGCGTGGCATGATCAGATCCTGCCGCAACCGCTTCGCGAGGGGAACCATGGACGCCGCATCCCGCATCCCCGTCGTCTGGTCGGAGACCACGCTGGCCCACCGTCCCGACCGCGAGGTGTGGATCGGCATGCCGATGGACGGCTCCGAGCTCCCCGAGCGCGTCTCGGCCATCGAGCAGACCCTGCGCCTGGCAGGCCACGCGTTCATCGAGGCAACCGGACACCCCGTCGACGCGCTGAGCTCCGTACACAGCCCCGACCTCGTCCGGCATCTGTCCACCGGGTACGACGCCTGGGTTGACGGCGGGTTCGTCGAGCATGGGCAGGACCGCGTGGTGCCGTACTTCTTTCCCACCGCCGCCATGCTCGGTCCGATCAGCAGCACCCAGGCCAGCTCGGTGCACGCCAGGGCCGGCCAGTTCTGCTACGACACCATGACGACGCTGGGTCCCGGCAGCTGGGAGGCGATCCGGGCCGCGGCCGACTGCGCGCTGACGGCGGCTGGCCTCGTCGTGGCGGGGCAGACCCGCCGGGCCTACGCGCTGTGCAGGCCGCCGGGGCACCACGTCACCGCGGACGCCTTCGGAGGATCCTGCTACCTCAACAACGCCGCTCTGGCCGCTCAGGCGCTTGTCGACGGCGGTCACGAGCGCGTCGCGATCGTCGATGTCGACGCCCATCACGGCAACGGCACGGCAGCGATCTTCTACGAGCGGGCCGATGTCTTCTACGGGTCGGTGCACGTTGACCCTGGCGCCGGCTGGTTCCCCCACGTCGTCGGGTACGCCGGGGAGACCGGTCGGGGCGACGGCGAGAACGCAACCCAGAACGTCCCACTGGCCCCAGGGACCGGGGATGCGGGTTTCCTCGACGGCGTACGACGGCTGGCCGACTCCGCTCGGCAGCACGGCTCGACCGCGCTCGTCGTCTCCCTGGGCGTCGATGCCGCAGCGGACGACCCGGAGAGCCCGCTCGAGGTCACCCGGACCGGATACAGCCGGGCCGGAGCGGTGCTGCTCCGTGATCTCGACCTGCCGACGGTGGTCATCCAGGAGGGCGGCTACCACCTGGCCACGCTGGGTGACCTCGTCGCCGCCTTCCTGGGTGGATCGGGCTACGCCAGCCCGAAGCGGTCGAGCGCCCACGCGTAGATCTCCGCCTCGTACCGCAGGTGGGCGGAGCGCCCCGAGGGGCCCACGTGCGCACCCTGTCCCAGCTCGACTCGATAGAGGCAGCGCGGCGACCAGTCCGGGTCGCTGTGTCGGAGCTCGGCCACCCACTTGGTGGGCTCCCACACCATGACGCGCGGGTCGTGTAGCGCCCCCGTGACCAGCAGGTCGGGGCGGGTCCCGCTCGGGGGGATGTTGTCGTACGGCGAGTAGGCGCGCAGCCACCGGTACTCGGCGGGTCGACGCGGGTCGCCCCACTCGTCCCACTCGTTGATGGTCAGGGGGATCGAGGGATCGAGCATCGTCGTCAGGATGTCCACCGCCGGCACCTCGGCGATCACGCCCGCCCACCGAGTCGGAGCCTGGGAGAAGACCGCGCCCTGCAGCAACCCGCCGGCAGACAGGCCGCGGGTCACGATCCGGGATCCGTCCACCCGGCCGTCGGCGAGGAAGTCCGCTGCCGCGACCAGGTCGCTGAAGGTGTTCTGCTTGTGCTCGAGGCGCCCGTCGAGCCACCAGCGGCGGCCGCCCTCACCACCACCGCGGACTCCCGCGTGCGCCCAGACGACCCCGCGGTCGAGCAGCGCTGTCAGGGCCACGTCGAACTCCGGCTCGAAGCACGCCTCGTAGGCGCCGTACCCGTAGAGCAGACACGGAGCGGACCCGTCGAGCGGGGTGCTGGCGCGCCGCACCACCGTCACCGGGATGCTGACATCACCGCCGGCGGGTGCGAAGATCCGCTCGCTGAGATAGCGGTCGACGTCGTAGCTCGGCACGTTCTGCGTCAACAGGTGTCGTCTCTCGCCGGAATCCAGGTCGACGGAGAACCACGCCTTCGGGTGGATCCACGACTCCTCGACCACCTGCAGCTCGGTCGTCTGGAACCGCTCGTTGTGGGCCGGCTCCAGCGTCCCGGCCGGAATCGCCGGCGTCAGGTCGACCGGGTCGGCAAGCCCGCCCTCGGCGGTGATGCGGTAGCTCCGGGCGACCAGCCCGGCGGCACGGCGAAGTGTGGTGACGACGTGGCCGGCGAACGCCGTGACGTCGTACAGCCGCTCGGCCGGGTCCTCCGGCAGCAGCTCGACCCAGCTCTCCCGGCCAGGTGACCCCAGCGGAGCGCTCATCATCCGGAACTCCTGGGCTCCGTCGTTCGTGACGATGAGCAGCCGGTCACCGGCCGGAGTGCGCGCGTGCTCGCAGGCGTACTCCACCCCGCGGCGCCGGGGCTCGACACACCGCGGCGCCTCGGCCGGGCGGTGAGCGTCGACGAGCCAGACCTGCGAGGTGTCCCGGCTGGCGGCGTGGATGACGACCAGGTCGCCGGAGCGGGTAGCCCGCACGTCGAGCTCGTACTGCTCGTCGTCCTCGCTCAGCACCAGCACGTCGTCCGACACCGGCGTGCCGACCCGGTGCCGCCAGACCTGGTACGGCCGGTAGGCGTCGTCGTGAACCGTGTAGAAGAAGGTCTGCGAGTCTGCACTCCAGGCGCCCCCGTAGTACGACCGGGGAACCTCGTCAGCGAGATCGCGCGGCTCGCCGGCGGGGCCGGCCGTCTCGAGGTCGCGGAAGCGCAGGCGGTAGACCTCGTCGCCCGTGGTGTCGACCGAGTAGGCCAGCAGTCGTTCGTCGGGGCTGACCAGGCTCACCCCGACCTCGACGTACGTCGAGTCGCCCCTCAGTGCTGCCGGGTCCAGCAGCAGCCGGTCAGCGGACCCGGCACCGCCCTCGTCGCGCGTGCCGAGGTCAACTCCTCGCCACAATTGTTCGTAGTCGCCCCCGGGAGGCGTGCGGGTGTAGTACACAAACCTTGAGCGTCCAGATCTGACCCCCGAGTCGGTCTCGGGCACTCGCGCCGCCATGTCGTTCGTCAGCGTGTCGACCAAAGGACGCAAATGGGTCGTCGAAGAGTCGTAGAAGGAGCGCTCGGCCGCGAGGTATGCCAACACGTCCGCGTGCTCGACGTGACGCAGCCAGGCGTAGCCGTCGACCCGGGTGTCCCCATGGAGCTCACGGGTCTTTTCAATCCGGCGCGCCTTGGGGATACTGACTCGCGAGTCAGGAGACTTGTTCACCAGGGGCAACCTACTCCGTCAAGAGGGCCGAGAGCCCGCCAAGGGAGCCGTCCATGAGGCGCATCCGGCAACGATTGTCCACAGCAGCGGCTGGAACGGGCGTGGCGGCACTCCTGCTGGCCGGCGCCATGTGGGGGACCACCAGCCCGGCCGGCGCCGCACAGGCGAGCACCCAGAACGGGACCTTCACGATCGGCATGACCAACGAGGTCGACTCGTTCAACCCGTTCAACGGCATCGAGGCGGAGTCCTACGAGGCCTGGGCGCTGATGTACGACTACATGATCGGCTGGTCCCCCAAGAACATGAACCCGACGCCCAAGGGCGGCCTGGCGACGTCGTGGGACACCAGCAAGGACGGCCTGACCTGGACGTTCCACATCCGAACCGGCGTGAGGTGGAGCGACGGCGTGCCTCTCACCGCGAGGGACATCGCCTACACCTACAACCGGATCCTCGACGGCGGCCCCGAGTCGGCGTCGTGGGGCTCCTACCTGACGTCGGTCACCAAGATCACGGCGCCCGACGCGAAGACCGTCGTGCTGAAGCTCGACAAGCCCAACGCGGTGCTGCCGCTGCTGCCGATGCCCATCATCCCCGAGCACATCTGGAAGAACGTCAGCGAGAGCCAGGTCAAGACCTACGCGAACGAGCCGGTCAACGGCAAGCCGGTGGTCGGTTCGGGTCCCTTCGAGCTCGTCGACGGGAAGGCCGGCGGCTCGAGCTACCGTTTCGTCCGCAATCCGCACTACTGGGGCGGTGAGCCGAACGTCGCCGAGGTCGACATGCAGGTCTACCGCTCCGAGGACACCCTGGTGCAGGCCCTGTCGGCGGGTGAGATCGACTTCGCCGAGGACCCCACTCCGCTGCAGATCAAGAGCCTGAAGAGCGACCCCAATATCACGGCCCAGGAGGGCGACTCGCCCGGCTTCGACGAGATCGCCTTCAACACCGGCTCCGTCGACCTCAAGACCGGCAAGCCCTTGGGCAACCCCAACCCGGCCGTACTCGACCCGAAGTTCAGGTTCGCGCTGAACTTCGCGATCGACCGCAAGCAGCTGGTGGCCAAGGCCTACCAGGGCGCGGCGACTCCCGCGACGAACATCATCCCACCCGCTTACTCCGGCTACCGCTGGAAGCCGCCGAGCCCTGACGCCTACGCCTACGACCCGGCCAAGGCGAGGGCGCTCCTCGACGCCGCCGGCTACAAGGTGGGGTCGGACGGCTGGCGGACGCTGCCGGACGGGTCGCCGATCGGCAAGCTACGGCTGTTCGCGCGGTCGGACTCCGAGACGTCGCAAGCGACCATGGAGTTCTTCCATGAGTGGCTCGCCGCCGTCCAGATCGACTCGACCATCATCGACCAGGAGAGCAGCAAGCTGACGAACACGATCCTGGCCGGCGAATACGACGTCTTCCAGTGGGGGTGGTACGTCGAGCCTGACCCGGACTCGATGCTGAGCTACTTCACCTGCGCCCAACGCGGGGACTGGTCCGACTCGTGGTACTGCAACAGCACGTACGACAAGCTGTACAAGCAGCAGAACGAGGCGACCAACCAGGCCCAGCGCGAGGCCACCGTCAAGAAGATGCAAGGGATGCTGTACCGGGCCGCGCCCTACCTGGTGACCGTGTACAACAAGATCGGGGAGGCCTACCGGAGCGACCGTTGGACCGGCTTCGTCCCACAGCCCGACCCGGGAGGCGTCCTGCTCTTCCAGTACGGCCACGCCAACTATCTCAACCTGACCCCGGTCGTCACGGCAGGCGGGACACTCTCCGGTTCCAGCGCGGGTGACGGGATCAACAGCACAGCCGTGATCGCGATCGGCCTCTCGGGCGTCGTGCTGTTCGTCTTCGGCGGGATGCTCGGCGGCTGGGCGGGCTACCGCAAGGCCACGATGGACTACCGCGAATGAGCACGCCGATCGACCTGGCACCCTACGAGCCGGAGTCGGCGCCCGTCGTCCAGGGCGACGGGCCCCAGCGACCGAGCCGGGCCGCGACGTGGCGCTGGTTCGGCCAGAAGGTCGCGGGGTCGGCCGGCACCCTGGCCTTCATCGTCGTGCTGAACTTCTTCCTCTTCCGGGTGATCAACCCGCACCCCGAACGGACCCTGGCCCGTGGTCGCGCCACCACTCCCGCCCAGATCCAGGCGGTCATCGAGAAGTACGGCCTGAACCAGCCTTTGCCGAAGCAGTTCGTGATCTACCTGAAGAACATCGCCACGCTCGACTTCGGCGACTCCTATCAGTACAGCCAGCCGGTTCGCACCTTGATGCTGGACCGGCTCTGGCCCACCGTCGTCCTGGTCGGCACCTCCACGGTCCTCTCGATCGTCGTCGGTCTGTGGATCGGCACGATTGCCGCCTGGAACCGCGGGCGCAAGTTCGACAAGATCTCGACCGCCAGCACGATCACCCTGTACTCGATGCCGGAGTGGTGGCTCGGGCTGCTGCTCTTCTCCGCCTTCGCCACCGGTCTGGGACCGATCCCCCGAATGTTCCCGATCGGCCGCTTGATCACGCCGGGCATCAACCCTTGGTCGCTCGACGGCGTCATCGACCAGGCCTGGCACCTCGTGCTGCCGGTGCTGACACTGACCCTTGCGTACCTCGCCGAGTACTCGCTGATCATGCGATCGGCCCTGCTGGACGAGATGGGCGAGGACTACCTCCTCACATCCCGCGCCAAGGGGCTGCGTGACGTTCTGGTACGACGTCGGCACGCGACCCGCAACGCCTTGCTGCCGGTGGTCACCCTCGTCTCACTCAACCTCGGGTTCATCGTGAGCGGGGCGATCACGGTCGAGACCGTGTTCTCGATCCCCGGGCTCGGACTTCTGACGACGGACGCGCTGCGTATCCCGGATATCCCCATGCTGCAAGGGACGTTCTTCGTCTTCTCGGCCGCGGTGGTCTTCGCCAACCTCGTCTCCAACCTGCTGTATGGCTGGCTCGACCCGAGGGTGCGGGTATGAGCGCCGCTGATGTGCCCGGACCCAAGGCCCTCTCGGCCCGGCAGGTCACCTGGCGTCGCCGGATGGCCTCGGCCGGGCGCACCTGGAAGGAGTTCCAGCGGCACCGCTCCGGGGTGGCTGGCCTGTGCGTGCTGGTGATCTTCGTGCTGGTGGCGATCTTCGCTCCCGTGCTGGCCAACCCCGAGGGGCTGCTCCGGACGAAGGCCACCGGCGCAGTGCTGGCTGGCCCTACGTCGACGTACTGGCTCGGCACCGACGAGGCCGGTCGCTCGGTGCTCACCTTGCTGATATTCGGCGCGCGCGTGTCGCTCCTCGTCGGCCTCTTCGCGACCGTGATCTCGATGCTCCTCGGCACTGTCATCGGGATTGCGTCGGGGTTCCTGGGTGGCTGGATCGGCGGCCTGCTCTACCGGCTGACCGAGTGGTTCCTGGTGATCCCGTTCGTGCCGCTCGCGCTGGTGCTCGCCACCCTTCTCGGCAGCTCCCTGTACACGGTCGGGTTCGTGATCGGCGTGACGAGCTGGCCGGGCACCGCGCTACTGATCCGGGCACAGACGTTGTCGATCAAGAACCGGCCTTACATGGAGCGGGCCCGGGTCCTCGGGGCGGGTAACCGGCACCAGATGAGCAAGCACATCCTGCCGAACGTGATGCCGATGGTCTTCGCCAACACCACGCTCACGGTGGCGGGGGCCATCTTGGCCGAGACGACCCTGTCGTTCCTCGGCCTCGGTGATCCCAGCCGGGTTTCGTGGGGCACCATGCTCGACTCCGCGTTCAACAACGGCGCCCTCACGCTCGGCGCCTGGTGGTACCTCTTCCCGCCGGGGATCTGCGTGATCCTCGTCGTCTTGTCGTTCACGCTGGTAGGCCAGGCCCTCGAAGAGGTTTTCAACCCGCGGCTGCGGGACCGCTGATGAGTGAGCTGCTCGAGCTCCGCGACCTCAGCGTGACCTACCGGACCCGGGCCGGTGACATGCCGGCAGTCCGCGGCGTCACGATGTCGGTCGCCAGCGGACAGAGTGTCGGCATCGCAGGCGAGTCGGGCTGTGGGAAGTCCACGCTGGCGTCGACCGTCCTGCGGCTCCAGCCGAAGAATGCGCGGGTCGATGGCACCGTCCTAGTCAACGGCCAGGACGTCCAGACCATGCGGTGGGGCCACCTGCGCGCGTTGCGCTGGGCGCAGGCGGCGATGGTGTTCCAGGGGGCGCTGCACTCCCTCAACCCCGTGCAGCGGGTCGGCGACCAGATCGCGGAGCCGATCCGGCTGCACGACCCCTCTGTCGGCAAGACGGAGGCCGCATCGCGGGTCGGCGAGCTGCTCGAGGAGGTGGGGCTGCCGGCGGCGCGAGCTCGTTCCTACCCGCACCAGTTCTCCGGCGGGCAGAAGCAGCGCATCATGATCGCGATGGCGCTGGCCTGCCGTCCTCAGCTGATCGTCGCCGACGAGCCGACCACTGCCCTCGACGTGATGGTGCAGGCGCAGGTGCTGGGCGTGCTCACCGACCTGGTTCGCGACCTCGGACTCGGCCTGCTCCTGATCAGCCACGACCTCTCGGTGCTCGGGACGACCTGCGACCGGGTGCTCGTGATGTACGCCGGAAGGGTCGTCGAGGAGGGCCCGGGCAGCGGGCTCTTCGACCGACCCCTGCACCCGTACGGCGGCGCGCTCGCGGCGGCCTTCCCACGGGTCGGCGACCCGGTGGCCCGGTTCGCTCCCATCGGCCTGCCCGGCGACCCGCCCGACCCCAGGTCGCTACCCAGCGGGTGCGCCTTCCACCCGCGCTGTGCGCTCGCGACCGCCGAGTGCACGACCATGGACCCGCCGCTCGAGCCACACGCCGGGGACCGCAAGGTGGCATGCCTGCACGCCGACGACGACCGGGACATGAAGCTTCTGCTGGGCCAGCGGGTCGCCGCGGCCGGCGAGGCGGCCCGGTGAGCGGTGACCTGCTGTCGGCACGCGACCTCGAGGTCACGTTCGGCGGGCGCAACGGCCGCCCGGACGCCAAGGGGGTGGACGGGGTCGACCTCGACGTCGCGTCGGGTGAGATCCTCGCGCTGGTCGGCGAGTCCGGCTGCGGCAAGACGACCCTGGCGCGCACCCTGCTCGGGCTCGAGCGGCCCAGCACCGGGACCGTCACCTACGACGGGTCGGGCCTCGGGTACGGCGCCGGCGCCCTGCGCGCCTATCGACGTCGCGTCCAGCTCATCCTGCAGGACCCGACCGGTGCTCTCAACCCGCGGCACAGCGTCTACGAGTCGGTCGCGGAAGGCATCCGGATCCACAAGCTCGTCGAGCGCAAGCGCGCGGGCGGCTTACGCGTCACGGAGACCGACCTGGTATCGGACGCACTGTCGCATGCCGGCATGCGGCCGCCCGAGCGGTTCTACCTGAACTACCCGCACGAGCTGTCCGGCGGACAGCGGCAGCGGGTCGTCATCGCCGGGGCGCTCGCCCTCGAACCCGACGTTCTCATCGCGGACGAACCGGTGTCGAGCCTGGATGCGTCGATCCGCGGGGAGATCCTGGCCCTGTTGCTCAGCCTGCGCGAGCGCCTCGGCCTCTCGGTGCTCGTCGTGACGCACGACCTCGGACTGGCCTGGAACATCGCCGACCGGATCGCCGTGATGTACCTGGGTCGGATCGTCGAGGTCGGCACCACGGAGGAGGTGCTGGCCGCGCCGAAGCACCCGTACACACGAGCGCTGCTGTCAGTCGTCCCCGAGATCGACCAGATCGAGCCGATCGTGCTGGAGGGTGAGACCCCCGACCCGACCCGGGTGCCGTCAGGCTGCCGCTTCCACCCACGGTGCCCAGCCCTGGCGCGTGGAGAGGCGGCCGCCGCCGGCGTCGACGGCGACTGCCGGACCAGGCGACTGCCCGTACTGCCCGCCACCGGCGACCACCGTGCCGCCTGCTGGCTTCCCGGCCGGCTGGGAGCATCGTGACGCCAGCCCTGCAGCCCGCACTGCCCAAGGCGATGTACGTCGACCCCGAGCACTTCGCGAAAGAGCGCGAGCTGGTGCTGTTCGACAGCTGGTTCAGCGTTGGCCGGCTGGACGACCTGGGGCTCGACAGGCCGGGCCGGGTCGCCGTCCTCGACGTGGTCGGGGAGTCGATCCTCGTGACGAGTGACCGCGAGCTGAGGCTGCATGCGGCGTACAACGTGTGCCGCCACCGCGGGTCGCAGGTCGTACCCCACGAAGCCGGCGTCGTCCCGCCCTGGTGTGACATCGGGGCGCTGCGGTGTCCGTACCATTCCTGGACCTACGACCTCGACGGTCGCCTGCTGAAGGCGCCCCACACCGAGGGGGTCGACGACTTCGACGCGGAGGAGTTCGCCCTGCACGAGGTCGGGGTCCGTGCCTGGGGCGGCTTCGTCTTCGTCCACCTGACCCCCGAGCGGGCGAGCGACTTCGACGCCGACATGGCCGAATACGGCGAGCGGCTGGCGCGCTACCCGCTGGCGAGGCTGGCGACCGGACGCAGCTTCACGTACGAGGTCGCAGCCAACTACAAGGTGCTGGCCGAGAACTACAACGAGTGCTACCACTGCGGCCCGGTCCACCCAGAGCTGACCCGGCTGGTCCCCTCGTTCGGCGGTGGCGGAGACGGGTTGGATTGGGAGGACGGCATCCCGCACCGCGACGGCGCGTGGACGTTCACGACGACCGGCACCACCAACCGGCGACCGTTCCCCGACCTCGACGACGCGGAACGAACCCGACACAAGGGCGAGCTGATCTACCCCAACCTGTGGGTCTCGTGCGCCGCCGACCATGTGGCGGCGTTCGTCTCGTGGCCGCTCGACACCGGGCACACGCGGGTCAGGTGCGACCTCCTCTTCGAGCCCGAGGCGCTGGCCGCCGACGACTTCGACCCTGACGATGCCGGTGACCTCTGGGACCTGGTGAACCGGCAGGACTGGGTCGTCTGCGAGTCGGTGCAGCGCGGAATGTCGTCGCGCGCCTACCAGCAGGGGTGGTTCGCCCCGATGGAGGACCTGTCCGCCGACGTACGGCGGTGGCTGTTGCCCCGGCTCGGCCACCCGTCGTGACGGGTTCCGTGTCTGACGACAGCAGGTTCGAGTATGTCGTCGTCGGGCTCGGTGCACTCGGCAGCGCTACGGCGTACCAGCTCGCCAGACGCGGCCACCGGGTCATCGGGCTCGAGCAGTTCGAGCTCGGTCACGCGCGGGGCGCCTCGCACGACACCTCGCGCATCCTGCGTCACAGCTACCACACTCCCGGGTACGTTGCGCTGACCTTCGCGGCGTACGACGACTGGGCGGATCTCGAAGCAGACAGCGCTGCGACTCTTGTCACGCGGGTCGGCGGACTCGACCTCTTCCCGCCGGACGCAGCCATCCCGGTTGACGACTACACCACCTCCATGGATACGTGCGGGGTAGCGTACCAGTCGCTCGACGTGGCCGAGGTCGCGGCCCGCTGGCCGCAGTTCGCGCTGCCGGCCGAAACCGTGGCGCTCTATCAGGACAGCGCGTCGATCGTGCCGGCAGGCCGTGGCACCGCCGTGATGCAGGCGGAGGCGAGACGGCACGGCGCCGAGCTGCGCGACAAGACCCTCGCCACGGCGATCGAGCCGTTCGACGCTGGCGTGCGGGTGCGGACTCCGTCTGCCACGTACGTCGCCCGCCGGGTCGTCGTGTGTGCCGACGCCTGGACCAACCGCCTGCTCGAAGGCGTCGGAGTGTCGCTGCCGTTGGTGGTGACGCTGGAGCAGGTGACGTACTTCCGCCCGAGCGACCCGACGACGTACCAGCCGGGCCGGATGCCGCTCTGGATCTGGATGGACGACCCGTCGTACTACGGCTTCCCCTGCTACGGCGAGGCGACCCTGAAGGCGGCACGGGACTGCAGCGGGATCGAGGTGACCGCGGACGACCGGCCGTTCGACCCCGACCCGGTGCGGTTGCAGGAGTTGAGCGATTTCATGGCGACGTCGATCCCGGGCTCGGGTCCGGCCGTGCGGTCGAAGACGTGCCTCTACACGTTGACGCCCGACCGCGACTTCGTGCTCGCCCCGGTCCCGGGGTGTGAGGCGGTGCTGGTGGGGCTCGGCGCCGGCCACGCGTTCAAGTTCGCCCCCACCTTCGGCCGGCTGCTGGCCGAGCTGGCCACCACCGGCGAGTGCAGCGAGGACGTGTCAGCCTTCGCGCTCGACCGGGACGCGCTCACCACGCCTGGCCAGCCGGTGCACTGGTTGGTCTGACAGCAGGCTCCGCTCGACGCCGAGCTCGTCGGCGGTCGCGTCCCGCACCCAGGCCCGCAGCTGTTCGCGGTTGATGCTCTTGTAGACCAGCGCCGCGACGGACAGCCCGTCGAGCAGGGCGCCGATCCGGGTGACGGTGCTCTTGGGGTCCGCGCAGGCGAAAGCGCCGGCGGCGACCCCCTCGTCGATCACGCGCTCCAGCGCATCGCGCCACCGTTTGTCGAGCTTGCGCAGTGCGGACTGGATCGAGGGTTCTCGCAGTGCGGTCGACCAGGCTTCGATCCACAGCGTCCAGCCGTGCGCGGCACCGGTCGGGCCGTACGACGTCAGCACCCGACGCAGACGCTCGAGCGGTCCGCCTTCGGCAGCCAGCGCCTTGTCCAGCCGGTCGGCGTCACGGACGACGGCGTACTCGAGCGCCTCGACAAGCAGCGCGTCCTTCGTGTCGAAGTGGTAGAAGACCAGGCCGGAACTGACACCCAGCCCGGCAGCGATGTCTGAGACGCGCACCGCGGACATCCCGCTCTTCTCGATCCCCGCGATGGTTGCGACGAGGATCTCCTCGCGGCGCACCTCGACGTTGCGACGACCCATGGCGCTGACCCTATCGTCGGGCACCGTAGACGCGATGAGGTCGGAGGTCCCACTCGGGACCGAACCTGGATATGCTCCGCCCATGTCGACCGGACCGGGCTATCGCGACCGGGCGGGTAGCCGCACGGCCCTGCGGGTGCTGGGATTCCTCTGCGCGGGGCTCGGCCTGGTCCTTGTGGTGTCCGGGTTCGCCAGCGTGGCCAGCTCGATGAACAACCCGCCATTCGAGCCGCAGCCGACGCCGACGATCTGGCCGGCCTTTGTCGGGATGCCCCTGCTCGGACTGGGCATCGTGCTTCTGGCCATCGGATTTCTGGGAGCGGGCGCCCGCTTCGTGTCGAGCGAGGTGGCTCCGAGCCTGAACCGAGGCAGTGCCGCGCTCGGATTCGGCGGCCCGGCGGCGCCGGCCTGTCCGGCATGCGGCGGGTCGAACCCCGCGGGCGGAGCCTTCTGCCAGTCGTGCGGTGCGACGCTCAACCGGGTCTGCGCGTCCTGCCAACGCGCCAACGACGCAACCGCGCGCTTCTGCGCCGGCTGCGGACGGCCGATCAGCGGGTGACTTTGCCCGCCTTCAGGCACGAGGTGCAGACATTGAGACGCTTCGGGGTGCCGTCGACCACCGCGCGGACCCGCTGGATGTTGGGGTCGAAGCGGCGGTTGGTACGCCGGTGCGAGTGCGACACGTTGTGACCGAAACCCGGGCGCTTGGCGCAGATGTCACAGACGGCGGCCACGGTGCTCTCCTGAAGGTCAGTGGTTGGTTCGACGATCGGTGGTTGCTTCGACATCGCCGGTGAGGGCAACCGCGCAAGTTTAACGGATCTCCGCCCCTCCCCGCGAATCCCTCCCCGCGAATTGCGGGAAAGTACACGTCGGGAGCGCCGGGTTGAGGTGCACTTTCCCGCAAATCGCGGGATGGCGCCGTAGCCTGACTCTCGCAGTCCTGACACTCGAGGTCCGACCCGGCCCGGGCGCAACCGACTCCGAAGGCAAGCGTGAGCGACGACCTGCAGATAGCCCTGCTGCAGCGGTGGTGCGACCTCGGGCTCGCGGCCCTCGAGGCGGCCCGCGGGGAGATCGACGCGCTCAACGTCTACCCGGTTCCCGACGGCGACACGGGCACCAACCTGTACCTCACGTTCGAGGCGGCTAGGCAGAGCATCGTCGATGCCCGACCTAAGTCGCTCGCCGTGGCCTTGACCGTGTTCGCGCGAGGCGCGCTGCTCGGCGCCCGGGGCAGCTCCGGGGTGATCCTGTCGCAGCTGCTGCGCGCCGGCGCGGAGCAGCTGATGCGCGGCGACCCGCGACGGCCCGGTGCGCTGCTCGCCGACACCCTGACGCTGGCCGCCGACGCCGGTTACGCGGCCGTTGGGCAGCCCGTGGAAGGAACCATCCTGAGCGTCGCGCGGGCCGCGGCGGGAGCCGCCCAGGCTGCGGTTCCGAGCCTCCCGCATCGGCCGTCCGGCCAGCTCGGCGTCGTGATCCGGGCGGCAGCCGAGGCGGCCCGGGAGGCCCTCGAGCGCACCCCCGACCAGCTGCCGGTCCTCAAGGAGGCGGGCGTGGTCGACGCGGGCGGGAGGGGCCTTTGTGTGCTGTTCGACGCAGCGGAGGAGGCCTTCACCGGTCGGCGCCCAGCGCCGAGGGTCCCGTACGACCCGCAGGCGCGGGCGGTGGCTCCGGGCGGCGACCTCTCGGCCGACGGCCCGGGCTATGAGGTGATGTACCTTCTTGACGCGGAGGATGCCCCGATCGTCGACCTGCGGCGCCGCCTGGCTCGGCTCGGCGACTCGCTGGTCGTGGTAGGGGGCGACGGTCTGTGGAACGTCCACGTGCACGTGGACGACGTCGGCGCCGCGATCGAGGCCGGGATCGACGCCGGCCACCCGCATCGGGTGCGAGTGACCCACTTCGCCGACCGGGCCGACCAGCTACGGCGGTCGCGGGCGGCGGCTCAGCCGCCGGCCCTTGGTGCCGCGCGCGGCGTCGTGGCGTTCGCCGCAGGGCCGGGCCTCGCCGAGCTGTTCGCCGACGCCGGGGCAGTGGTCGTGGAGCGCCGCGGCCCGCGCTGCTCGACAGGCGAGCTCCTCGAGGCGATCCGGTCGACGTACGCGAGCGAGGTCATCGTGTTGCCCAACGACGCCGACACCGTTTCGGTAGCGGAGATCGCCGCTCGTACGGCGAGGGAGGAGGGCGTCCGCGCCGCCGTCATCCCGACCCGGGCCCAGGTGCAGGGTCTGGCGGCGGTCGCCGTACGACAGCCGGGGCGCAGCTTCGACGAGGATGTCGTCGCGATGACGACGGCCGCGAGCCACACCCGGCAGGGCGCGATCACGGTGGCGGCTCGAGACGCCATGACGATGGCCGGGCCGTGCCGCAAGGGTGACACCCTCGGCATCGTGGAGGGGGACTTCGCGCTTGTCGGTGGCACCCTGGAGGCTGCTGGGGTGCAGGTCGTCGAACGCTTGCTGGCCGGCGGCGGGGAGCTCGTCACGCTCGTCACCGGGCTCGACTGCACGCCCGACCTCGTCACCAGGATCGCCAACCGACTGGAGCAGACCCGGCCCGACGTCGAGCTGGCCGTGCTCGCGGGAGGCCAGCCGCGCTACCCGCTGCTCATCGGCGTCGAGTGATGGCCGGTCTGGACGACAGGCTGGGGCCGGTCCTCGGCAAGCGGACCGCCGACGCGCTCACGAAGGCGTTCGGCTTCACCACCCTTCGCGACCTGCTCACCCACTACCCGCGCCGCCTCGACGACCGCGGCGAGCTGACCGACATCTCGCGCCTGAAGATCGGCGAGCACGCGACGGTGCTGGCGAAGGTCAAAAACGCCACCGAGTCCCGGTACCGGCCCAAGTACGGAAACCGGCTCGCGACCCGGACGGTGGTGACCATCACCGACGGTCATGTCGACATCTCGGCGACGTACTTCAACCAGACCTGGAAGGCCGGGGAGCTGAAGCCGGGCGTCATCGCGTTCTTCAGCGGCAAGGTCGGCATGTTCCGCGGGCAGCGCCAGCTCAACCAGCCGACCTTCGACGTACTCGGTCGGGGGAGCGACGTCTCCGAGTTCGACGACGAGGAGACGCAGCGCTACTGGCCGATATACCCGGCATCCGCCCGGGTGTCGTCGAGGAAGCTGACCGACTGCGTCCGGCAGGCGTTGGCCGTCCTCGACGAGGTGCCCGACCACCTGCCCGAGGAGGTACGACGCGACCGGGGCCTGATCGGGTACGAGGAGGCCCTACGCCTGGTCCACCAACCGGCGGGTCCGGTCGACTTCCGCAAGGCCTTGGACCGGCTGCGGTTCGACGAGGCCTTCGTCCTTCAGATCGTGCTGGCGCAGCGCCGGTCGCTGACCAGGTCGTTGCGCGCGCAGGCGAGGCGGCGGCGTCCGGAGGGGCTGGGCGCGAGGTTCGACGCCTTGCTGCCCTTCGAGCTGACCGCCGGCCAGCGGGAGATCGGCGAGGTCATCGCCGGCGACCTGGGCCGGGACCAGCCCATGCAGCGGCTGCTCCAGGGCGAGGTGGGTTCGGGCAAGACGATCGTCGCGGTGCGGGCCATGCTTCAGGTCGTCGACGCCGGCGGACAGGTCGCCCTGCTCGCACCCACCGAGGTGCTCGCCGCCCAGCACTACCGCGCAGTTGCGCAGATGCTCGGACCCCTCGCAGAGGCGGGCATGCTGACCGGCGACGAGGGTGGGACCAGGATCGCCCTGCTCACCGGCTCGACACCGGCGGCCCGGCGGCGAGCCGTCCTCGCGGACCTGGAGTCGGGGGTGACCGGCATCGTGATCGGCACCCATGCCCTGCTCGAGGACAGGGTCTCCTTCGCCGACCTCGGACTGGTCGTGGTCGACGAGCAACACCGCTTCGGCGTCGAGCAGCGGGCTGCGCTCACCGCCAAAGCCGGATTCACGCCACCGCACGTGCTCGTGATGACCGCAACCCCGATCCCACGGACCGTCGCGATGACGGTCTTCGGCGACCTCGACGTCTCCACCCTTCGTGAGCTGCCGGCCGGCCGCTCACCGATCCAGACCACCGTCGTCCCGGCCGAGCAGCCGGCCTGGCTGGAACGCGGATGGCAACGGGTCCGCGAGGAGGTCGCGGCGGGCCGCCAGGCCTATGTGGTGTGTCCGCGGATCGGAGGACAACCCGAGTCCGACATGGAGGAGCCGGGGGACGACGACAGCTTCGTACCCGCGCGGCCACCCCTTGCGGTCGCCGACGTCGCCGCCTCACTCGCGGCCGGTCCGCTCAGCGGCCTGCGGCTCTACCTGCTCCACGGCCGGATGCCGTCCGAGGAGAAGGACGACGTGATGCGTCGCTTCGCCGCCGGCGACATCGACGTGCTCGTCTCGACGACCGTCATCGAGGTCGGCGTTGACGTACCGAACGCCAGCGTGATGGTGCTGATGGACGCCGACCGGTTCGGGGTGTCGGCCCTGCATCAGCTGCGCGGCCGGGTCGGAAGGGGTGCGGCCCCCGGCCTGTGCCTGCTCGTGACGGAGGCACCGCCGGGTACGCCGTCGCGGGAGCGGCTCGACGCGGTGGCCGCCACCTCGGACGGCTTCGCGCTCTCGCAGCTCGACCTGGAGACCCGCCGGGAGGGCGACGTACTCGGTGCGCTGCAGTCGGGTCGCCGGTCCAGCCTGAAGCTGCTGTCCGTGCTGCGCGACGGCGACGTCATCTCTGCCGCCCGCGAGGCCGCCGAGCGGGTTGTCTCGGCGGAGCCCTTGCTGCGCAAGCACCTCGGCCTCGCCGCCGAGGTGGACCGGTTGATGTCCGACGAGCAGGCCGGCTTCCTGGAGAAGTCCTGACGACTCGGACCAGACCTGCGGAAATGGCTCCTGACCTGCGTGGACGTAGGGTGGATGCTCCCGGGACAGGTACCGCTGGCCGCCGACCGCGACGCCCTCGAGGCGGTCCGAAGCCCGCTGGAGAGGTGCAGAAGTCGCAGCCGCGGCACCAACGTCATGGGCCTCGAACACCAGTCAGGGGTGGAGTGGTGGGGCTTCGAGGAGCTCGCGAAGCGCCTGCCGGTAGTTGGCGAGCGCATCCCTGCCCTCCGAGGTCAGAGAGACTCGGGTTCTCGATGCAGCCCCGTTGCCCGACTTGGTGCTCGTGATGTAGCCGGCGTCCTCGAGCTTGCGCAGATGGGTGATGAGGTTGCCGGGTGTGAGCTGGATGATGTGCTGCAGACGGGTGAACGCGAGGGCGTCTCCTTCGGCGAGCGTTGCGAGGGTCACGACGATCCGCAAGCGAGCGGGCGCGTGGATCAGGGGGTCCAGGGCCTCTGGGCTCATGGGCGGCGGTCCCAGACCCGATGTGCGGCCGCATGTCCGATGAAGCCGATGCCGCCGGCGACTGCCAGGATGCCCCAGCAGTTCGAGGGCCCGAAGAAGGCGCTCGCCGTGCCCACGATGACGACACCCGTGCCACCGCCGAGCTTCCACCAGTCTTCCTTCGCGGCTCCCCAAGCGACGAGGACCGCCCCAGCTATGATCCAGGGCCCCGACGCGTCGACGACGCCATAGACGATCCCGTGGCTGAACCCGTCGTGATGCAGGGCGCCGAGGAACGTGTAGAAGCCTGCGATCGGAACCGCGAACGAGATCCCGCGGAGACGCTCCTCGCGCTTGCTTGGTCCGGTCACACCGCTCATCGCGTGCGCATAGAACCGGGTGCCGATGATCGCGGACACCGCGACTAACAGGTACACGATGCCGATGACGGCGAGGCTCGGCCCTTCGTAGGGGTGCTGCCCGCGCACGGAGAGCCAGAGCAACCCGTAGCAGACGAAGACGAACACCGCGCCCATGAGGGAGATGAGTGGCCCCGTCGAGGAGAGCTGGCGTCGGGCGCGGAGCCTGGCGGTCTCGATGAGACGGGCTGCCTCGGCCGGGTCGAGTGGTCGCTCGGCCTCCGCAGTCGCGGTCTCGGGGATGTCATCGGTATTCGATGCTTCGGTCATGTGAACCTCCGAGTGAAGAAACTTTGCACCACAAACGTTACGTCAGTTTGCGGCGCAAAGTCAAGCCCTTTCGCCGCCCGCGATCCGGAGGGCGCCCGAGACCCGTTGGCGTGAGCTCCCGGCACCTGACAGCGGTGGCTCGATGAGGTCACCGCGAGCATCGTCAACCGGGCAGTACGTGACCCGGGGGCGGACTGGCGGCGCATCGTCTCAGGTCACAGGCCGTTCAACTGACGTCCTCGAGGTCCTGACCTGCACCCGCGTTGTTAGCCAAGCACCCCCGTCCCCGCCAGCTCACGCACGCCGGGGGTGCTTTGGCGTGAATACTTTGATACCCGATAAATCATTTCTTAAACATGTCGGGGCGCCACGCGGGCACAATGGGTTCGGACACCATCCGCACCAGAACCGCACTACCCAAAGCGGCGTCCGCCCGCTCCACGGGCGGACGGGCGGGACAAGGACCTGACAGCAAGGACCTGACAGCAAGGACCTGACAGCAAGGACCTGACAGCAAGGACCTGACAGCAAGGACCTGACAGCAAGGACCTGACAGCAAGGACCTGACAGGAGAATCCGTGACGAGGATCATCGGCGGGGTCGCCGGCGGACGCGCGATCCGCACTCCTCCAGGTGACGCGATCCGGCCGACGGCCGAGCGGGTGCGGGAGGCGCTCTTCAGCTCCCTCGAGTCGGCTCTGGGGACCTTGCACGGCACGACGTTCCTCGACGTCTTCGCCGGCTCGGGGGCCGTCGGGCTGGAGGCCGCCTCGAGGGGCGCCGACCGGGTGACGCTCGTCGAGCGCAGCCGCCCGGTCGCCCTGGTGACGGCGGCCAACGCGCGGATGCTGGGTCTCGACAACGTCGAGGTCATCACGGCCTCCGCTGCGACCCTCGGCCGCACCAAGCCACGAATGCCGTTCAGCGTGGCGTTCTTCGACCCGCCGTACGACGAACCGAGCGAGAGCCTCGGGCGCATCCTGACCGACCTGGCGGGCTTGGGGTGGCTGACCGGCGGCGCCTTGGTCGTCGTTGAGCGCGCCCGGCGTACCGGTGGCTGGGAGTGGCCACCCGGCTTCCGGGCCGAGCGCGATCGCCGATACGGGGACACCATCCTTTGGTACGGTCGCTGGGAGCCGGCTGCGACGGAGACCGCGGTCCCTTCGCCGTGCGACGAGGAGAGCTGAATGCGCAGAGCGGTCTGTCCGGGGTCCTTCGACCCGCCGACGTTCGGGCACCTCGACGTCATCGGGCGCGCCTCGGGTCTCTTCGACGAGGTGACGGTCGCCGTACTCGTCAACGAGAGCAAGGTCGGCCTCTTCACCGTCGACGAGCGGATGGCGATGCTCGAGGACCTCGTGCAGGTCCATGACAATGTCCGGGTCGACTCGTTCTCGGGACTCCTGGTCGACTTCTGCGTCGCCAACGACATCGTGGCGATCGTCAAGGGTCTGCGTGCCATCACCGACTTCGACTACGAGCTGCAGATGGCACAGATGAACAGGAGCCTCGCCGATGTCGAGACGCTCTTCGTGCCCGCGAGCCCCGAGTGGTCGTTCCTCGCGTCGAGCCTGGTCAAGGAGGTCGCGCGATTTGGCGGGGACGTCTCAGGGCTCGTACCGTCGGGCGTGCTCGCGCAGCTGACGAGCCGGCTCGGGACCAGAGACGGAGGAGCTCATGCGTCAGGCAGCTGAGGACGGCGCTGAGAACGGTGGCGGCGGGGATGTCGCGGATGCTGACGTGGCCGCCCCCGACGTGACCGAACCGGACGCCGGCGAGCTCGTCGCCAGCCTCCGCTCACTCATCGAAGGTGCCCGGTCGATGCCGATGTCGGGATCGGCTCTCGTCAACCGGGCCCTGGTGCTGGACCTTGTCAGCAGCCTCGAGCGGGTAGTCACGAACGGCCGCACCGGGCGGGACGGTGCCGTCGCCGACCACGACGGAGTGATCGCCGCCGCTCGCGGCGAGGCCGACAGGATCGTTGCCGAGGCTCGCCTCGAGCGCGAGCGTCTCGTCAGCGACTCCGAGGTCCTCCGGGTCGCCCGGGAACTGGCCGGCAGGGAGCGCGAGGTGGCGAGCACGGAGGCCGAGGAGCTGCGCCAGGAGACCGACGATTACGTCGACACGCGCCTGGCGACGTTCGAGATGGCGCTCACGAGGACCCTCCAGGCGGTGGCCCGCGGCCGGGCTCGGCTGCAGGGCCGGTCCCACTTCGCGGCGCTGGGCGAGCCCGACGAGGAGGGGGCTGACGGTGGCCTGACCACGCCCGACGAGCTCAAACCCGACGAGGGCCGCCAGCCGGGCTGAGCCGCCTCCCGCGATTTTGAGGGTCCGGTCGGGACCGGATAGGCTTAACCGCCGCCTTCCTCGGAGGCGGTGATGTGATTTGTCCGGCTATCGGAAGTTCTGTGCGATGCGTCTCGACCCGCGTGCGCCGCTCGTGCTGAGTGTCCACGAGCTCGGCAGGCGTCCCGGCGTGATGCGTGAGCTCAGGCTCTCGGTGCCGGCGCCGGCAGACCTAGGCGTGCAGCTCGTCGGTGTGCCCTCCGGATCTCCCGTCGAGCTCGAGGTCCGGCTCGAGTCCGTCATGGAGGGGGTTCTCGCGTCAGGTACGGCGCGGGCGTCGGTGGCCGGGGAGTGCGCACGGTGCCTTGGCCCGATCGAGAACGACCTGGAGGTCGCGCTGCAGGAGCTGTACGTATATCCGGAGAGCGACGCCGAGGAGGACGAGGCTGCGCGGCTCGACGGTGAGCTGCTTGACCTCGAGCCCGTGGTACGTGATGCCGTGGTGCTGGCGCTGCCGTTCCGACCGGTTTGTCGGCCGGACTGCCCGGGCCTGTGCATCGAGTGTGGAACAACGTTGGCCGACCACCCCGGCCACACGCATGAGGAGGGCGTCGACCCCCGTTGGGGAGCGCTCGCCGCCTTGCGGACAGACGATGCTGTCGCCTCGGCGACAGGTGAGGATGAGGAGTAGAACGTGGCCGTTCCGAAGCGGAAGATGTCGCGCAGCAACACGCGCCACCGCCGATCGCAGTGGAAGGCGACGGCTCCTTCGCTGGTCACGTGCGCCAACCCAGCCTGCCAGGCCCTGCACCTGCCGCACCGGGCATGTCCCCAGTGCGGCCAGTACGGCTCCCGCGCCGACCTTCGTCAAGTCCTCTGAAACCTGCCGTGACGGAGGCACTGGCCGACCGCTCGCGTGAAGAGCTGCAAGCGCAGCTCGGCGTCAGCGCGCTCGACGCCGGGCTTCTCGAGCGAGCCCTGACCCACCGGTCCTACGCCTACGAGAACGGGGGCCTGCCGACCAACGAGCGGCTCGAATTCCTCGGAGACTCCGTGCTGGGCGTGGTGATCACCGAAGCCCTCTACACGGCCCATCCGGACCTGTCCGAGGGGCGGCTCGCGAAGCTGCGGGCGGCGGTCGTCAACGCCCGCGCACTGGCGGAGGTGGCCAGGACGCTCGGGCTCGGCGAGCACATCCGCCTCGGTCGCGGCGAGGAGGCGACCGGCGGGCGGGACAAGTCGTCCATCCTTTCCGACACCGTCGAGGCAGTGATCGGCGCCGTATACCTGGACCAGGGCTTCGTCGCCGCCGGAGAGGTGGTCCACCGTCTCTTCGACCCGCTGATGGCCGCCGCCGCGCACCTCGGCGCCGGCCTGGACTGGAAGACGAGCCTGCAGGAGCTGGCGGCCGACCGGAGTCTCGGGGTCCCTGAGTACCTGATCGACGACAGCGGGCCCGACCACGAGAAGACGTTTGTGGCGAGGGTCCGGGTCGGCTCGTCCGTCTACGGCCACGGCACCGGCAGGTCGAAGAAAGAGGCCGAGCAGCAGGTGGCGGAGACGGCATGGCACGCGCTGCAGGCTGAGGGCGGCGAAGCCACCGGATCTCCGGTCAGGGTCGGCCCGAACGTCGAGCTGACGCCGTCGTCGACGGCCGACTGAGCGGCTGAGTGCCCGAGCTCCCCGAAGTCGAGGTCGTCCGGCGTGGCCTCGACCAGCATGTGACCGGGCGCAGCATCACGTCCGTGCGGGTGCTCCACCCCCGCCCGTTGCGCCGTCACCTGGCAGGCCCGGACGACTTCTCCGCCCGGATCACCGGCCGACGCGTCGAGGCCGTCCACCGGCGAGGCAAGTACCTGTGGCTGGCACTCGACTCCGGCGACGCGGTTCTCGGCCATCTCGGCATGAGCGGCCAGCTGCTCGTCCGGCCCCGGCAGGCACCGCCCGAGAGGCACCTCCGAGTCGTCCTCGAGCTCGACGACGGGCATGACGTCCGCTTCGCCGACCAGCGGATGTTCGGCGGGCTGTCGTTCTCCGAGGGCGGCGCCGAGCTTCCCGGCGAGATCGCCCACATCGCCCTCGACCCCTTCGAACCCGGGTTCGACGACGCGGGCTTCCCGGCGGCGCTGCGCCGTCGCCGTACCGGGATCAAGCGCGCCCTCCTGGACCAGACGCTGATCTCGGGGGTGGGCAACATCTACGCGGACGAGGCGTTGTGGGCCGCCCGGCTGCACTACGCCAGGCCGACCGCGACGATGCGCTCGGGCGAGGCCACCCGGCTGCTCCATGAGCTTCGCGCGGTCATGACGCGGGCGCTCGGTGAGGGAGGTACGTCGTTCGACTCGCTCTACGTGAACGTCGACGGAGAGTCGGGGTACTTCGACAGGTCGCTCGCGGTATACGGTCGCGAGTCGCAACCATGCCGGCGCTGCGGGACTGCCATCCGCCGCGATGCGTTCATGAACCGGTCGAGCTACACGTGCCCGCATTGTCAGCCGCGACCGAGGCGGCCCCATTTGTGAGACCCCACGGGTGTCAACCCCCGACGCCGCGCGGCTGTCAGGGCCAGGCCGCCGGCGGCCGGTCGGGACGGGCGAGGCTCACGTCCGGCATCGTGGCCCAGGCCCTGCCGCCGGCCGCCCAGGAGTTGACCCAGAGGCGTCCCGGTGTCACTCTTGAAGAAGCAGCGCGACTCTCGCGCACGAGGGGGCCAGTCCGGCTCCGCTGATCTGCCGGGAGTGGGTGTTGCCCACCTCATCTGACCCGTGGAGGACAATCTCACGATGGCCAAGGCGCTCCTTGGGTATGTCGGAGGCGACTCTCGCCTCCTTGACGAGAACCAGCGACTTCGACGTCGGATCACCGATCTTCAGGCGGTGGTCCTGCGTCTCCAGGCGGAGAACGACGCCCTGGCAGCGCAGCTGCACCGGGGTGATCTGTTCACGGTCCCCGACCACATCTCCAAGCAGGAGACCGTCGCTCTCTGACCTCGGTACGCGGCCGGGCTCCCGCCGTGCCGCGTGGGTCACGCGTCTCGTCGTCAGGTGCCGGTAACGTTCGGGCTGGCTTCCCCAACGCCGCCCGACCCCGGTCATGAAGGAGCAGCGACTTGTACCTGAAGAGCCTCACGCTGCGGGGGTTCAAGTCGTTCGCCTCCTCCACCACGCTGCGCCTCGAGCCGGGGATCACCTGCGTCGTCGGCCCGAACGGGTCCGGCAAGTCCAACGTCGTCGACGCTCTCGCGTGGGTGATGGGCGAGCAGGGGGTGAAGTCGCTTCGGGGCGGCAAGATGGAGGACGTTGTCTTCGCCGGCACCGCTGCCCGTCCGCCACTCGGCCGGGCCGAGGTCATCTTGACGATAGACAACGCCGACGGCCGGCTCCCGATCGACTACTCCGAGGTCACGATCTCGCGCACGATGTTCCGCGGCGGCGGCTCCGAGTATGCGATCAACGGGACCGCGTGCCGGCTGCTCGACGTCTCCGAGCTACTGAGCGACTCGGGGATCGGGCGCGAGATGCACGTGGTCGTCGGTCAGGGGCAGCTCGAGGCGATCCTGCACGCGACGCCCGAGGAACGCCGGGGCTTCATCGAGGAGGCCGCGGGCGTCCTCAAGCACCGCAAGCGCAAGGAGAAGGCGCTCCGCAAGCTCGACGCCACCGAAGCCAACCTCACCAGGCTCGGTGACCTGCTCGGCGAGATCCGGCGCCAGCTCAAGCCGCTGGGCCGCCAGGCCGAGGTCGCCCGCCGAGCCTCGACCGTGCAGATGGAGGTCCGCGACGCGTCCGCGCGACTGCTCGCCGACGACGTCGTCACCATGCGCGCCGCCCAGCAGCGGGAGCTGGCCGACGAGCAGGCGCTGCGGGCCCGTCGAACCCAGGCCGAGGAGGCGCTGGTCGCCGCCAGGGGGCAGGAGTCCGTGCTCGAGGAGTCGGTGCGCCGCGACGCGCCGCTGCTGACCGCCGCGCAGGAGACCTGGTTCGGGCTGACCGGGGTCCGGGAGAGGCTGCTCAGTACGGCACGAGTGGCCGCCGAGCGAGTGCGGCACGGCGAGGAGTCGCAGCCGGGAGAGACCGCCGGGCGTGACCCCGACGAGCTGATGGCCGAGGGCGAGGAGCTGCGGGCGCGCGAACGCGAGATCGCGCAGCACCTCGACGACGTACGGCGCAGTCTGGAGGAGGCGTTGGCGCGGCGTCGAAACGCCGAGTCTGCCCACCTCGACGAGGACCGGCGCATCGCCGGCCTGCTGCGGGCGGTGGCCGACCGCCGCGAGGGCCTGGCCAGGCTCTCGGGGCAGGTGAACGCGCTGCGCAGCCGTTCGGCCGCCGCCGATGACGAGATCGCGCGCCTGACGGCAGCCCGGGCAGCTGCCGTGGACCGGGCCGCCCGTGCGGAGCACGATTTCACGTCGCTCGAGACGCGCATCGCCGGCCTCGACGCGGGCGAGCGAGGCCTGGACGCCGAGCACGAGGGTGCCGTCGCCCTGCTGCGTGACCTGGACGACAGGCTGGCCAAGGTACGGAGCGCACACCAGGATGCCGAGCGTGAGCGTGCCGCGCTGGATGCCCGGGCGCAGGCCCTCGAGGTGGGGCTCAGGCGGAAGGACGGCGCGGCCGCCCTGTTGGCGGCTGCCGACCGCGTCTTCGGGCTGGCGGGTTCGGTCGCCTCGCTGGTGTCCGTGCGCCCGGGCTACGAGGCAGCCGTCGCGGCGGCTCTCGGCACCGCAGCCGACGCGGTCGCCGTCACGGGCATCGAGGCCGCCGTTGGCGCGATCGAGCATCTCAAGGCGGCCGACCTCGGCCGAGCGGATCTGGTCCTCGGTTCGACCGACCCCGACGGCTCCCCCTGGCCGGCCCTCCCCCCGCCGGCGGTCTACGCGATCGACGTGGTCGACGCCCCGGAGTCGTTGCGCCCCGCGCTGCGCCGGCTGCTGCACAAGACCGCCGTGGTGGACGGACTGCCCGCCGCGCGCTCGCTGGTGGCCGAACTGCCCGACGCGGTAGCCGTGACCACGGACGGGGACGTCCTCGGCGGATACTTCGCGGCCGGCGGGTCGCCGAGCCGGCTCAGCCTGATCGAGGTACAGGCGGCCCTCGACCAGGCGCGCGAGTCGCTCGAGCGCGCCAGGGCGAGCAGTGAGCGGCTCCAGTTCGAGCTGGCCACCCTGGCCCACGAGCGGACCGAGACCCAGGCCCGCGCCGACGTCGCCCTGGCGAAGCTGCACGAGTCGGATGCCTCGATGGCCGCGGTCGCCGAGGAGCTCGGCCAGCTCGGGTCGCTGGCCAGGAACGCGAAGGCGGAGGCGGTCCGTCTGGCGGACGCCATCGCGGCCGCCGAGGAGGCCCGCGACACCGACATCGCCGGGCTCGCCGACCTCGAGCGCCGCCTCGAAGCGGCGGGTTCTGACTCGACGGACGAGCCGGACACGAGCCGGCGGGCGGACCTTGCCGAGCGGGCCAGGCTGGCCCGCCAGGCAGAGCTGGACGCCCGGTTGGCGCTGCGGACGGCCGAGGAGCGGGAACGTGCCCTGAGCGGCCAGGCCGACGCGCTCATCCAGGCGGCGGCCACCGAGCGCGACCGTCGCGAGCAGCTCCTGGTGCGGCGGGAGCGGCGTCGTCGCGAGGCCGAGGCGGCTGCCGCGGTCGCCGCCGCGGTGACGAAGGTGCTGACCCGCCTCGAGCGCTCGCTGTTCGAGGCCGGCCGGCGCCGTACCGAGATCCAGGCCGCCAAGCTCGAGCACGAAGCGCTTCTCACCCGCACCCGGGCCCGCGTCCGGGCGCAGGAGGGAGAGCTCGCGGCGCTCACAGACACCGTGCACCGCGAGGAGATGGTCCGGGCCGAGCAGCGGATGCTGATGGCGCAGCTCGCCGATCGGGTGAGCGAGGAGCTGGGGCTCGACCTCGAGACGCTGGTCTGCGACTACGGGCCCGAAAGCCAGAGCGAGACCCCGTTCGTGCGGGCCGAGCAGCAGCGGCGGCTGCGCAGTGCCGAGCGGGCCCTCGCGGAGCTCGGCCGCATCAACCCGCTGGCGCTGGAGGAGTTCTCCGCCCTGGAGCAACGGCACCGCTTCCTCACCGAGCAGCTCGAGGACCTCAGGCGGACGCGAGGCGATCTCCTCGGGATCGTCAAGGAGGTGGACGAACGGGTGGAGCGGGTCTTCACCGAAGCCTTCAGCGACGTCGCACGCGAGTTCGAGACGGTCTTCGGGCGACTCTTCCCGGGCGGCGAGGGTCTGCTGGTCGCGAGCGACCCCTCGGACATGCTGGTCACCGGGGTCGACGTGGAGGCCCGACCGGCGGGCAAGAAGGTCAAGCGGCTGTCCCTGCTGTCCGGCGGCGAGCGGTCCCTGGTGGCTGTCGCCTTTCTGATCGCCTTGTTCAAGGCGCGGCCGTCGCCGTTCTACATCCTCGACGAGGTCGAGGCTGCCCTCGACGACACGAACCTGGGGCGGCTTCTGGAGATCTATGACGAGCTCCGCGAGCAGTCGCAGCTCGTCGTGATCACCCACCAGAAGCGCACCATGGAGTGCGCGGACGCGCTGTACGGCGTCTCCATGCGCGGTGACGGTGTCTCCACCGTCATCAGCCAGCGACTGCGTGAGCGGGTCGCGGGCTGATGACGGCCCTCCAGCCCGGGCGAGGCGACCGGGCCGGGGGCTCGCCGTCAGCCCCGGCAACCGTCCGATGCCCGTTCGCGTATCGGACAAACACTGACTTAGGGCGTTAAAGCTTCGATGAGCCTGAGAACGCGGCTCAGGAGTCTCAGGCTCGCGTGCCACGATGGAGGGGTCCCGGGCTAGAGAGGCCCTGCACGCTTCACATTGGAGGGATCGCACCTAGCTATGTTGCTCATCATCGTCGCCTTGCTCGTCGTCATGGCTCTCGCCAGTCTCGTCGCGGTCTTCGTCGCCTACCCTGAACGTGGGCAGCCGATCCCGCATGCGGTATGGCTGACTGACCAGATGAACAAGCTGCGCCACCGCATCGAACCGTGATCCGGCACCGGCCGCGCTCGCTCGCTCTGCGAGAACTTCTGCCGTGATCTACCTGGGCATCGTCGCCATCATCGCCGCGGTCGCGCTGGTCGCGGTCGGTCTGGTGACCGTGGTACGCCGACGCGGCACAACCGCCGACGTACCGCGGAAACCGACACCCACCCGTCCGGCCGGCGCTCCCGAGGGGCAGCCGCCTCGTGACGGCCGGGGCGTCACCGCCAGCGGTGGCGTGCCCACCCCGGACGACGTGCTCGTCGAGGAGCCTTCCGCGCCGACGGTCGAGCGCCCGAAGCCCGTCGCCGGGCGGCTTCGGCTGCTTCGGGACCGGCTCGGGCGCTCCCAGTCCACCCTCGGCAAGGGACTGCTCGCGCTGCTGTCGCGCGACCGTCTCGACGAGGAGACCTGGGAGGAGATCGAAGAGACCCTGATCACCGCCGACGTGGGAGTCGGACCCACCCAGCAGCTCGTCGAGACGCTGCGCACCCGGGTCCGAGTGGAGGGCGCGATCGGCCCGCAGGCGCAGCAGTTGCTGCGTGAGGAGCTGATCGCGCTCGTCGACCCGACGCTCGACCGTGTTCTGCACGCCGGCCGCAGTGAGGGCAGGCCCGGCGTGGTGATGGTGGTCGGTGTCAACGGGACCGGAAAGACCACGACCGTCGGCAAGATCGCGAGGGTGCTCGTCGCCGAGGACAAGGATGTGCTCCTCGGGGCGGCGGACACGTTCCGTGCCGCCGCTGCCGACCAGCTACAGACCTGGGGCGAGCGGGTCGGGGTGCCCACAGTGCGCGGCGCCGAGGGTGCCGACCCCGCGAGCGTGGCCTATGAGGCGGTCCGGGCCGGCATCGAGCAGGAGGTCGACACCGTCCTGATCGACACGGCTGGGCGCCTGCACACCAAGACCGGCCTGATGGACGAGCTCGGCAAGATGAAGCGCGTCATCGAGAAGCAGACGCCGGTCGGCGAAGTGCTCCTGGTCATCGACGCGACAACCGGCCAGAACGGCCTGACGCAGGCCCGCATCTTCTCCGAGGTCGTGGCGATCACCGGGATCGTGCTGACGAAGCTCGACGGCACGGCCAAGGGCGGCATCGTGCTCGCGGTGCAGCGCGAGCTCGGGGTGCCGGTCAAGCTCGTCGGGCTCGGGGAGGGACCGGACGACCTGGCCCCGTTCGAGGCGGAGGCCTTCGTCGACGCCCTGCTCGGCAACGACGCCGAGGCGCCGGCTCGCTGATTCGGCAAGTTTGCGACGGCTCAACGGCAAGTTTGCGACGGTTCAACGGCAAGTTTGCGACGGCTCAACGGCAAGTTTGCGACGGCTCAACGGCGTGGGCGGGCCGTTCAGCCGACGTCCCAGGGCGGTCGGTCGTACAGGTCCTGCAGCACGGTGGCCTTCGAGGTGAAGCCGTCCACATGGGCCAGGTAGCCCTCCCGACCCAGATCGCTCAGCAGGGCGTCGTGGATCGGCACCACCCAGCGGGGTGAGATCCGGTTGGCGAAGTCCAGGGTGTCTCGGACCGCGGTCCAGGGTGCGTTGACCGGAAGGGCGAGCACGTCCACCTGGGGGGCTGGCTCGCCGTCGTACGCATCCCCGGGATGGAACAGCGTCGGCTCGCCGCCCGCGGTGATGACGAAGCCGGTGTTCCCGCAGCGGGGCACACCGTCGTGGTTGAAGGCATGGCGAGCGCCGACACCCTCGACCGTGATCGAGCCGACCATGGTGGTTTCCTGCCCGGCCAGCGAGATCGGTGACAGCTCGTCCCCCGCGTGGTCCAGCAGCAGTGCGGCGGTCTCCGGTTCCGCGATGACCTGGGCGTCTGGGTTGCCGGCGACGAGGGCGGGCAGCCGGTCCGGGTCGACGTGGTCCGCGTGCTGGTGCGTGAGCAGGATCGCGTCGAGCTCGGTCAGCGTCGTGAAGTCGGGTGAGTAGACCCCGGGGTCCACCAGGAGCCGGGTGCCCGCGACCTCGACCAGCAGGCAGGCATGTCCGAGGTGTGTCAGGCGCATGGCGACACGGTACGCCGACCGGTCAGCCCCCGAGCGTGCCGGGAAACAGGTTGGCGTCCGACGGGCGCTGTGTCGACAGCACCCACTGCTGCCAGAAGCTTGTCAGGTTGACGCCGGTGCGCCGGCTGAGCTGGTTCCGGAACTGGAGCATGCTCATGTTCTGCCCGCCGAACCTCGCCTGGATCGCCTTGAGGGCGTCGAAGTACGTCGTGTCGTCACCAATCTTGCGCCGCAGTGCATGCTCGAAGTAGGCGCCCTTGAGGTACACGCCCCCGTAGGTGAACTCGTTCCCGGCACCCATGTCGTACAGCGGGATGCTGAAGTCGACGTTGTTGATCGTGCTCTTGTAGCGCGCGTCGAGGTCCGTCCCGTTGCGCTCCGCCCACAGCCACTGCGCGTAGGACGCCATGCACTCGTTGAAGCAGATGTCCCTCCAGCGACGGACCGAGATGTTGTCCCCCCACCACTGGTGGGCGTTCTCGTGCACGATCGTGCTGACGCCGATGCGGTCGGTGTAGACGGGGCGGGTGAACGTCTCGAGGGAGAACCCGACCGGGGCGTCGACGAAGAGGCCGCCGGCCGCTGGCGCCGGGTAGGGTCCGAACCTCGACGAGAGGAAGGCCAGGATGGACGGCAGCCTCGACTCGTTCGACTCCTCGCCCGTCGCTCCCGGAGAGTAGGCGCTCACCGCCGGCGTACCGTCGGGGAGCGTCGACCGCTGCACCGTCAGCCGGTCGACGAGGATGGTCGTCAGGTACGTGGCGGTGGGAGTGTCGAGGTGCCAGCGGTAGGTCCTGGTGGCGAGCGCACCAGCGCCGGCGGACGTCGTCCGTCCCTCGAGGCCGTTGGACATGACCGTGAACTTGGCGGGGACGGTGGCGGTGAGCCGGAAGGTGGCCTTGTCGGTCGGGTGGTCGTTGCACGGGTACCAGAACGCGCAGGAGTGCGGCTCGCCTGCCATCACCCCGCCACCGCCGGGCAGGGCGTGCCAGCCGCTGATGGGGCCGGAGTCGCCGACCGGGCCGTGGTAGGAGACGACGACGTCGAGCGGCTTGCCCGCTGCAAGGGCGGACCTCGGGGTGATGACCAGCTCGTGCGGAGCCATCCGGCTGAAGCGCGCGGCGATTCCGTTGACCGTGACGGCGGTGACCGTAAGGCCCGTGCTGAGGTCGAGGTCGAAGCGGGCCCGGTCGGAGGTTGCGGTCGCCCGGACCGAGGTCGTCGCCGTCAACGAGGACGTCGTGGGGTGGTATGTGATGTCGACCGCGTAGCCGAGGACGTCGTACCCGCGGTTCCCGTCCGTCGGGTAGTACGGGTCACCGATCCCCCGAGAGCCGTCTGCAGGTGTGGAGGCGGTCGAGCCGGAGCAACCGGTCGGGAGCAGCGCGGCGACCACCATGACCGACGCGCCGAGCATCGTCGCCAATGGCCATCGACGCAGGGTACCCATGAGCTCTCCCGCGGTTCGCCTGGTGACCTGGAGCGCGGGGGGAGCCCCGAACGGCAGGTCGTCGTACTCGAAGTGTGCTGGTTCCTGGTCACCGGGTGGTTACGGGTCGCCATCGCCTGAGTGTCATGCGTTGACGGGGAGCGCCGTACCTGGTCGTTCGGAGGGGGCGAAGCTCACGGGTAGGCTGAGCCAGCGTCACAATCCGTAGACCAGCTGAGGACACTCGTTTGTTCAACACCCTGCAAGATCGGCTCGCCGCGACCTTCAAGAACCTCCGCGGCAAGGGCAGGCTGTCCGAGTCAGACATCGACGCCACCTGCCGGGAGATCAGGATTGCCCTGCTGGAGGCGGATGTCGCCTTGCCCGCCGTCCGCGAGTTCATCGCGCGCGTTCGAGAGCGCGCGCGCGGCGCCGAGGTGAGCGAGGCCCTCAACCCGGCGCAGCAGGTCATCAAGATCGTCAACGACGAGCTGGTCACGATCCTCGGCGGGGAGACCCGGCGGCTTCGGTTCGCCAAGACACCCCCGACGGTCATCATGCTCGCCGGCCTGCAAGGGACCGGCAAGACAACGCTGGCGGGCAAGCTGGGCCGATGGCTCAAGGAACAGGGACATTCACCCCTGCTGGTGGCCGCCGACCTCCAGCGACCGAATGCCGTCACTCAGCTCCAGGTGGTCGGGGGGCAGGCGGGGGTGACGGTCTTCGCGCCCGAACCCGGCAACGGGGTCGGCGACCCGGTCGTGGTGGCACGCAACGCGGTCGCCGAGGCACGGCGCTCCCTGTACGACGTCGTCGTGGTCGACACCGCCGGGCGGCTCGGCATCGACGCCGAGCTCATGCAGCAGGCCGCCGACATCCGCGATGCCGTGGACCCCGACGAGATCCTGTTCGTCGTCGACGCCATGGTCGGCCAGGACGCTGTGACGACGGCCCAGGCCTTCCTCGACGGCGTCGGCTTCACCGGCGTCGTGCTCTCGAAGCTGGACGGCGACGCCCGCGGAGGGGCGGCCCTGTCCGTCGCCCAGGTCACCGGTCGCCAGGTGATGTTCGCCTCGAACGGGGAGAAGCTCACCGACTTCGACGTGTTCCACCCAGACCGGATGGCCTCCCGCATCCTCGGCATGGGCGACATGCTCACCCTCATCGAGCAGGCCGAGAAGGCATTCGACGCTGACCGGGCCGCGCAGGCGGCCGCGAAGCTGTCCGGCCAGGGCGGCGAGTTCACGCTCGACGACTTCCTCGAGCAGATGCAGTCCGTACGCAAGATGGGGTCCCTTTCGAAGATCATGGGGATGCTGCCGGGGATGGCACAGTTCAAGGACCAGATCGAGAACATCGACGAGCGTGAGATCGACCGGGTCCAGGCGTTGATCCTCTCGATGACGCCGACCGAACGGGCGAACCCGAAGATCATCGACGGCTCCCGCCGGGTCCGTATCGCCCGCGGTGCCGGGCGGTCGGTGAGCGACGTCAACCAGCTTGTGGACAGGTTCTACGAGGCACGCAAGATGATGCTGTCGATGGCGAGGGGCGGAGGAGTCCCCGGCATGCCAGGCATGCCCGGCATGGGGGGTAAGCGCAACCGGGCCCGCCAGCAGGCGCCGCAGAAGCGAGCCAAGCGCGGATCGGGCAACCCCGCCAAACGGGCGGCACAGGCACGCGCCGCGACGACGTCCGGCGCCTCGGGCAAGCAGGCCGACGGGGCATCGGCGTTCGGCTTCGGCTCACCCGCCGGCAAGGACGCCGCCGACCTGCCCGAGAGCTTCGAGCTGCCCAAGGAGCTGCGCGACCTGCTGTGACCCGGGCGCTGCTCGTACGACGCCCGAGGCGTCACGGTCGGGACCCATGCTCCGGCTCCTTGATGTCGAGGACGGCCATATCGGAGGCGTCCGGCGAGCCGAGCAAGGCGGTTCCGAAGCACACCACGAAGAACAGCAGCACCGTGATGATGTGGACGCCCGTGCACCACAGGCAGATCGCGTCGATCCGGAAGAGCTCCGCCCAGACCAGATAGCACACGAACGCGACGCCGGCCAGGGAGGCGACGGCCCTGAGCCCATGGACGGCGTTCACCGGTGAACGCCAGGCGACCGGCAGGCACAGCGGGGTGATGGCGATGAAGTACAGCAGCCCGAGGAGGGCTACCGGGATGCCGAAAACCTTCGAGTAGGTGCTGGTGGTGACCTTCAGGCAGTCGATGGTCCCGGTGCTCGGGCAGGAAAGGGTCGTCGAGGCCGAGTAGTGCTCATAGGTGAGGTAGCCGGCCACGGCCACCCCGGCCACGCACAGGACGAGACTGGTCGCCGGGACCCAGGCCGGTACCCGCCGGTCAGCCGCCACTGGCGAGCCTCGCTGCCGCGGCCTTGACACCGGATGACGAGCAGACGGATGAGGGTTGCTGGCCTGTGGTCTGGCAGACGGCCGCCGTCATCAGGTTGGCTTCGCCGTCCACCGCTCGGGCCACCGGGCTCGAGGGCTTCGCCAGGTCATCGGCGATCTGGAGGTGGGTGAGCCCCTGCAGGATCTGTGGGTCGAACGCCGAGCCGAAGAGGAAGTAACGTCCGCCGAGGTCGACGAACGGGATCGTCCCGGCGGTCGAGGTGTACGGCGCCGCGTCGTACTTCTGGAAGACCGCCTGGTCGGCGCTTGGCGGTGTGTCGAGCACCTGATGGTTGCGGTCGCTGAGCTCATAGCCGTGGAACGTCACGTAGCTGCTCGAGTAGGAGGCGCCATGGAACGTCAGCGTCGCGGTGTCCGGGAAGATGTCGTTCGAGGCCGACGACGTCAGGCCAAGCCCGCTGAACGTGCCGAAGCGGGAGAGTGAGACGGCGACCCCCCAGCGGGTGGCCGCACAGTAGGGACAGAACTCTCCGCCCATGTAGAGCACCTCCGGCTTCCCGCCGGAGACCAAAGGCGGGACGCCAGAGAAATGCTTCGGCAGGGTTACCCCCGCCCCCGCACCGACGGAGTCGAGCACCGAGGCCGGCACGCTCGCGACCTTGGCGACCACCTGGGGCGCGCCGTGTAGTGGAGGCGTCGCGTTGTCGTTGCTTGAGCCCCCGCCGGCCAGCTTCGCGATCACCAGGGCGGCCACAATGACCACGACCAGGCCGATCGCGGCCCCGGCCATGGCCAGCCGCCGGTTGCGCTCGCGCCTGGCCGCCTGTGCCTGTAAGCGTCTGACGTGTTCCGCGCTACGAGATGATGGGCTCATCAGGTCTCCTTGGCCGTGGGGACGGGTGGTGGTCCCGCGACACGGGGTCGAGCAGGTACAGCATGTGCATTGTGCCTCATCACCATGAGAGAGGTTAAGGAAGCAGATGGCTGTTGGTCTGAAGGTGACCGGCTTCATCCTGCCGGACGGGGAACGTCGTGATGTGTACGTCGCCGACGGCCGGGTCACGTACGAGCCCCTCGCCGATGCCGACCCGCTTGTCGGCGGCTGGGTGGTGCCTGGCCTGGTGGACGCCCATTGCCATGTCGGGCTCGACGAGCACGGCCCGGTCGCCGATGACGTCAGCGAGCAGCAGGCACTCACCGACCGTGACGCCGGCGCCCTGCTGCTGCGAGACGCCGGCTCGGCCGCCGACACCCGCTGGATCGACGACCGCGACGACCTGCCGCGGCTGATCCGGGCCGGCCGGCACCTCGCCAGACCCCGCCGCTACATCCGCAACTACGCCCACGAGATCGAGCCGGACCAGCTTGCCGAGTACGTCGCCCGGGAGGCGGACCGTGGCGACGGGTGGGTCAAGCTCGTCGGGGACTGGATCGACCGGGACGCCGAGGACCTGGCTCCCTGCTGGCCGCTGGACGCCCTGACCGACGCGATCGCGGTCGCCCATGCCCATGCGGCCCGGGTCACCGCCCATGTCTTCGGTGAGGCCGCCCTGCCCGACCTCCTCGCCGCCGACATCGACTGCATCGAGCACGGCACCGGGCTGTCCGCCGACCTGGTCGACGAGATGGTCAGGCGTGGAGTCGCTCTGGTCCCGACGGTCAAGCAGCTCGACAACTTTCCCCAGTACGCGGCGGCGGGCGAGGCCCACTACCCGTCGTATGCGGTGCACATGAGGCAGCTGCACAGCAGGCGCAGGGAGACGATCCGAGCTGCCTACGAGGCCGGTGTTCCGATCTACGCCGGCACGGACGCGGGAGGCGTGCTGCCGCACGGGCTGATCGGCGCGGAGATCCTCGAGCTGAGCAGCTACGGGCTGTCGCCGTACGACGCTCTGGGGGCCGGATCCTGGCGAGCCCGGCAGTGGCTCGGCCGCCCGAGCGGCCTGAGTGAGGGGGACCCAGCCGACTTCGTCGTGTACGACGCGGACCCGCTGTCCGACCTGAGGGTCCTCCAGCACCCGCGCCACGTCGTGCTCAGGGGCCGGGTGGTGGCCACCCGGTGACCGGGCAACCGCGCCCGGACGAGTGCGGCCTGATCCGTTCGCCTGACAGGTGAGGACGCGAGCGGTACTAAAGTGAGGGCACCGGCGCGGTGGTCGAGGCTGACAGGTCTGCCGACAAGGACGGCGCCACGAAGATGGAGACCGGATGCCGGCGCACCTGGCTGTGAGGCGAGAGCAAGCGCCACCAGCCCTGACAGCCCGGGCCAGCCAGCAGCCGAAGACGACGTCGTTTCGACCTGACATCCAAGGACTGCGGGCGCTTGCGGTCGTCTCCGTCGTCCTTGGCCACGCGGGCATCGGGGGCTTCTCCGGCGGTTTCGTCGGGGTCGACGTCTTCTTCGTCATCTCGGGCTTCCTGATCACGCAGCTTCTGCTCAGCGAGGCTCAGCGCACCGGGAGCATCTCGCTGCGGCAGTTCTACGGCCGGCGGGCTCGCCGGATCCTGCCGGCGGCGACGCTCGTACTCGTCGTCACCTTGTTCGCGTCGGTCCTGGTCCTCGGGTACGTCGGGGCCACGTCCGTGGTCAAGGACTCGATCTGGGTCACGTTCTTCGCGGCCAACGTCAAGTTCGGCCGTGACGGCACCGACTACTTCAGCGCCGACAACCCGCCGTCGCCGCTGCAGCACTTCTGGTCGCTCGCCGTGGAGGAGCAGTTCTACCTCGTCTGGCCGCTTTTGCTGCTCGTACTCCTGGTCGGGGTTGGTGTGTGGTGGCGTCGCCGTAAACATGTCCGGAGGGGCTTGGTGCGCCTGGTCGAAGGTCGCCACCAGCTACCGGTCGGACGGATCCTCGTTGCCCTCGTGGTCCTCGGCGCCGCCTCCTACGTCTGGTCCGTCAGGCTGGTCGACCGGAACCCCACCGCGGCGTACTTCTCGACTCCCGCCCGCGCGTGGGAGCTGGCCTTGGGCGCCGTCTGCGCGGTTCTCGTGCCGGCGGTGTCCCGCCTGCCGGGGTTGCTGCGCGCCGCGATCGGCTGGGTGGGACTGGCCGGGGTCGTCGTGGCCATCTACCACTACGACGCCTCGACCCCCTTTCCCGGCCGGGCGGCGCTGCTGCCGGTCGTGGGTACGGCGCTGATCATCGCGGGCGGGACCGGCGCCATCTCGCCCGGGCCCAGGCTGCTGCTCGGCCGACAGCCGCTGCGCGCGGTCGGGGACTGGTCCTACTCGCTCTACCTGTGGCACTGGCCGCTGCTCATCCTCGCGTCGGAATACCTGCGACGACCGCTCGAGCCTGCCGAGAGCGTGCCGCTGCTCCTCGTTGCGCTGGCCGCATCGGCGCTCACCTACCATTTGGTCGAGAACCCGTTCCGGCGGGCCCGGGTCTTCACGCGACCACCCCGGCGCGGCCTCCTCCTGTACCCGGCGTCGATCGTCGTCGTGCTGGCCGCATGTCTGGCGGCCAACGAGGCGATCCAGGTCGAGATAGCCCAGGCGTCGATGGCGCCACCGATCGTGGTGCCGCCCCCCCGCCCACACCACCAGGCCACGACTACGAACCTGGAGCGCCGGCTGGTCGCCGTGGTAGAGGCGTCGGTCAGGGCGGCGCAGCACCGCGATCCGGTCCCCGGCGCGTTGAGCCCTCCCTTGCTGGACCTCGAGAGCGACCTCGCCCCGGTCGGGGGCTGCGACTATGTGCACCCCATCAGGGTCCTGTGCAGGGAGGGCGACGTCGCGAGCAGCCGGTCGATCGTGGTGCTCGGGGACTCGCACGCGCGTTCCTGGATCCCGGCGATCGAGCCGATCGCGGAGAAGCAGGGCTATGCGGCCTACTACCTGGTCAAGCCCGGCTGCAACGCCACGGACACCATCCCGGCCACGGACCACGGGGTCTTCAAGGACTGCATCGGGTGGCGTACCTGGGCCATGGCGGCGATCGAAAGGCTGCATCCGGCCGCTCTGATCGTGGTCAGTGATCTCCCGCCGGTCGTCATCAGCCCTGACGGCAAGGTGGAGACCGGTGATGCGCCGGTCGCGCGGGACTTCCAGCGCGGCCTCAGCGGGTCACTCCACGAGCTTCAGCCGTTTGTCGGGCACATCGCGATCGTCGGCGACGCGCCCGGTCTCCCGGATGGTCCCGGCGGCTGCCTCTCGGTACGCGGTGCGAACCTCGGTGAGTGCGCGTTCCCCCCGTCGCACCGCTGGCGGCTGCTGTTCCACGCGGAGCATGTCGTCGCCAACCGGGGCGGGTACCAGTTCGTCGACACGGCCCCCTGGTTTTGCGCGGACAGCCTGTGCCCGGCGGTGATCGGTTCGACGGTGCCGTACCGCGACCGGGAGCATCTCACGACCGAGTACGCCGCCGAGCTCAGCGGCCCGCTCCAGGAGGTGCTGCAGATAGCTCCCGCCCCATGACGCCACCGACCGGCCCGAGCGCCGTCGGTTGGAGAATAGGCATGCTCATCTGGCAGACTGGGCGGCGACTTCGCATCGGCTCGGGCCCTCTCATCCGACCTGTCGCGAACCCTCGGTGACCAAGGCTCCGACCCACGTGGCTGTACGTCGCATTCATCCAACACCTATGAGGAGACACCACACTCGTGGCCGTCAAGATCAGACTCAAGCGCATGGGCAAGATCCGTGCACCGTACTACCGCATCGTCGTCGCCGACTCCCGTACCAAGCGGGACGGCCGGGTGATCGAGGAGATCGGCAAGTACCACCCGAAGGAGGACCCGAGCTTCATCGAGGTCAACTCGGAGCGGGCGCTCTACTGGCTCGGCGTGGGTGCCCAGCCGAGCGAGCCGGTCGCCGCGATCCTCAAGGTCACCGGCGACTGGCAGAAGTTCACCGGCGAGCCGGCTCCGGCACCGATGCTGGTCGCCGAGGCCAAGCGCGACAAGACAGCCCGGTTCAACGAGGCGCTCAAGGACTCCAAGCACGAGCCGACCGCGGACGCGGTGACTCCGCGCAAGGCGGCCGCGAAGAAGACCACGGCGGCCGAAGCCAAGGCCCAGTCCGACGCCGAGGCCGCGCCCCTGGCCAACACGGAGGCGGTCGAGGAGGCCGTCGCGGAGGCCGAGGCCCCGGTCGCCCAGACCGCCTCACTCGGTGACGCGACGGCCGCGGCGGTGGCCGAGGCGGAGGACGCCCCCGCTGGCACGGACCCCGACGAGGGAGGGACCGCGACCACCGCCCTCGCCGAAACTGACACCGAGAGCGCAGAAGGCTGACCATGCTCGTCGAGGCTCTCGAGCACCTGGTGCGCGGCATCGTGGACAACCCCGACGACGTCAACGTCCGGCTGCGGGAGGACCGTGGGCGCAACCCGCGCTTCGCGGGTCGCGGGGAGACGCTCGAGGTGCGGGTGAACCCCGACGACCTGGGCCGGGTCATCGGTCGGTCGGGACGCACCGCGACGGCCCTGCGCACGGTACTGCTGGCCCTGAGCGGGCGCAGCATGATCCGGGTCGACTTCGTCGATGTCGACCGTCGGCGCTGAACGGTCAACGCTCCGGGCGTCCCAGCACGATGGGTGAGCCGACCGACGGGACCCGAGCGGCCGCTCCCACCGTCGAGATCACGGTCGGCAAGATCGGCCGCGCCCACGGGCTTCGTGGTGAGGTCTTCGTCGAGGTGAGGACCGACGAGCCCGAGCGCCGCTTCGCAACGGGCGCACGTTTCTCGACACCGCGAGGCGAGCTTCGCGTCGAGTCGACCCGGTGGCAAGGTGCCCGGCTGGTCGTCGCGTTCGCTGGTACCAGCGACCGGGACGCGGCGCAGGCGCTACGCGGAGCCGAGCTGCGGGTCGACGTACCCGCCGACGAACGGCCGGCGGACCCTGAGGAGTTCTATGACCACCAGCTTCGCGGGCTGGCGGCCCATACGCCCGGCGGGCCGCGCCTCGGAGTCGTGACCGACGTGCTGCACCTGGCAGCCCAGGACGTGCTCGTCCTCGATGTGGGTGGTACCGAGGTGCTCGTCCCCTTCGTTGCCGAGATCGTCACCGTGGTGGACCTCGAGTCGGGCCTGGTGGAGGTCGCAGACCTTCCCGGGCTGCTCACCGAGGCACCTCCCGACCCGCCGGCGGAGTGAGCCGATGCGCATCGACGTCGTCTCGATCTTTCCCGACTACCTGGCACCGCTCGAGCTGTCCCTGCTCGGCCGCGCGCGAGCCGAGGGTCTCATCTCGCTCCACACCCACGACCTCCGTGACTGGACGCACGACAGGCACCGTACGGTCGACGACACGCCGTACGGCGGCGGCCCGGGCATGGTGATGCGCCCGGAGCCCTGGGGTGAGGCGCTCGACTCCGTTCTCGCGGCCGGCGAGCCAGGCGGTGTCGCTCCGACCCTCGTCGTACCCACCCCCGCGGGCGTGCCGTTCACCCAGCCGATCGCCGAACGGCTGGCCGAGAGCCGCTGGCTGGTCTTCGCCTGCGGCCGCTACGAGGGCATCGACCAGCGGGTCGTAGACCACTTCGCCGAGCGGGTGGACGTCATCGAGCTGAGCATCGGTGACTATGTCCTGGGCGGCGGCGAGGCGGCCGCCCTTGTCGTCATCGAGGCGGTCGCCCGGTTGGTCCCGGGATTCGTGGGCAACCCCGCCTCGCTGGTGGATGAGTCCCACTCCACGAAGACCGCGACGGGAACGAGGGCAGCCGCGTCGCCCGGGCTGCTCGAGGCACCGGTCTACACCAGGCCCGCGAGCTGGCGGGGTCTCGACGTTCCCCAGGTGCTGCTCTCGGGCAACCATGGCCTCGTGGAGCGCTGGCGTCACTCGCAGGCGGTACGCCGCACCGCCGAGCGCCGTCCTGACTTGGCCCATCCGAGCCGGCTCGTGACGGTCGAGGGCCTGCCCGACCTGGCGGAGGTGCGGCTCGCCCGGCCTGCCGACGCGGGCGAGCTGCTGACGCTGCAGCGGTGTTGCTGGGTCGGGGAGGCGCAGCTCAACGACGCGCCCTATCTGCCGCCCCTCGTCGAGACGCTGGAGGAGGTGCGCGACTCCTTCGAGACCTGGCACACGGTCATCGTCCGGGTGGACGGCCGGTTGGTCGCCTCGGTGCGGGGCCGGCTCAGCGACTCGGGGCAGTGGGTCATCGGCCGGTTGATGGTCGCGCCGGACCTGGTGGGCCGCGGACTGGGTCGCCACCTGCTCGAGAACATCGAGCAGGCGGCACCACCGGAGGCGACGTCGTACCGGCTCTGTACCGGGACGAGGAGTGTGCGCAACCAGCGGATGTACCGCAAGGCCGGCTACCGGCTGCTGCCGGACGGCGGCGATGACCCTCATCGCGACCCTAGCGAGGACGCTGGCGTGGTCACGTTCGTCAAGCCGGTGGCACCTCGACCTGGGCGCTAGCCCGCTGCTGGTCACCGACCCGTCGTGCTTGGGTGGTGCACCACTCAGGTTGCCCTGACGCCACTCAGACTTGGGTGGCTCGAGGAGTGCTTGGGTGGTGCACCACTCAAGCGTGCCTGCCGGAGGCGATTTCGAGGAAGCGTCGCGCTGTGGCAGACTTTCCCGTTGGTGTCACTCGTCCCGGACCCGCTGAGGACCCGCTGAGAGCGGGAACCGCGTCGGATGCCGGCCCTGCCGCAGGGGAGCCAGGTTACGTGACGAGCAGGACACCTCCTGACGGCTTCACACACAACGCGTGGGTGACCTGTGGCACTGACGAGGAAGTGGACGAGATGACCCACCCCATCGATGCCATCGGCGAGACGTTCGCCCGCGACGACATCCCCGACTTCAGGGCGGGTGACACGCTCAAGGTGCACGTCAAGGTCGTCGAAGGGAACCGCTCCCGGATCCAGCTCTTCCAGGGCGTGTGTATCCGTGTTCAGGGCTCCGGAATCGGCCGCACGTTCACGGTCCGCAAGGTCAGCTTCGGTGTCGGGGTCGAGCGGACGTTCCCCCTGCACACCCCGATCATCGACAAGATCGAGGTCGTGACCCGCGGTGACGTTCGCCGGGCGAAGCTCTACTACCTGCGAAACCTGCGCGGCAAGGCCGCCAAGATCAAGGAAAGGCGCGAGGCGCCGGCAAACCGTTGAGGCGCGCCGAGTTAGGCTCGCACGGTGACCTCTGTTCGCGGGGACGATCCCGACCGGTCTGGTCCCGACGACCGTGAGGCAATGACGACCACCGCCGGCAACCAGCCCCGACCCGACGGCTCACGCATCTCCGTGGATGAGGCTCGCACCCCCGCGGATGGCGTGGCGGCGCCTGCGGACGACGTACACGCAGCAGCCGACGGCCCGCAAGGGACCGGGAGCGAGGCCCCCGGTCCGGTTGACGACCCGCAGGAGCCGGTCGGCGACTCACGGGGCGGCGACGAGGGTGTGGTGCCCGACAAGGCGAAGCCCGCCACCCCCTGGTGGAAGGAGACGTTGCTCCTTGTCGGCACCGCGCTCATCCTTGCGCTGATCATCAAGACGTTTTTCATCCAGGCGTTCTACATCCCCTCCGGCTCGATGGAGAACACGCTGCAGGTCAACGACCGGATCCTCGTCGAGAAGGTCTCGTACTGGTTCGGACAGCCGCAACGCGGGGACATCATCGTCTTCGACGACCCGGCGAACTGGCTCGGCGAGGAGGACGCCACTCAGCCCAGCAACCCCGTGACGAAGGCGTTGGCCTTCATCGGGCTCTACCCCGAGGGCGGCCACCTCGTCAAGCGCGTCATCGGCGTCGGTGGTGACCACGTCCGTTGCCACCGGGGCTTCGTCCAGGTCAACGGCGTGAACCTGCAGGAGTCCTCGTACGTCACGCTCGCCCCGCAGGCATGCACCGGCAGCTGGTCGGTCATCGTACCGCCCGACCACCTGTGGGTGCTCGGCGACAATCGCGACAACTCCGCCGACTCCCGCGTCCACATCGGTGACCCGGGCGGCGGCTTCATCCCGAACCAGGACGTCGTCGGCAAGGTCTTCGTGACGGTCTGGCCGATCGACAGATGGCGGCTCTTCCACCGGCCATCCACGTTCGACAACCCCGCGCTAAACCGTGCTACCGGCATCGTCGAGGACACGGTCCCGCTGGGTTCGCTCATCGTGCTGGTCCCGATGCTCTACCGACGCTCGGGCCTGCGATACGGCGAGCCCGACCCCGCTGACGTGGGGGGAGACGGTCAGGACCCCACAGCCCTGGAGCCCGCCGGCCAGGGCAGGCAATGACGGTCAACCGGATCTCCGTCGACCCGACGGCCGATGGGTCGACGCGGATGATGTCCGGTGCGGGCGCCGGGCGCCGGTTCGCCCGGGGGGCCAGGGAGCTCGTCATCATCCTGACAATCGCGCTCATCGCGTCGGCGCTGATCCGGGCCTTCGTCGCGCAGGCGTTCTATGTGCCGACCGGGTCGATGCTGCCGACGATCCAGCTGCACGACAAGATCCTGGTGAGCAGGATCGGCGGCATCCACCGTGGCGAGGTCGTGGTGTTCAAAGATCCCGGCGGCTGGATCCCGCCGAGTGAGAAGTCCGGGTCACCCGGGCCGATCCGTTCCGCCCTCGAGTTCATCGGGGTGCTGCCCCAGTCCAGCGACAACCATCTGGTCAAGCGGGTCATCGGCCTGCCCGGTGACCACCTCGTGTGCTGTACCCACGCGGGGAGGCTGACCATCAACGGGAAGCCGATCGACGAGTCGAGCTACCTCTTCCAGGGCAGCGTCCCGGCCGACCGGACCTCGTTCGACGTCGTCGTACCGGCTGGACACCTGTTCGTCCTGGGGGACCACCGCTACCGGTCGGGGGACTCGGCGTTCCACCTGCCGTCGCAGGGCGCGTTCGTCCCGGAGGACCTGGTCACCGGCCGAGCGATGGCGGTGATCTGGCCCCTCTCCGACGCGCACGTGATGCACATCCCGGCGGTGTTCGCCCACATCCCGCCCGGAGAGCAACAGCCACCTGCCACCGGCGTCATCAAGCCGGCCCCGACGGCGAGACGGTGACCTCCTCCCGACCATGACGCCACTACCCAAGGGCAGCACGATCCGACGCGACGCGGGTTTGTACGGGTACGAGCGGGCGCTCCGGCGGGCGGGTCTGGCGCCGATCGCGGGCGTCGACGAGGCGGGCCGGGGCGCCTGCGCCGGGCCGCTGGTCGCGGCGGCGGCGATCCTGCCGGAGGGAAGCGCAGGGATCGTGCCGGGACTCGCCGACTCGAAGCTGCTGAGCGCGAAGGCGAGAGAGGCCTGCTACCAGCAGGTGGTACGGCGTGCCGTCGCCTGGGCGGTCGTGGTGGTGGACTCGGCGAGGTGCGACGAGCTCGGGATGCACGTGGCGAACGTGGCGGCGCTACGGCGCAGTCTGGCCAGGCTCGAGGTTCGGCCGCGTTACGTGCTGACCGACGGGTTCCCGGTCGACGGGCTCGGCGTCCCGGGGCTCGCCATGTGGAAGGGCGACCGGGTCGCCGCCTGCATCTCGGCTGCGTCGGTGCTGGCCAAGGTCACCCGGGACCGCATCATGTGCGAGCTGCATCGCGAGTTTCCCGCGTACCACTTCGACGTACACAAGGGCTACTGCACGAAGGAGCACCAGGAGGCGCTCGCCCGGAGCGGTCCTTGCCCGGTCCACCGCCGGCGCTTCGTCAACGTTCGGCGGGCGGAGAGCGGTCGCGAGGAGTGGTCGTTCGCGGGCTGGGAGGATCAGGACATGGAGCCAGCGGACCAAGACATGGAGCCAACGGAGATGTCTGATGAGTGCTGAGGACTTGGAGAAGTACGAGACCGAGATGGAGCTCCAGCTCTATCGCGAGTACCGCGATGTCGTCACCATCTTCACCTACGTCGTGGAGACCGACCGGCGCTTCTACCTGTGCAACCAGGTCGACCTGAAGGTCCGCACGGAGTCGGGAGATGCCTACTTCGAGGTCACGATGAGCGACGCGTGGGTATGGGACATGTACCGGCCGGCCCGCTTCGCCAAGAACGTCAAGGTGGTCACCTTCAAGGACGTCAACATCGAGGAGCTGGCCGCCACCGACCTGCAGCCGCCAAAACCGTAACGGCCCGTCCACAGCCGCAGCCCACCCTCGGGCTCGTCCACAGGCGCGCGGAACGGCTTCGGCGCTTGTCCCCGCCGGCCCGCAGGCTTGACCGCGGAGGTGGCAGATGGCAGCGACATACGCCCACCGCAAGGCGCTCGGCGACTACGGAGAACGGCTCGCCGTGCGCGAGCTGCAGCGGCTGGGTCTTGCCGTGCTCGACCGCAACTGGCGATGCGGTCAAGGCGAGATCGACATCGTCGCCGAGCATGGTGATGAGCTCGTCGTGTGCGAGGTCAAGACTCGGACGAGTGACCGGTACGGAAGCGCGGTGCAGGCGATCACTGAGCAGAAGGCTGCGCGCTTGCACCGGCTCGGTCTCTCCTGGGCCAGGGATCACCAGCGCACGTTCGATCGACTGCGAGTCGACGTCGTCACGGTCCTGCTCGCCCCCCGCACGCCCGCGTGTGTCACGCACTACCCAGGTCTGGCCTGAATGGGCACCGGGATCGCCTACTCGGTCTCACTCGACGGGGTGATCGGCCGCCTCGTATGCGTCGAGGCCGACATCAGCCCAGGCATCCCCGGCTGGGCGCTGAGCGGTCTGCCGGACGCGTCGGTCGCGGAGTCCCGCGACAGGTGCCGGGCCGCCATCATCAACAGCTTTCAGAAGTGGCCCGACCTCAAGATCACCGTCGGAATGTATCCGGCCGATGTCAGGAAGGTCGGCAGCCACTACGACCTGCCGATCGCCCTCGCGCTGTTGCTCGCCCAGGGCAAGCTGCCGCCCGGGTGCCTCCACTCGACCGTCGCGTTCGGTGAGCTCGGCCTCGACGGGCGGCTGCGTGCGGTCCCCGGTGTGCTGCCCGCAGTCCTCTCGGCGTACGACAACGGTGTTGAACGCGTCATCGTACCGGCCGCCAACGCGCCAGAGGCCCAGCTGATCGACGGCCTCGAGGTGATCGGGGCCGTCTCGCTGGCGGAGTGCATCGCGCTGCTGAGCGGCGAGGACCCGCCCGAGCGGGATGACGTCGTCCCACTGATGGCGGAGCTGTCGGCGGTCGGCAGGAAAGACCTCGGCGGTGAGGAGGGCGACCTGAGTGACGTCCGCGGGCAGCGTCAGACCCGCTGGTGCGTGGAGGTCGCGGCCGCGGGTCGTCACCACCTGTTCCTCGAAGGACCGCCGGGGGCGGGCAAGACCATGCTCGCCGAGCGCTTTCCGCGGCTGCTGCCCGACCTCGAGCTGTGGCAGTCGATCGAGGTCACCAAGGTGCACTCACTCGCAGGCCTGCTCGCTCGCGACGACCCTCGAGTGACCCGGCCGCCGTACCAGGCACCGAATCACGCGGACACGGTTCCTTCGGTGATCGGAGGCGGCACCCGGATGATCAAGCCGGGTGCGATCAGCCTGGCTCATCACGGCGTGCTTTTCCTCGACGAGGCTCTCGAGTTCCGCCCCACGGTGCACGACGCGTTGCGGCAGCCCCTCGAAAGCGGTGAGATCACCATCCGGCGGTCGGACGGCGCGGCTCGTTTCCCCGCGCGCTTCCAGCTGATCCTGGCAGCGAACCCATGTCCTTGTGGGCTCGGGTACGGCAAGGGCGCGGACTGCACCTGTACGCCGTCGAGGCGGCGCCAGTACAAGGAGCGGCTGAGCGGTCCGGTCCGCGACCGGCTCGACATCGTGCACACGGTGCTGCCGGTGTCGAGGGCCGAGATGCGGCAGCAGGTGGGGTTCGAGGGCTCGAGTCTCGCGGTCGCGCACCGGGTCACGGCGGCCCGGGAGCGCGCGAGGGCGCGTTTCGCGGGAATGCCCTGGCAGACGAACGCGGAGGTGCCCGGTTTCGAGTTCAGGCGACGCTGCCCGCTGCCGCCCGACGTGGCGGAGCCGATCGAGGATCTGGTGGCCCGCGGGAAGCTCACCCAGCGAGGAGCCGACCGGGTCGCCCGCCTGGCGTGGACCGTGGCGGACCTGGCCGGACGAGAGCGGCCCGGGCTCACCGACGTCCAGGAGGCGGTGTTCCTACGCACGAGGGGCGTGCACGGGTGCAGCGGTGGCGCCAGCAGGGTGGCCTGATGCCGGAGCTGGACGCGGAGCGGTTGGCCCGGATACAGATGACCCGGGTCGCCGAGCCGGGTGACCCCGACGCGTGCCGTCTGGTGCGGGAGCACTCGGCGGTTGCACTCGTCCAACGGCTGAGGTCTGGCCGGCTGCCGTCTCCGAAGGCCCAGTCATGGGCGGAGCGGCTGGCCGGCGTCGACGTCGACGCGATGCTGATAGCCGCTGAGCGGGTGTCGGCCCGTTACCTGGTGCCGGACGACCCGGAATGGCCGGACGGGCTCACCGACCTCCGGTGGCTCGAGTCCGCTGCCGGCGACCGGCTGGCCGGAGAGCCGTTCGGTCTGTGGGTGCGGGGAACGCTGGCGCTCTCCGAGCTGTCCGGAACGGCGGTCGCGATCGTCGGTGCGAGGGCGTCGACCGAGTACGGCGACCATGTGGCCGGCTCCATCGCCGCCGGCTGTGCCGCCCGTGGCCGGGTCGTGGTCTCGGGGGGCGCCTACGGGATCGACGCCGCTGCCCACCGGGGTGCGCTCGCGGCCGAGGGCCGGACGGCCGCTGTGCTGGCGTCCGGCATCGACCGGCTGTACCCGGTCGGCCACGACGGTCTGCTGGAGGAGCTCACCTGCTCTGGCCTGCTGGTGAGCGAGGCCGCGCCCGGCTGTGCTCCGAGCAGGTCACGCTTCCTCGTGCGGAACAGGCTCATCGCGGCCCTCTCAGCGGGCACGGTGGTTGTGGAGGCCGCACTGCGCAGCGGCTCCCTGAACACCGCGCGCTGGGCCCGCGACATCGGTCGGGTGCTGATGGGTGTCCCGGGGCCCGTCACCTCGATGATGTCGGCCGGCGTGCACGAGATGCTCCGGCAGCCGGAGAGCGTGCTCGTCACCGACGCGGACGAGGTGCTGGAGCTGGTGTCGCCGATCGGCACCGCGCCTGCGCCGGTGAAGCAGGGTCCTGTCCTAGCCCGGGACAGCCTTGACGACGCATCGCGGCGCTTGCTCGACGCGACGCCGCTGGTGGCGGCGGCCCCCGCCGGCTCGATCGCGACCATCGCCGGGATGACCGCGCCGCAGGCCCTGGAAAGGCTGGCCGAGCTGGCCCGGATCGGTCTCGTCATCCGGGTCGCGAACGGCTGGCGGCTTCCTCCGACCGGGCCCGACGCGCCGTAGCCGCCTGGGCCGGGTGGGCGATGCGAGACTTGCCGGATGGTGGGTCGTCGCGAGCTGGCGGAGCCGCTCGCCGGTGTGCTCGCCGCCTACGAGCGCCACCTGGTGCTCGAGCGCGATGTCACGCCGCACACGGTCCGGGCGTACCTGTCCGACGTGGCGGACCTCTTCGAGCACCTCACGCTCCTCGGCTGCGTCGAGCTGGCCGGGCTCGACATCAGGATGCTCCGAAGCTGGCTGGCGAAGCAGCAGACGCTCGGCAAGGCACGCACCACGATCGCCCGCCGGGCCACGGCGGTGCGCGTCTTCACGGCCTGGGCATATCACGTGGGGCTCCTTCCCGCAGACCCCGGTGCCCTTCTCGGCAGCCCGAAGCCGCACCGGACCCTTCCTGCCGTGCTCGGCGTGGCCGATGTTCGGGCGTTGCTGGACGCGGCGCAGGAGCTGGTCGGTCCCGGCGACCCGGTGGCCCTGCGTGACCTGGCTGTCCTCGAGCTGCTGTACGCGAGTGGGATCCGGGTGGGCGAGCTGGTCGCGCTCGACATCGACGACATCGACCCGGCACGCCGCGTCGTCCGGGTCTTCGGCAAGGGCCGCAAGGAACGGATGGCGCCGTACGGCGTCCCGGCCGAAGCAGCGCTCAACCGCTGGCTGGATGCCGGTCGCCCGCACCTGCGACGAGTCGATGAAAGCGGGTCGGCGCTCTTCCTCGGGACCCGCGGCGGCCGCCTCGACCAGCGGGCTGTCCGGACCCTGGTGCATGCACGGCTCGCGGACGTCCCCGAGGCACCTGACACCGGTCCACACGGCCTGCGTCACACGGCGGCCACCCATCTGCTCGAGGGCGGGGCCGACCTGCGAGCAGTCCAGGAGATCCTCGGTCATGCGTCGCTTGCGACGACCCAGCTGTACACCCACGTCACGACGGAGCGGTTACGCGCGGCCTACAAACAGGCGCACCCTCGGGCCTGAGCTTGAGGCCTCACCCCTGTCTCGGCCACCGGTTCGCCCAGCCGGCCGCGAGCCCGCCGGCCGCTCCGGAAGCGGTGACTAGCGCGGCGACCGAGGCGAGGTGTTCCGCGACTCCGCCGGAACGCGCCATCGGGCGCGCCGGCAGCGACGAGGCCGGCGGCGCCTGCGGAGCACGCCTCGCCTCGCCGCCGAGTCCGGCGATCGGCTTCAGGCGCACCGGCCGCGGGCCGAGCAGGGGCAACGGGTCGAGGTAGACCTCCCCGCGCTTCACCCCCAGATGCAGGCACGCCGCGGGCAGACAGTGGGAGTGCACCAGTTCCAGCGAGCCGATCGGCTGCCCGGCACGGACGGTCGTGCCCGCCGGCACCAGGGCAGCGACCGGCTGGTAGGTCGACCGGAGACCTCCATGGTCGACCACGACGACGCCCCGGCCGGCAACCGAGCCTGCGAACGTGACGGTCCCGCCTCCGATCGCGAGCACGGGCTGGCCCAGGGAGCCCAGCAGGTCGACGCCACGGTGACCGGGACCGTAGGGAGCCGCGGGCGGCTCGAAGAACCGCACCACCGGCGGAACCGGCTCCATCGGCCAGACCCAGCGACCAGGCACGGCATTCGCCGCGAAGTCGGGTGCGGCGAAAGCGGCATGGAGAAGGGCAAGCAGGACGCCGAGAACGAGCGCCTTGGCCATGATGAGCTGTCTCATGGGCACGAGCCTGACCAACGCGACCATTGTCACGCCAGCCGTTCGTGGTTGCCTGTGGAGAGGTGACGGTTTCGGCTGCCCCGGTGGATACAAGGCCGGCCCCAACCTCCCCCTCCCCGCGAATTGCGGGATAGTTGCCCTTTCCCTGGCGCTCTCGAGGTGCACTTTCCCGCAATTGACGGGGGTCTTTGGGCCGGCCAGTCAGGTGCCTTACAATGAACGCAGCGGCCCGTTTAGGCGGGTCGACTTCGCACGTTCACCCACCGCGACCTGGTCGTGGGCGCGTGCCGTGGTCTCACCGGCGGACCCCGCAAGGACCGTCCGAGAGTCGCTACGCGCGTGGACGTCAGGGTCTCGATGACCATCGAGACGACAACCGCATATGCGGCCCGCTCCGGCGGCTGCCGCAGACATCGGTGCCCGGGAGGCACCCAAGGGAGGAACGCCATGGCCGTCGTGTCCATGCGCCAGCTGCTCGAGAGCGGCGTCCACTTCGGGCATCAGACCCGTCGCTGGAACCCGAAGATGAAGCGATTCATCATGACCGAGCGCAACGGCATCTACATCATCGACCTGCAGCAGTCGCTGGCATTCATCGACCGCAGCTACGCCTTCATCAAGGGTGCAGTGGCCTCCGGCGGCAACGTGCTGTTCGTCGGAACCAAGAAGCAGGCTCAGGAGGCGATCGAGGAGCAGGCCAAGCGGGTCGGCATGCCGTTCGTCAGCCAGCGCTGGCTGGGCGGGATGCTGACGAACTTCCAGACCGTCCACCAGCGCATCCAGCGGCTCAAGGAGCTCGAGGAGATCGACTTCGACGATGTGAATGCGTCCGGCCGCACGAAGAAGGAGCTCCTCCACATGCGGCGCGAGAAGGACAAGCTCGACCGCACGCTGGGCGGCATCCGTGACATGGCGAGGGTCCCGGCAGCCGTCTGGATCGTCGACACGAACAAGGAGCACCTGGCCGTCAACGAGGCTCGCAAGCTCGGCATCCCCGTGGTGGCGATCCTCGACAGCAACTGCGACCCCGACGTTGTGGACTACCCGATTCCCGGCAACGACGACGCGATCCGGTCGGTCACACTGCTCACGCGGGTGGTCGCGGACGCGGTCGCGGACGGCCTGATGGCCCGGGCCGGTGTGAAGAGCGGTGACGAGGCGCCCGGCGAGGAGCTCGGGGCCGAGGAGCCGCTGGCCGAGTGGGAGCGCGAGCTCCTCGAGCGGCAGCCGTCCGGTCCACCCGACGGATCCGCGCCGGCGCCTGCCGCCCTGGCACCCGCTGCCGCTGAAACCGCGGCCCCCGCCGCAGCCACCGCAGAGCCCGTGGTAGCCACCGCAGAGCCCGTGGCGGCCGTCGTCGAGCCGGCGGCCACGCCCAGCGCCGACGAGGCGGAGCCCGAGGTCGCCCAGGTGACGCCGGCCGCTCCGGCTGACGCCGCCCCGGCGCCTGCCGTTTCCGAGGTCCCGGCGACCACCGCGTCTGACGCCGGGTCGACCGACGCCGACGCGACGACCGTTGCCGGCGCGGCGGCCCCGACCGACGACACCCCGACCGACGACACCCCGACCGACGACACCCCTGTCGGCGACCCCGCGCAGAGCTGACCCACCCCCCAATCCGGTACGACGACCTGCCGCCCGCACGAGCGCGTCTGCCGGACCCCGACAGAGAACGGACTGAAGACACCACGATGGCAACAATCCCCGCAGCAGACGTCAAGAGGCTCCGCGACGCCACCGGTGCCGGCATGCTGGACTCGAAGAACGCGCTCGTCGAGGCGGACGGCGACTTCGAGAAGGCGATCGAGGTGCTTCGGGTCAAGGGTCAGGACAAGGTCAAGAAGCGTGGCGCCGAGCGGACCGCTTCCGCGGGCCTTGTCGTCAACTCCGGGGGCGCCCTGGTGGAGCTCAACTCGGAGACCGACTTCGTCGCGAAGTCGGACAGCTTCATCTCGCTCGCGAACGAGATCGTGACCGCAGCCGAGCAGAGCAAGGCCGCGGACGCACAGACGCTTGCCGGGGTGACCCTGCCGTCCGGCAAGACGGTGGCAGGGGCCATCGAGTCCCTGGCGTCGGTCATCGGGGAGAAGCTCGAGCTAGGCCGGGTCACCTACTTCGACGGCAACGTCGTCACCTACATGCACCGCCGCTCGAGCGACCTGCCGCACGCCATTGGCGTCCTCGTCGCGTACGAGGGCGACAACACGGAGGCGGCGCGTGGCGTGGCGCAGCAGATCGCGGCGATGCGTCCGCAGTTCGTGACCCGTGCCGAGGTTCCGGAAGAGGTCGTCGCCAAGGAGCGCGAGATCGCCGAAGCCACCGCCCGCGAGGAGGGCAAGCCCGAGCAGGCGCTGCCGAGGATCATCGAGGGCCGCCTCAACGGCTACTTCAAGGATGTCGTGCTGCTCGAGCAGCCCGCGGTCCAAGACAGCAAGCGCAGCGTCAAGGCGCTGCTCGACGAGGCCGGCGTCTCCGTGTCCAGGTTCGCGCGTTTCGAGGTCGGAGTCTCCTGAGGCGCCCGACCGCCGTACCGGCTCAGCCGGCAACCCGAGGAAGGCCCGATCCGTGGAATCATCGCAGGACGTGAACGAGCCGGTTGCCTCGCCGTACAAGCGGGTGCTGCTGAAGCTCTCGGGAGAGGTCTTCGGCGGCGGTCGGGTGGGCGTCGACCCCGACGTGGTGCACGGCATCGCCAGGGAGGTCGCTGACGTCGTCAAGGGCGGCACCCAGATCGCGATCGTGCTCGGTGGCGGCAACTTCTTCAGGGGCGCGGAGCTCCAGCAACGAGGGATGGACCGGGCGCGCGCCGACTACATGGGGATGCTCGGCATCGTGATGAACTGCCTTGCCCTGCAGGACTTCTGCGAGAAGCAAGGCATCGAGACCCGGGTCCAGACCGCGATCACGATGGGCCAGGTCGCGGAGCCCTACATCCCGCGCCGCGCAATCCGCCACCTGGAGAAGGGCCGCGTGGTGATCTTCGGCGCCGGGGCTGGGATGCCGTTCTTCTCGACCGACACCGTCGCGGTACAGCGCGCTCTCGAGACGAAGTGCGAGGTCGTGCTGATGGGGAAGAACGGCGTCGACGGCGTCTACACGGCGGACCCACGGATAGACCCTACTGCCACCAAGCTCGACACGGTCAGCTACTCGGAGGCGCTGTTGCGCGGACTCCGGGTGGCGGACGCCACGGCGTTCGCGCTCTGCATGGAGAACTCGCTGCCGATGATCGTATTCGGGATGAAGGACGTGGGTGCCATTGCCCGCGTGGTGAGAGGTGAGAAGATCGGCACGTACGTCGGCAACGACTAGCCACGACCCACGACGATGCGAGACCCTGTCGAGGCGCCGGCCACGCGACGTACACCGGCCGGATGCGGCACAACTCTGACAGCGGACATGTGAGGAGCCAGGTGTGATCGACGAGACCTTGCGCGATGCCGAGCAGAAGATGGGCAAGGCGATCGAGGTGGCGAAGGACGACTTCGCCACGATCCGCACCGGCCGTGCCCACCCGGCGATGTTCTCCAAGCTGACCGCCGACTACTACGGCACGCCGACACCGATCCAGCAGCTCGCGTCGTTCACGAACCCGGAACCTCGGGTCGTCACGATCAACGCGTATGACCGGCAGGCGCTCGGCGCGATCGAGAAGGCGATCCGCAACTCGGACCTGGGCGTCAACCCGACCAACACCGGGGACATGCTGCGGGTCGTCATGCCGGAGCTGACCGAGGAGCGGCGCCGCGAGTACATCAAGGTGGCCCGGAACAAGGCGGAGGACGCCAAGGTGGCGGTCCGCAATGTCCGCAGGCACGCCAAGCAACACCTCGACCGGGCGCTCAAGGAGGGCGAGCTCGGCGAGGACGAGGTCACCCACGCCGAGAAGCGTCTGGACGCGATGACCAAGCAGCACGTCGACGCCATCGACGACGTGCTGAAGCACAAGGAATCCGAGCTGCTCGAGGTCTGAGCCAGTGTCCGCCGAGATCACCGGAGCAGACATCGACGACACCGTGCCCGTCGCGTCGAGCAGAGCCGGCCGCAACCTGCCCGCGGCCATCGCGGTGGGGCTGGGGCTGGGCGTGCTCATCATCTGCTCGCTCGTGCTCTACAAGGCGCTGTTCCTCATCGTGGTCGCGGTCACCATTGGAGTGGCGCTCTGGGAGCTCGGCCACGCATTCTCGCTCCGCGATACCGTGACCCCACTCCCGCTGATGCTCGTGGGGTCGACCGGGATGCTGGTGGGTGCGTACTTCGGCGGGGCGAGGGTGCTGGTCGTGGTTTTCGCCGCCAGCGTACTGGCCACGAGCCTCTGGCGGATGCCACGCGGGCAGGACGGGTTCGTCCGCGATGTCAGCGCGACGGTGTTCTGCCTCGTATACGCCCCACTGCTTGCCGCCTTCGTCTCTCTCCTGCTGGCGGCCGACGACGGCGTGCAGAAGGTCCTCACGTTCATCATCGTCACGATCGCCTCCGACATCGGTGGCTATGCGGTCGGTGCCAGCCTCGGCCGGCACCCGATGGCGCCTCGGATCAGTCCGAAGAAGTCGTGGGAGGGTTTCGTCGGCTCGACGGCCGGATGTGCCATTGCCGGAGTCCTGTGCGTGGTGCTGCTCCTCGGCGGCGAATGGTGGGTGGGGCTCATCCTCGGCGCGGTCGCAGTCGTGGCCGCAACCTTCGGCGATCTGCTCGAATCCATCATCAAGCGCGATCTCGGCGTCAAGGACATGAGCAACATCCTGCCCGGTCATGGGGGCGTCATGGATCGGCTCGACTCCTTGCTGGCCACCGTCCCGTTCGTCTGGCTGGTGCTCACCTTCCTGCTGCCGGCCGCCTGACCCGCCGCCCGACGACCTGCGCTCACCTGTGGGCCCCACTCTCGTGCGGAACGCCTGCGGGCCTGCGCCAGCCATTGCTCGGGCCACCCACTCGCGGGTAGTACGGAACGCTGGGTACGCCCGACGCCCGGCAATGTCAAGCGGTGTTAGCAACGGTGTGGGTTTCAGGCTGCGGTGAGCAGCTGGTTGAGTCTGGCTGCTGGGGTTTGGAGGTTCAGGGTGGGGCGGGGCCTCTTGTTGAGGGTGGCGGCGACT
>JAWWPG010000048.1:0-13665 GCA_033850885.1 Nocardioidaceae bacterium
GCGAACTCACCCTCGACCCAACCCGCGACTACCAACCCCGGGGCGTCCCCCCAGGACCACCCCGAAAACCCCGCTGACATGCAACGATGTCCCGAGACACCTGTCAACGGTGTCCCGAGACATCACAGTGGTGCCCCCGGTGGGACTTGAACCCACACTGAACGCCTTTTAAGGGCGCTTCCTCTGCCATTGGGATACGGGGGCAGATGGCGCGACGCATCAGCGCGACGGCGAAGCCCCATCGTAGAGGCGGGATCGCCGCGTGACCTGCTCGCCGAGGCGCTAGCCGTTCGCCCGGTCGAAGTCGGCGTGCGGCTCGTGCAGGCTCCCGAGCGAGACCACGTCGCGGCGGAAGAACAGCGCGAGCGTCCAGTCGAGAACGACCCGTACCTTCTTGTTGAAGGTCGGCATCCGGCTCATGTGGTAGGTGCGGTGCATGAACCAGGCCGGGAAGCCGCGCAGCCTGATGCCGTACACCTGAGCAACGCCCTTGTACAGCCCGAGGCTGGCTACAGATCCGACGTACCTGTGCCGGTAGTCCTGGAGCGGCTGGCCACGTAACGCGCGGACGACGTTGGCGGCGAGCAACCGCGCCTGCCGGACCGCGTGCTGGGCGTTCGGTGCGCAGAGCTGCCCCGGCTTTGTCAGGTCGGGGACCGCCGCGTTGTCGCCGGCCGTCCAGGCATGGTCGAGGCCGTCGATGCGGAGGTTGGCAAGCGCCCGGACCCGACCTGCCTTGTCACGCGGAAGGTCGCTGGCGTCCAGTACGGGGTTGGCCTTGACGCCCGCCGTCCATACCACGGTGTCCGCATCGAACTGCGATCCGTCGGACAGCACGATGTGCCCGTCGACGCAGGACTCGAGCTTGGTCCCCAGCTTGACCTCGATCCCCCGCTCGGTGAGCCGGTCAACCGTGTACCGACCGAGCTTCTCGCCCACCTCCGGCAGGATCCGGCCGGCCATCTCGACCAGCACGAAACGTAGGTCCGCCGGGCCGATGTTCTCGTAGTACCTGGTGGCGAAACGAGCCATGTCCTCGATCTCGGCGAGGGCTTCGACGCCGGCGTACCCCCCACCGACGAAGACGAAAGTCAGGGCGCAGGCGCGGATCGCCTCGTCTCGCACCGATGCGGCGAGGTCCAGCCGGTCGAGCACCTGGTTGCGCAGCGCGATCGCCTCCTCGATCTGCTTGAACCCCATCGCGCGATCCGCGAGACCGGGGATGGGCAGGGTCCGCGCCACCGAGCCCAGCGACACGACGAGCTCGTCGAACGCCAGGTCGTACGGGGTACCTTCCCGTGGCTCGACGCGAACCGTGCGGGCCCCATGGTCGATCCCCGCCACTCGCGCGGTGAGGATCTCACACCGTGGCAGCGTCTTGCGCAGCTGAACGACGACATGGCGAGGCTCCAGGCTGCCGGCCGCCGCCTCCGGGAGGAACGGCTGGTACGTCATCGTGGGGCGCGGATCGATCAGCGTCACCCGCGCCTCGCCCCGACGCAGGGCCCTCTGCAGCCCCAGGGCGGTATACATGCCGACATACCCGCCGCCGGCGATCACGATGTGCGGAGTCGTCATTTCACTAGCCCTTCCCCTATCCCTCGATGCTGAAACCTCGGGCCGCCCTTCTCGATCGCGACGTGGGCCGCCCTACTGGCGGGCGAGATTGGCGGCGGTGCCCAGCACGGCATCGAGCATTACCTCGGTGAGCTTGCCGGTGAACGTGTTCTGTTGGCTCGGGTGGTAGCACCCGAGTACGGCGACCTGCCGGCCATCGGCGGTGGTGCCGTCCACCCGGACGCCGTGCCCGAAACGTGGCCGCGGCCGGGGCACGTCGTAACCCTGCCGGGCGAGCCCGCGCCAGACGTTGTCCCAGGCGTACGACCCGAGACTCACGACGGCCCGCACGAAGGGCAGCACGAGCCGCAGCTCGGCATCCAGCCAGGGGGCACACGTCACGCGTTCGAGAGGCGTCGGCTTGTTGGCGGGCGGGGCACAGCGTACCGCGGCCACCATGCGGGTGCGGTACAGCCGCTGGCCGTCGCCGGCGTGCACGCTGGTCGCGCGAGCAGCCAGCCCGACGCGGTGCAGAGACGCGAACAGCCAGTCGCCGGACCGGTCACCGGTGAAGACGCGCCCCGTCCGGTTGCCCCCGTTGGCGGCCGGGGCGAGGCCAACGATGAGAACCCGCGGCTCGGTGCTCCCCCACCCCGGGATCGGCCTGCCCCAGTAGGGCTCGTCCGTGAACGAGGCGCGCTTCTGGACGGCCACCCGTTCCCGCCAGGCGACCAGCCGGGGACAGGCCCGGCAGACCGACACCTCGGCGGAGAGCTGCTCGACGTCCCGCACGCCGCTCGCGAGGCTACGAACCGACGACGCATCCGACGCGACCGGCGTGTGCGCACCGGCGGGTTCCCCCGGCCACCTGCCTCCCGCCGGCACCGGGCTCTCGAACGGGTCACCGGTCAGCGGATGCGGGAGCAGGGTCATGCCATGGACCAGGCGATCCCGTCGAGGATGTCTCGGGCCGACACGATGAGCTCCGATAGCCCCACCTGCTCGACCACACACCGCAGGACGACGGCGCCGGCACCGATGACGTCGGCCCGGTCAGGGTGCATGAACGGCAGGGCACGGCGCTCCTCGACGGTCATCGCAATGATGCGACCGATCGCCCGCTCGAGGTCGGGTCGGGGCAGCCGGGCGAGGTTGACCCGCTCCCGGTCGTACTCCTCGAGGTCGAGGACCATCGCGCCCAGCGTCGTGACCGTACCGGCGACTCCGACCAAAGAGCCGGCAGACGTCATGGGCAGGTCGACCGTGTCCAGTGCCGCCCGCACATCGGCGACCGCCGCCGCGACCTCGGCTTCAGTGGGTGGGTCGCTGTGCAGGCGCCTCTCGGTGATGCGGACGGAACCGACGTCGACGGAGACACCGAGCAGCCGACCGTCCGGATCCTCCTTCATCACCAGCTCGGTCGAGCCGCCGCCGATGTCCAGCACCAGCACGGGCTGGGCGACGTCCGGCCGGTTGACCAGCTGGCGGGTTGCGCCGTCGTACGTGAGCCGGGCTTCCTCCTGTCCGGAGATGATCTCCGGCTCGACTCCGACCCGCTCGCGAACACCGCGGATGAACACCTCGCGGTTCTTGACGTCGCGAGCCGCCGAGGTCGCGACGAACCGGACCCGGTTGACGTGGTGGCGCTCGATGATGTCCTGGTAGTCGTCCAACGTCGCGAACGTGCGGCCGAGCGCGGCATCGGCGAACACCCCGGTCCTGTCCACGTCCTGACCCAGCCGGACGATCGTGGAACGGCGGTCGAGGTAGGTCGCCTCACCCGAGTCCAGGTCGAGGTCCGCGACCAACAGCCGCAGGGTGTTCGTGCCGCAGTCGAGGGCGGCCACCCGCTTCCCGGCTCCTCCACCACTCACGACGCTCCCCTGCTCAAGGCTCCTCGACCGCACACGGGCCGTCCTCCCACCAGTCAGGCAACAGGGCAAGAGCCTCGTCCCCCAGCGGGTTGACGCCCGGCCCGGCCGCCAGGGCGTGGGCCACCAGCGCGTGCAAGCACTTGACGCGCGACGGCATCCCTCCGGCGGACGTGTGCGCCACCTCGGGGACTTCGCCGTATCGGGCGCGCTCGTCGAGGTAGGCCTGGTGCGCCTGCCGGTAGCGCACCCGCAGATCGGGGTCGTGTGCGAGCCGCCGGGTCATCTCACTCATCACACCGGCGGCCTCCAGCGTGCCGACCGCCGACGCCGCTCGCGGACAGGTCAGATAGTAGAACGTCGGAAACGGCGAGCCGTCGGAGAGCCGCGGCGACGTGGCGACCACATCAGGGTTACCGCATCGGCAACGATGAGCCACCCCCACCAGGTCGCGCGGCCGCCGGCCGAGCTGGGCGTGGACGGCGGACTCGTCCGGCTCGGTGAGCAGGGGAAGGCAGGTCACCGGCCGGTGGGGCCGCGGGCCGGGCCGATGAACTTCGCAGGAGGGTGGACCGGCTTCTGCGCCTTCTTCGCCGGCGGGGTCGAACCCGCCTGCACCAGGCTGTTCAACGTGCGGTCCCACCAGGGCGCCTGCGTCGAAGCAGACCCCGGCAGCGAGGTCAGCAGCTGGCCCGTGCCGGCGCTGAGCACCTTCCCATCCTTGCCGATGACCCGGTAGGTGCGCTCACCCGGCATCACCCAGCCGAACCGCAGGCGTGCCTGCGCCTCGATGTAGGCCGGGTCGTTCCAGCGGGCCTTCGCGGCCTGCAGCGCGGAGATCTGGGCACGCTGGGCGGCGATCTGCGCCGACAGCGCGCTCTGCTCGTTGCGCTGGTTGAGCCAGGCCCGGATGCTCGAGGCGTAGGAGACCCCGAGCACCGCCACCACCAGCAGCAGGATCAGCGCCCGGCTGGTGAACGTCGACGGCCGTCGAAGCGCAGCGCCCGGTTCGGGTGCGTCGATCCTGGTCGTACGCCGAGTGGCCGGCTCCGGTTGGACGGGGCGTCGGCGCGGCCGCACCGGTGGACCTGCCGGACCGCTGCCCTGGCCGGACCCGGGGGTGGAACGTGGTCGCACGGCTCAGTCCCCTCTCCGGTAGCGGGGGAAGGCCGCGAGCCCGGCGTACCGGCCGGCGTCCTGCAGCTCCTCCTCGATGCGGAGCAGCTGGTTGTACTTGGCGACCCGCTCGGACCGAGCGGGCGCCCCGGACTTGATCTGGCCACAGTTGGTGGCGACGACGAGGTCGGCGATGGTCGTGTCCTCCGTCTCGCCCGAGCGATGGCTCATCATGCAGTGCATCCCGTTGCGGTGCGCGAGATCCACGGCGTCGAGCGTCTCGGTGAGGGTGCCGATCTGGTTGACCTTGACCAGAAGGGCGTTCGCCGCCCGCTCGTCGATGCCTCGCCCAAGTCGCTCGAGGTTGGTCACGAAGATGTCGTCGCCGACGATCTGCACCCTGTCGCCGAGCTCTGCGGTCATCGCGACCCAGCCCTGCCAGTCGTCCTCGCTCAACGGATCTTCGACCGACACGATCGGATACGCGTCGATCAGCTGCTCGTAGTAGGCCACCATCTGCTCGGCCGAGCGAGGCTCACCCTCGAAGACGTAGTGCCCGGCGTCGGTGTCGTAGAACTCGGTGGCTGCGACGTCCACCGCGAGCACGATGTCGGTGCCGAGTCCGAGACCGGCCTGACCGACCGCCTCCGCGATCAGGTCGAGCGCCGCGCGGTTGGACTCGAGGTCCGGGGCGAAGCCACCCTCGTCGCCGAGCCCGGTCGACAGGCCGCGACTCTTGAGCACGGACTTGAGTGCGTGGTAGACCGCCACGCCCTTCTCGAGCGCCTCCGAGAACGTCGCGGCGCCGACCGGGGCGATCATGAACTCCTGGACGTCCACGTTGCTGTCCGCGTGGGCACCCCCGTTCACGATGTTCATCATCGGCACCGGCAGCAGGTGGGCGCTCGGCCCGCCGACGTAGCGGAACAGCGGAAGCTGGGCGGCCTCGGCGGCCGCCTTCGCGACGGCCAGGGACACCCCGAGGATCGAGTTGGCTCCCAGCGACGCCTTGTTGGGAGTGCCGTCCAGGTCGAGCATCGTCTGGTCGACGACCCGCTGCTCGTCGGCCTCGAGGCCGAGGACGGCCTCACTGATGACCTCGTTCACCGCCTGCACGGCCTTCCCGACGCCCTTGCCGCCGTACCAGACTCCGCCGTCTCGGAGCTCGACCGCCTCGAACTTGCCGGTGGATGCCCCCGAAGGCACCGCCGCCCGGGACACGGTACCGTCGCTCAGCGCGACCTCGACCTCGATGGTCGGGTTCCCTCGCGAGTCGAGAATCTCGCGCGCGCCAACAGCCTCGATCTGCGCCACTGCAGGTCTCCTCCTGTGAAGTGCTACGCCAGCCTAGTGGCGGGGCCGCTCGATCGACTGCAGGGCTCGCTGCTCGGCACTGCGCACGGCCGCGATCTCTTGTCTGACCCGGGCCCGCAGTGCGCGCTCTGCGTCCAAGCCTCCCGCGCGTGCGGCGGCGACCAGCGCGAACAGCACCTCGCCCAGCGTGTCCTCGGAGTAGGCGGTGCCGCCCTCGGGGACCGGGACGCTCACGTCCACCCCGGTGCGGATGGCCCGGCCGATCACGCTGTCAGCCAGGCTGAGCGCCGGCAGCCCGAGCGGTATCCCGTCCATCGCCGACCCGCGAGCCTTCTCGGCACGCTTGATCTCGTCCCAGTTCGCCTCGACCTCGGCGACCCCGGTGACCTCCATGTCGGCGAACACGTGAGGGTGCCGGCGTACCAGCTTCTCGACCAGCAGCCCGGCTACGTCGTCGATCGAGAACGACTGCTCCGGGTGCTCCGTGGCAATGCGGGCGTGGAACAGCACCTGGAACAGCAGGTCGCCGAGCTCCTCTCGCAGCTGCTCCGGCTCGGCGGACTCGATGGCCTCGATGACCTCGTACGCCTCCTCGACGAGGTACGGCACCAGGGTCTCGTGCGTCTGCTCCCTGTCCCAGGGGCACTGCCTGCGCAGGGTGTCCATCACGGCGACAGCGTCGAGCAACCTGGCCCCGACCGGGTCGTACGAGCCGACGACGATCTCCACCTCGGGCCCTGGCTCCGACGTCTCCGAACGGCGTACGACGACCTCCGCGAGCCGTTCGGTGAGGCGTTGGTCGCCGTCATCGGAGGCCAACCAGGTGACGGAGGCGTCACGGGCCAGCGCAAGCAGGTCATCGGCCGCGGAGCTCGGGAGCGTGCGCACCTCGATCCCTTCACCCATCAGCGCCCTCACGAGCGGGGCGTCGAGGTCGGCGGTCGCGACGATGTCAGCGTCCTGCACCGCACGCCAGGCACTCGACGTCAGCAAGCCGGCGGGCAGCCGTGGTGACGTGACGACAACGGCCAGCCGCCCCACCGCGCTCCCCCTGGCTCTCAGGTCAGCCGCAAATCTGGCTCGGCGGAAGACCCGTGACCGTCGAGGCGCTCGTCGCGCCGGCGGCGCGCAGGCTGAGCCAGTTGCGGGCGGCGGCGGAGACCGGGGCCGAGAGCGACCCATCGCCAGGCTGGATCTTGCCGTTCACCCATGTTCCGATGGCCGGGTTCACGAGGATGTGCTGCTTCGCCGCATACGACTTCAGGTAGGCGTTGCCGGCTGTCAGGTCGGCTTTGGTGACGTTGTCGGCGGTGGTGACCGAGGGGTTCTTCTGATGGGCGCCGATAACGGCTGCCTGCAGCTCCGAGCGCGCGGAGTCGGTGAAGAACTCGACGAGCAGCTGCCGATCTGTGGGGTCGACGCCCGCGGGGACCGTCTCGCTCGTCGTGATCTTGGCGATCGCGGCCGGGCTCACCGTGAGATGAAGCCGATCCGCCGCGGCCCCGGACAGCTCGAACGTGATCAGGTTCTGCGTGAAGAATGTCCGGAAGGAAGCCGTGGAGGTGCTGGGGGAGGCGCCTCCGCTCTTGAGCCGGGCAGCCTTCTGGAAGCTGCACGCGGCGAGCACCAGATCCTCGACGTGGTTCTGGCTGATCGTCGTGCTGTTGACAACTGCAGCCGCACCGGGGTGCAGGGTGCACCCGGTGAGCGCAAGGGCGGCCACCACCGCGAGTCCTCCCAGCGCTGGCCTTCTCCTGCGAGACGTCACTGCTCATGCTCCTTGTGATGGCGAAGGCAACGACGGCGCGGCCGGTCCCTTGCTGATGTCCTCGATCACCCGACCCGCCCAATCTAGTACGGCGACATCGCGCAGCGCCTCGCCCCCGACCCGGGCCGTCCTCGGGCGAGGCACCAGGACGCTGCGCAGCGGAGGCTTCACCACGCTCCCCGGATAGAGCCTATCGATCCGGACGCGCGTCGAGTCCGGCACGTCGACGGGTGCGAAGCGCACATACTTGCCCTGCACGTTGACGTCGGTGATCTTGGCCCGCTTCGCCGCCACCCGCAACAGGGCGACCGCCAGCAGGTTCTCGACGGCGGGCGGCAGGGCGCCGTACCTGTCGAGGAGCTCCGCGCGCAACGCGTCGACCTGCTCCGGGGACCTGACCTCGGCCAGCCGCCGGTACATCTCCAGCCGCAACCGTTCGCTGGGCACGTACTCGTGCGGGAGGTGGGCGTCGACGGGGAGCTCGATCCGCACCTCGTCCTCGTCGGCCGGCTCTTCGCCGCGGTACTCGGCGACCGCTTCGCCCACCAGCCGCACGTAGAGGTCGAAGCCGACATCAGCGATGTGGCCCGACTGCTCGCCCCCGAGGAGGTTGCCCGCCCCGCGGATCTCGAGGTCCTTCATCGCGACGGCCATCCCGGCCCCGAGGTCCGCATGCTGCGCAATCGTCGCCAGCCTCTCATGAGCGGTCTCCGTCAGCGGCTTCTCGGGCGGGTAGAGGAAGTAGGCGTAGGCCCGCTCGCCTCCTCGTCCGACCCTGCCCCGCAGCTGGTGCAGCTGCGACAGGCCGAGCAGGTCCGCCCGCTCGATGACGAGAGTGTTGGCGTTGGCCACGTCGAGGCCCGACTCCACGATCGTCGTACAGACCAGCACGTCGTACTTGCGCTCCCAGAAGTCGAGCATGACCTGCTCGAGCTGGCGTTCGTGCTGCTTGCCGTGGGCGACGGTGATCCGCGCCTCCGGCACCAGCTCGCTCAGCCGCCTCGCGGCCTTGTCGATGGACTGCACGCGGTTGTGGATGTAGAAGACCTGGCCCTCACGGAGCAGCTCGCGACGGATGGCGGCGACGACCTGCGCCGGATCCTGGTGCCCCACGAACGTGAGCACCGGGTGCCGCTCCTCGGGAGGCGTCGTGATCGTCGACATCTCGCGGATCCCGGTGACCGCCATCTCCAAAGTTCTCGGTATTGGAGTCGCGCTCATGCTCAAGACGTCAACAGCTGTTCGCATCTGCTTGAGCGCCTCCTTGTGCTCGACACCGAAGCGCTGCTCCTCATCGACGACCACGAGGCCGAGGTCCTTGACCTTCACCTCGGCGTTGAACAGACGGTGGGTGCCGATGACGACGTCGATCGTGCCGTCGCGCAGGCCCTGGACCACCGCGCTGGCCTCGGCGTCGCTCTGGAACCGGCTGAGCGGGCGCACGTTGACAGGAAAGCCCGCGAAACGCTCGCTGAACGTCTGGAAGTGCTGCTGGACGAGCAGGGTCGTAGGCACCAGGATGGCGACCTGCTTGCCGTCCTGGACCGCCTTGAAGGCGGCCCGCACGGCAATCTCCGTCTTGCCGTATCCCACGTCGCCGCAGATCAGCCGGTCCATCGGGACCGGCAGCTCCATGTCGCGCTTGACCTCGTCGACGCTGGCCAGCTGGTCGGGCGTCTCGACGTACGGGAAGGCATCCTCGAGCTCGCGCTGCCACGGCGTGTCGGGTGAGAACGCATGACCCACCGTCGCCTGCCGGGCGGCGTACAGCTTGATCAGGCCGGCCGCGATCTCGCGAACCGCCTTGCGGGCTCGGCCCTTGCGCCGCGACCAGTCCGATCCGCCCAGGCGGTCGAGACTCGGCTGCTCGCCGCCGACGTAGCGCGTGACCTGGTCGAGCTGGTCGGTCGGCGCGAACAGCTTGTCCGGCGGGTGTCCACGCCTCGATGCGCCGTACTCGATGACCAGGTACTCGCGGGTGGCACCCGCGACGGTTCGCTGGATCATCTCGGTGTAGCGGCCGATGCCGTGCTGCTCGTGGACGACGTAGTCACCGGGCGTCAGCTGGAGAGGGTCGACCTGCCTGCGGCGACGCGACGGCATCCGGGTCGCGTCGCGGGGCAGCGGCCGCTGGCTCATCAGGTCCGCGCCGGTGAGGACGGCGAGAGCGGACCCCGGAGCGACGAAGCCGTGCTGGAGGCTGCCCTGGACGACCTCGACCACGTTCGTCGCCAGCGGAGAGCTGAGGTCGTCGACGAGACGGGCCGCGACGTCGTGGTCACGGAGCACCTCGACGAGGCGCTCGCCGGGGCCGTGGCCCTCAGTGACGAGGATGACGGAGAGCCCGTCCCGGAGGAAGCCGGCAACGTCCGCGACCGCCCGCTCGGTGTCGCCCCGATACGTCTCGGCCGGCCTCACGTCGATCGCGAGCGTGTCCACGCTGCTCGCCACGTCGACGTCGACCGACACGATGTCGCCGGTGTCGGTGCGAACCGGTGGCGACGGGGTGGCCTCATGCACGTCCGGGTCCAGTCCGAACGGGGAGATCGACCACCAGGAGAGCCCGCCACCGACCGCCCGGGTCCGCACGTCACCGAGCGAGTGGTACGCCGCGGCACCCAGGTCGATCGGCGCCTGGCCGCCACCGGCGGCGGCGGCCCACGTCGCGTGCAGGAACTCCGTGCTGGTCGCCACCAGGTCGTGGGCGCGGGCTCGGACCCGCTCCGGGTCGCAGACAAGGACGAGGGACCCCTCTGGTAACAGATCGACGAGCAGCTCCATCTCGTCGACGAGCGCGGGTGCCAGCGACTCCATGCCCTCGACCGCGTGACCCTGGGCGATCTTGTCCAGCATCTCGAGTAGCTCGGGATGCAGCTCGGCGAGGGCAAGCGCGCGAGACCTGACCTCGTCGGTGAGCAACAGCTCACGGCACGGTGGAGCCCATAGCCCGTCAGGTGCCTTGTCGAGCGACCTCTGGTCGGCGACCGCAAAAGACCTGATCTCCTCGACGGTGTCGCCCCAGAACTCGATCCGGAGCGGATGCTCCTGGGTCGGGGGGAAGACGTCGACGATCCCGCCGCGGACGGCGAACTCGCCACGACGCTCGACGAGGTCGACGCGGTGGTAGGCGGCGGCCGCCAGCCGACGTACGACGTCCTCGAGATCGGCTTCGTCACCCTCACGGAGCGAGACCGGCTCCAGGTCCCCGAGGCCTTTGACCTGCGGCTGCAGAACCGAGCGGACCGGCGCGACGATCACCCGTACCAGACCTTGCCCGGACACCCTGTCCTCGGGGTGGAGCAGGCGGCGCAGCACGGCCAGCCGGCGGCCGACCGTGTCCGACCTCGGCGACAGCCGCTCGTGCGGCAACGTCTCCCAAGCCGGGAACTCGACGACGGAGTCGGGGTCGAGCAGTCCGCTGGCGGCGTCCACCACCTCTTCGGCCTCGCGCGCGGTCGCTGTCACGACGAGCACCGTCGGCGGAGTCCTGGGACCGTATCCGCCGGCGAGCGCGGACACGATCAAGGGACGCAACGCGGTAGGCGCGGTCATGTCGAGCACCGTCGAGCCCCCTGCACCCACGCGCTGGAGCGCCGCGGCCACTGAGGGCTCGGCGGCGACAACGGGGGTCAAGCCACGGATCGTCATGAGGCGGGGTGGGGTCGGCGGTCAGCTGCCGTGCTCGGCCCAGTACTCGCGGACGAAGCTGCTGACGGGCTCGGCGAGCTCGGGACGGCACACCAGGAGATCTGGCAGCCATACGTCATCCTGATTGTAGGCGAGGGCCGCGCCGTCGGCCCGGCTGGTGTGCAGACCTGCCGCGCGGGCCACGGCCACGGGTGCGGCGGAGTCCCATTCGTACTGGCCGCCGGCGTGGACGTAGACGTCTGTGACGTCGCGGACGACGGACATCACCTTGGCTCCCGCGGACCCCATCGGCACTAGGTCGGCGCCCATCCGCTCGGCCAGCACCGCAACGAAATCGGGCGGGCGGGTGCGGCTCACCGCCAGACGCGGCCGGCTGCTCGAGCGTGCCGGCACCACCGGCGGGTCCGCGGTGCTGAACGTCGCACCCAGGGCGGGCTGGGCCACCGCCCCGGCCACCAGGTCGCCGTCCTGCCAGAGGGCGACGTGGACGGCCCAGTCGTCACGAGGCGGCTCCGAGTACTCCCGGGTGCCGTCGAGGGGGTCGACGATCCAGACCCGGCTACGGGTCAGACGTACCTTGTCGTCCTGGCCCTCCTCGCTGAGGACCGCATCCCCTGGCCGGTAGATGTCGAGCAGCTGCATCAGGATGGTGTGGCCGAGCCGGTCGCCGGCGTCCTTCAGCTCCCGCCCCTCGAGCCCCTGTCCGCGCAGCTCCTCGAGCCGCTCCCCGGCCACCGTGGCGGCCCACGCCGCCAGCGCGTCGTCGTCCCCCACGACGTCGTCAGCGGGTATGGGAAGATCCTCGTGGTTCGGCACGGACACACTCTGCCATACGGGTCGCGGAAGCGAAGGTCGGGCAATATCCGCGTTCCGCCCTAACAGCACCTCGCTCGGGCTACCATCATGCAAGTAAGGAATTTCACCCATCATGCAGTAAGGAATTCCACGGGGTTGACGTCGCCGACCCGGAAACGGGAGTGGCGACATTGTTCTGTTCGGTGTGCTCCGCAAGGGGCCAAGGGGAGGGACCGTTCCATCCATGAGAGTCATTTCTGCTGTTCTTCGCACGACTGCGGTCGCGACGTTGGCAATCGCGGGTCTCGTCGCAGGCGTCGGGTCTCCCGCGTCGGCACAGATGGCCCAGGATCGGCTGGTCTCCAGCGATCCGGCCAACTACACGCCTGACCTGATCGCGGACTCCGTGGTCGCACATCCGCGGACCCTCGCAATCGGCGTCAGCTCCGACACGACGTACATCGGCGGTCAGTTCAACACGATCTCCAACAGCACCAAGACTCAGCTCACGGTGCAGCCCAACCTGTTCGCGGTCAACCGCTTCACCGGTGCCCTGCTGCCGTGGAACCCGGTGGTCAACGCGCCGGTGTGGACGATCGCCGTGAGCGGGTCCTCCGTCTACATCGGTGGTGACTTCTCCACGGTCAACGGCATCGCCCGTCCGCGGATCGCGAAGGTCGACGCGGTGACTGGCGTCGTCGACCCCAACTTCAAGCCGCCGATCAACAGCGGGCGGGTCACCGACATCAAGGTCGTCAACGGCATGTTGTTCGTGTCGGGAGGGTTCGGGCCCAAGCTCATCGCGCTCAACCCGGCCACCGGTGCCAACCTCGGCTACTTCAAGAACACCGTCGTCGCCGGCTCGTTCCTCAACGCCAGCGGCAGCGGTCAGATCTACCGCTTCGCCGTCAACCCGCAGGACACCCGCCTGGTTGCGGTGGGCGACTTCAAGACCGTCAACGGCCGCGCTGCCGCCCGCGTCTTCATGCTGAACCTCGACACGACCTCGGCGAGCCTCAACGACTGGCATTACGACCCGTTCGAGAACATGTGCTCGAGCGCCAACTGGGGTGCCTATGTGCAGGACGTCGACTTCTCGCCGGACGGCAGCTACTTCGCGGTTGCCGCTGCAGGCTTTGTGCCACCGGCTGGCACGACCGGGTACGTGTGTGACTCGGTCGCGAGGTTCGAGACCGACATCGCGGCACCGACCGCCCCGACGTGGATCAACTACACCGGCGGCGACACCCTGCGCTCGGTGGCGATCACCGGCACCGCGATCTACGTGCAGGGCCACAGCAGGTGGCTCAACAACCCGCAGGGCCGCGACAGCGCCGGACCGGGCGCTGTCGACGCGATGGGCGGCGGTTCGGTAGACCCGACAACCGGGCTGGCGATGTCGTGGGCACCCCCGCACCCGTGCTCCGACGGCGGGCGCGCGATCACCGTCACCGATGACGGCATCTGGTTCGGCAACGACAGCAAGTGGTTCGGCACCGAGCCGAGGATCGGGATCGCCTTCACGCCGCTGAGCTGACCCTCGCCGGCGTCCCGACCCCGACCCCCCCACCCCCTCCCCGGGGGGGGGGGGGGGGG